>JALSOQ010000014.1 GCA_026986375.1 Archaeoglobaceae archaeon
GACTACCCGTTCAAGAACACGAACAAGGCGGTAGTTCACGTCAACGTAGAACTCGCTGAGGGCTACAACGAGATGTTCAAGGGTTAATTATTTTTATATATTTTTCTAAATCCGATTTGAGAGCTCTCTTAACCTCCTCCGGACTATCGACTTTCAATCCGAAGTAAACCGCGAAGTCCTTCGTCGTCGTCAGAACCTTCGTCCTTCCCTTCTTTTCCGCCTTCACGAACCCCATCTCCTCAAGCCTTTTAACGTGCTCGTAACAGCGGTTTCCCCTTATCTTCGCCAGCTTGCTTAGCTCTATCGGCTGGTTTACCGCAATTACGGCGAGGGTTCTTAGGCAACCTTTATCGAGCTCGCTCTCTACGAACCTTCCGACGAACTTCTGATAGGTCGGCTTCACCCTCATCAGGTATTTGTTTCCCACCCTAACTATTTCTATGGCCGAATCTCTTGAGGAATACTCTTCAATCAGTTTTTTTAGGGCGGATTCCACTTCCTTAACGCTCATCTTGGCGATCCTCGCGATGCTTATGGGCGAGAGGGGTTCGGTAGCCGAAAACAGAATAGCCTCCACGATCCTCACATCCATACAATCAGCTGAGCGGTTTGATTTTTATATCTTCGTAAAACTTCTCCTGAATCAACTCTATCTTCCCTCTGTATGCCAGATGGAGTATCGAAACGTAGTATGAAACCAGCCTCCTCCTGTCGAAACCCTCCGTGAACTCGAAAAATGAGACCTCCTTCCTACTTCTGAACTCCATCAGCAGTTCCTCGTAAACCCTCGTGACGATCTCCTCTATGTCCTCCTCGTGCGGAGCCTCCAAAACCTCGGCTTTCGGCAACTCCGCTCGTATCCTTCTCCTCTTTCTCCTTGTAATCAGCATATCCGCTTTCCTGAGTTCTCTTATCAACTCCTGCAGAGTGGTGTATCTCTTCGGTCTCCTCGGCCTTTCTACTACGGGTTCGTCTATGTGGAAATCGAACTCAGCATCTACGTAATCTACGTCCGATATTTCGGGTTCGTCCTCCACTACAGCCTCGCTCACTATCACTTCCGCCTTCATCCTGACTAAAATTGCGGCGTAAAGCAGAACCCTCGCCGAAACCCTGAGATCCTCAACCCTCTTAAGGAACTTGTCCGCCAGCTCCACTACGTCGATGTTCCAGGGATCTATCTCCCCCTTCTTCGCCATGTCCACGATTATCTCAATCGGATCGCCGTCACGATCGATGAGTCCTCCCCCCTCGTAACTCCTATCACCGCATCCGCCATCTCAAGCATCGGCTTTCTGAGAGACACCACTATGAACTGAGCGTCCTTCGAAAGCTTTTTTATCATCTTGGCGACCCTGCCGACGTTCACCCCATCAAGAAACATGTCCACTTCATCGAAAACGTAGAAAGGTGCCGGCTTGAACCTCTGAATCGCGAATATCAGAGCGAGTGCGGCCAGACTCTTCTCTCCCCCACTCATAGCCTCCATCTTCTGAACCTTCTTACCGAACGGCCTAAACCTTATGTGCAACCCGCTCGAAAATGGATCTTCCCCGTCCAAATAAAGCTCCCCCTCCCCGTCGGCAAGCTCCCTGACTACCTCCCTGAAGTTCTCGTTTATCGCGTTGAAGACTTTGAAGAAAGCTTCCCTCTTCATCCTCTCGTATCTCCTTATCCTCTCTATTATCTCCCTTCTCTCCTTCTCCAAAACCCTCTTCTTCTCCATCAAGTCGTCCCTTCTCGCCTTAACCTCCTCGAACTCCTGAATTGCCTTCATGTTGACATCTCCGAATTCGGAAAGCTCAGCTTCCACCTCTCTCAACCTCTCTTCAACTACTTCGACCGGTGGGAGATCCTCCAACTCTACTTCCCCCAAGGATTCGAGCTCTCTGCAAATCCTCCCGAGCTCCTCTCTCCTCGCCTTAATTCTATCTTCAATTGATCTTATTCCGAATTCTGCTCTGTCCTTCTCCTTCTCAAGCCTCCTGATTTCGTCCAGAATCCTGTCCCTCTCCTCCCTCAGAGCTTTAGCTTCCTTCCCGAGTTTTTCCTCCTCCGCCTTCAGCCTCTCCAATTCCTTCTTCAACTCTTTTACCTTCTCCTTTCCCCTTTCGATCTCCTTTCTTATCTCACCCACCCTCGCATCGATCCTATTCACCACACCCTCTCTTTCCTCAATAGACCTGAGAATTTGCTCCCTCCTGAGTTCCGCGTTTTTCAGGGAGCTCTCGATTTCCACGAGGATCTCCCTATTCCTCGAGTATTCTTCCCTAACCCTTTCGAGCTCCTCGCTCAGCTTAGCCACCTCGCTTCCCTTCAACCTTCTTTCGAGCTCCCCTATCTCCTTCGAGACCTTAGAAATCTCCATCTCCACCCTTCCAAGCTCCTCCTCTATTCTTTCAGCTTTAGAGTTCAATTCGGCCATCTCCACCCTCTTTTCGTTCAGCTTCAGCTTTATGGATTCCAAAAGCTTTTGATACTCCTCTATCTTCGATTCTAAGGCTGATATTTCGCTTTTAATTTGGGCTACATCCAAGTTCAGCTCGTCTATCTCAGCCTGAATCGATCTCCTCAGATTCTCCAGTCCCTTCAACTCGTCCAGAATCTCCTCCTTTCTCTTCGAAATTTCCTCTATCTCCTCTTTAATCTTCTTCTCCCTGTTCAGCAACTCCTTGGAAAGCAGAACACCCTTCTTCCTCTGAACGCTACCTCCGCTCATCACTCCGCTCCTCTCTATGAGGTCTCCGTCGAGGGTCACTATCCTCCTTCCGTCCATTAGCCTCTTCGCCGTATCTATGTCCTCCACTACGAGGGTATCCCTATAAACGAACTCGAAAACGGGCTTGAACCTCTTTTCGCACTTCACCAAATTGACGGCGTAATCTACGACGCCCTTTTCCTTCAAAACGGATCCATCCAAGTAAACTCCGAAGTTCCTTATCTTGTTGAGGGGTATGAAGCTCGCCCTTCCCCCCTCAACCCTCTTGAGGAACTTTATTGCCTCGACGGCATCGTCTTCCGTTTCTACGACTATGAACTGGAGCGCGTTTCCTGCCGCTACTTCCAAAGCTAAAGCGAACCTCTCATCGACTTCTCCAAGCTGAGCCACTGTCCCATAGATGTTTTTCAGGATACCCTTCTCCTTCGCCTCAAGAACTATTTCCACAGCTCTGGAAAACCTCTCAACCGTGGAAAGCTCGGTTCTAATTTTGGCGAGCTCTATCTCCTTCCCCTTCGCTATTTCCTCAAGTTCCGCGAGCTCGTCTCTAAGCGAGAATATCTTTCTGTCTATTTCGTTCCTCCTTTCGATCAAAGCCTTGAGACTTTTCTCCTTCCTCTCCAATTCGTCCTTCTTCCCCCTTAGCTCCTCGAAAAGTCTTTCTATCTTCACTCTCTCCTTCTCAAGTTCCAAGTCGTCTATCTCCATCCCTATTCTTCTCAAAGCCTCTATTGTCCTGTCCCTCTCCCTAACGAGTTCGTTCCTTTTTTCCTTCAACCTTTCGAGCGTTTCCTTCTTTTCGACGAGCTCGTCCTTGATTTTTCCGAACTTCTCCCCCATTTCGTCGAGTCTTGCCTTCAGCTCCTCCATTCTCCTCATTTTTTCATTCACGAGCTCTCCAACGCTCGCCTTCTGAATCAGAAGATCTTCCATTTCCTTCTCAACCTTCCTGAGCTCTTCTCTTAGCTTGGAGATTTCCAGGAGTGCTTTAGTTCTGTCCTCTTCGAGCTTTTCGATCTCCTTCAGGTATATACGCTCCGACCTTCTTATCGCCTCTATTTCCGAGTTTATCCTGATCACTTCGCTCTGTATTTCCCTCAACCTGATATCTCCGATTTTGGCTATTCTTTCGGAAATCTCCTCAGCCTTCACGTTGAGCTCCTGAAGTTTCAGGTTTGTTCCGACGATCTTTCTCGCCAACTCGTCCTTCTCGACTTCGAGCCTTTCTATCTCGTTTTCGAGCGATTCCTTCCTATTCTTTAGCCTCAGATATTCGTGCGCCCTCAAATATCCATGCAGTTTCTCCCTCTCCTCCAAAAGGGACTTGTATCTTAGAGCTTCTTCCCTATCCCTTCTCAGGCTTTCGAGCCTCGAATTCACCTCGGATATTATCGCCTCAAGCTTCTCTATGTTCTCCCTCACGACTTCGAGTTCATGCAACGCCTTCTCCTTCTTCTCGTCGAATTCGGAAATTCCGGCGATGTCCTCTATTATCCTCCTCCTCTGAACGGGGGACATCTCCGCTATTCTCGTAACGTCACCCTGCATGACTACGTTGTAATCGTTCACGACCCCCAGTTCTTCCAAAACCCTCTCGATCTCCGAATATCCTACGCTCCTGTCGTTGAGATAGTAGTAGCTGTAGTATCCTTTTTCGGTCTTCTTGACTCTCCTCCTAACTCTCAACCCGTTTTTGAACGTTATCTCCACTTCAGCCTCGTTGCAACCTATTCTGATCAGATCCGTAAGTTTATCCGCCCTAAGAACCTTCGAATGCTTTAAACCCAAGCAGAAGAGAA
Source organism: Archaeoglobaceae archaeon (assembly GCA_026986375.1). Lineage (GTDB taxonomy): Archaea > Halobacteriota > Archaeoglobi > Archaeoglobales > Archaeoglobaceae > WAKM01. The sequence continues at coordinate 4,519 of JALSOQ010000014.1, forward strand.
TCGAATCTACTATGTTAGACTTTCCACTCCCGTTTGGACCCGTTATCGCTACGAACGGGTAATCGAAAGAAATTTCGGCTTTCTTGAAGGATTTGAAGTTCTTCAGCCTTATTCTCTGAATCATCTCAATCTACGACTATAAGTTCGCTGTCGTCCTTATCTTCGTCCTCCGACTTTTTAGGCTCTACCTCTACGATTTCTCTCCTCTTGGTATTCCTCTCCACTTTCAGTTCCGATTTTAGGTAGAGTATGTCGGAGAGGATGTTCTCGACGGTTTTCGAAAGCTCCACGACCCTGCTCTCAATTTCCTTCAGCCTTTCTTCCACTTCCTTCAGAATCTCCCTCTTAAGCTCTTCCTTGGCGTTGGACGAGAGCATCTTCCTCAACTCCTCGAGTTCCCTCTCCTTTTCGGCCAACTTCTTTTCGAGATCCACAATCCTACTTCCATCGGAAGTTAATATATTTAACTGAAAAACGCGTCCAGAGTCTTCTGCTTTCCAGTCCCCTTTATCTGAGCTTCGGTGTATCCGAACCTCTCGAGTATTCTGAGAATGGCCGGAACGACTTGGTGGTCTATGTAGTAGTCCTTGTCTATCTTTTTCCTGTCTATTCCGGCGAACGTCCTTATGGAAAGGTATTCCCCGTCGAAGTCCTCTATCAGCTCTACCGGATATGCCCTATCGCTCACGTTCCCCGCTCCCTTGACTATCACGAATCCAACTTTGGATCCTAAGGGATAGTGATAGCCCATCTCCATTCCCCTCAAAGCCGCTTTGACGTGAGCCTGCTTGCTCTCGTATTTTGAAGGTGGTTTCGTCAGGCTCTTGTATATGACGTAATCTTCGAGCGGGATTTTGCCCTTCCTTATTTCCTCTATCACTTCCTTCACGTAATCCAAAGCCTTCTTGGGATCCCTATCCTTCAGAATTATCTCTATGACGGCCTTCTGCACCCTCTTAGCGAGTTCGCACCAATCTCCCCTTCTCACTTCCAACCCTTTGACGATTATCCTTCCGTCCTTCGTCAATCCGGCGTATCTCTTCTTTTCTACGAAGAATATCGTCCTGTAATATTCGTCCACCTCGATCTGAATCGGCAGTTCCTTCGAAAGGACATCTATTAGCTTTGAAACCTCCCTTTCGAGCTCTTCCAGTCCTAAAGCATCTTTTTTAACGAAAAGCGAGTCGGTATCGCAGTAGAGGACTTCGAATCCCATCCCCTCTGCTATTTTTATCGCCCTCTTTATGCAGTGCCTTCCCCACGCCGTAGTAGCTTCGGCGCACTCCCTGCAATACCACCTCGCCAAAGTCCAGCCGGTATAGCCGTAGAATGAATTGTGGGCATATATTAATCCAAATCCGACCAAGAAGTTTTCGTTGTCCTCAACGCTCAAATCGTAAACCCATCCGCTGTGCTTCTCGACCTCTACATTTTTAACCCTATCGAGCACCAAATCTCCGTCTATTAACCATTCTATAATCTTAGCTCTTTCATCGATGCCTCCATCGTGCAACAACGCCTTGAACCTTCCAAAACTCACGTTCTTCTGGAATTTCCTGCCGGTGAGGTCTTCCAGGACATCCTTTGGAACTACATTCGAATAATAGCTATTCCTCTCACGCTTTAAATTGAGGAACTTCAAGTTTTCGTTTACGTAAATTCTGTAAACTCCGCTGTCGAATCCTATTTTCACGGCAGATACGCCAAGGGAATTCAGCAGAAAAACGAGCTGATTCGCCAACAGCTCGCTTTTAGTTGAGAGTCTTAGCCTCTTGGACGGATGGATGTCCCCATCTCCTATGAAGTATCCTTCCAAGAAAGACCATCTGACGCTCTCTGGACAGACGAATATTAACTCCGGAATTCGTTTTGTATCTGCTTTGGAGCCGCAGAGAGAGTGGAATATAAGATATGCTATCTTCTTGGGAATTTCTACGTAATTTTCACTCCTTATCACTTTTCCGAAGAACTTTTCGGCGAGTCTTTGGATGTCGTCCAGCACTTCTTTGTCGTGATTGGACATTCTAACAGTGTAGCTGTATCCTCTTCTGTTTTTCTGAACATTCGAATATCCTTCGCTGACGTAGTATCCCAAGAGCTTACTGAAGTCTTCGTCGATTCTAAAGACAGCTTTCATTTTGAATCCGTTAATAGTGCCGACGTTCCAAGCCTCAAGCTCAGCATCCGGAATTTTATCGATAATTTCCCTTATATCGTTGAAACGAACTACGTATTCACGTTTGTTGCGATCGTATTTTACTTTCTCGGCTATCCTTTCGCAGAAAGTTCTGTAGGCCTTTAGGGCGTTCCAATCGACGTGGTCTTTCTCAATCAATCCGATCTTCTTCAGGTGGGCGATGTATCTATCGAACGTTCTGATCTTCCGCTCGTCTTCACCGAACAGCCACTTCAAAGTTCTCAGCATACCCTTGAAGAAGTTTTTCCTACCCTTCACGGGAATCGTCAGAACGATGTTTTCCGTCTCTTCGGGTCGAAGCTTGGAGAGGATTTTCGGAATGTTGAGCTTGACTTCCCTTTCGTCGATACGAATGACCTTCGGGACTAATATCAAATCGCCCTTCTTAACTTCTCCACCCGAAATTTCGGTTATTTCTCCTCCCCTTACCGTAAAAAGGCTGTGTCCTTCGGTTATTCTGATCTTTCTACCCGACTCTAATTCTATCTTGTAAACGTTTCCTTCATACCCGTGCCTTATCAGAGCTTTAACCGGCTTGATCTCGGAGGTCTTGGTATCTCTGTTGAACGAGAACGCCTTTATTCCATCGACTTCTAAGACTTCGCTGTCATCGACCCTCTTTACCTTTTCTCTGTTCTCTTCCATGAGTCCGTCGATGAACTCTCCAATTCTTACGAACTTCACTTCGCAACCTTCTATTATCGGAAGCCATTCATCCGGCAGGATGCTGTTGGTCAGCATCTTCAAAGCCGATTGTTTTATGTCCAAAAGTTTGTATTCGTGCGAGTTAGGATTCAGCATTTTCATCTTCCTCTTAATCTCCTTCCTCCTTTCGACGAGCATCTTCAGAATCCTCCTAAAGAACCCGTCAGGTTTCTTCCTGAACTTGTGTCCGACTTCTGGAGCTACGTAACAATCTTCGCACTTCCCTTTAACGAGCGTGTCGGGACTTATGTTGTAGGCTATCATTATCGACGGATACATCGCCGCGAAGTCCAAGCAGATTACGTTCTCGTGCAATCCCCTCGCCGGTTCAAGGACGAAGGCTCCCTCGTAGCTCTCCTCGATCTCCAGAGGATTCGGAGCGACTTCCCCGATCTTGTGGGCTTCGCTCAGCAATAGGTAATCGACCTGCTTGCCCCTTCCCATCCTCGTAACGTCGTCGAGAGGTAGTCTAATTAACTTGGAAAGCTCGTAGTGCATCGGCAACAGCTCTTCTGCTATGAAGTAGGTGTTCAGAACGTCCTGCTTCGCATACCTCAGAACCTTATCCCTCTCCCCCTTAGTCCAGAACTTGTAGATATCCTTAGCCTCGATGTCCGCTATCTCCACCTTAGTTCCCAAATACTCTGCTACGTTCTCAAGCTTCTTTATCTTTACGTCGCTCATCTTCAACGCTATGTCGTATAGGTCGACGTTCAGCCTTCCGGCTATCTTCGGTCTCCCTCCCTTCAAAGATAGTTCGCTCCTGTCCCTACCTATGTCGAGCCTTATTCCGTGCTTCTCCGCCCTCTTCTTCAAATAAGGCCAGTCGAAGTTGTTCTGGTTGTATCCTACTATTATGTCCGGATCCAAGCTCTTTATCGCGTTGACGAACTTTAGAATTATTTCCCTCTCGTCGTCCCCGTAAAATAGCTCCTCATAATCCCCGCACTTCACTCCTATCACTATTATAGGATCCTCCTCCGCATTAGGCATCCCGAATTCGGAAAGCATCTCGCAGTCGAACGCCAGAACCTTCAAATCTGGAAAGTCCGGCTTTTCAACCCTTTTAACGCTCTCGATTTCGTAGCTCCTTATACTTCCGTGCCTCTCCCTTCCTTCGAACTCTATTCCGTCGAAGCATGCCAGATCCTTGTCTATGAGGTAACGGTATGCGAACGGGATGTCCGCCTCTCTGACTTCCGCGAACTTCTTTATCTCTTCCCTCAGCTTCGGAACATGCTGGGGATGTCTGGCGTAAACCTTGAAAGCCTCCACTTCCTTCCCCAAACTCTTAACGGTTACCTCCTCGACCTTTAGAGGTGCGATGATTTCGGACTTCGTCTTAACCTTAATACCGAGAATCTCTTCGGCCGTTGGCTTACCGTCTTCTCTCAAAACGTAGAAGTATGGAAGGAAGTTGCGATCGTAAGCTACGAAAACACCCCTCTCGTCCTTACACCACAGCCTTATTACCGCCCTTCCGTGTTCCGTAATGTAATCCACGTCGAGTAGCCAAGCTTCCATCGCTTTTAATTGGTCTTCGGAACGTATTAACGATTCCGGTGTTTTTGATTGTGAATCGATATTCCATGCTTATAGAGTCATTACTCTTCCAAAATAAAAATCCCCGATCAAGTTTACGAAAGTCTGGAGGAGGTCGGAAAAATATGATCTCAGAGAACTATGTTCTGCCTGTAACCGCACTCCGGGCATCTGTCTCCATCCAAATCCATCTTGACGATGTAAAATCCCTCCCTGTCTATCAGCAGGTGTCCGCAGTTCGGACAGAACGTGTCTTCAAATCTGTGCCCCCAGACGTTTCCTATGTAAACGTATTCCAAGCCCACATCCTTCGCAACCTCCACCGCATTCTCCAAAGTCGAAACGGGCGTCGGAGGTTTGTCGAGCATCTGGTGATCCGGATGGAACCTTGAGAAGTGAACCGGAATCCTCTTACTCAGCCCGTAAACCCACTCCGCGAACTCCCTAATCTCTTCCATAGAATCGTTCTCCCCAGGAATTACGAGGTAGGTTATTTCCAAGAATATGCCCTTCCTGTGCATGTATTCGACCGACCTCAAAACGTTTTCGAGTTTGGCCTTGCATATCCTCCTATAGAATTCCTCGTTGAAGGCCTTCACGTCGACGTTTGCCGCATCCAGAATTCCCTCGAACTGATCTACAGCTTCGAAACTCATGTATCCGTTCGTAACGTAAACGACGTAGTATCCTTTATCTTTAACCAATCTGCTCGAATCCAAGGCGAATTCGTGCCATATCGACGGTTCGTTGTAAGTCCAAGCTATTCCGTCCGCCCTGTTGCTCTCCGTAAGCCTTAATACGTCCTCGGGGGTGTATTCCCTAACGTAGGGGTAGCTGAGATCCGCGAATGATATGGAGTAGTTCTGACAGTGCTTGCACCTGAAGTTACAGCTTATGCCTCCGAAGGATAGAACGGAACTACCCGGTTTGAAGTTGTGAAACGGCTTTTTCTCTATCGGATCCAACGCAACGGACGAGACGAGACCGTAATTGTAAACCTTAAGGACTCCATCCTCGTTTCTCCTAACCCTACATATTCCCCACTTGCCCGGTTTCAACTTACACCTGTGCATGCAAGTTTTGCAGACGACGGTCCCGTTCAACCTCTCATAAAGGTAGGATTCGACGATCATCACGATATCTCTATTCCATCCAATTTAAGAATTCCGTAAAGTTCAAAAGATCGACGTCGAACGATGCCCGATGAAACTGGGAATCCAGCCGGACGTAGCCCAAAAACCGAAGGAAGCTTTCGAGTTCGCTTCAAATCACGGTTTTTCTCACGTCGAAATCCTAATGGATCATCCCCTATACAGCATGGAGAATCTCAGTCATGCGGAGCTGTTGGAACTAAAGGAGTGCTACGACGTCGAAGTCCTTCTACACGCTCCCGCGACTTCGACGAACTTTCTGTCGATAAGCGAGACCATGCGTAGGGCGAGCTATGAAGAGCTCAGAAGGGTTTTGCTCTACGCCGAGAAATGCGACGCGAAAGTCGTAACCTTCCACATAGGCTGGAATCCCGGATTCATAACCGCGAGAGGCTTCGTCTTTCCCAAGGAGCTCTATTCGAAGCACAACTACAGGGTAATTACGGAAGAACTCTTTTCCTTTCTCAAGAAAATCGACAGCGAGATTTTGGCGTTAGAGAACACCATATCCATCGACGAAAGCCTAAAAAACGCTATAGAGTTTCTATTAGAGGAAACGGATTTAAGGCTGACGTTCGATGTAGGACATTACAACTGCAGGGAAGGGCACGACCTTTTTTTGAAGTGGTTCGACAGAGTCGTGAACGTCCACCTCCACGACAACGACGGCAGTTCGGACATGCACTTGGCTTTGGGAAGGGGATGCGTAAACTTGGACGTCATACCCAAAAGCTATAACGGTTATCTCACGCTCGAAGTGAGGGATGAAAGGGCTATAATCGAATCGAAGGAGGTGGTGATCGCGTGGTTAGAGGGTTCTTCATAGGCAGGTTTCAGCCCTATCACTTGGGACACCACAACGTGATAAGGCACATAGTTTACGAAGTGGACGAGCTTATAATCGGAATAGGAAGCGCTCAAGAAAGCCACACGCTCGAAAATCCCTTCACGGCCGGAGAAAGGGTGCTTATGGTGGCCAAGGCTTTGGACGAGATCGATACCGAGTTAAGAAAGAGAGTTTACATAATTCCACTTGAGGACATATACAGAAACAGTCTTTGGGTTTCCCACGTCTGCTCTATGGTTCCCCCTTTCGACGTAGTCTATTCGAACAACCCCCTCGTCATAAGGCTGTTCAAGGAGGCGGGATTCGAGGTTAGAACTACGGAGATGTACAACAGAAACGAGTATCAGGGAACCGAAATCAGGAGGAGGATGCTGAAGGGGGAGAGTTGGGAGAATCTCGTCCCCAAGAGCGTTGCGGAAGTGATAAAGCAGATAGGCGGAATTGAAAGGATAAAGGAGATTGCCGGTAGAGATGCTTGAAGTCGTAAGCGTCAGGTGGATAAAGTTCGTGAACGTAGTTTTGAAGGACGAAATCGTGGTCAGAGTTACCTTCAGCGATAACCCGTTCTACGAAAACGTTCAGTCCCATACGGCAAAATCTCTGAAGTCGGATTTGGAGAGATACTTCAGAGGAGAGAGGGTAGATTTTGGAAGTTACGATGTCGGACTTTCGGAACTCTCGAATTTCGTTAAAGTCGTTTTGGACGAAGTTAGGGGTATCCCATACGGAACTACCGTCACTTACAAGGAGATCGCCGAAAGGCTAAAAACTTCTCCGAGGGCGGTTGGGCAGGCTTTGAAGAAAAATCCGGCACCGGTAATAATTCCGTGCCACCGTGTGGTGGCCAAAGGAAGTTTGGGGGGATTCAGTTCGGGTGTGGAGATAAAGAGGGAACTGCTGAAATTGGAAGGAGTAATATGAGATTCCTTCTCGGAGCATTAGGATTCTTCACCACGATTCCAGTAGGCAGGGATGAAAGGAGTTTCGAATCGCTTAGAAGGAACCTCTGGGTTCTACCTCTTGTCGGAGCTGTGATAGGTTTTCTGATTGGGATTCCCCTACTGATCTTGAAAGATTTAGATCTTCCGTTTTTGGGAGTCCTCGTTTATTTGGCGATAGAGGGCGTAAATCACGTTGACGGTCTCGCGGATTTCGGCGACGCCTTTTTCGCAACGAAGGATAGAAAGCTCAAGGCTTTAAAAGATCTGAATTTAGGTGTGGGTGGTGTTTTGGCCGTCGCTCTATACATAGCCATTCTTACGAAGGAGTTCGAGCTAATCGACAACATTGTCGCCTTAATAGACTCCCAGATGATGGCGAAATTCGGTATGCTTTTTCTTTTAACGACTACAAAGCCCATTTGGGACGGAATGGCATCATACATGATGGAATTCGCGAGAAGGAGGGATTTAATCGTAGGGGCAATCCTCGTAACGTTCGTCTCTCTTACTTTCGGTGCGATTTTTGTGAACCTCGCGGTGGTATTTCTATGCTTCGCATACAGATTTTACGTTATTAGAACTTTTGGAGGAGTTAACGGCGATATGATCGGCGCTTTAAACTGCATAATCTTCGCATTTACCCTGCTCTTATGGGTCATCTTTTCTCCCTCGGCATGCATATTATTTCCTTTATCTGCATGTTGAAGAAGCTGTTCGTGTGTGCCGGCCTTATCACTACTGCGGTATCCGCTCCGCTTTCCCTTCCAGCAACGCTTACAACTTCTTCTATCGAAATCGCTCCGCTGTCGGCTGCCATTATGGTAATTTCAACGCACACCTTCAACCCGTGCCCGAAAAGAGCTCTCAAAGCTTCGGCAACCGCCTCCGTCCTCGAAAGTCCTCCGAATTTTTTAGTAAAACTCCTTTCCAAGCCGGAGAGAACGTGGGACTGCCTGACTATCGTAACTCCGTTCTCACGTAAAAACTCCTCCGTCTTGGGATCCATGGTGTTCACACCTTCCCCTTCGAATCCGGTGTGATCCGTGACTACGACGAGCCTTATATCCTTGCCTTCGATCATCTTCAGAGCTTTTTTGGCAGTCTCTCCGGTTGAAGATGCTACGACGAGATACCTAATACCGAGCTCCTCGCATCTCTCGATTGCGAGTTTGAGAGTTGCTTCGGTGTTCTGCTTTCCCGGCCTTTCGAAGTAAACTATCTTCTTCTCTATCATACGATCACCTCCAGTAGGGTGCGAACATCAAAAATATAACCATCAGCATCAATATTATCGTCAGGAGTAGGGCATAGACAGCAAATCTAGACTCTCCGAAGACTATGGGAATTGGCCCTATCAAAACGACACCGCCCGCCTTCACCTCGGTCTTCTTTTTCCTCCTTTCGCGTTCATTGTGCTCCTCTTCGAGGAAATCTTCGAATTCTGGTTCTTTGAAAATATCCTCCTCATAAGATTCGGTCAAGCCCCTTAAAACCAAGAATACTCCGAAGACTATCAGAGCTATCGCGATTATTTCGAGCAACATGTTACCACCTCAGAAACATCAGCATCATCAGAATCATGAAAACCGCCAAAAAAATCCCGAAGACCGCCATATCCAACGACGAGCCGAAGACTATCGGGAACGGCCCTATTATTACCACGCCTCCGTATTGAACGTTCGCGGAATGCATTGCCGAAGAGATCATCAGCAGGGCTAAGCCCATGAATATGAGAGTGATTCCCATGAACACCTTTTCTACTCGCATGAAAATCTTTTGAATAATTCTGAACTTAAAGCTTCGGCCGTAGTATGTGCGATTGTAATTATTATAATTATTATTGAAATTATACAATAATCATGGTTAAATTTAAATAGAGTTAGGATAGACCTAATGTTATTATGGAAAGTAGTAGAAGGTCACGGCACGAGATAATAGTAGCTATCTTGGAAATAGTCGTTGAGGAGGCCAACATTACGAAAATAGTATACAAAGCGAACATAAATTTTAAAATGGCAAGAAATTATATAAATTATTTAATAGAAAAGGAGTTCGTTGAAGTTTTGTCCGTAAACGGAAGGAACGTCTATAAGATAACAGAGAAAGGTAAATCCATACTCGAGCAATTAAGAGAATTTGCGATGTTGTAAAATTTTAGAGATTTTTTATAGAGTTTAATTTTTGAGTAATTTTTGTTAAGGAGTTCAAGTCCTGAAATTAGTTTCTAATTTTATCTTCCTAAATTATATTTATTGGTTTTAACATACTAATCGATGTCGAGAGGTGTTTGAGTTGAAAATGGGAATATTGGGAGCACTGGTGGCGTTGAGCCTTTTAATTGGGGTTGGAGCCACCTTTAGCGACTACAACGCAAGCAGAAGCGTGCATTGGAAGATAACGACGGACGATGCGGAATTGATCGATCTAACGCCGATTCAGCCATACGCATACATATCCGAAAACGGAGAGCTCGTATTGGACTTCTCCCCGAGCAATCCCAACTATCCGGGATACGGAGACGGAATAAGTCCATCGAGCGAGTACAACTTCGACGAAGTGTTCAAGGTTAGCAACGACCTATGGGAGAATGTGACCATAGTGGTTAGAATAACCTCGAGCTCAGCGAACGTCGAGTTCTACAGCAGGGATGGAGGAGTCTACTCGGTGGATGACGGAACTCTTGCAACTTCGAGCGATACTGCGAAGAAAGATGTCTGCTTCGTGCTGACTCCGGGTAGCGAGAAGAAAATTGGCGTAGACCTTAGTGCGGACGGAGACAGCCCGGGAGACATCTGGAACGTGAAGATGACCATAAAGGCCTACAGGCTGGGAACACAGCCTGCTGAGCTCGACGTTTGTTTGCCGAGGTGATGTAAATGAAAAAGATAGTAGGAGTTATGTTGCTAATAGTCGGACTGGCGTTGACGATTGGTGCGGGTGCAAATTTCAGATATTACGATGCGGATAGAAGCGTCAAGATAAACATAACGACGGACGATGCGGAATTCATAGACCTTAAACCGCTCCAACCCTACGCGTATATGAGTAACGGCAAACTTCTGATAGAAATCAGCCCGAACAACCCTAACTATCCCGGTTACGGAGATGGAATGAGCCACAACACTACATACGTATTTGAGGAGATGTTCGAGGTTAGTAACGAGCTGTGGGAGAACAATCAGACTAACTTCCCAATATGCGTGCAGATATCGGTTCCTCAGAATAGTGGGGTTAAGGTATTTGCCGGAGAATACCTCAACAACGGAACCGCAACGATAGCGAATCCGGGTACACAGATACAGTTCACCGTAGAGCACGGAAATCCTGTTAAGGTCGGATTCATATTCGACAACACTTGCCAAGATATAGGAATGCATCAGATAAACATAGATATACAGGCTTGGAGGGGTGCCTGCTCGATTGAGTAGGCCCTCCAATATTAATTTTATGAGGGATAATCGATGAAAGACGTTTTGACCTTTCTTTTTCTGGGTTTCGTAGTAATATCCGTGGCTGGATTCGTTTTAGATAGGCCCTTGTTTATGTCTTACGTCCTATCCGACAGCATGAGTCCCACCTTGAACAAGGGCGATATTTTCTTCATAAATCCCCTCTCCAAGGGAGATGTAGGGGATATAATCGTCTTCAAGATGAACGGGCACTGGACGGTCCACAGGATATACGCTAAAACCGAAGACGGATACATAACAAAGGGTGATAACAACATAGCAACCGATCAGCAGAGCGGAAACGTTAGGCCCGTGAAGTATGAGGATATAGCCGGCGTCGTTTTGACTATAAACGGAAAGCCGTTGAAGATACCCGGCGTTGGAAATTACATAGGAGCTAACCCGTATCTGGCAATTTTACTGATCATAATCGGTTCGATTCTAATGACTAAGGATAAGAAGAAGAGAAGAAAGGGCAGATTCATCAGGGTGAGATACAAGACGCTGTATGCGGTTGTGGCGTCATTCACGATAGCGGTAGTTCTGTTCTCCATCGTGGCAAGTTGGTATGTGGTTGGTTTTGGCTACATCTCCACACTCGCTGGAGGTCAGAGGGAGGGGTGGTATCTGCCGAATTCGGAGTTCAGCAGAAACCTAACCGTAAAGAATAGAGCGTTACTTCCGGCGGTAGTGACTCTTAAGCCAGTTGGAGATAGGATAAGCTTGGACAGACACATTCTAATTCTAATGGGGAGGGAAAAAGGTAGCGTCGATGTTCACGTTAACGTTCCGGGAGACACGAGGATGTATTACGAGAAGGTGTTGGTCAGATCGTATCCCCTCCTTCTTCCATCCAACCTGATAGTTCGCATGAGCGAAATTAGCCCTTACTTACCCCTTATGGCCTTCGGCGGTGAATTGGGCATAATTCTTCTCATACTCTACCACTTTACCGGAGATGATGAGGTGTTGAGAATTAGGAGGAGGTTCGTATGAAACAACTCGTTGCATTACTGTTGTTGGGAATGGTCTTCGGAACCGCAACATATTACTCAGCGGAAAGGGCGGTGAAAGTTGCGGTTGTGAATTACGATGAGGGATACATATCCATAAGGTGTTGCGATCACATCCACGTCCGCAAGAATTCGAGCTTCAAAGCCTTCGAAGTTGGAAACGGAATTACGGATGTGGTTGAGGTTACGGTAAAAAGTTCGGATCCTTCGTTCGATTTGAGCGGAGATTTTTATGTCCAACCGGGTTGCTGGCACGACGTAACGGGATGGGTTGGAAACATCCCCAACGGAACCTACATTGTTCCCGTCGTCGTGGAAGCCCGGTGGAGCGATGGCAGTGCCAAGATAACCAAATCCCTCATCGTAGTTGTAGGAGGGTGTTGTAATGAAAGAAATTGTAGGAGATAAGCGAGTTTTTGGATTTCTGCTGGCGTGTGTAGTAGTTTTCGGAGCTCTAACCGCAGTAGCATGGAACATGCCGACTGAGAAGACGACGAGCAAGATACTTGGATACAACATCGAGAGGGGTAAGCTGAGCCACTGGGCCTTAATGGAAAACAACAGCCTATACGGTGAAAACGCAACTATGAAAATGTATCCCTCAAAGCTCGTAAAGGCTTTCGTGCTCGAATACGATTACAGAACAAATGGAAACGAATCTCTGGGATACACCTTCGCGGGATACGTAAAATACGAAACTACGGTCGGCAATAAGAAATACACGCTGTGGGAGGAAAGATTATTCGAAAGATCCGGAAACTTAAGCAACGGAAGCTTTTCGGAACGTTTCGTCCTCGATGTGGGGAATTTGAACGAAAGAAGATCGAAGATAATTTCCGAATTGGGAGTTAGAAGGATAGATGCCAAAACGTTCTTCGTTGCGAAGGTGGGCGGATTCGAGCATAGGATAGATTTGGTAAACAGTCCCGTTGGGGTTATATTCTTCAACAACGTAGAAAAAGTCGTAAGAAAGCCGATATATTCTGAGAGCGTGGAGCCGAACAGACTTGCCGGAGTAGATGTGGCCGTTGCGAGAATTCTGTTTGCGATACCTTTGGCGATAACCCTTCCGATGTCCGTGTATTCGGCAAAGCTGAACAAGCCCAAGAGGAAAAAGCAGTTTATAGAATGCAGACGTATAGCTTCGGATTTAGTCATATTGAACGACAAGAACGATCTTAAGAAGATTTCGGAGCACTTGGACAGGCCGATCATCAAGCGTGCGGAAGATGGCGTTGAGGAATATGTAGTTTTGGACGACAAGACCAAGTTCGTTTACAGGGGGGAGTGGCGGTAGTAAGCCCCCTTCTGTTTTCAGGCGGCATCGGTCTAAGCGGCCGGACGGCCTTGCACCGGCGGGGTCGGCACGTTTCATCCCGCTTGGGTGACCTCATCCTTTCGGAATCATCGCGTTTCCCCAAGCGGGTGTCGTTTCTGTGCCGTTGCCACCCCTCTCGGGGCACCCCCTTGCGGGGGTCCGCCTTTTGACGGTGGGGGGACTTTCCTCCTCACGGGAAGCCGCCCACCGCCGCTCCCCCTTTTAATTTTAATTAGTAATCCTTTATAAACTTTTGGCGTAAATGTCAGATATCCTATCGATTACCGATCTCCAATCGTATTTTTCCTCTACAGCTTTTCTTCCTCTCCTTCCCAGAGCGATCGAGATCGATTCGTTCGTAGCAATTTTCAAGATCTTCTCTGCCAAATCTTCAACATCGTAGAACACCAAACCCCCTTCTCTCGCAACGACTCTAACTCCAGCTATGTTTGATGCGATTACGGGCGTTCCGCAAGCCATCGCTTCAAGGAGAACTATCCCGAAAGCTTCAAGCCTCGATTGGGAGGGAAGGACTAAAACCTTTGCCCGCTTTATCGCATCTATCTTCTCCTTTTCGGGTAATCTTCCTTTGAATTCAACGTCTACGTTCAATTTCCTCGCCAAAAATTCGAATCTTCTCCTATCTTCCCCATCTCCAACGACGACGAGTTTCAGCGGGTGTTCGTTTTGGACGATCTTCATAGCTTCAAGTAAAATCGGCAAACCCTTGTATTCCACCAACCTTCCGACATATACGACGTAATCATCCTTTTCCATGCAAAATTCGTATTTGCTGACGTTTATCGCATTAGGGACTATCTCAACATCGAACTCTCTTAAAATCGGAGAAGTTCTTGCGTAGTCTTTTGTGGTGGCTATTATTACGTCCGCAGAATTCAAAATCGGAATCGTAACTCTTTCGTTTATCTCTTCAATCTTTGCTCCGATTTTGGCGGGGATCCTGAACCCGTTCACTTTTTCCGGAACGACCACATCGTTGTGATATGTCACGACGTGAGGTCTAAGAATTCTTTTGGCTATTTCGTTCGCGAAGAATGGAGAAGGTATGTGGGAATGGTAGATGTCTCCACGAACGTCAGGAAATCTAAGGGGGATGGGGGAGTATGGTATGGGTAAAGAAGGAACTGTCACGACGAAATCTCCTTCGCCGGAAGAAGTTACGACTCTAACCTCAAATCCCCTTTTCATCAACCATTTCGCGAGTTCGTAAACGTGAATCTCAACCCCCCCAATGTGGGGTGGAAAGTATGGTGTCGTTATAACGACCCTCATCCCAACCGAATTCGCGAAGAATTTTTAATCGATTACGCCTTCCCGTTTTGTGAAACCCCTTAGGTTCATACTTCTGATGGGTATCGTGAGCTTGTTGGGGGACATGGCATACGAAGGTGCGAGAAGTGTTTTGGGTCCGTTTTTTGCAACCTTAGGGGCGAGTGCGTTCGTTTTGGGTTTTATCATCGGCCTTGCGGAGTTCGCCGGATACGGACTAAGGCTGATTTCTGGATATCTCGTGGACAGGAGTGGCAGATATTGGCTCGCCACATTCATAGGTTACAGCTTGATACTGACGATTCCTCTATTAGCTCTCGCATACGATTGGAGGATAGCCGCCCTCCTTGTAGTTCTGGAGAGACTTGGCAAGGGAATAAGATCTCCAGCGAGGGATACGATTCTATCTTTTGCAACCAAAAAAGTAGGTAGGGGAAAGGGATTCGGAATCCACGAAGCTTTGGATCAGATCGGAGCGTTTTTAGGACCCTTCGTCATGTTCCTCGCTTTGTATTTTGGGTTGGGCTATAGGTTTGGATTTTCAGTATTGGTATTTCCCGTAATTATCCTGCTTGCAATTTTGGCCTACGCATACGTTAGAGTTCCGCATCCAGAAAAGTTCGAGGACAAAATCGATTCGAAAATCGACAGAACTTTCTGGACTTATTTGGTCTTCGTCTTCCTCAGTGTTGCCGGATTCGTAAACTTTCAAATTCTTTCCTACCATTTCAAGGTTTCGGGAATTGGAGACAATTTGATTCCAGTTTTATACGCTCTTGCTATGGGCGTCGATGCCGTGTTCGCTTTAATAGTGGGAAGAGCTTACGACAGAATGGGGCTTAAAGTTCTCCTCGCAATTCCGGCGATTACCGCTTTAATACCTTTTTCATTCACGTGTCCTTTTGCTGTGGTATTGCTGGGTATGGTCGTCGCCACTCACGAAACTGTAATGAGATCCGCAGTAGCTGACTTGAGCGGGGTGGGAAAGAGGGGAACCGCATACGGACTGCTGAACTTGGCATACGGGTTGGGTTTCTTCTTCGGAAGCTCGGTCGTGGGATATTTATATGGTATCTCCCTATCGCTCGTTTGGATTTACGTGATAGCGGTCGAGCTACTGGCCGTCATCATACTCGGAATTTCAAGACTTTAACGACCGAACCGTTTACCTTTACGAAAACCGTGTATTCACCTTCAGCAAGCCTCCCCAAGTCGACGGTTATGTTTTCTCTCTTCAGGACTTGAATACAGTATGTTCCGGGCTTTGGAGGAGTGTATTCGAGGCTTATCGTTACATCTTTTCCCTGAAAGCTGACCTCTTTGAGCCTTATCTTGTGGCAAGGATTCGGGAACTCGAAGAAAAGGACAGCTTTGTAGTCTCCTCCCACGTTCATTATAACTACTTGCTTGAGGTAGGGCATCTCCGATACCTTTACATTAGGAACAGTTCCGTTCTTCTCCACTCCTGAACAGCATATCATTAGCATGGCCAATGCTATCAGTAGAGCCTTTCTCATCGAAACGGGTTTCTCGGAAAGGTTAAAAGGATTCCGAAATCTTTGGCGTATAAGTAAATGAAGACGATACATCCGCATATAAGCATGAATTTGTTCGCTAAAACGTTGTCCGATCTGAACAAACCCAATGCCATTTTCTTCTTCGAGATAGGATAGAGGAGCGCAAACGGTTGATACGTTAAGAGGTCTCCAGCTATGTGGAGAACAGTTCCACCGAAGGCTCCCCAGAATCCACTTTCAAACCCCAATCCAAACAGTTTCGTTACGTATCCGAAAACCAAACCAACTAATACCGCGAAAGCTATGCTGTGAGTCCACTTTCTGTGTGCTATTCCCATCTTCAAATCTATATCGGGAAAGGTCGAGAATCCCAAAGCTATTGTGGCCGTTTTTAAATCCCAGCAATGGAAGATATGCATTATAATTGCCAAAACTATCAGAGAGAAGCCTACGTGTCCTTCCCTGTGCATGGAACACGTATGATGAACGCAACTTATTTCTTACTCCACGCAGATCGGAGAACATGGAGGAGATCAAATCTCTTTTAAAGAAGTTGAGCGACGCGCACGGTATAAGCGGTTACGAGGACGACATCAGGGAGATAATCAAAGCTGAGCTCGAAGATTACGTGGACGAGATAAAGGTGGACAAGCTCGGCAACGTGATATGTATTAGGAATGGTAGTGAGTTCAAGGAAATGATAGCGGCACATATGGATGAGATAGGTTTCATGGTGAAGTTCATCGACGAAAAGGGATACATCCGTTTTACACCAATCGGCGGATGGTTCAGTCAGATCGCCTTGGGTCAGAGGGTGATACTGCACGGGAGTAGGGGAAAGGTTTACGGAGTCATAGGATGCAAGCCCCCGCATCTGATGAAGAACGATGAGAGAAAGAAGGCGATCGAATTCAAGGACATGTTCATAGACGTCGGAGCGGGGAGTAGGAAGGAGGTATTGGAGATGGGAATAGAGGTGGGAACTCCGATAACAATAGACAGAGAGCTCGTCGATTTGGGAGGGGGCAAGGTGACGGGAAAAGCCTTGGACGACAGGGTTGGGATTGCGGTGATGATTAAGGCTTTGAAGGAAACTAAGAGCGACGCCACGATCTATGCAGTAGGAACCGTTCAGGAGGAGGTTGGGCTTAAGGGTGCAAGGGTTTCCGCTTTCGCGATAGAACCGGATGTTGCTATTGCGGTGGATGTATGCGTCGCGACCGACTTCCCTGGAGCGGAATCTGCACACATGGACATAAAGCTCGGGAAAGGACCGGCGATAACCGTAGTCGATGCGGGCGGTAGGGGTCTTATAGCATCGAAGAACGTTCTCAAGTGGTTGAGAGAAACCGCAGAGAAGCACGGAATCCCTTACCAGCTTGAGGTTGCTGAGGGTGGAACAACGGATGCTACGGCCATACACCTAACGAAGGCGGGAATTCCCACGGGAGTATTAAGCGTTCCGGCGAGGTACATCCACAGTCCCGTAGAAGTGGTAGATCTCGAAGACGTGAAGAACTGTTCGCTCTTAGTCGCTAAAGCTCTCGAGAGAGCGGAGAAATACTTTTGAGACACTCGGAGTCCATTCCGTTCGTCCAGAAAACCCTGCATCCTCCTCTGCATACGGGAGCTTTGGAACAATCGGGACACGGATTTACGTCACGGTATTCTTTCATTTCGTGCCAAATTCTTTTTATCTCCCACCAGAAACCCAGCTTTTGATTTAGAAAGCTGCATGGAGTTACAGTTCCATCGGACTTAACGGCCAAGCTCGAAATTCCGCAGTCGCAACCCTGCATTCCGATGAGAACGTTTTCGTCCGGTGTTAGAAAGGGCATGAACGCACAATCTATTTTCAGCGGAACTTCGTAGCTCAAAAGGGATCTGACAGTTTCGTCGAATCTGCTAAGCTGTTCTTTCGTCAGCTTCAGATCATCGTAAACGTTTCTGCATCTGCCTACGGGCTTTAACCTTATCAGCATTACTTCGGTAACTCCCAACCCCTCAGCGAGTTTCATTATCTCGTGTAGCTTATCGAAGTTGTGCCTCGTAACTACTACGTTTATTCCGACATCGTAGCTTCCAGCAAGCGTTTTTATCGCATTCAGAGCTTCATGAAACGTATCACAGCCTCTAACCCTAAGATACGTTTCCCTGTCCGCCCCGTCGAGCGATACGTTTATCTGCCCGAATATGTCGAGCCTGTCCGTTCTTATCGCAACCCCGTTCGTCGTCACGTTCGGAACTATCCCGCAGTCGTATGCGTATCTCGCTATTTCCAGAAAGTCTTCCCTGCAAAAAGGCTCTCCTCCGCCGAAGGCTATTTGGAATACTTCTATTTCTGCAAGCAGATCTATAAGCTCTTCGAACTGCTTCAAGCTCAACTCCTCCCTCGGCGTCGTGTAACAGTGTCTGCATTCGAGGTTGCATTTCGTCGTAACTTCCACGTGAACGACCTCCGGGGCGGTTAGATGATCCAGACCTGGAAATTCCTCGTAACCCAATCTTCTCATGAAATCCTTATCGACGTAAGCCGTTATTCTATGAATAGGATCGAAAATAATCCCGCCGAAGAATTCAGGCCTTATCTTCATCCTCCTCATCGAAAACACCCTTAAGATACGCCGCGTAAATGCATCCAGTCGCTATAATCGACGCTATTATGGGATAAAACAGCATCATCATTCCGAACCCGAATCCTCCAGAGGAATCGGACTGATATCCGAGCTTAACCCGATACACCCTCATTTTCGACCACCCTTTGTAGTGCCAAAATTACAATCAAAACCGAAACGTATGAGATCGTCAGGTATAAAATCGGACTTATAAGGGATGAGAAGAACATAAAGAAAGTCCAAGCGAAGACCAATACGGGAATTACGAAAGCCAATTTCGGTTTGTATCTCGAAATCGAAAGGCCGATAATCCAAGGAGGTGCTACGTATGCCGCGTTCGTAAATACGTCGGAAGGTTTGAACTTTCCAAACGTCGACCACATCCTCCAGTTTTCCGGATTGGGCGGGACGTAAACGACGCTGAGAATCGCGTAAGCTAATGCGGTGAAGGCCAGAACTATTGGAAAAACGGGCAACCTCTTAATCGCAAGAAGGGAAAGAAGAAATCCGGCGAAGACGGAAGCTATGACTGCTGTCGTGAACGAGAGGTTTTCAAAAACGTAGGACATGATTATCCACACCGGAACGAGATACCCGTAGAAGGCCCACTTCACGACATCCCATCTACCAACGCGAAAACCTCCTCCTTTTCCGAAAATCATCAGCGTTAGGAAAGAAGATAGTCCGAATGCGAGCAATCCGAACATCGATTCGATCAAGAGAATTTAGATGTAAAAAATTTTCTGTCAGTGGTGGTGCATGTCTTCATCGGAAACCTCAGAGCAGGTCGTATTCATCATCTCCATTCGATCCACCGTAGGAATAAAAACTGTTGCGATCAGCCGAAGAAGTCGCTTATCCTTATCTGCTTCCTCGTATCGCTCTCGAAGAGCGATCTAATTTCGAGATCTATCAGCATTAACCTCTGCTTGGTGTAGTTCGATATCTCGTATTTCTCGCATAGGAACTTCGACAGATCCAGATACTTCGTTATCGAGCTGTTGTGAACAGTCAGCGTCAGTTTCCCACCACATTTAAGGCATTTGCCGGACAAGGGTAACCTCCTGTATTTCGCGTTGCAGTTCACGCATCTGAACTCCTGCCTCGTGAATGCTCTGAGATTTCCGATTATGTCCGGCAGGAAGTGGCACGTCAGAACCCTCTCAGCCACATCGTGCTCATCCACCGCCACTATCTTCTCCGCCAAGCTCATCTGAGCCATCAGCTTGTCCTTCATCGTTTCGAGGGATTTGTATTTGCTCTCCTTAACTCCCAAGGCTATGCTTTCGGTGTCGTGCGTGAAGCTTAGACAGCAATACCTTAGCTCGCTTTCGAGCCTATCCTCGACCCTCTCGATTATCCCGACAAGCTCCTTCGGATCAGCGTAACGCAGAGTAGCCTTATAGAAATCGAGCGGATATCTTTCGACTATGTCCATGTTGTGGACTTCGCTGTCGACCTCCTTCGGATCTATTATCGCGGTCAAAACGAGCGGGGCATCCATCTGCCCACCTCTCTTATCCGGCAGGAAGTATCGGGAGAAGTTCAGTAAACCGTCCAAAAGGAGCATAACGCTGTCTTCGTCGCCGTCACATTGGGCTGACAATATGTAGTCGTTTATTATGACGTTGTGGTAACGTCGAGCGTTCAAACAGTAAACGAAGGGCTTGGAAGCTTTAACGTATCTGACCCCCTTAACCCTGAGCAACCATCCGAATTCCGTCTTCCTCAAGTCTTTTTTGCGAATTCTATCTCTGTGTAGGTCGTAAATACTTTGCTTTCTCTCGATGTTGAAGCCTATCTCGTTGAAGAATGCGTCGTAATATTCTCCGGCGATGTTGAATGCATAAACCGTTGACACCGGTGCGTTCATACCTCTACGCTTGTAATATCTTAGAGCTATGCTGTTTCCTCTGTTTGCGTTCCTGTCTACCGTGAAGTAACCTTTAATTCCAAATTTCATGAGTAAAAGCTCAACGTCTCTAAGTAAGGATAGATTAACGCTGTATACACTCACTCTCGGCTTTGTTTTCAAAGCCGAGCCATCGCCGGTGAAGTACGCGCTCAGCAGAATTTTCGCCTTCTCCTTTGGAAGTTTAAACACGAAACTCGGTAATCTCTTATCGTGGGCGTTGCTTCCAGTCTTCAAGATCCTTGTGAACAGTAGATATATTATCCTTGAGCTAATTGTGAGCTTCCACTCCCTTTCGTTAACCTTAACCCCATCTCCAAAAGCCTCTCTGACAGATTCTACGATTTCCCTCTTTACATCTTTATCTAAAGTTGAGAAAACTATCTGATAGCAGTTCCTACTGCATCTCGCGTAACCTTCAGCTAAGTAGTAACCGATGAGCTTTAAGAGAGGTTCTACCTTCACGAACCTTCTCACCCGCACTCTATCCCTCTTAACGGCGAGATGAACGTCTTTCGGGACGTCTTCAAGCGTTAAACCCTTTACATTCAAGATTTTGAGCAGATCTTTCAGTGATATCGAATCGTATCTCAGCTCATCGTAGTATCTCTTTCTTTCATCTTCACTCAAAGTTCTCTCTAAGAATCCTTTCAAACCTCTGATCATCACGACGTCATGCAGATCCTCAAGCTTTGCAAACTCCTTAAGCAGATCTATCTCTTCAACGTCGCATTCCTCGAAATCGATCGCTGGAGAAAGCATTAGATCTCCCTCTTTAACTTCGAACGCCCTCTTCCTGACGAGCTTTCCATCGTACACCAAAACCCAGTGGTCTGGAGTGACGGTAAAACTCCTTCCGCCTTCGAGTTCGATTTCGATTAGATGTTCGGGCGATGGAGCTTTGATAACGTCAACGACATCGGTTAGAACGACCTTTCCGCTCTCTGGATCGAATGAATATACCTTTATGTTCGTCTTGGGCTTATCCCTGACCCAAACACCCCTCTCAAACCTCTCGTTTTCAAACAGCTCGTAGAGATCTTTCATCGTAATCCTTCTAACCTCTCCGTCGATGTTCACCAAAATTTCCGTATCTTCCGTGAAACAGTTTCTCCTCTTCGCTGCATGGAAATACGGGTGAGCGTAACCGGCTAAGACGTCCGTAAAGCCGATTATCCTTCCCAAAACTCCGGCTGAGGTATGAGGTGCCAAGCCTATTACCAAATGACCTATCAGATCTTCCGGCTTTTCAACGTTGTAGAACGGCTCCAAGCCGTAGAACTTGACTAACAAATCGTCTATGAACTTCGCAACCTTCACCAAATACTCGGCACAGTCCTTGGAAAGTATCACATCCTGAGGCTTAAGCTCCACTATCTGATCCTCGCTCTTCAACTCATTCCCCTGCCAGTCGTATTTGTAGCCGAGTTCCCTAAGCTTTTCAACGCTGACGTTTATCTCCTTCGGCCTGAAGTGCGTGATCGGTAAATCGGTCATGTCGAATCGGATCGTTCCATCTTTAAACACGAATACCCCGTGCTTAGCTCTAAGAATACCCTTCTCAAGCCTTTCCGGCATCTTAAGCTTGGAAGTAAGACCGATTACGCCCTTTATCGTTTCGAAGCTGTCCCACTCGTTCAAATTCTTCAACGCTTTTTCGTAAAGCTCCCTTATGTTTATCTTCCTCTTTACGTATCCCTTGGCTTCTTCCTTGCACCTCGGACAGATCTCACTACTAATTTTAATCTTACATCTTGGGCAGTAGTAGAGTTGCTCCGTCAATCCACCGCAGTCGCACTTAAGCCAGAACGTCTCCCTTCCGCACTCCTTGCACCTCCTCAAAGCGATTTCAACCTCTATCTCACCCTTGGCGGAGTTATACGATTTGGTGTAATTTATCGCAGCCTTTATGTTTCTCTGATTTCCCCCGGCCAAACCCAACGGGAAGAGGATGTGCGGTGGAGGGCTCATCCTCCTCTCCTTCGACTTTTCCGGCCTTCCCATCCTCGCTCCTATGCGGGTGGGAG
The DNA here is from genome assembly GCA_026986375.1 of Archaeoglobaceae archaeon. Taxonomy (GTDB): domain Archaea; phylum Halobacteriota; class Archaeoglobi; order Archaeoglobales; family Archaeoglobaceae; genus WAKM01. The sequence goes on from JALSOQ010000014.1 coordinate 27,043, forward strand.
CCTTCGCTCTGACATCCAAGCCGGAAAGTTTTCTCACGATTTTCAAAACATCTCTCTCATCGCCGACATCAATTCTGACGGGTTTAAGCTCGTTCGTTAAACCGAGACATCTCACCAGAACCTTCCATCTGTCAAGCACGATCTTTCCATCTCTGACCTTATGCTCCACGAGCAAATCTTCCAGAATTTTCTTCGCCCTTTCATCGTAATCGAGAACCAAGCACGGCTTACCCCTTCCCTCTACCTTACCGTGCTCCGCTATGTAATTCCGGAGGTAGAGGTAATCTTCGACGCTTATATCGTGCCACAGGTATGTGTGATCCGGGTGGAGGGGAACTCCGTATTCGTCGCAGAGCTTCAAAGCGGTATCTTCATCTATCCTCCTATAATCTCCCTCGGGAATCTTGCCCTTAACCTCCTGTATCCACCACTCGTAGACGTAGCTTGAGGGCATAAGGGGGTGGTTGTTCTCCAAGAAATCTCCGAAGTTTATGAGAATCTCACCCATGTCGAGGATCTTCTCAACCTGATCCTTCAAAGCCAAGGCCTCTTGAACCGTATTTACTTTGACGACATCACCGTTTTTGAGCCTTACAGTCGCCCCCTCTATGCTCGTAACCGGCACGACCCCTCCGGCCTTACCCGGTCTCTCCACCTTAAGCTGAGTTCCTATCGCTATGAAACCGTCCGCTATTATCATCGTCGCCGGGTTTATGCCAACCGTGGCGAATCCGGAGTTCCTCGCCCTTCCGTAGCGAAGCCTGAAACCTCCCTTTCGGGATGGATGGCTTAAAACGGGTCTTCCCGCAACGATGTCCGAAAGATACTTGTCCTTCGGCTTTATCTGAGCCTCCAACTCCTCATCCTTCTCCTTGTCCAACTTTTCGGCTATCTCTAATTCTTCCTCTTTTTCTTCATTCTCCTCCTTAGCCTCGTAAAGACCGCTCGTAAACTTCTCGACTTCTTCGCTCTTTTCCTCGAACTCCTTGTTTATCAGCTTGTCGAGCCACTCCCAGCCGTCGATTCCGAGCTTATCGACCATCTTCTTAAGCTTCGGAGCCTTTAGGGCTATTCCTTCAGCAATAACGAGGCACATTCCACCTCTAACCCTGTTCGTCTCAACCCTCGGCAGATCTCTGTGGCCGGAAACCTCTACGTCCTCAGTAGGCTCACCGTCTATGCAGACGGGACAGTTCGAAACTATCAGCCTTATCTCCGCATCACTCGGCAAATACTGCAGGTTTGCGACCTTCTTGTAAAGCGGAATCTCCTCGCAATACCTCAGAATTTCGTCTTCGGTGGGGATGTATCTGTTGAGTCCGAGCAACCTCCTGACGTAATCTCCAACAAGCACGGATATAACTTGAGCGGTTCCGCCAGCACTCCTTATAGGGCCGGCGTAGTAGATCTTGAGGAATTCCGATCCGTCGTGGTTCCTATCTATCTTAACCTTTGCTATCCCCTCGATTGGTGCGGCGACTACTCCTTCCGTCAAAATCGCTACGGCCGTCCTTATAGCCTTGTCTATCGCCGTAAGCCTATCGAAGTCGCCGAACTTACCTTTGACTATCTCCTCCGCTATTTTAAAGCAGATCTCCTCTCTGCTCAATCCCTCCTTCTCAAGTTCCATTATCCTCCTCGCCAATCCGTCGATCTTCATCAGCTGCTCAACCCTTTCAGCCATGTTTCTTGCAATCGGGATCTCCACCTCGGTTGAGGGATCCAAGCCTTTAGCTCTTGCCCTTCTGGCTATCTCGTAAGCTTTATTCAGTTCTTTGAGTAGAGAAGCATGATAGCCCTTTATCTCCTCCAGAAGGAGCTTGCAACGTCTGTTTTCTTCTTCATTCCTTACCTCGTATAGGTTCATGAAGTCCGTAAGCTTCAGTTGCATCGGTCTACCTTTCGATGAGTGTAAGTTAAGGATTTCGTAATCATAATATCTCCTCCAAAATACGGCTTTGTATGGAAATAAAGTTTGGTGACGTTATTTTCAAGCTCGTTAAGGGAGACATAACGAAGTATCCGGCAGATGCAATAGTAAACGCCGCTAACAGGTATTTGGAGCACGGCGGAGGAGTTGCGCTCGCAATTGCAAAGGCTGCAACTGAAGGAAGGCCGGAGGAATACACACGGTTAAGCAAGGAGGAGATGAAGAAGCAGGTGGGAAGGGATTACATTGAGCACGGAGAGGTCGTCGTAACTCCGGCTTTAGCTCTGGAGAGGCACGGGATAAAGTTCGTTATCCACACGGTCGGACCAGTATGCAACGGCGTTTGGAACGAAGGTTTCAAGGAAAAGCTCAGAAAGGCCTTGACGGCTCCGCTTAAGAAGGCCGAAGAGCTTAAGCTGAAATCGATAGCATTTCCTGCGATAAGCGCTGGGATATACGGATGTCCGCTCGAAGATGTCGTTAGGACGTTCTTGGAAGTCGTCGAGGAGTTTTCCAAGTCTGCGAAATCGGTTAAGGAGGTAGCTCTCGTCATATACGATAAAGAATCCGCAAGGAGAGCTTTGGAAACGGTTAAATCCCATTCGGCGTAAATACGAATATGAGGCTCAGGTGGCTCGGAAACTCCTGCGTAGAGATATTCGCGGACAAACACGTTCTGATAGATCCGAACTTCTTGGTGAAGCCCGAAGGAAAATTCGACTTCGTCCTCATCACGCACGAGCATTCGGATCACGTCGATCCGGAAAAGCTGAAGGAGATAGAATACGGGAAGCTCGTCGCTCCGAAGGCGACGCTCGAAGAGTTCGGACTCGAAGGGATTGAGGCGAAGCCGGGGATGGAAATCGAAGGAATAAAGGTGCTCGAAAGCTGGTGCTGGAAGGCGAAGGAGTCCGTGAGCTACTTCTACAACGGCGTCCTTCATACTGGAGATTCTGCGAAGTTCCCGGACGTTAAAGCGAAGGTAGTGTTTACAGCATGCTTCCCCGACTTTTACGATGAATACGTCTCCGAAATGAAGAGGCTAAAGCCGGAACTGGTGATTCCGATTCATTACAATCCGGAAAAGCCGGAAAAGAGGAAAAATGCGGAAGGTTTGAGGGAGAGGCTTGAGAAGGAAGGCATAAACTGTAGGATCGTGGAGATCGGCGAGATAATCGAAATCTAAACACCGTTCAGTATTTCTTTAAGAATTTTCAGAAATTTCTTTGTCTCCTCCGCTCCTTTTTCTGTTATGATAACGATAGTTCTCGGTCTGTCGGCTATAGTTTTCTTAATTTTAACGAACCCCTCCCTCTCTAAGGTTCTCAGGTGGGAATCGAGGTTACCCGGAGTCACCGCCAAAACGTCCTGCAGTTCCTTGAAAAATGCTTTCTCGCGGGTTAAAAGGTAGATCATGATACCCAACCTTATCGGATTTCCGAGAACGCTCTTCTTAGCGAACTCCTTCAGCATGTCAGGCCACCTTAAAGGCTCTGATGGTGTATAGGATAACGATAGTTCCGTATCCGAGGACGATCGTCATTCCGGCGAAGTCCATCGGATTCTTCGAAAGGTAAACCAATGGGATCGCCAAAGCGGGAATCAAAAAGGCGGGAACCATTTCCACCTCAAGCTTCTTTGCCCAAAAGTAGATCGTCGCAATCATCCCTATTACGGCTGTGGAGATGAAGCTGAGGAGTCCTACCGCCAACCTCTGAAGAAAGTATCCTCCTATCATGGAGGGAACGAAAAACCAGCCAAATAAGGCGGCGATAACCCAAGATAGGAATATTCCGAAGTTCACCTTCCCACTTCCTCCTTCGGAGATCAGCATCGAAACCTTCCTCCAGAGAGATTTCGATGCGTATGCGAATACCACCGCCCCGAAAGACCAGTAAGCGATTGTGAGCCATAGCGGAACTCTATCGAGAGGTGCTATCAGAACGTAGTAGCCCGCCATTATGACCGTCCAGATCTGAAAGTTCATAGCTATGCAAATCTTTTCGACAGCCAAGATCTTGCCTGAAACCCTCTTCAGAACATCCTTAAGCTCTTCCATGAGTTAAAGTTCGATTCCGACCTATCCTGAAATTGCTCTGAAGTTCAGAAAGGGAAAAAATCAAACGAGGGGAAGAACGTATCTCTCCTTCCAATACCTCAAAGCCTCCCTGATGTATTCTTCGCTCAGCTTTCCTTGGAAGCATTCAGTTTCGAAAATCCTCTTCGGCAACCTCAAAGAATCCGGATCGAAACCCATCTTGATCTTAAGCTTCAGCTTCTCTCTGTATATCTTCTCACCCTTAAGCTTGAGCTCCTCCTCGCTCGTTTCGTATCCCAAAGCGTCGAAAGCCTCGGCAACTATTTCGGGCTTGTAAACCCCTCTTGCAAAGAAGCAGACCACCAAGCTCGAAAGAACCTGCCTCCACTCCTCTTCTTTCACAAGTTTATCTACGATCTCATTTGGCGGGGGTATCTCCTTGAGTTTCTGATCCAACGAATAACCGGCGTTGTCCAGATGGCTGTGTCTTAAACCGATCAGATAGCCTATATGTGTTGCATGGCCTACGTGGTAGCCGGGCATCTCGTTCTTTCCGAACGCCAACGCAAACTCCTTTCCACCGTAAACGTCCGAAGCTTTTTCAACTCCCTGGGCGAGAACTTTGTAGAACTCGTTCGGCTGTTTAACTATATAATCTATGGCCTTCATATAGCCGTCAACGTCGCCGAAGCTGAGCTTCACGAGCGTTTCCTTTTCGGAAATCAATCCCCTCTCCAAAGCTTCTGTCGCCCAAGCCAAGCATACGCCCGTGCTCATCGCATCGAGCCCGTAGATTTCAACTTTGTGAATTAACCTAAGCAGACCTTCTCTGCTTCCAATTCCGAGCATCGAACCCAAAGCGTAGATCAGTTCGTAATCGTAGGAGATCATTATGGTCTTGTAGAAGTAGGGTTCGGTTTCATACGGAATTCTAAGTGCCGCTATGTGAACGCATGCGATCGGGCAGTGGCTACACGCAATTCTCCTTCCCAAGTTGTGCTCCGCCAAAGCCTCACCGCTTATCTCCTCAGCTTTTTCGAAAACCGTCGATCTGAGGTTTTTTGTTGGTAGAGATCTTATTTCGTTGAGGGGAAGGACGTTCACCGCCGTTCCCAATAAATGATACTTCTTCATCGCTCCCGATTCTAAAGCCAGCTTCATTATCTTCTCGTATACGTCCTTATACTTCCTCCTGTCCGGAACCTTTCTGCTTCCCCTCCCTATAACTACGAGGGCCATGAGGTTCTTGCTTCCGAAAACCGCTCCCAATCCGAGCCTTCCGAAGTGCCTGTAGGTCTCCGTCGTAACGCATGCGTATCTGACGAGGTTGCATCCTCCTCCGCCAATCCTCATCACGGTCCTAATTCCCCTACCCTTTTCCCTTTCCGCTATTATCCTTCCCACTATCAAAGAGTCGGCTATACCCCAAATCACCCTCGCATCTCTGAAGTAGACCTTGTCGTTATGGACGACGATGTAAACGGGCTTCTTGCTTTTCCCCTTTATCACTATCGCCCCGTAGCCGGCGTTCGCTATCGCAACCGCAGTTCTACCTCCGGCGTGGCTCTCACCCAAATTACCCGTTAGAGGGCTCTTGAACATCGCCACGGTCTTCGAAGCTAAGGGGTAGGCGGGGGTGAAAGGGCCTACGGCAAAAACTATAACGTTCTCCTCGCTCAAAGGATCCGCATTTAGATCCATCTCCTCCTTGAGAAGCTGAACGGCCACGCCAGTTCCGCCGATCCACTCCTCGAATAGATCCCTCCTGTCTTCAATCTCGTATCTGTATTTGGAAAGGTCTATCTTAAGAACCTTCACGCTTCCACCTCCTCGTAACCCAAAACCCCGTGCGGACAGTAATTCACGCAATACCCGCAGTGAACACACAAAGCTGGCTTTCCGTTTCTCCTCTCAAATATCGCCCCTATTGTGCACGCGTTTATGCAGTTCTTACATCCTATGCAAAGTTCTTCTCTATAAACGACACCACCACCCTCTTTGGGCGTTAAAGCGTTAGTCGGACACACCTGAGCGCAGGGAGGTTCGATACAAGCCCTGCAGAATATAACCGTCGCACCTCTCTCGAAACCGCTCAAGCTCACGGGAAGAATACCTGAGTAGTCGTTTCCTATCTCTCCGTGCCTTCTTGAGCAAGCGAACATGCACAAGCCGCAACCGACGCACTTCTCGATGTCCTTTATGACGAGCCTTTTGGGCATACGAATTATTATAATCAGAACGTATTTAACATTTGTCTTAATTTCGAACGATCAAACTAATTCCTATCAGAATGGCGGACACCCCTATCAACCCCGCAAAGAGTAGCGGAAACCCGTGTGGGTGTATAGATAAAACGATTGGATAGAACAGTATTATAGCCGTTCCCACTATTCCCAAGACCGCTATAGAGTATCCGATTTCTATATTCCATTTCTCAAGCTTCTTTTCGATATTCCAGATTATTTGGGCCATGCTGAACAGCACCACTATTGAGAGCAGGGGAATTATATCCGGTTTCGATTCGTATGCGGAGAACATAGATTCGACGTATTCAGCCAATCCTCTAAATCCCAAGTAATAGACAGCATCGAGCAAGGAGTAGAATATTTCGGAGTTCGCAAGAGCTTTCGCCGTCGCCAACGCCATGAGGACGATAAAAGTAGGAAATCCGAACGGGTTTCTGTTCATAATCAAAAGTGCGATCGGTATGATGGCTATGGCGTATAGCAAATTTACAGGAACTAAGAGTGCCATAGGAGATTTTTCGGCGATACTTACTGCTATCAGAACGGAAATCTCAGCTAACGCCAGATTAATGATCTTCGCCTTCATCTCACTACCCTTGCGATCAGCTTGGTTGTAGGCCTCTCTATGTCCCACTCAACTACGTTCCTCAACCCCTTCAAAGCTGATTTCCTCATGATCTCGAACAACTTCAATGCGAATTCGTCTCCTTCCATCTTGCCCCTCAACGCTATAATCTGGATGGGAATACCGAGCTTAATGATTTCGGAGGAAAACCTCTTGGGATTCGAGTATTCTGGACGGGTTATCAGTATCACGAGCGGTTTGTATATCGCCAAAAGCTTTTTACACTTCTCAAAAGCCTCCTCCAGTGTTTCATTCCCTATTTCCAATCTCATCAACTCTTCCCCGATCCTCCTGAACTGCCTCTTGCCCACATCTGGATGCAGGCAGATCCCATGTCCCAAAACGTATAGCCCGACCTTGTGTCCCCTCGATATGAAGTAATAAGCCAGAGCGTTCGCTATTTCTATTCCACACTCTAGGTAATTTCTTACACTCCTCCCGAAAGCCATGTAAGAGTTTGCGTCCAAAAAAATCCACACAGCCTTCTTTCCTTCCACCTCATACTGGTTTACCATCAGCTTTCCTCTCCTCGCGGTGGCTTTCCAGTTGACGAACTTCATAGGATCTCCGGGGACGTAGTCCCTTATCTCCCTGAAATCAGTTCCGGGAACACCTATTTTTGCCACATCAACATCCGGCATCGGCGATTTTGCCACTCCCCTCAACGTTTCGACCTTCTTAATCTTCCTCAACTTCTGCCTCACATCCAATGTCAGGTCGACCTCCATCTTTCTAACGAACCTCCAAGCCAAAAACGGATGCTCTATCTCAAGCACAACGTCTTTTAACTTGTATCTACCTCTCCTCAATGCTCTCGCCCTGTAGCTTATTACCAACTCGCTTTTTCCCAAAACGAACGATGCTGCGACGTTTTTACCCTCCACCATGAAGTGCTCCGGAATTCTGTGCATTGCCTTTACTATCCCGAAACCGGAAGCATCCATGACGATTTTAACTTCGAAAACGTCCCCAACGAACTCTCCCCCCGAAATTCTCGCATCTCTCAACTTTACGGAAACGTGATAGGGAACGGCTAAGAAGAGAAGGGGGGCTATTGATACGGCGATTATTTCGTAAGAGGTCGTGATAATTCCCCAGCCTATTAGAAGGGCCGTGATGCTGATGAGTGTGTATGATACCTCACGAACTTTCATATCGAGCGAAAGTCGTCGTTAAATAAAATCGTTCCGCTAATACTCTCTCGTAACGAGGTAATCCGCCAATTCCATTAAAAGTCTCCTTGCATCGGAATCGGGCAAAACTTTCAGAAACTCCTTGCCCCGCTCAACAAATTCTCTTGCCTTCTTCGAGGCGTAATCGATTGCTCCGCAGTCTTTAAGCTTTTTAACAGCCTTCTCTATTTCCTTCTCGCTCGCCTTGCCCCTTCCGAATATGTCTATCTCAACACCCATCTCCATCGCCTTTATTATTACGAGGGTCTTCTTTCCTTCAACGAGGTCGCTACCCCAGTCCTTTCCTATCATCTTTCCCCCGATAAGATCGAGAACGTCGTCGTGTATCTGAAATCCTATCCCACTCAGGAGTCCGAAGTTCCATAGAGCGTCCACGACCTTATCACTTTTGCCGAACAGAACTGCAGGAATCGAGCAGGAGCATGCTATTAGAACAGCAGTCTTTTTCTTCACCATCTCCAAGTATTCCTCTTCGCTAACGAATTCCCTTCTCTCGAACTCCATGTCGAGAAACTGACCCTCGCAAATCCTCACGCATACGTCTGCGAGCATCTCAACAGCTTTAACCAAATTCCTCGCATCCACTTCGCACTTCGTGAGAACTTCGAAAGCTTCTGCAAAAAGCGTATCTCCTGCGAGTATTGCCGTCGGCTCTCCAAAGAGCTTGTGAACCGTCGGGACTCCCCTTCTCATCTCATCTCTATCCATTATGTCGTCGTGGATTAATGTGAAGTTGTGGACGGTTTCTATCGCAACCGCCGCTGGCAGAATTCTCCTCCAATCCTCTCCCAAAGCTTCGGCTGAGATTAAGCATAAAACCGGTCTAAGCCTCTTTCCTCCCGCTTTTATCAGATGTCTGCACGCCTTGTAAAGGCCTTCCGGTTCTTTAAACGGTAGTAATTCCTCCATCGCCTCGTTGATAATCTTCGCTCTCCTCGCTACTTCCTCCTTAACGTTCATCTTCTCACCTCTCTGCTCAGGCAGAATTTCCTAACGTCGTAACCCCTAATTTCGAGCCAGTCTTTTAGGATCCCGGTAACGAATATCGGAATTTTTCTCAAATCCTCAATTCTCCTGCATCCTGTTAAAAACATCGCGGTCTTCAATCCTCTAACGTAGTATTCCACGAGCTCTTTGACCCCCTCCACCCCTCTCTCAACAACCGCTCTCAGGAAGGGCAGGGCGGAACTGCCGATTTCCGCTCCGATAGCTATTGCCTTCGCCAGATCGAGACCGCTCCTGATTCCTCCAGTCGCTATGATCGGCATGACGTCGTAGCATTCAGCGACGCAGAAGGCCGTTGGTATTCCCCAGTCCCAGAAGTCTATGCCTACATCTCTCGTAACACCCTCTGCTCTGTAAACTTCGACCCCGCTCCAACTCGTTCCGCCCCTGCCTCCTACATCCACCGCATCAACTCCCGCTGATTTTAGCATTATTGCTATTTCCCTCGATATTCCCGCACCGGTTTCCTTAACAATCACGGGAACGTTTATCGAAGAGCAGACCTCCTCTATAACTCCGAGTCCACCCTTAGCGTTCAGATCTCCTTCCGGCTGAATAGCCTCCTGCAGGTAGTTTAGATGTATCGCGACCGCATCCGCATCCACCATCTCCACTGCTCTCTCTACGAACTCTACTCCGTGCTTTAAAACCTGAGGAAGTCCGACGTTCGCATAAATGAAAGCTTTCGGAGCGAATTCTCTCGCCACCGCAAACGTATCCGCGACGCTTTCATCCTCTATTCCCGCCCTTTGACTTCCCACCCCCATTCCTATTCCCATCTCCTCAACGGCCATCGCCAGCTTCATGTTTATCTCCTTCGTCTCCGGATGTCCCCCGGTCATCGACGCTATCAAAATTGGGGCCGAAAGCTTCTTTCCGAAGAACTCCACTTCCGTTCTAACTTCGCTGAAATCTATCTCCGGTAGTGCTTTGTGAATGAGCATTATATCATCGAATCCCGTGTATTCAGATTCCACCTCCTCCTCGAGGCATATCCTTATGTGGTCGATCTTCCTGTCGGATGTTCTCAAGCTATCAACCCCTTACGAGAGTTCCTACCTCTTCACCCTTCAAAAATCTATCCAAATGCCTGGCGTGGAATATACTCGCCCTTACGCCCGCATCGATTATGGCCTTAACCTTACCCAGCATTCCACCCGTAACGTCCGTCTTTGATCTTACACTTTCTATTTTTTCGATGAAATCTCTCGTAAACTCCTTCAAAACTTTTCCGTCGACTATAACACCCTCAACATCGGTAGCGAATCCCAGCGCGTCGGGTTTTAAAACCTTTGCGAGCTCCACTGCTATCCTATCTCCGGAAAGGACTTCGAATTTCCTTTCGGTAACGTTGTAAACCATATCCCCGTGAAGGACGGGAATTAAACCTTCTTCTACGAACTTCTTAATCGTATCAGCATCGAAAACGAGTTTGCCGTTCACAACTTTAAACGTGGACATTGGATGGTATGGAACGGGATTCAATCCGAACTTGTGGAGAAACCCGCATACGATAACGTTCAAGCTGACGCACGATAGATGGGCGACTGTAACACCATTTACGTCCTTCCTCTCCAAGAGCCTGTACTTTATGACGTGCGGATGTCCGAAGGATCCTACTCCATGCACGAGAATGAGCCCGTCGCTCAGGTTCTCGGCTATAATCTTCGCAATCCTTTCTATTTCGTCCATCCTCGCCTTATTAACCGCCCCGACGCTTTTATCCGTTATAACTGCTCCCCCAATCTTCAGAATCAACATCGTCGGTGAGTAAAAGATATATAATTAAATGCTTTTCATTTACTCCATGTTATGGAAGATTTTGAAGGGTGACGGAGAGAAGTTTATCGAACTGCTTAGAAGAAATGTATTCTTCTTATTCGCGATAGGAAACACTAAGACTGCTGAAATACCGGGAATAACGGTTGCCGGGGCGAATCCGGATTTGATTAAGTTCACGCCTCCGGCGGATGTAGAGCTTTTGCATTACGGAGAGTGCAAGGTCATACCCTTCCCCCCCGCCACCCCTGATGGTAAACCCACTCCGGCGATAATCACATACACAGCATTAAGGCTCACGAACGTTCCATTCTTGGCCGTGGATTGCGGATTGATGATAAAACCCAGAGCTCCTTACATATGCATAAACGCTCCCGTGGGTGAGAACATAGCTGAGAAAGATGCGATGAACTTGAATGCTGTAAAGGATGCTTTTAACAACGCTTTCGAGTTGGGAAGGAGACTTTCTAAGGCCGTCGACTTGATAATCGTAGGTGAAAGCATCCCTGCCGGAACTACGACTGCTCTGGCAGTATTAAGAGCTTTAGGAATAAATACCATGGTCTCATCTAGTATGCCATCCAATCCGGTGGAACTGAAGGAAAGAGTGGTAACCAAGGCTTTGGAAAGGGTTAAAGGAGAGGAGGACCCTTTGGAATTAATCTCAAAAGTTGGGGATCCGGTTATGGTGGGGGTTTGTGGAATCGCTTTGGGATCCGAAAAGCCCGTTCTGTTGGCGGGAGGAACGCAGATGGTGGCCATTGCGAGTCTGATAGAAAGGATGGGTGAGGCAGATATTGCGATAGCGACCACGGTTTACGTTGCGAACGACAGCGACGCTTTGAACCACGCTCCCTGCCCGGTAATAGTCGTTGATCCGGGATTGGCTGATTCGAGGAAGGCGGGGTTGAGAGCTTACGCCGAAGGGTTCGTTAAGGAGGGAGTGGGAGCGGGAGGAGCAACGCTTTTGGCTTACGCGAGGGGATTCGGAAAGGATGAATTTCTGAAAGAAATTGAACACAGCTACGAAACGGTTATTGAAAGCAGGCTCTGAGTCTTTTCGAATAGATCTATGAACTTTTTAGCTATTTTGTCTCTTTTGTTTTCCTCCACAAACCTTTCGGCCGCTTTGAGAATCCTCTTCCTGAAATCCTCGTCCTCTACGATTCTCAAAAGCTTCGCCTTTAAGTCATCTACATCGTCATAGATCACGGCCGGCTTGACTCCGTCGTATTCGGGGAGGGTTTCGAAGTGCCTTGTGTTCGGAGCTACCGTGGGAATCAGAGCACCCAAGCACTGGCAAAGAGTTGAAGAGACTACTACATTGTTCGTCTTACCCTTGGGAATTAGATGGATGTCGGATCTGTGTAGGCATTCATATAGCTCATCTTCGCTCAGCCTCCTTCTTTCGAGCTTTATCCAGCGCTTGTTGAAGGGGAAGTATCCGTCGGATCGGACTATCCAGTATGTTAGGTCGTATTTCTTGGATAGATAATCCAAAGCTCTTATGTAATCCAAATACTCTCCCGCCGGCTGTCTTCCAAAGCTGAAGAAGATTAGTCCGTCTTCCGCAAACTTTCTGTTGCTCCTCCTCACCGGATTGCACGGGTATGGGATCACCCATGCGATGTCGCGGTATTCTTGTAGCATTTCGTTTACGAACCTCTCGTCGAAGACCACTATAACATCGAAGATTCTCATATCGGAGTACTTGATGTCCTCTCTCCTTCCTTCATGTATCACCGCAAAAACTTTCGTTCCCCTGCTTCTAAGCTCCTTAACGAGCCTTTCCACATCCCCGTAGGGCAGACTCGCGTAGGACTCCACTATGAACAGATCAAACTTCTCTTCGAGAATCTTCTCAAATTCTAACCTTCCTCCTTCCCCTTTCGGATCGACCTCGTCATAGCACCTTACTACGAAGTCCTCATCTTCTCCGATTATTCTGTGGTGCCACCACCTGTTAGCGGATTCTATGTGGGGAGCGAAGACTCTAACGTAATGACCCATTTTGATGAACTCTTGGGCAATCATTTGAGCATGCAGTGAGATACCGCAAGTGGCGTTCCACCTCGACAGAATACCTATACTATACATATTGTAATGATGATATGAAACGCAATTAAACTTAACCGTATAACTTTTGCACGAAACGGATGTTTTTCACGCGATGAGAGTTCAGATAATGGGTGCTGGAGCTCTGGGCTGTCTGTTCGGTTACCTCATTCAGAGGGCCGGATACGACGTAATTTTCGTCGCGAGAGGAAAGCAGTTGGAAGCTTTGAAGAAGGGGTTGAGAATATCCGGATTGGTGGAGGACTTCGTGGAGGTAAACGCGAAAGAAAATCCGGTAAACGCAGACGTGACCTTCGTTACGGTTAAGGCATACGACACCGAAAACGTTGCGAGGATTTTGGCCGAAGTGAACTGCGGGGTAGTGTGTAGCTTGCAGAACGGGATAGGAAACGAGGAAATCCTTATGAGGTATCTGGACAGGGTTTTGGGTGGAGTTACGACATACGCTTCTAACCTCGTTGATTACGGGCACGTGGAGTTCGCAGGAATGGGGGAGACTTTTGTAGGAGATTTAAGCGGGGAGATTACGGATGACGTCCTTAAAGTCGTGGAAGTTCTCAGGAATTCGGGAATAAACGCGGAAGCAGTCAGAGATATAAGAAGGAGGATATGGCTCAAAGCGGTAATCAATTCCGCCATAAATCCTATTACCGCCGTCTGCAGGTGCAGAAACGGTGCTGTGGCTGAGGTTAGGGAGCTTTGGAAGGTGGCGGAGAGGATAGCATTGGAGGGAGAGGAGGTCATGAAAGCTTTGGGATTCGAAGTTGAAGATGTTCCTGAGATTGTTAGGGAGGTTGCGATGAAGACAAGGAACAACAGATCCTCGATGTTGCAGGATATCGAGAGGGGAAGGAGGACGGAGATAGATTTTATAAACGGTGCGATAGTAAGGACTGCAAAGGAACTCGGCATGGATACGCCCTTCAACGAACTGATGTGGTTGCTCGTTAAGGGGGTAGAAAGGCTTGGGCTGGATTGACGTTTTGCTCGTCTCTGCAATGCCATTCTCCGAACTCAGAGGAGGAATACCTCTGGCCATCTATTACGGCCTCGACCCGTTGAAAGCTTACCTGCTCGCGGTAGCGGGTAACTTCCTTCCCGTTCCCTTCTTGCTCTTAACCTTAGGCCTCATCGAAAGGCTCGCTCTGAAAACACCTTTCGCCGAACTTTACATGAGGATCGTGGAGAGGATAGAGAGGAAGAAGGGGATTGTAGAGAAATACGGATATCCCGGATTGATAGCGTTCGTTGCGATTCCTCTGCCGTTCACCGGTGCGTGGAGCGGAACACTCTTGGCATTCATACTCAGGCTAAACAGGGCGAAAGCTTTGGTGTGCATACTTTTGGGAATAATCGTCGCCGGTTTTGTCGTTCTCTCTGCAAGCTTGGGCGTTCTGAGGGTTCTGTCATGAAAGAGGCGAAGCTATACGGAAAGGTTAGGGACAAGATCGTCTGCCAGCTATGCTGGAGGTTCTGCAAGATAGGGGAGGGGGAAAGGGGGTTCTGCAGGACGAGATTAGTTAGGGAAGGTAAGCTCTACACTCTGACATACGGAAATCTTAGCGCTATTGAAAGCAGGCCGATGGAGATAAAACCCTTCTTCCACTTCAAGCCGGGTAAAACCACCCTTACCTTTTCAACATACTCATGCAACTTGGAGTGTCCTTGGTGTCAGAACTGGCATATTTCGAAGGTGGATCCTCCTTTAGTTTATAGAGAGATTCCTCCAGAAGAACTCGTAAGGAAGGCGGAGATTTTCATGGACATAGGACTCTGCGCGAGCTTCAACGAACC
>JALSOQ010000015.1 GCA_026986375.1 Archaeoglobaceae archaeon
CCCCCAAATCTCCCGTGAACAGCCATCCGTCCCTTATCGTTTCTGCGGTCTTTTCGGGCATCTTGTAGTATCCTTTCATCACGTTGTAACCCCTGCACACTATCTCCCCGACGACACCCTTAGGAACCTCCCTCCCGCTGTCGTCCACTATCTTAACTTCTATGTCCGGCAGAGGCTTCCCTACCGTCCTAACCCTATCCTCTATGCTGTCGTCCAAGCTCGTCATGGTTATTCCCGGAGATGCTTCGGTCAGGCCGTAGGTTATGCATAAATTCGCTCCCATCTCCTTCATAACCGCCCTCATCAGATCTTCTGGACACGGAGCTCCGGCCATTATCCCCGTTCTTAGTGTTGATGTGTCGAACTTCTCCTTCCTGAAAAGCTTGAGTTCTCTGTGGAACATCGTCGGCGTTCCGTGAATCATCGTGCACCCGTATTTCTGAATCGTCTCTAGAGCCTTTCTCTCGTCGAAAACGAGCAGGGGAGCGATTGCACCTCCGAAGCAGGCCATGAGCGTTATGGACATGACGCATCCGAAGCAGTGGCTGAACGGAACGGGAACAACGAGCTTGTCCTCATGGCTGACCTTCATGTTCTCTCCCTGATCGTATGCGTTCTTTATTATCTGATGCTGACCCAGCATGACTCCCTTCGGAACTCCGGTCGTTCCGGAGGTGTACAGGATTATGCAGACGTCATCGGGATCCACGGATTCAACGTATCTCAGATAATCCTCATCCTTCCTCCAGTCCTTCCCTATTTCGAGCAACTCCTCGAACGTTATTCCGTCGAGCTTTCTCGCCTCATCCTCATCTCCGGCGACGACGTAATGCTCCACCTTCGGAGTCTCTATCTCCTTAAGCATATCAACGAACTTCCACTTGCCCATAGTTCTGTTCGTTATCACCACTTTCGAATCGGAGTGGTTTATTATGTGATCAGCCTCGACTGTCTTATACCAGTGATCCACTGGAACCAGAACAGCTCCGATCATCGGAACGCCCCACCAAGCTATGACCCACTCGGGAACGTTCTGCATCCACAGGCTGACCTTGTCCCCTTTCCTTACCCCAAGCTGGAAGAGACCGTATGCGAGTCTGTTTGCGAGATCGAAAAGCTCCTCGTAAGTTATCTCCCTCCCTTCAAAGAGAACAGCGGGATTTTCCGGATAACTCTCCGCTATTCTTTCGAGCATCTGCCTGAACGTTTCCCATCCCCTATACGGCATCCCATCACCTCCGATCCGTCACGATAAATAATTTATAAATTGTTCGATTTGAGCTCGGGAAAATCGCTGTAGAAGAACTCATACTCCCCTCTAATCCCCTTCTTCTTCCTCTCCTCCTCAAGAGCCCTCAACTCCACCCTCCTTATCTTCCCGCTTATCGTCTTCGGCAGTTCGGGGACGAACTCTATTATCCTCGGAACCTTGAACTTCGCCAAAATCCTCTTACAATGCCTGAATATGTCCAGAGCGAGCTCTCTCGAAGGCTCGTAACCCGGTTTGAGGACTACGAACGCCTTAACAATCTGCCATCTTATAGGATCCGGACTTCCTACGACCGCCGCCTCAGCAACCGCGGGATGCTCAAGCAACGCGCTTTCGACCTCAAACGGTCCCACCCTGTAGTCGGAGGTCTTTATGACGTCGTCAGCCCTCCCGACGAACCACCAGTATCCGTCCTCGTCGAAGTATGCCTTATCTCCGGTGTAATAATAGTCTCCGACGAAAGCGTCCCTGCTCTTGCCGATGTATTTGTGGAAGAGTCCTATCGGCCTCCACCTGCTCATTCTCACGACTATGTGTCCCACGACTCCCGGCTTATCGATCTCGTTTCCGTCGTCGTCCAGAAGAGTTATGTCGTACATGAAAGTCGGGACTCCGAAGGATCCGGGCTTTATCTTCCCCTTGAACCAAGGGGGGTTTCCTATCATGGCGGTGCTTTCCGTCTGCCCGTAGAAGTCCCTTATCTCAACTCCTGTGTGCTCCTTCCACTTCTCGAATATCTCTGGATTTAGAGGTTCACCGGCACTCACCACATCCCTCAGGGATTCGAACTTGAGGTCTTTGTAGTCGGTTATCATGAACATCCTCCAAGCGGTCGGAGGAGCGCAGAACGTGTTTACCCCGTAGGAGTCTATCGCCTCCAGATACTTCCGAGCGTTGAACTTAGTGAAGTGAACTCCCAAAACCGTAGCTCCGGCCGTTAGAGGTGCGAAGAACGAGCTCCAGGCGAACTTCGCCCAACCCGGTGCGCTTAAGTTGTTGTGGATGTCATCGGGCTTGCAGTTTATTATGCACGTTGTTATCAAGTGTCCTATAGGATAGGATGTGGCGGTATGTAGGACTCCTTTGGGCAGACCCGTAGTTCCAGAAGTGAAGAAGCAGAATATAGGATCTTCAGCCTTGGTTTTGGCTCCTTCGCAGTCCTTCTTCGGTATGTCGTCGAAAGGCTCCCATCCTTTCCTATCACCCACTACTATCTTAACTTTCGGTTCGGTTTTGAGGACCGAGTCTATCATCTTCGCCGAACTCTCATCCGCTATCACCGCAGAAGGTGGGCAGACTTTAAACCTGTATTCCAAATCCCTCTCCTTAAGAATGTTCGCAATCGGAACTCCGACGAATCCCCCCTTAACGAACGCGTAATGGGAAAACCACACTTCAGGCAAAAGCGGAAGCATCACGTGAACGTAATCACCCTTTCCAACACCGCTCTCCCTCAAAAAGTTGACCAGAGAATTTCCGATTCTCGCGAACTCTTCGTAGCTGAACTTTCTCTCATCCCCATCCTCCAAGCTTATCCAGTGCAACGCCACCCGATTCGGCCTCTCCTTAAGGTGTATTCCTTCGAAAACCTCTTCAGCCCAGTTGAACTCTTCTATTCTCATCGAATTCAGTCTTTCGAAGAATTTTCTCATAGGCTCTTCCTTTTCGAAGTCGTCCAAGCTTTGGACTCTCAGGAACTCTTCGAACATATCTGCGACTTTCATCAAAATTCGGGAAGGTTATGAACTGCTATTAAAAGCTTTGCAAATATTTATATTCATCCCAACGATCGAGAATCCTCTATGATATACGTAGAAGAGCTCTATCACGTTCCAGTCGAACGCCAGAAGATAGAGATCGTGGAGAGAAAGGGAATTGGGCATCCTGACAGCTTGGCGGACGGGATTGCCGAAGCTATGAGTCGGGCTTTGTGCAGGGAATACATAAGGAGGTTCGGAGTCGTTCTCCACCACAACACCGACGAAACCCAGATAGTCGCGGGAAGGGCGAAGCCCACTTTCGGAGGAGGGGAGTTGATCCAACCTATCTACGTTTTGTTGGTCGGTAGGGCGACGAAAGAATTTGAGGGGGTAAGCGTTCCTGCCGATAGAATAGTTCTGAAGGCCGCTAAGGATTACGTGAGAAGTGCGATGGCCAACTTGGATCCGGAAACGGACATGATATTCGACGTCAGGATAGGAGAGGGGAGCACCGACTTAAAAGACGTGTTCGCGAGGAGGAAGGGCGAGATTCCGATGGCCAACGACACATCCTTCGGAATAGGATTCGCTCCTCTCACAGATACGGAAAAGCTCGTTTACAACGTAGAGAGGAGGATATACGAGGAGTTCAGGAGGCAGGAGAGGGCAGTTGGCGAGGACGTAAAGGTCATGGGATTGAGAGAGGGAGACAGGATAACTCTAACCGTCGCCTGCGCGTTCGTGGACAGGTATCTTAACGATTTGAGGGAATACATCTCCGTAAAGGAGGAACTGAAGGGATGGATAGAGGACATAGCGAGAGAATACACGGAAAAGGAGGTGGCAGTTCACGTAAACACTGCAGACGACTACGAGAGGGAGTGCGTTTATATCACGGTAACGGGAACTTCCGCCGAACAGGGAGACGATGGAAGCGTGGGAAGAGGTAACAGATGCAACGGGCTGATTACCCCATGCAGACCCATGAGCATGGAGGCGTCGAGCGGAAAGAATCCGATTAACCACGTAGGAAAGATATACAACATACTCGCCAACCTGATAGCCAAAGATTGTTACGAGAACATAGAGGGAATAGAAGAGGTTTACGTTAGAATTCTGAGTCAGATAGGAAAGCCGATAAACGAGCCTCGTGCACTGAGCATTCAGATAATTCCCAAGAAAGGTTACGAGGTCGAGAAGATGGAGAGAAAGGCTAAAGAGATCGCTCAGGAGTGGCTGGACAACGTTCTCAAGGTTACCGACATGGTAATAGAGGGGAAGATAAGCACGTTCTAATTTTTTAATAAAAGTTGTGAGTCCTTTCAACTCTTTAAGAATAAGCTCACGAAATTTCGTTCCGAAAAATATATAAATGTAAGAACTTTTTGGACTCCATACTCCACTGAGGTGATAGCGTGAAAAGGTGGCTGTGTCTTGTAGTGATCTTAGGGTTGATACTGATCGGGTGCTCCCAGAAGCAAGCTACGGAAATTCCAAAGAACGAGAAGGGGAAATACGTCGTCACGATTTACACCGGCTCGGGTCCGGGAAGCGTTTACTTCGCTTTAGGATCCATGTATGCCAAGATACTGAACGAGAAGAGCAAGCTCATAGAGGCTAAGGCGGTTACGAGCGGGGCGAGCGTTGCAAACGCCAAAGCGATAGGAAAGAAGGAAGCTCTTGTGGCGTTGATTCAGAACGACGTTACCTACTACGCCTGGAACGGACTCTATCAGTTCAAGGGGCATCCTATAAAAGTAATGAGAGCCATAGGAACGCTTTATCCGGAGGCGGTTCAGATAGTCGTTAGGGCGGACAGCGACATAAGGACTCTCCAAGACTTGAAGGGTAAGAGAGTTGTGGTGGGTGCTGCGGGGAGCGGTTGTGCCGCTACTGCGGAGAGAATACTGAAGGCTGCTGGCGTATGGAAAGACATAGAGCCGATATACCAGACGTTCAGCGAAGCTTCTCAGAGCTTGGTTCTCGGACAGGTGGATGCCGAATTCACAGTTATAGCCTATCCCGCTCCGGCGATAGAGCAGATAGCCGTAAAGACTCCCGTAAGGCTGATACCGATTCCGGACGATGTTGTAGAGAAGCTCCACAAGGAGGGATACCCGTTCTACGTCAAGGTGGTCATTCCTAAGGGGACTTACAACGGAATGGATCAGGACGTTCAGACTGTGGCGGTGAGATCTACGTTGGTGGTCCACAAGGATCTGCCGGAAGATGTGGTTTACGAGATGACGAAGATCCTATACGAAAACATCGACGAGCTCGCGAAGGCTCATAGAGTTGCCAAGCAGATAGACATTCACAAGGCGTTCGAAGGTCTGATGATACCGCTCCATCCGGGAGCGGTCAAATACTACGAGGAGCACGGAATAAAGGTTCCCGAAAACTTGATTCCGAAGTGATAGCATGAGGAAAATTTTTTTATTTTACTCGTCCTCCTGATCCCGTTCGTTCCCGTAAAATCGCTCGTAATTGAATTCAACGGAAGCGTTCTGTATTTCCCCTTGAACTGCACAGTCTCAGTAGAATACGTTCACAGCGTTTCCCTGACGAAGGTTATCGACGTTTACAAAGTGAACGAAAGCGGTATTTACGCTCTGGAGGAGAGGTGGCAGCAATTCGATGCCGGCCAGCCTTTGGACTTTCAACGCGTTGAAAACGGATACTTCGTGAAGAGGTTGGACGAGTATTTGGGTGAGTCTTGGGAGTATTGGTTCATTCCCCTCAACGACGCGAAGGTTCGGGTTAACGGAAAGCTCGTGCTTAGAGGTTACGGGGTGTTGAGGTTGGAGGTTAGGGAAGTTCCACTGCTGCTGAGGGGGTGGTGAGCTATGGAATTGGAGAGGGTAAGGGATCTAAGTCCGAAGCTGATGACGGTCATCAAAATAGCCGCGATCCTCATAGGAGTTTACGAAATCCTGTTCATATTCAACTTTACCTACTCACTCTATGACCTATTTTCGAGAATCGGGTTGAATATAGACCTCCTAAGGCTGGACTTTCAGGATAAGCAGGGGGAGGCCTTCGTGCTTGGTATGATACTTGTGATGACCTACCTACTCTATCCGGCGAGGAAGGATGAGAAGGGTTTTCCGTTTTACGACTACGTTCTCGCGTTTTTGGGTTTGGTTAGCATGCTCTACATGTTCTACAGATTTCCGTCGTATATGATATACTACGATGTCAACATATACGACATCGTATTCGGACTGATCGCGATAGTCCTCGTCTTGGAAGCTACGAGGAGGAGCGTGGGCTGGATACTTCCGCTCATAGTTGTCTTATTCTTAGCATACGGAATTCAAGACACGGGATTCAACCTTCAAAGGTTCGTCCAATACCTATACCTCGATCAAGGACTGTTCGGAATTCCGTTTTACGTGATGACCATATACGTTTTCGCGTTCGTCTTCTTCGGATCTTTCCTCCTCAAAATAGGTGTCAGCGATTACATAACGCAGTTTATGATATCTCTGTTCGGGCCGAGGAGGGGTGGACCGGCCAAGGCGGCGGTAGTTTCGAGCGGTCTCATGGGGACGGTAAGCGGTAGTTCGGTTGCCAACGTCCTTACGACCGGAACGTTCACGATTCCCCTAATGAAAAAGGCGGGGTATCCCGCGGAAGTCGCCGGAGCCATAGAGTCCGTCGCGTCAACCGGAGGACAGCTAATGCCACCCGTAATGGGCGCCGCCGCATTTATAATGGCTCAATTCCTCGGAGTTCCATACAACAAGATTATCATAGCCGCCGTCATTCCAGCCCTCATATACTACGCCGGAGTTTACATATTCATAGACCTCGAAACCAAGCGTTTGGGGCTGAAGGGAGTTCCGAGGGATCTACCCTTAGAATACTTCCTGAGAAAGCTGTATCTACTACTACCGGTGGTCGTAATTACGGTTGCACTCGTATGGGGACTCGCTCCCCACATAGTAGCGATATCCTCTCTGGGCATAGCCATATGGGTCGCATGGATTTCCAAGGACGAGATACCCGGAGATGAAAGGATATACGTCGCCATAGCTCTGATAACGACGCTGATGATGTTCACGGACGCTAAGTTTTCCGAATACGTTCTTCTCGCATTAGCTCTGGCGATGCTTCCGATGGAGAAGAGCGAGAAGTTCTGGATGAGCTTGGCTTTCGTCCTATTCGTGGCGATGTGCAAGTTCTTGGGAATAAGGAAGGAAGAAACTCTGCTGATGAGCGGAGTTTTCGGAATCCTGTTCTCTCTGATCGTAGGTTACCTTTCGAGGAGCGAAGTTGGAAGGAATATGTTCAGAGCCACCTACGAGTCTATGATCGACGCCGGAACGACCTGCATCGGCGTCATGCTCGCTGCAGCCTGTGCCGGATTGATTCAGGGAGTTCTGACGATGACCGGACTCGTCACGAGCTTGGGATACAAACTCGTCGATCTTACTGGAGGAAACCTGATGCTCCTCCTCGTAATGGCGATGGTCTTCAGCCTGATCCTCGGAATGGGAGTTCCGACTACCGCCAACTACGTCATAACCTCCCTCGTAGCGGCTCCGGCCGTCTTCAACGCCGTCGCGGGAGTGGGTATATACGGACAGAACGTTCCGGGTTGCGGAGTTGCTGTAGCACTGCTCGCCGCCCACTTCTTCGTCTTCTACTTCGGAATACTCGCGGACGTAACGCCTCCGGTAGCTCTGGCCGCATACGCCGGATCGGCGATAGCGGGAGGAGATTTCTGGAAAACCGCTAAGAATGCGGTAAAATACGCTCTTGCCGGTTACATAGGCCCATACATCTACTTCACGCACCCCGAGATGTTCCTCATAACGGTTCAGCACTGGGATCTGGCGATGGTTGCGAAAGTCCTCTACTACTTCGTAGCAACGGTCGTCGTGATGTATCTGATAGCGCTGGCGGTTACCGGTAGGGAAATCATAAGGAAGGAGGCGAAGGTTCTGCTTGGAATGCTCGGACTCGCGGGAGCTACGTTGCATTACGTTCCCATAGCCTTGGGGTTGGGAGCCATCTTGGGGCTCAGAGTTTACTCCTCGAAACCTAAAGTTTCTTAAATTTTATGCTAAAATTATAAACGCATCTTAACAAAATTCTTTAACATCCCGCCAATGCGATTGCATGGACGACGTTTACGCGAGGGCTTTGAGGGTTATTCCCAAGGGAGCCCAGACCGGTTTGAGGAGTGAAATTCATTTCCCGGAACCTTTCGTCCCGGAGAAAGCATTCGGATGCAAGATATACGCTAACGGAAGGGAGTTTACCGACTACATCCTGGCCTTCGGACCTATAGTCCTCGGACACAACCATCCCGAAGTGAACGAAGCGGTTAGAGAGCAGATGGAGTGGGGAGTTCTCTTCGGAGTCGGGGTGAGCGAGCTCGAAGTGGAAGTTGCCGAGAGATTGGTGGACTTGATCCCCTCGGCTGAAAAGGTCGTGTTCGTAAATTCGGGAACGGAGGCGACTTTTCACGCCATAAGACTTTCGAGGGCTTACACGGGAAGGGAGAAGATTGTCAAGTTCGAGGGCTGTTATCACGGATGGCACGATTACGTCGCTTTCAACGTCCATCCTCCGGAGAATATGATGGGCAAGATCTATCCTCAATCCGAGGGAATCCCGAGGGCCATTTGGGATCTCGTCAGAATCCTTCCATTCAACGACTGCGAAGCTTTCAAGGAGTTGATGGCGGAACACCACGACGAGATCGCGTGTGTGATATTGGAACCCATTCCTCACAGCGTTGGAACGATAATTCCGAAGAAGAGGTTTTTGAAAACGCTTAGGAGAGAAACGAAGACATACGGTAGCGTCCTGATCTTCGACGAGATCGTCACCGCTTTCAGACACAACATAAGAGGAGTTCAGGAAGAACTCGGCGTAATTCCGGACATAACGACCGTAGGAAAGGCTTTGGGCAACGGATATCCGATTTCCGCTGTAGTCGGAAGGGAGGAGATAATGTCCCTCGTTCACGACGGTGTTCTTGTGTCCGGAACGTACAGCGGCAACTTGATCGGATTGGCTGCTGCCAAGAAGACCTTAGAGATCTTGGAGAGGGACGGGGTTACAGACAGAATCTCGAAGCTCGGAGAGGAGTATAGGAGGGCTTTAAAGGATGTTCTGGAGGATTTAGGAGTAACCGCGAGGATCGTGGGTTACAAGTCCGTATTCGCGATCCAGTTCGCGGAGGAGGATGTTGTGGATTACTCGTCGGTCGTAAATGTGAACGGGGAGATGTATAGGAGGTTCGTTGCGGAGATGAGGAGGAGGGGAATTCTGCTGACTCCTAATCCGATGAAGAGGTGTCATCTCTGCGCGATGCATAGTGAGGAGGAACTTGAGGAGTTCGTTCACGCATTCGGGGACTCTCTAAAATCGTTAGGATTAGATATATTTACGCCAAAGACGTCCTGAGTTCGGATGAAAATTGCGATGGTGGGGAATCCCAACGTCGGGAAGACGGCACTTCTGAACGCTCTGACCGGGGGAAAGTTCGAAGTGGGAAACTTTCCCGGAACGACTGTCGGAGTGAAGGAAGGTAAGACTAAGATAGACGGCAAGGACGTTCTGTTCGTGGATTTGCCTGGAATATACAGTCTCGAAGCTCACAGCTTGGACGAGAAGGTTGCAAGGGATTATCTGCTTAAAGAGAGGCCGGACTTAATTTTGAACGTCGTAAACGCTTCGAATTTAGAGAGGAACCTCTATCTAACTCTGCAACTCGCTAAGTTCGGGATTCCTATGATTCTCGTTCTGAACATGGTCGATGAGGCGGAAAAGAAGGGAATTAGGATAGATGCAGAGAAGCTATCCAAAATTTTGGGCGTTCCGGTGGTAAGGACCGTGGCCGTAAAGGGAGTGGGAATTGAGGATCTCAAGAGGGAGATTTTGAAGGGGGGAAGGGTTCCGAAGGTAAGCGCCAAGGACTTCGTGAAGACGGCCGAAAGGATTGCTAAGGAGGTCGTTAGGGTAGAAAATGAAGGAAAAGACCTTACGGACGTTTTAGATGAAGTTTTCATGGACGAGCACTTGGGAATTCCCATATTCATAGCCTTGATGTGGATGATGTTCACGTTCACATTCACCGTAGCATCTCCCCTTACGGATTCCATACATCTCCTCTTCTCGAATTTGGCCGATTACGTTTCGAGTTTTGGGGGAGTCCTATTCTCTCTGATTGGTGATGGGATAGTTAAGGGAGTTGGAAGCGTTTTGGTCTTCGTGCCTAACATAGTTTTTCTCTTCCTATCCCTCGCGTTACTCGAACTGAGCGGATACATGCCTCGTGCCGTTTATCTCATGGACGGAATCATGTCGAGGTTCGGACTAACGGGGAAGTCCGTAATACCGCTTATGATGGGTTTCGGGTGCAACGTTCCGGCTGTTATGGCGACGAGGGCGATAGACGACGATAAGGTTAGGATAGCTACCATCCTTGTAAATCCCTTCGTTTCCTGCAGTGCGAGGTTGCCGATTTACGTCCTCTTCGCCGGAATATTCTTTCCGAAGTCCGAAGCAACCGTCATAATGGGTTTATACGTGTTCGGATTGATCGTCGCTCTGATTTCTGCTAAGATCTTTAGAAGGGTTTTGCTCAGGGGAGAGGCGGAGTACGTTATAGAGCTTCCTCCCTATAGGATACCGAACTTGAGGGACGTCTGGATCCTTACTTGGAATCGAACGAAACACTTCCTTCAGAAAGCGGGAACGGTGATTTTGGGAATGTCGGTGGTGATATGGTTCGTAACCAACTATCCCGGAAAGGTGAGCTACGCGGAAATGTTCGCAAAATCGATCCAGTCCCTCTTCTCCCCCATGGGATGGGACTGGCAGTTCGTTCTGGCGATTTTAATGGGAGTCGTAGCTAAAGAGGTGGTCGTCGAAACTCTCGGAATTCTGAACGTTCCCATTGCGAGAGTTATGGATCCCTCCCAAGCTCTGGCTTTCATGGTGTTTTCCCTACTCTACATGCCGTGCGTCGCGACGCTCGCGACGATCAAGGCTGAGGCTGGCTGGAGATGGGCTCTGTTTTCCGTTCTATACAGCTTCGCTGTAGCTTACGCGATGGCCTTCCTCGTGGGGGTGGTAGCACGCTCGATCTGATATATGCGACGATCTTCCTCGCTTTATCCGCACTCGAATTCGGCAGATCCGTAATGAACTCCTTCGTCCTACTCGTCATTTCGGCGACTTTTTTGAAGGGATTTTTCAAGAGAAAGGACTCCTACGGATTCGTAGCTTCGATCATGGCGATAGCGTTCGCCTTCCTCTCTACCCTCCTCCTCTTGGAGGGAACGTTCTGCTACGGACTATTCGGATACGTCGCTATCCCCGCATTCTTCCGGCACAGAAAGGGTATTTTAAACCGTCATAGTTCCTCGAAACATGGACGTCGATAGGGGATACAGGAAGATAGAGTGGGCGGAAAAGCACATGAAAGTTCTCGCAAAAATTAGGGAGGAGTTCGAAAGAGAGAGACCGCTCGAAGGATTGAGAATAGGGATGGCTCTGCACGTCGAAGCTAAGACGGCTGTTCTCGTAAAAACACTGATCGCCGGAGGGGCTAATGTAGCGATAACCGGCTGTAATCCCATGAGCACGCAGGACGATGTGGCCGATGCTTTGAGGGATATGGGCGTCAAGTGCTTCGCGAAGAGGGGGATGAGCAGGGAGGAGTATTACGAAGCTTTAAACAGAGTCATAGACACCAAACCGGACATAATAGTCGATGATGGAGCGGATCTGATCTTCCTTCTGCACGGGGAGAGGAGATATTACGCCGACAGAATTTTGGGTGCGAGCGAGGAAACGACGACAGGAGTGATAAGGCTGAAGGCTATGGAGAGGGAGGGTGTTCTGAGGTTTCCCGTCATAGCGGTAAACGACGCATACACGAAGTTCCTTTTCGACAACAGATACGGGACGGGACAATCTACGTGGGACGGAATAATGAGAGCTACAAATATCCTCATAGCCGGAAAGACGGTCGTAGTTGCCGGCTACGGCTGGTGCGGAAGGGGAATAGCGATGAGAGCTAAAGGATTGGGTGCGAACGTGATAGTTACGGAGGTCGACGAGATAAGGGCGCTTGAGGCTGTTATGGACGGATTTAGGGTTATGCGGATGGAGGAAGCTGCAAAGATAGGAGACATATTCGTAACCGCAACGGGCAACATAAACGTGATAAGGGAGGAGCACTTCAAGCTGATGAAGGACGGGGCTATTCTGGCCAACGCCGGTCACTTCAACGTCGAGATTTCGATTCCCGACTTGGAAAAGCTGAGCAAGAATATAAGGCAGATAAGGGATTACGTTACGGAATACGACTTGGGAGACAAAAAGCTCTACCTAATAGCGGAAGGAAGATTAGTGAACTTGGTTGCCGGAGACGGACATCCGATAGAAGTTATGGACATGAGCTTCTCCGATCAGGCTTTGGCGGTGAGATACATAGCGGAAAACTACGAAAAATTGGAGAGGAAGGTTTACAGACTTCCGGAAGAGCTCGACAGGAAGGTCGCAAGGCTCAAGCTTGAAACTATGGGGATAAAAATAGACGAACTTACGGAGGAGCAGATCAGGTATCTTAGTGACTGGAGACACGGGACTTGATTATTTCCTCGAACTCCTTTTCGCTCAAATACTTCGGAACGTATTTTCCACCCATCCTTTCTATCTGAGAGACGAAAGCTCTTAAGTGATTCTCCGATCCTCTCATCAGATTTTCGTAAACGAGCCTTATGTCCCTCTTGTTCGTGTGGTTGAGGCACTTCTGGAGATCCACTATGTCCAACTCTTCTATCATCGCTCCTACTTTTAAAGCGTCTAAGACCGACTTGCTTCCTTCAGCCACCAACTCCTTGTAAAGCTTCGTAAATTTCGGATTCTCGAATTCTCCGAGTCCCTTACCTTCGTTGGGATCGGTTAAGTTGTATTTCTCTATCAGCATTTTTACCGCATTCATGTGAGTCTGCTCGCTTTTCGCTATGTTTTCGAAAATCCGAAGGTGCCACTTGTTGTAGAGGGTAAGATAAACATCGTGAGCGAGCTTCTCTTCCTGCCTCATGTGGATTATGTCTTCCACTTCCTGAGGAGTTAGGTTTCCGGCTTTTATACCCATCACTTCGCTCCACATTACGCTACCGTTTCTCGTCATCGGTCCCTTCCCTTTCTGACCGGCGTTACCATGCTGTGTCTGATTTAGCTTAACGTTATTCGTGCATCCTGCAAACGCTATGGCCAAAAGCAATACCAAAACCACCAGCCTTTTCATAATTTTTATGTCGTTAAAAATTGTTTTAAAATAATTTTCTGTTCGAAAATCAAACATTTTTATTGAATCCTGACGTATATTCTCCCCTTAGCCCTCCTTTCCGCGTGATCTCCCGTGTAAACCTTGAAAGTTCCCTCAAAAACCTCCCCTTCGATTTCGGGATTTTCTACCGTTCCCTCCTCCAAAAATCCGGGCAAAAGATCTTCCACTTCGTTCGCAACTATGACTCCTCCCGTCATTCCCGCACCAACCCTCGCCTTCGCCTTTTCAAGCACTATAAGACCTCCTTTCATCGAAACTCCCGCGAACTCGTCGGCGGTTCCTTTCACCACTATCTTTCCGTTTCTCATGTTAGCTCCCATTTCCTTGCCAACGTTTCCTTCGACCAAAACCGTTCCTCCGCCCATTCCCCTCCATTCTCCTCGATAGCTCGCGCAGAGGTAGTTTCCGGCATTTCCCCTTACGATTATCTCTCCTCCCTTCATGTTCAACGCCGAGAAATCTCCCACATCTCCCTCCACCACGATTCTGCCACCGCTCATGAAAGCTCCCAAATACATCCCCGCGTTCCCCTCGACGATTATCTCTCCGCCGTCGAGCTTCCAGCCTATCCTCTTAACCCTACTCATGTCACCCTCGAAAACTATTCTCGGAACTTCCGACTTCTCAAAGCTTACGTCGAAGAATTCGGAAAGCTTGACCTTCTTATTGCCGTATTGTATAGGAAGGTTCTCTATATCCTCCAACCTCATCTCCGCAACTACGTTCGGAAGGACTCCTTCTACTTCCAAGCTTATGTCCGGCTTCTCCTTTAGCCTGAGTATTAACTCACGCATATCTTCTCACTCCTCCTGAGCTCTCTCTCCCTCACGACGTAATTCGAAAGATTTACGGAGTAGTAACGCTTGAAGAAGTAGTTCAGATCCTTCTCTATAATCGATCCGTCCACCCTGTTCATCGCATCGACCCAGAACGTCCTGCCGTGCACGACTTTGACGATTTCTCCCTCCCTAACAATAATCTCCCCGCCCTTTATCGTCAGATATGCCCTGCTGAAAGCTCTCTCTATTAGCTCCGGATTCCTGCTCGGATCGACTTCGTTAGGCTTTATGTCGTAAACCGCTACGTCCGCATCCGCTCCAACACCCAAATGTCCCTTGTTTGGGAAACCGGCCGACTTGGCGGGGTTGCTCCTCGTCATCATCGCTATCTCGTAGAAGTCCAACTCTCTATCTATCGTCGGCAGAACGGTTCTGCGTTCCGTGGACTTATGGACTCTTGCAAGCATCTCCTCCCTCGCCCTTCTGCTCATCAGCCATGCGATAACCTTCGGATAGTTCGTGAACACCCCTCCGTTAGGATGATCCGTCGTTAGTATCACCTTCTCCGGCCTTATCAGTAGGGCCAACTCTATCCCAATGGCCCACTGAACGGCGTTGACCAGAACCTTAGGAGAGTAGATGTAAGGAGTAACGCCCGGAGCGGTTTCGAGCTCCACATCCTTGTTCGCCCACTTCAACCCCGTCAGCTTGTATAGGTCGAACTCCATCGGAGCGTCTGCCGTCATCGTCGTCGTATCGCCGAATATCACGTTTCCTGTGTCTATGGTTACGTTATCGTTCGCGTTCACCTCCTTCGCCACCTCGTCCGCCTTGGATTCGAAAGTCTTCCAGTCCTCTCCGCCGTAGCAGTGGAACTGCAGGTGGGTCACGTGCAACGACTGCCTTCCTTCGAAATCCCTCCCCCTAACGAGCTTCAAAGTTTTAATAGTGATCTCGTAATTCCCCGGCTCTCCGAGCATGTTGCAGTGCAGGTGGACGGAATGGGGAAGCTTGAGCTCGTTGCAGACGTCCACGAGATTCGTTATTATCTCCTTGGGCGTAACTCCAAAGAAAGGAACCTCCTCGTCTATGTCGTGAACGTTCTTCCTCCACCCCCACGCCTCGGTTCCTCCGGGGTTGGTAATCTTCACCGCATATCCCTTGGTAGCCCAGAGGAGCCAAGCGACGTAGGCTTTGAGCTCCTCCAACTTCTCCTCGCTTATGAACTTCATTACGAACCAGTTGCCGTCGAAAAGGGGGAAGCACGCCTTGTCTATAATCGGAATCTCGTTGAGCTCGTGATGGGTGTGCCTCGCCATTAGAGGGGGCACCGCAGGCTCTATTGCAGTGGTGTATCCCATAAGAGCGTAATCGTAACCCGTCAGATGGACGGTCGGAACCGAACAACCGCTCCCACTCCTCAGAATTCCCCTCTTAGCTACGAGCCTTCTCAAGCTGTCTTCCGGTCTGAAGAGCCTTCCGACGTTCACCTTTCCACCGGCTATGTGGCTGTGGATGTCGAAGCCGGCCGGCATGACAAGCCTTCCCTTAAGGTCGATCTCCTTCGCAAATCTCACCTTCTCGACGATCTTCCCGTCCTTTATGCATATATCCATCTTTTCCCCGTTTATCCCGTTAGCGGGATCGTAAACCACGCCGTTTTTAAGGATGAGCTTCAAACTTTCACCTCCTTCTTGTAAACCTTGAGCGGACTCGGACCCAACTTCTTTAGTTCCTCTACGAACTCCTTTATGACCCTCGCGAACTTCTCTCCTTCAGGAGCGGAGATCCACTCCAACCTCAGCCTCTCCTTCTCTATTCCCAAATCCTCCAGAAGCTTCCACATCTTCTCCACCCTTCTCTTCGCCTTGTAGTTGCCCGTCAGGTAGTGGCAGTCGCCCAAGTGACATCCAGCGACCAGAACTCCGTCCGCTCCGCTAACGAACGCCTTCAGAATGTATATCGGATCTATCCTCGCGGTGCACATAACCCTGATCGCCCTAACGTTCGGCGGATACTGCATCCTCGCCAGCCCGGCCGTATCCGCTCCGGCGTAGCTACACCAGTTGCACAGAAAGGCTATTATCTTCGGCTCTATATCCTCGTTCGGCAGGAAAGCGTTCTCTATCTGAGCCATTATCTGCCTGTCCGTGAAGTTCCTTATCTGGATGGCTTTCGTCGGACACGAAGCAGCACAAGCTCCACAGCCCGTGCATACTGGCTCCTTAACGTAGGCGGTTCCGTAAACTATCCCTATCGCGTTGAAGTCGCAAACGTCCTTGCATATCTCGCACCCGAAGCATAGCTCGGATTCCGCCACGTATGCGGTTATCGGCTCGACTTCTATCTCCCCCTTCGCCATTAGAGTTGCCGCTCTGCTCGCAGCCCCGCTCGCCTGAGCGACGCTCGTCGGTATGTCCTTAGGCCCCTGACACGCCCCGGCCAAGAAAACTCCGGAAACCATCGTGTCCAGAGGCCTCAGCTTGGCGTGAGCTTCCATGAAGAACCCGTCCGGAGACGTTGCGAGGCTCAGGATCTTCCTTATCTTTTCAGCATCCTTGCTCGGCTCTATGGCCGGAGCCAAAACGACCATGTCCACGACTACCTCCATTGGCCTTCCGGAAATCGTGTCCTCGACGAAGACGTGTAGGTTATGTTCAGAATCCTCCACTATCCTGCTCGGCCTTCCCCTTATGAACTTGACTCCCAAACTCCTCGCCCTCGCGTAGAACTCCTCGTAACCCTTTCCCGGAGTTCTCATGTCCATGTAGAAGACGTAAACTTCAGCATCCGGCATCTTCTCCTTTATCTGCTGCGCATGCTTCAGCGTGTACATGCAACAGATTCCCGAACAGTAGGGCTTGTGCTTCTCGCTCCTACTTCCGACGCACTGAATGAAAGCGATCCTCTTAGGTGTTTTCCCGTCCGAGAGCCTTATTATCTTACCTTCGGTCGGCCCGGAAGCGTTGATGAGTCTCTCGAACTCCAACGAAGTTATCACGTTCTTGTAGCGCTTGTATCCGTATTCCTTCACCTTACTTACATCGTAAACGTCGAATCCCGTTGCGACGATTATCGTTCCGACTTCCACCTCTACTATCTCATCCCTCTGCTCGAAGTCTATGGCGTTCCTCTCGCAAACCGCAACGCACATCCCGCAACCTATGCAATGTTCGGGATCTATCGTGAACTGCTGAGGAACCGCCTGCGGGAATGGAATGTATATGGCCTTCCTCATCGCCAGACCGCAGTCGAACTCGTTCGGGACTTCTACTGGACAGAACTTCGCACAGACTCCACAGCCGGTGCAAGCTTCTGTCACGAACCTCGCCTTCTTCCTAATCTTTACTTTGAAGTTCCCCACGTAACCTTCGACGCTTTCGACTTCTGAATACGTGAAAACGTGTATCCTTTCGTGCTTATAAGCATCGACCATTTTCGGCCCGAGAATGCAGATCGAACAGTCCATTGTGGGGAAGGTCTTATCCAGCTGGGCCATGTGCCCTCCTAGGGACGGATTCTTCTCCACCAAATAAACTTCGAATCCCATGTCCGCCAAATCCAAAGCGGACTGAATTCCAGCTACTCCTCCCCCTATCACCAGAGCTTTGGGAATGACCTTGACCTTCTTCTTCTCGAACGGCTCCAGATACCTCGCCTTAGCAACAGCCATTCTCACCAGAGCTTTCGCCTTCTCCGTAGCTTCCCTCGGCTGGTTCATGTGAACCCAAGAGCAGTGCTCTCTTATGTTCGCTATTTCGAGCAGGAACGGATTGAGTCCCGCCTCTTCAAGAGTCTTCCTGAACGTAGCTTCGTGCATCCTCGGACTGCAACACGCTATGACGATTCTGTCGAGTTCGTGCTCCTTTATCGCCTTCTTTATCTCCTCCTGCCCACTGCTCGAACATACGTATTTGTTGTCGGTAGCAAAAACTACGTCCTCCAGAGTTTTGGCGTATTCCACGACCTCCTTCACGTTCACCGTTCCCGCTATGTTCTTCCCGCAGTGGCAGACGAAAACTCCAATCCTCACCATACCCTACCACCGCTAAGATACCTAACGTTTAAAGCTCCCAACTGCTGAACGGCCTTCTCGAAGCTCTCAAACCTCTTAAGTAACTCCTGCCTGTTCTTCTCTCCCGTTTCTTTCTTCTTCTCAGCAAACTTCCTGAACTTCTGAACTATCTCCTCTCCCGGATCCCCTATTTTCAAATATCCTTCCCTCGAAGCCGATTTAACGATCTCCTCTCCGAATTCAGTCCTCGTTATGATCAGATTCCACCCCTCTTCTGCGATGTGGCTGACTGAAACGTCCGCAAACTCGGCATAGAAGTCCGTGCAGAGCTTGCAGGCGAGAGGGACCCTCTTCTTGTAGCTACCCCTCGGGCAGAACAATCCGACTATGAGCTTTATCTGCTTCATTCCCAATTTTTCGAACTTTCTAAAAGCTAAAACGTTACATGGAACTCCCAAAACTCCTATGGAGCCAAATCCGATCTTCAAAGCCTCCTTTAGCATGGAAACGTTCGGAACTATCGAGAACTTCTCCGCGCAGTTTATGACTTCATCCTTTTTCGTAGCTAAGATCGGTTTTTCCCCGTCCGTAACTATCGCGCACTCTATTATTCCCTTATCGAGCGCGTAGGCGAAGAGTGAGGATATTACGCCTCCAAACTTCCCCTTCGCCAGATAAACTCCTATCTCCCCGTTCGGTTCGACGTCCAAAAAGGACGTCTTTGGGCATCTGACTATGCAGGATGCGCAGTTAACGCAGTCCTTAACCAGAACGGGCCTATCCCTTATCTCTATCGCGTCCTTACCGCAAGATGCGACGCACGCCCCGCAGAGAGAGCAGAAGTCGTTCGATATAATCTGCTCCTCAAGAATTCCGAAAACGTTACCCTTCCTCTCGAAAACGCTTATCAGATTTCTTATCTCCGCCGGAGTTATTTCCATATCCTCCTCGAATATCCTCCTGAGCAATCCGGTCGTCATGCACTCTCCGACGATCTGAATTTTCCTCAAAAGCTCGCGATTGATCTCGTATGTGATCTCCACCTTCTTTTCCACTTTTTTTTCTTCTACCTCCTCCCTTACCTCCTCGAATATCGCCTCGGATTTCTCGAACTCCCTTACCTCCTTAGCCTCTACTCTCAAAGCTCCGAACGGGCAGAACCTCACGCAGACTCCGCAAACCGGACACTCCTCCAATTCGGCGTATCCGTCCCTCACCCTTACCTTCACTCCCCCCTTCCCGCCCATCGCCCTTACGTCCAGAGATAGATTTAAGGGACAAACGACCACGCAGTTCCCGCATCCTATGCACTTCTCCTTCTCGTAAACCAGCCTCATCCTATCACCCTCTTGAAAGCTTCCTCGTGCACCTTCGTCCAAGGGCCTTTAGCCAAGGAGATCACGCTGATCGACTTCCTCCTAACCCTTATCGCCTCTACAGCACAAACCTTAACGCACGCCTTGCAGAACAGGCAGACTTCCTCGTTGACCTCTATTTTTCTGTCCTTCGGAAAAGATATCGCGTTCGTAGGACATATATCCGCACACGCACCGCAAACCTGACACTTCCCCTCATCGACCTCTATCTCGCCAGAAATAGGCTTCTCCACGAGTATGGCATCCTCTGGACATGCGAGCTTACAGTTCGTGCAGTATATGCAAAGCTTTTCGTTTCTGACTATCAGCTTCTTTCCATCCTCAGTTTCACACTTCAGAGCCCCTCTCGGACAAGCTATTTCGCAGGACTTACAATCCTCCGGACATTTTGACGTGTCCACGTCGTAAACTACGGAATATCTCGGCGTGCAGTCGAATTCCTTTATGCTTCTTCCGTTGGAAACCACGTCTATCGCGTTGAATATGCAAACCTCGCTACAAACACCGCACAGATGACAGTTCTCGACGTCTATAACTATGAGGGGAGCCTTACCTTTAACGGACGGAGGGTTAAGCTCTATGCAACCGGAGAGGCAAGCTTCCGCACACATACCACACCCCACGCAAAGATCCGCATTGTAAACGAGCCTCCTCTCTTCTATCGGAGTTTTCCTGACTATCG
Source organism: Archaeoglobaceae archaeon (assembly GCA_026986375.1). Classification (GTDB taxonomy): domain Archaea; phylum Halobacteriota; class Archaeoglobi; order Archaeoglobales; family Archaeoglobaceae; genus WAKM01. Next base: position 20,147 of record JALSOQ010000015.1, read on the forward strand.
TGAATCCGTTCCCTTCGACTTTCGTCGAGATCGTTAGTCTATTGTCGATTTCCAAGAAACCACCTCCCCGAACGATTTAAGCCCTTCACGTCCGCTTGCTATGGTTCTCCGTTCAGTATTTAAGGTTTTTGCAAAAACTTCATAATCAATAAATGCAAATACATCACGCATGGAATTGGTTATGAACGTTAGTGATATACAGAGGTGCTACCAGTGCGGAACTTGCACGGGTGATTGTCCCGTAGCCTGGGTCAACGAGGAGTTCAATCCGAGGAGGATAGTCCTCAGTCTGCAGGTGAACGGGCAGGATTTGGGAAACGAGGCATATTGGCTCTGCGCTATGTGTTTTAAGTGCTTACGTTGTCCGAGAGACGTTAAGCCCGTCGAAATATTCTCCGAATTGAGAAAGATGGCGATATCGGGCGGAGTGGAAAACGTCGGAACGAAGCTCGTTAAGGCGTTCGTCGATGTGGTTAAGGAATATGGAAGGTTGGTCGAAACGAAGTTCATGCTCAAGTTTATGGGAATCGAATCGATCAAAATGTTGCCTCCGAGCATAGCTTTTAAGATGTGGAGAAACGGGAAGGTTTCCATTTCTGCAAAGAAGTCGGAGTGTGCGGAAGAGGTTAGGAAGATTTTCGAGGTGTGCGAGAATGCTTAGATACGCCTACCTCCCCGGATGCTCGGCGGAATCGAGTTCGCTGGAATACGACATGTCCACGAGGGCGGTTTGCAAGAAACTCGGTATAGAGCTCGTCGACATTCCTTTCAACTGTTGCGGAACTCACATAGTGGAGGAGTTCAACGAAAAGGCTTGGCTCGCATTAAACGCGAGGAACTTGGCTCTGGCTGAGGAATTGGGACTCGACGTGGTTACGATATGTTCGAGTTGCTTCTTCAACATGAAGAAGGCGAAAGCGATGCTTGAGAGGGAGGAGGTAAAATCGGAGGTAAACGAAGTCTTGGAAAGGATAGGGAAGAAATACGAGGGGAACGTGGAGGTCAAGCACATCCTCGGAGTCCTCGTCGATGACTACGGTATCGACGGGATAATTAGGAACGTGGAGAGACTCGTGGAAGTCAAAGCCTCTCCGTATTACGGATGTCTGATAGTCAGGCCGGAGGAGATCGTTCGATTCGATAACACGGAAGATCCCAAGAAAATGGAGAAGCTTTTGGAGAACCTGGGTTGCGAGATCGCGGATAATCCCTTCAAAACGGACTGCTGTGGAGCACCCATAATGCTGATAGACAAGGAGTCGCACCTGAGGATGGTTAAGAGGATACTCGAAGGGGCTGAAGGGGCAGATTGCATAGTTACGGTCTGTCCTCTCTGCCATTACGCTCTGGATGTGGGACAAGCGGTCCTCGGAATGCCCGAGATACCGGTTTTGCACGTAACCCAAATCGTGGGTCTGGCTTTGGGGATAGAAGAGAAGGAGCTCGGGCTCGACAAGAACATAACTCCGACGGAGAAGTTGTTGGAGAAAGTTATTTAGCCTTCGACGTTACTCCCCGCATGGGTAAGATATTCGCGGAAAGAACTCCCGTGGATGAAGCTATCAGGCAGATTTCCAGATCCGAAATAAGTAGGGTAGGAAAGGAGAGTGTCGAAATATTCCAAGCCTGCGGGAGGATTCTCGCGGAAGACGTCATAGCTAAGTGGGACGTTCCTCACTTCGATAGATCCGCGATGGACGGTTACGCCGTTAGGGCTGAAGACACGTTCGGAGCTTCTCCCACGAATCCCGTGATTTTGAGGCTCGTCGGGGAAGTTGATATAGGAGAGAAGCCGTGTTGCATTGAGAGGGGAAAGGCGGTTAGAGTGTCCACGGGATCCGCACTGCCGGAAGGGGCGAATGCGGTAGTGATGCTCGAATACGCAAAAGAGATCGAGGGAAGCGTGGAGATCTACAGATCAGTGACGCCTTGGGAGAACGTTTCCAAAAGGGGGGAGGACGTAAGGATGGGTGAGGTGGTTCTCAGGAAGGGTGAGATCCTCCAACCTCAGGATGTGGGGGTTTTAGCGAGCCTCGGCTATTCGGAGGTTGAGGTCATCAGAAGGCCTAAGGTGGCGGTGATAGCGACGGGAAACGAGCTAATAGAGGTGGGAATGAATCCCGAGGTGGGAAGAGTAGTGAATTCGAATTCTCCGATGCTCTGCTGTGCGATCAGAGAGATGGGGTGCGAGCCGGTGTATATGGGAATAGTGGAGGACGAATTCGGGAAGCTTAGGGATGCCGTTTCGAAGGCTCTATCGACAGATGCGGTGATAGTGACGGGCGGGACTTCGGTGGGTAAGAGGGATTTGGTTCCAGAAGTAGTGGAGGAGATGGGGGAGATAATATTTCACGGAGTTTCGATGAAACCGGGAATGCCGACGGGATTCGGAGTGATAGAGGGAAAGCCCGTCCTCCTCCTACCCGGATTTCCGGTGGCGTGCATCCTTGCCTTCTACACTTTCTTCCCCGAAATACTCGCAAAGCTCACGGGAGTGAGGGTTGTAGCCAAGAGGGGAGAAAAGGTTAGGGCGAGGCTTTCGAGGAGGATTCCTTCCCAGCCCGGAGTTCGGACTTTCGCGAGGGTCGTCGTTAGGAACGGAATCGCAAGCCCCGTTAGAACCTCCGGCTCGGGAATACTCACATCGATGGTGAAGGCGAACGGTATCGTGGTTGTTCCGGAGGAGAAGGAGGGTTTCGAGGAAGGGGAATTGGTTGAAGTCACGCTGATCAGGGATTTGGTCGAAGTCCTCTGACGAAGTCCTCTATTCTGTCTATAGCCTCTTTGAGCTTTTCCATGCTTACCGCGTAGGCGCACCTTATGTATCCTTCCCCGCAATCTCCGAACGCGTTTCCCGGGACTACCGCAACTCCCTTCTCCAACAGCAACCTCTCCGCGAATTCCTCACTGCTGAGCCCGTAGTCGGAAATCTTCGGAAAAGCGTAAAAGGCTCCTTCGGGCTTTCTTATCTCGAAAACCCCGCTCAACCTCTTGACGAAAAGGTTTCTCCTCCTCATGTATTCCGCCCTAACCCTATCGAGCTCCTCGTCGCAATTTCTCAAAGCTTCGAGAGCGCCTATTTGAGCCGTAATAGGTGCGCAGAGCATGCAGTATTGATGTATCTTAAGCATGGCCTCCGCTATGTCCTCAGGAGCTATCACGTAACCTATCCTGAGCCCGGTCATTGCGAACGCCTTAGAAAATCCGTTTAAAACTATCGTCCTCTCTTCCATACCGTTAAGCGATGCTACAGATACGTGCTTCCCGGAATAAGTGAGCTCCGAGTATATCTCGTCCGAAACGACGATCATGTCAAATTCTATGGCTAAGTCTGCAATCTCTTCGAGCTCCTTTTTCGAATAAGTGACTCCCGTTGGATTGTTCGGGTAGTTAAGGATTATCGCCTTCGGTTCGAACTCCTTGGCGTATTTCGAAAGATGATCGTAATTCGGCTTGAAATCGGGAGTCGTAGGAATAGCCACCGCCTCTCCACCTGCTAAAATCGTCAGGGGCTTGTATGAAACGTATGCTGGTTCTGGAATTAAAACCGCATCCCCCGGATTCAGTATAGCCCTTAAGGCTAAATCTATGCCCTCGCTCACTCCCGTAGTTACGATGACGTTTTCTGGATCCGGCCTAAATCCGAATTTGGAGTAGTATTCCGCTATCGCCTCCCTAAGCTCAGGCAAACCGTGGTTGGACGTGTAGGAAGTTATGCCTCTCTCCAGGGAATATATCATCTGCTCCCTGATCCTCCAAGGGACGGGAAAGTCCGGCTCCCCTACGCCCAAACTTATGACGTCCGGCCTACCGATTACCAAGTCGAAGAACTTCCTGATTCCGGAAGGCTTTATCGAATCCACCCTCTCGCTAATCCTACGGGACAAGCGCGAGCCTCCTGTCCTCTTCATCCTTGAAAAGCAAAACGCCTTCCTCCTTGTAACTCCTCAAAACGAAGTGGGTGAACGTGTCCCTAACTTCCGGAATCGTCGAAATCTTCTCCGCGACGAAGAAAGCCACATCCTTAAGCGACTTTCCCTTCACCACTATCTGGAAGTCGTAGTCTCCGCTTATAAGACGGACTGAATGAACCTCCGGATACTTGGCTATCCTCTTCGCTATGTCGTCGTAACCCTTTTCCCTCGTCAAATCAACTCTGACGTCTATTATGGCATAAACGAACTCCTCCCCCACCTTCTCCCAATCTATCACGGTCTTATACTTCAGAATCGTCCCGTCCTCCTCCTTCTTCCTTATAATCCTCTCGACTTCCTTCTCATCCAGCCCCGTCATTTCCGCGATCTCCTTCGGAGTCAATCTTGCGTTCTCTTCGAGTATCTTGAGAACTTCTATAACCTTGTCCATCGGGCCGGATTTGTCATTGAAGATATTTATTGATTTCCTCAGATAGCCGATCCTTCATCACCGCTCAGCGCTCCACGGCCTCATCATCGGCTCTCAAATATTCTTCGATTAGCCTCACCTTTCTATAGCTGTGATCTATGAAATCCCATGGTAGTTCTCTATCGACGGGTATCTCTTCAAGATACCTTGTTAAACCTAATCTCTCCGCAATCCTCAGCTTCGGCCTGCCAGACTCTACGAACTGCGACACATCCACATCTCCGCGCGACAGTATAGTCTGAATTGCGAACCTCTCAACACCATCTATCGAAACCTCTGCTATTTTTGATAGTTCTTTTTTTATAAATTTAACTCTGTTTTCGAGTATTCTCATTCCCACCCTCACGTCTCTAAATCCTGTGTACGGTAACCATTGAAAGGGTGTATGGGGTTTGGGGGATAAGGGATTTATGGAAACCGAAACCCTGGGTATTATATCTCTGACCTTTTTTACGAGCTCCACCAATCCATCTATATCCTCATCCCTCTCTCCCGGAACTCCTATCATGAAGTAGAGCTTTACACTCTTTATCCCCTTTTCCTTCGCTATCTCCGTAGCCCTTATAACGTCCTCTTCGCTTATATCCTTTCTTAAAACATTTCTAAGTCTTTCGCTCCCAGCTTCCGGGGCTATCGTAAAGCTCCGGAGTCCTCCGGCGACGAGTAACTCCATAAGTTCCTCATCTACCGTATCCGCCCTTATGGATGAAGGGGAAACCATGAAGCCCATTTCCACGAGTCCGGCTATTAGTTCCTTTATCTTCGGATGATCCGAAACCGAAGGAGCTATCAACGCCACCTTCTTAACAACGTTCCTGTAATCTTCCGCCACCTCAAGCAGAAGTCGAACGTCCCTCCATCTCGGCGGGGAATATATCTGTCTAACGACGCAAAACCTGCAACGCCTTATGCATCCCCTCCCAACCTCAAGGAGAACGCATCTTCCGTATGCACCTTCACCGATTATCTGAGATTTCAAGTGAAAGTCCAGCCTTTTCGGTCTTATCCTCCTAACCCTATCCTCTTCTCCCGTGTATATACCCTCCACACCCGTAAGATCTTCCCTGCTTTTAGCCTCCAGTATTCTATCCAGAACGTCACTTCCCTCAACCTCCCCTATGACGAAGGCGTCGAAGAACTTCAGCAACGGCTTTGGATTCAGCATGCAGCATGGACCACCAGCGACTTTCAGTCCCCTGAATCCGCTCGCCCTTAAAATTCTGACCGCATTAAAATAGTCTTCCTCGTATTGCAAGGAAAAGAATGCTATATCGAAATCTTTCAGGTTTCTACCGCTTTCTAAACTCCTTAATCCTCCAAATACATCCGTATAAAATCTCTCGCACACGAACTCCTCTTTGGAATTCACGTATGCGTATATGTACTGAAGCCCGATGTTGGCTATCCCCCCGACATATCTGTTAGGATATACGAGTGCCACACTTTTCATTCCCTTTCTCCAAGCTTTTACGAAGGGGTTGTGTTCCTTCAACGTTTCGAGTTCGACAACGGTTTATATTAGGATTGCGTAGCGTATTCGATGGTGCTCGACTTCCCATCGACGGAGCTCTCGAAGGAGATCGCCAGAAGATACGGATACGACGAATTCATCATCAGAAGGTGGATAGCCTTCTTCGGTGAGAAAGAAACCTTAAGACTCGTAGAGGCTATGGAGAGGGGAATTCCAAAGCATATAAGGGTAAATACTCTCAAAATAGATGAAAGAGAGTTGATCGAAAGACTTGAGGATAGAGGCTTTTCCCTCGAGAAAACGGAAGTTCCCCTATGCTACAAGGTCGTTAAAGAGCCGTTCTCCATAGGTGCCACCCCCGAATACCTGTTGGGATACTACTACGTTATGGAGAAGAGTTCATGCGTTCCCCCCTTAGCTTTAAACCCGAAGCCCGGGGAAACGATTGCAGACTTTGCCTCGTCTCCCGGTGGGAAGACAACATTCTTAGCTCAGCTGATGGAAAATAGGGGGGTTATAATAGCCATAGAGGCGAACGAGGAGAGAATTCAGCCTCTAATAGACAACATCCACAGGATGGGTATGTTAAATACGGTAGTGCTTAGGATGAACGCCGTAAAATTCAAGAACTTGGGAATAAAGGTAGATAAAATCCTTATAGACGCCCCTTGTAGCGGGGAGGGTGTAATACATAAGGACAAGTCGAGGAAAACGGACAGAGGAGCGAGGGATATAGAGTTCTGCTCGGCACTTCAGAGAGAACTACTCGAATCCGCGATAGAAAGCCTGAAACCGGGAGGAGTTCTGGTATATTCGACGTGTTCCTTGACTCCGGAGGAGAACGAGCTGAACGTTCAGTGGGTTCTGGATAACTTCGAAGTCGAGCTCGAAGATATCCCGTGGGGTGATCCAGCACTGACGGAAATTCCCGGAGTAGAGCTAAGTGATGAAATAAGAAAATGTAGGCGTTTCTATCCTCACAAGCACGAAACTTCGGGATTTTTCGTGGCGAAAATTGTGAAGGTTTAAAGGATGTGCTCGAGTAAATCTCCAAAGATCGTTCCCACAATGAAGGGAATGGCGACCATAAGAACAGCAATTACGAATGCTATCACGGACACACCCATCACGAACACGCCCAATATCCCAGGCAGAAGAAACATCGCAACGAATCCAAAAACGATTCCAAGCAGAACTCCTATTCCTATAGCCTTCTTCAGCATTTCGATTCTGTTCTCCTTGCCCGGATGGAGAAATCCGTAGACGACTCCAAGAATGAAAAATAAGGTGGGCAGTAACATGGTTACTCTTCACGCGCTATGAGGACGCTGTCGAATAGAATCTGACCGGTCGGCTTATACTTGATTATAACTCTCACCTTACTTCCATCCTGAAGATTGGCATTATTCAGCGTGCTGTTATTTCCTTTGATAACTAAGATCGATCCTTCAATTTTTATCGTGCAATTATTTGTGCCGTTTTTCAACGTTACCGGGTTCCCGTTTTGCGGATACACTGTTACTTCGAGATCGCTTGGGTTTTTCAAAACGTTCGCCTCAGATCCGGCGATCGTGAAAGTCATCGTCCAATTTGACTTATTTAATATCAGCTCTCCGTTAGCAAGTTGAATGTCCAGAGGTTTCTTGGGAGCTTTAAATCCTCCCAAGAATCCCATGACTATTGCCGCGATAACTATCGTCGCCGCGACCATCAAAATTACGCCCACTACCGGAGAAACACCCTTCTTATCCTTTAACATGTCTACCACCTTCACAAACGAATGCTTGAAAATTACATTTAAAAATATATCGTTTTAACGAAGTGCGGGGGGTGGGATTTGAACCCACGAACCCCTGCGGGAGGGGATCTTGAGTCCCCCGCCTTTGGCCTGGCTCGGCAACCCCCGCTCACATTTTTTTGGGCACGGGCATCATTTAAGCCTTGTGGTCGCTCAAGAAATCCTCCTCAATTCCCAACTCCCTTATTATCTTCATCTGCTTTAGAGCCAATGCCCTCGCCTCTTCAAGATCGGTATCTATCAGAATCCTTCCGTTCTCCATGACCTTTCTCAAAAGCGGTTCCTTACCTTCGGGAGCTTCATCTCCGAAAAGCTTGATTTCGTCCTCCAATTTATTCCAGTCCCTGTAAATCTGCTTCATTCCTCCCCTCTTTCCCCTCTTAGCCACGAACTTTCCCTCTCTCTCCACTATGTCCATCGCGAAGTCCATCGGCCTCGCCCCGGCTATCGATGTTCCGACTCCGAAAGCGTCGACGACATCCCTCAGCTCCAAAATATCCCTAACGCTTATCCCACCGCTTACGAATATCTTAACGTCCTTTCTCCCCCTTATGTCGAGCTCCCACCTGACTTCCTCGACGATCTTCCTGAAGTTTCCTCTGCGCGATGATGGTGTGTCCAGTCTGACCCCATCCACCCTCCTCACGTTCTCTATCGCTAAGACGGCTTCGGTCTTCTCGTCGTAATATGTATCTATCAGCATCGTCCTCGGAACCTCCTCGTCCACGACTTCATCGAAGGCCCTCCAAGCCCTCACCTGATCTCCAAAGCATATTATAAGAGCGTGGGGCATCGTTCCCATGCTCTTTATTCCAAGATACTTCTCGGCGGAGTAGTTGCTCACGCCGTCCACTCCACCTATGTAAGCCGATCTCTCTATTACAGCGGCCAAAGCTGGGTGCATCCTCCTCGTTCCGAAAGAGAAGACCTTCTTATCTCCGGCCGCGAGCTTGAACTTGAAAGCCTGAGTCGCCACCGCGGAAGAGTGGCATAGGAATCCCAACAAAGTTGTCTCGAACCTCGCGAAGTCCAAATACCTCCCCACTATCGTCAAAACGGGCTCGTGAGGATAGAAAAGACAACCTTCGGGCATAGCGTAGATATCGACGGGTTTTCCCTCCATAAGTCTAAGGACGTCGCTGAGTCCAGCAAATATTCCCCAGCTCGACGTCGTTACTTCTGCAACGACTTTAGGATTTATCCCCTTCGCTTTCAGAATCTTTTCCGTCCATATGAAGTATTTGTCGGTCACCACACCGTTCCTTATGTCCTCCTCGCTAACTATAAGGAATCTCATGCGTCATCACACTCGCACGGCTTCTTGCCACACTTGACGCAGTAACCGGGGTATTTCTTTTTCGCTTCCTCCTCCAAATCTATTCCGTATAGGTTCGCCAGACTCACGAGCCAAGCTAAGACGTCGGCCATCTCCTCCCCTATCGCCTTTACATCGTTCTTTCTCACCGCCTCGGCGAGCTCCCCTACCTCTTCGACTATCCAGAGCATGGTCTTCTCCCTTCCCCTCTTAACATCCCTGTCCAAATAGAGTTCTCCGATAAGCCTTTGGAATTCCCTTATGTGCATGCGAAAAATGATTACGAACCATTATTTAAAATTTGATGGAGAAAAAAATCAATCTTTGTGAATTCTTTCGGCCAGTCTCTTTAGCATAGACTTTGGAAGACAGTTCTCGCAGACTGGAATGACGGTTACGTAGTTCTTATACAGTCCCCTAACCCAAGTTCCGATGTATCTTATGTCGTTCAGACAGACGGGACTCTTACAGAGGGAACACCTCCTCCAAGTGATCCCCTCTTCTTCCTCCTTAAGTTCCTTCCCGCACGTAACACACTTCATTTCAAACCACCTCAGAAGTTAAGAGGAGCTTGAGCGATCGCCTTCGCAAGATCGGAGGCCGTAAGAATACCCACTACCTCATCGTTCTCCATAACGACGAGCCTCTTTATTTTCATGTCCGCCATAATCCTCGCGGCCTCTCTTAGACTATAATCGGGAGACACGGTTATTAGCGGTGATGATGTGTATTTTCCAACTTCGTCGTCCAAGCTACCTTCGAGTAGAACCTTGGAGACTAGATCTCTTTCCGTAAATATCCCGTATGGTTTTCCTTCCTTCGTAACCAAAACACTACCGATCTTCTTTTCACCCATTATCCTGCAAACTTCTCTGACGGGAGTTCTGTAATCCACCATGACCAAGTCTTTAACCATCGCATCTCCAACTTTCATATTTCATCCTTAATCTACATCGTATTTAAGCTTTACCAAATTATATAAAAAAGATCATATCAGCTCTCCGCAGTCGAAAACGTCCGTCAAGTCGAGTTCAAATCCAGCCACCGGATTCACGAGCTCGAATTTTTCGAGAACCTCGGGGTGTATCTCTCCGAAAACCCCTATCTTCCTTCCGTTCACGATTATATCCGCCCTTCTACCCTCCATAAAGGCGGGATCTTCACTTTCCTCTGCTTCCCACTCTAAGTCGAGCTCTCTCATAACTGCCTGCACTACACTCCTTATCTCAGCAAAGTTCGCTTTGGAATGGGTTATGCATGCGGCCAACCTCAGCCTGTTCTTCATCTCAACCACAACATCTCCAACCTCGAATATCCTCTGAGGCATCGGATGATGCTTGTTTTGGGAGAGAACCTCCAAAAGCTTCGGAAGTATGTCAGTTCTGACTATCGTATGTTCTTCGGTCAGGGGATGCATTAAGGGAACGTAGTGTTTCCAAGGCTCGGGCCTCCTCCTCCGCATGTAATCGTATTGAACCTTCTCGCTCGTAAGGGTGAACGTTATAACCTCCAAGAACCCCAAGCCGACCATGATCTCCTTGACAACATCCCTCAAGTCGTTCCAAGGATGGGTGGATCCTATTCCAACGGTCTTAGGATATTCGGGCTTTATCCTGTCGTATCCGTATCCTATCGCTATATCCTCTATGATGTCCCACTCGTGCATTATGTCCGCCCTGTAAGGAGGGACCAAAACTTCGATGTAGTCCTCCTTAACCTCTACTCCGAACCTCATTCTCTCCAGAGATATCTTAATTTCGTCGTCGCTCGGCTTGAATCCGAGCAATCCGTATATCTCCGATTTGGAAACCCTCATCTTCTTCGGGCTTAGATTGGGAGTTACTTCGGTTCTGTCAGGATACACGACTTCAACCGATTCCACCCTTCCCCCTCTATCCGCGAGCATCGTTGCGAGGATGTTCAAAGCCTTGTCCACGTTCTCGTCGAATCCCGTAACGTCTATGAACAGATCCCTCGTCTCCTCCGTAACTCTCGTCTTCTCAGAGTTTATTATCGGCGGAAAAGATATTGCATCCCCCTTAGCATCGACTATCATAGGATATCTGTCCTTCCCTTCCAATATGAAAGCGAACTGTCTTCCTTTGGGATGCTCTCTGAGTATCTCCTCAACCGTCATAACCCTGTCGAAATCGAGCGGGACGAAGGAGAAAGTCGAATCTACCGCCTTATATGTCAGCGGAAATTCGATTTTGCTGAGATCGTGCACGCCTATCGCCATCTTCCTCCTGTTCCTTCCTATGGTCCAATGAAGATCCTCCTGAACCTCCATGAGCGATCTGATAACCTCATCGCTCATCTCCAGTCCCCTAACAACGCATCCGGCAATCCTCGGCCTGACCTCCAGCACGGAATCGTCGACGAATATCTTCCAATCCCCTTTTTTGACCTCGTAATGCTTGTATCCTCTCTCTATATCCAAAAACCCTCTCAAAGCTCTTGCAACACCCTCTACACTGTATAGGTCTGGCCTGTTGGGGAAAAATTCCACGTCTATGTGATCCTCTTCAACCCTCTCTATGTCGCATCCGAGCATCGGAAGCTTTTCGAGTATCGTATTTCTGTCCACGCCCACGAGCCTTTCGAGTTCGTCCCAGTGCAGAGTGACCACTGGCATCGCGAATCGTTCAAGTTTAGAGAATAAAAGTTTTTAGCAAAGTCGGCAACGTTCGGGCATGTATCCCCTCGCGCACATCGGTATAGCTCTTCTCCTAGGAAAAATTCTTCAAAAACGTTTGAAGCTCAAAGACTTTCGTCTCATCGCTTTTGCCAGATTTGATCGACAAACCGCTTACGATTGTTGGTATAGGTCTGGGAAGGTTCGTCGCCCACTCCCTTTTATTCACCACAGTTACATTTACAGTGAGCAGGGATTTGGGATTCGGATGCACGATGCATCTGATCCTCGACAGAATTTGGGAAGAGCCAAAAGTTCTTTTCTTTCCATTCTTAGGAATGCTCCCTTCCATACACCACACGATATACGATTTCCTCAGGATTCTGCTCACGAACAGAACCGTCCAAGCTTGGGAGTTGATAGGGCTGATCTGCTTGGCTATTCACAGCAGGGTTAAATCCTAATCTTTTATCGAATAAATCTCGACGTTCATACTCTTCGCTTCCCGCAAAACGTCCTCCCTAACGTCACCCAAAACTCCGAAAACTATTCTAATTCTCCTTCCCGTCGTTATCGGGGAAGAAGTTATTTCGTTCCACAGCTTTCTTATCTTCCTGAGCTTCTTCAGCATTCTCCTTTGATCGGTCTCGATTTCTAAGAAAATTATTTCTTCGTCCTTTATTATTACCGCATCTGGCCTGTAGCCGATCTTCGATATTCCGGTATGCTCTGCTTCGAGGTAGCAGGTTCCGCCATCCTTCGTGAGCTCTTCTACAAGCCTTACTTTTGCACGGTAGTGGTCGAATCCCTCCGAACCCTTCTTCCTTAGGCTCTCAACCTCTTTTACCGAAATCTTCAACTCCTCGATCGCCCTTTCTACCGACTTCAACTTTACAGCTTCCTTTACCCTTTCCAACCTCGCGATTATTTCTTCGATCTCCTTCCTCACTTCCCCAAGATCTCCCTGCATCTTCTCACTATCCTGTCGAGCTCCACCAAAGCCTGAATAGGCGTAAGGTTGACGACGTCGATTTTGGAAACATCCTCAAGGAACCTCTCCACATCCTCGTCGATTTCAGAAACGTCCGTTTCAAGCAACTCAAAAGCCCTATCTATAACCTCCCTCGGCAGATCCGCCATGCTCGCAACCTTTATCCCGTAGCTCTCCTTACTCGCACCCCTCCTTATCTTCCTGTCAAACTCAATCTTGCCGTTTTCTTCCTTTATACCGAAGTGGTAGTTCTTAACCCCATTGAGCTCGTTCTCCAAACTCGAAAGCTCGTGATAGTGTGTCGCGAAGAGGGTTTTGGCTCCTATCCTTTCGTGTATGAACTCCACTATCGCCCTCGCCAGACAAAGCCCGTCCTTGGTGCTCGTGCTCTTTCCGACCTCATCGAGCAGTATCAGGCTTCTCTTGGTCGCGTTCCTCAGTATTTTGGCTATCTCGTCCATCTCAACCATGAACGTGCTGTATCCTCTCGTTATGTCGTCTATCGCCCCGATTCTCGTGAAGATTCTATCCACAACTCCGATAACCGCGTAGCTTGCCGGAACGAAGCTTCCGATCTGGGCCATTATGGTTATCAAAGCCACCTGCCTAAGGTAGGTCGATTTTCCGGCCATGTTCGGGCCGGTTATTATCAAAATTCTACTTCCTTCGTCGAGGGTGACATCGTTCGGAACGAACTTCGTCGCCAGCTCGACGGTCGGATGCCTGCCGTCCCTTATTATTATCGCGTATCCGTCGTTCACCTTCGGACGGGTGTAGTTGTAAAGAACCGCCACTTCCGCCAAGCTTGCAATAACGTCGAGCTCCGCTATTCTGTTGGCGCACTCCCTAATTCTATCCGAATGCCTCGCAACCTCATTTCTAACGCTTTCGAATATCTCGTATTCGAGCGACTTTATCCTCTCTTCACAAGCCAAAATCTTCTCCTCCCTCTCCTCAAGCTCCGGAATCGTATATCTTTCCGCATTAACGAGCGTCTGCTTCCTCTTGTAGTGCTTCGGAACTAACCTAACCTTCGACTTGGGAACCTCTATGTAGTAGCCGAAAACGGTGTTGTATCCCACTTTAAGGCTGTCTATTCCCGTCTTCCTCCTCTCCCTCTCCTCAATCATTCTTATGAAGCTCTCGTGCTCCTCTTTAATTCTCCTAAGTCTATCGAGTTCCTCGCTGAACCCCTCCTTTATTATCCCCCCTTCCTTAACGGTTAAAGGTGGATTATCGACTATCGCGGATTCTATCAGCCTGCAGACGTCCTCAAGCGTATCCAGTCCGCCGACTATTCTCTGCAACATTCTGGATGAGAACCTGAACTCCCTTATCTTCGAAACCGCCCTTAAGGAGTTCTTCAACGCCACCAAATCCCTCGCGTTCGCGGATCTGAAGTCTATCCTGCTCACTATCCTCTCCAAATCGTAAACATTTCTCAGAATCTCCCTTATCGTCTGCCTGAGAAAAGATTTCTCCTTAAGCTCCTCTACCGCATCGAGCCTCTCCTCTATTTCGTTCACGTCCAGCAGAGGTCTCTGAAGCCATCTCTTCAGCATCCTACTCCCCATGGCCGTCACGGTTCTGTCCAGAACCTCTATCAGCGTCCCCCTCCTGCTCCCGTCCACGACGTTCTTGAATATCTCCAAATTTCTGAGCGTCGTCGTGTCCAAGACCATGTAATCCTGAGTCCTATACTTCCGAATTCTGAAGTGCAAGGCTTTAGATATCAGAGCGTCCTTCACGTAGCTCAAAACCGCCCCACATGCCCTAATCGACGCTCTATTTAGATCCTTGGCTTCAGAAATCGACTCCAAAAGCTTTAAGGCGTTTTTTAAATCGAACTTATCGCTCTCCACCCTGTTCACGGCCTTGACTATCTTCTTAAGCTCCTCCGCAAAATCCTCATCGAAATCCTCCGGAATTATGCACTCGACCGGATTGAACTTCAGAATCTCCGCAATAACCTCATCCTTAGTTTTAACCGTCGTTGTGAAGAACTCCCCGGTCGAAACGTCCAAGAACGCTATTCCGAATTCTTCGTCTTCAACCAGAGCCATGAGGTAGTTGTTCTCCTTGGTCAGAAGCTCCTCCTCTATCAGAGTTCCGGGAGTTATTACCCTTATTACCTCCCTCCTGACCAAACCCTTCGCCTTCGACGGATCTTCAACCTGCTCGCATATGGCGACCTTGTAACCCTTCTCGATCAGCCTCTTTATGTATGGATAAACGGCGTGATGCGGAACTCCCGCCATCAGGTGCCTCTTGTCCCTCGAAGTCAGAACTATTCCCAGTTCCTTCGAAGCAATCTTGGCGTCTTCGTCGAAGAGCTCGTAGAAGTCCCCGACCCTAAAGAAGAGTAACGCGTCCTTGAACCTCTCCTTTATTCTGTAATACTGTTCCATCATCGGAGTCAGCTTGCCCATTCAAACGGAGCGTTTGGACTACGACTATATAAATGCTCGTGGCGAAAATCAATATTAATTAAAGCCGAATTTTTAAACGTGCCCCGAAGGAAGAAGTGGAGATGGGTTTACGTCGAACTTCCGAAGGAGATCGATGGGGAGATAGAACTGTCTTTGGACGAACTCGAAGCTATAAGGCTGGCGGACGTGGAGGGGCTCAGCCAGATAGAAGCGGCCAAGCTGATGGGAATTAGCCAGCCCACCTTCCATCGAATTCTCAAGGAGGCGAGAAGGAAGGTCGGAAAGGCTCTTATAGAGGGACTGAGAATTAGGGTCGTCGGAGGTGATCACATTATGAGGAAGTTCAGGTGTTTCGACTGCGGACACGAGTGGGAGGAGCCGTTCGGAACGGGAAGGCCGGAAGCATGTCCCAAGTGCGGTAGTCCCAACTTCCATAGGGTGGATGCGGGGAGGAGAAGGGGACGTTGCTGGAGGGAGTAGTCTTTAAATATCCATCACCGATGTTTTGGTATGTTCGAAAGAATACTGTTCGCCACGGATTTTTCGGAGGCTAATTTAAAGATCTTGGATTTCTTACCGGAATTTAGGGAGATAGGAACTGAGGAAGTAATTGTAGTCAGAGTGATTAATCTCAACAGAGTCATCGGAGTTGCGGGAGGAGTTAACGTCGAGGAATACGTTGAGGAGTGCAGAAGGGAGGCCGAAATCAAGCTGTCGGAAGTGGTCAGTAGAGTGAAGAAGTTGGGTTTCAGGGCGAAGCCTTTTCTACCCATCCCCGCAGGAGATCCGGTCGTAGAGATAGTGAAGGCGGCGAAGGAGAGCGGGTCGAAGCTAATTTTAATGGGTTCGAGGGGAAGGGGTCTGCTGAAGGAAATCCTATTGGGTAGCGTTTCTGAAGGTGTGGTTAGGAAGTCAGACCTGCCCGTTATGGTAATAAAGCACAAGACGCACGTGAAGAGGCTTTTCGACAGAATAGTCTACGCCCACGACTTGAGGGAGCATTCGGAAGTCGCTATGAAATATATTAGGTTCATAGCCGAAAGGGTTGGAAGTGAAATTATCCTCGTTCACGTGGTTGAGAAGGGAGAGAAGCTCGTCGAAGAGAAGTTGAAAGCAATTGAAGAGGAGTTGGGAGGTCTGAACTTCAGAACTGTGGTAAGATACGGAACCCCCCACAAGGAAATTCTGAAGGTCTGCGAAGAAGTGGATGCTACATCCGTGTTCATCGGAGGGGGACATCCGGAAACCGTAGCCGAGAAGCTGTTAGGAAGCACTGCGGATGCGGTTTTGAGGCATTCGAAGGTTCCCGTTTTCGTCGCCAAGTCTTAACATTTTTATTTCCATTATTCTTAAGTCGGTGGATGACCGTAAAACAGCTTCTGGACGAAGTTGAGAAGGCGACGGCTATCGCAGTAGAAAACAGGCACAGGTTTTTGGTGATGATATGTTCGGAAAACTTAGAGGACAGGATTTTCAGACTTGCCAAAAGAGTTTACAGGAGGTATTCGAAGGTTAAGGGTGAAGATGAGGGAGAGATGCTTATTGCGGGAAGATCATCTTTTCTGGAAAGGGCAAAGAAGTTTTTCTCCGGCAAATTCGTTCACTATAAGGAATCACCTTCCGTTTTGGGCGAAACTTACTCTTCCCTGCTCATAGACTTTACCGAAGGATTTCATCCCAACGATTTGGGAATAATAGTCGAAACTATAGCGGAGGGGGGAATAATAATCGCAATCTCCCCACCCGTTCACGCTTGGAACAACCTGATAAGCAAGTGGCACGAAGAACTTGTAAGTGAGCCTTACAGCGTCGAAGATGTCGTTCCCCGGTTTTACAGACGTTTCATAAGGAGGACACTTCAAGCTGAAGGGATAATAGTGTTCGACGCGGATAGAAGAGAAGTGATCAAAAGATACGAGTTCAGGAAGGTGGAGGAGTCGAGAGAGGAAATAAAGATACCGGAGGAGGAGAGAGAGATAAGCAAAAAGCTCTACAAGCTCTGTGCCACTCAGGATCAGGTGAGGGTTCTGGAGATCTTCGAGCACTTCTTCGACAGGAAGAGGGAGAGGAAGGCGGTAGTCATTACGGCGGACAGGGGAAGGGGTAAGTCCGCGGTTTTGGGAATAGTAACTCCCTACCTCATCTGGAGGATGTATAAGGTTCTCAAGAGGCCGGTAAGGATAATGGTCGTCGCCCCGACTCCTTATGCGGTTCAGACGTTCTTCAAGTTCCTTAAGAAGGGACTCGTCAGATACGGGATAAAGTTCAAAGTTAAGGAGTCGAACGGGATTACTACGGTGGTGAATTCGAAGTTCGCGAGGGTGGAATACGTCGTTCCGAGGAGGGCGATGGTGGAGAAGGATCTGGCGGACATAGTGATAGTGGACGAAGCCGCCGGAATAGACGTTCCCGTTCTTTGGAAGATAAGCGAGGGCGTGAAGTTCATGGTATTCTCAACGACGATCCACGGATACGAGGGGACTGGAAGGGGTTTCAGCATAAGGTTTCTTAAGAGGCTTGAGAGGGACGAGACAGTCGAGATAGAGAAGATCCACATGACGGAACCGATAAGATACGGAAAGGGAGATCCGATAGAGAAGTGGCTATACGACGTCCTTCTTTTAGACGCACAGCCTGCCGAACTTAACGAGGAGGACGTTAGGGCGATAAGGGAGGGCAAGCTCGAATTCGAGTTCTTGGACAAGGACGAGCTGTTTTCGAACGAGAAGCTTCTCAGGGAGTTCTTCGGAATATACGTCTTGGCCCATTACAGGAACAGACCATCCGACATAGTAATTCTGGCGGACATGCCCAACCATCTGGCGTTCAGGGTTTCCGTGAACGGGAAGACCGTGTGCTCTCTGCACGTTGCGGTGGAGGGGAGAATAGACGATGAAACTATAAAGAAGATGGCGGAAGGTTACAAGCCGAGAGGACAGGTTATTCCGGATCTAATATTGAAACACTACTGGGACTACGATTTTCCGAAGCTCGTCGGATTGAGGGTGGTCAGAATCGCCACGCATCCTTCCGTAATGAACATGGGAATAGGGAGTTTCGCTCTGCAGAGGATGGTCGAGTGGGCTAAAAAGGAGGAGATGGACTGGGTTGGTTCGGGGTTCGGAGTCAGTCCCGAGCTCATGAGGTTCTGGGTAAGGAACGGTTTCAGTCCGATCCACATAACCCCGCAGAGGAACGAGGTTTCGGGAGAGCACACTCTCGTAGTGATAAGGCCGTTGAAGCCCCACATACAAAGCAGGATAGAGGAGATAAACGCCGACTTCACGAGGAGGCTCATAGAGTATTTGAGCGACGAGCTCAGCGATTTGGAAACCGAAACGGCCGTAGGTTTGCTCAGGAGTTTGATGAGGGACGCGAACGTTCCAAAGCCGGAGTTCGGTAAGGTGGAGAGGAAGAGGTTGAAGAAGTATTTCCACGGGATGAGCCTTTACGAATACGTGTCCGATGTTATAAGGCCTTTGGTCAGATACTACTATTCGAGAACTGACAGAATCGACTTGAGCGATGAGGAGGAGAGGCTCGTTGTCGGCAAGTGCCTACAGCTCAGGCAGTGGAGGGACTTGGGAGAGGGGTTCAAAGTTTACAAAGCCCTGCTAAAAGCTTTGAAGAAGATTTGGGAGTGGTTTGAAGAAAAATAGATCACTTGACGATGCACTTATCCTTAAGGCATGGGTGGATTCCAGACTTGCAGTATTCCATGAAGTGCTCCAACCACTTGGGATCGAACGGACAATCTTCAACGAACCTTACGAACTTCTTTAGCTGATTCACGGTTTCAGGGTGTAGAACGTGCTCTATTGTGCACGCGTCCTCCTCCGCTATCTCTTTCGGAACTCCTATCATCATCAGGAATTTGACGAGAACGTTCCTCCTTTCCCTAACGCTTTTCGCGATCTCTACTCCTTTATCGGTCAAAGCGACGTATAACCGCTTTTTGTGAATTACGTATCCGTCCTTAGCCAGTTTCTCGAGCATTTCCGAAACTGTAGCTGGCTTAACGCCGAGCTTCTTCGCTATCTCCTTTACCCTCGTAAACCCCTTTCCACAGCTAAGCTCGTAAATTGCTTCCAAATAATCCTCAGTCCTTCTGCTCAACATGGACGATCACCTTCATCGCGAGTCCCCTTCCCAAAACGAACTTGGATCCGTTAACGGATATCAGAACGGCTCCACCCCTCCTCCCCATAACCTTCACCCTCTTTCCCGGAACAATACCCAAAGCCAAGAGCTTGGATACCGCACCTCTGCCTCCGACTATATCTAAAACTATACCCTCCTCACCCACTCTTAGATATACCAATGGAACCCTCGAATTTAGGGTCATCGAAATTAGGATAGCCTAAATATATTTAAGCTTTTCGGATTACCTAAAAACGGACGTGTAACAACAATTGAAACTGATAAAAGTCTTAGGAATGATTAAGGGTTATGAAGTCGATTAGGGAGGTTGTGAAGGAGCTAAAGGTATTTGAAAGGAACGAGGTTCCGCTTGAAATCAAAATTCTTGGCATAGCCACGTATATACAGACTTCATCGGTGAGGAGACTGCGAAAATTCTCTCAGAAATTCACTCAGTCTCTCACAACGCAGTTCACAAATGGATAAAGAATTTTGAGGAGAGATTGCCGATAGTAACTGAGAAGAAGCCAAGAAAAGTTGTAGCAATCGATGAGACGGTAGTCAAAGCTAATGGACAAAATTATTACGTCTATGCGGCGATAGATGTAGAGAGAAATGAGTTAATCCTGATGAGAGTTTATCCTTCGAGAAACTATTTGACTGCTAAACTCTTTATAGCAGAAGTCCTGAAATACTGCGAAAATAAACCTAAATTCGTCATAGATAAAGCCCCTTGGCTTGTTAAAGCCCTTGAAAGCTTAGATTTGGAATACGAATGCCAGCCCTTTCGGAATCAGAAGTAAAATCGAATCCGTATTCACCTCCTTCAAACAAAGAGTTAAATTGTTCTTCCGCTCAATCACAGCTAAAAATCCCATCAAAAATATGATTATGTTGACACATCCCTAAAAACAGTTCTGTCAACTTAACCACCTCAAGTGATTGTAATAGAGTATGAAGAGTTTGCAGAAGAGGTTCCAGTTTTTGATGGGATTTTTAGCTGTGATGGATGCAGAAGAATATTCTGATTCTCTGTTTGAGTGAAGAGAAGACAGATTCGACCAAGCTTCTTTTACCGAAAGGGCTGGCATTCGTATTCCAAATCTAAGCTTTCAAGGGCTTTAACAAGCCAAGGGGCTTT
>JALSOQ010000016.1 GCA_026986375.1 Archaeoglobaceae archaeon
GTGCTGTTCGTATAGCCTTTTCAGATCTATAACTTCCTTTCGGGCTGAGCTTGGTAAGGCAAAGGTCCCGGGTTCAAATCCCGGCCGTGGCTCTTACCTTTTTTGAGATTCCGAAGGTTTTTTAACGAATCCGCTAAATTTACGATAATGACGATCAAGATCGGTTTCGTTTCGAGATATCCTCCTGTTCACTGCGGAATAGCCGAATACACCAAATTTCTGATCTCAGCTTTACGTTCTCTGAATCCCAAGTTGAAGTTATACGTCTTCTCTACGAAAGAGGTGCATGAATTCCCTTACGAGGATGAGTTGGGTGTCGAAGTGATCCCCTGCTTCTCGCCAATGGAAAAAAAATATTCCGAATTTCTGTCGAGACTTTCGGAAGTCGGGGGAGTTGACGTCTTACACGTTCAGCACGAATACGGAATATTCGGGGAGGGTAAGTATGTTATAGACGCTCTGATTAAAGCTAAGGAAGAAAAACTCACAAGAAGGACCGTTATAACCATGCACACCGTGGATCACCCTTACGGAAGGGATTACGCGTTGAGGTTTCAGGCGTCGCTGAACGAAGTCGATGCGGTGGTGGTTCACAGCAATCTGCAGGAATTCGAGCTTCAGAATCAAAACGTAACTCCAAACCGTATATCGAGGATTCCCCACGGAACGCTAATAAATCCATACCTCAGCTATTCTAAAAGCATACTATCGGACAGTCTGGGATTGAACGCTGACGAGTTTAGGGGAATGATTTTAGCGATTCCAGGATTTCTTAGGAAGGACAAGGGCGTGGACGTTCTATTCGAAGCTTTGAAGATGATAGAAGACATGAGGTTCACGATACTGTTGGCGGGGGAGCCTAAGGATCCCGAGTTACACGAACTCGTTTCGAGAGAGACGGAATACAGAACGATAGTTATGGAGAGATACCTTTCGAGCGACGAGATACTGAAAGTCGTGGCATTGGCCGATGCGATAGTTCTTCCTTATAAGGACAGAAAGGGTGCTTACGCCGTAAGTGGTATTCTGCACCTATCCATGGGAGGTTTGAAGCCGATAATAGGTAGCAGAACGCCGAGACTCGTAGAGCTTTATCAGTTCGCTCCCGATATGACCGTTCCGCCGAACGATGCCGAGGAGCTCGCCAACAAGATCAAGTGGCTCGTCGAAAACTACGACTACGCTGTAGCATACATGACCGAGCTATACAGTTACGCCGCAACCACCCAGTGGATCAGGATGGCTCGAAGACATCTAAGACTTTACAACTCTCTCCTTTATTCTCTCAACGACTGACTTCTTTTTTTCTATGGCCATTCTAACCGCCTCATCTATTCTCTTGCACATCTCCTCGAAATCCTTTGGCGTCTCCTCTCCGACCACCTTCTTTATGGGCGTGTATGCGGATTCTCTGAACTTCGGTTTTAACGGTATTCTTTTTCCGTTTTCAACGATGTAAGCTCCGTTTCCCTTCTCAACCCACCCGACTTCCTCTATTCTAATCCCAACGCCTCTGACAACCGACTTTACTTCATCCGCAATGTCTTCTGGGCATATCACCATGAGAGAATCTATGGATACTCCCATAAAGTCTATTTCGAGATCTTCGAGCATCTTCAACACTTTAGCGTTCACGATCCTTCTGCACCTCTCGTAATCGAAAACGAGCGCCTTTCCCGAAACCTTTGCTATCTCCTCGGCATCTCCCCTAATCCCGCCGTTCGTCACGTCGCTCATGGAGTGAATTCTTTCAACCAATCCTGCCCTCATTATGGCCTCGCACGCCAATATGAAGTCTATGTTTAGAGTCTCCTCCACGACTTCGTGCATCCCGTAGTATATCGCCGTCGTCGCTATGGTTCCTCCACCGGCCCCTTCCGTCATCAAAATAACATCTTCCTCCTTAACGTTCTTCCTCGGGGTTATGTATTCCGATACTCCAACGCATCCGACACACCCGGTCATCCTCTCCCCTATGACCATATCTCCCCCTATCCTTAAAGTCGAACCCGCCACGAGCGGAACTCCAACCAACTCGCATACCGCAGTAATTCCGGCGATGTGATCGAATATCTTCGCCACATCTCCGTCGTCGGCAACGTGTATATCTGAAAAAACCGCTATCGGCCTCGCACCCATAACGTATACATCCCTCATCGCCGCTCTCGTGACGTGAAATCCCGCTATAAAGGGAAACTCGCTGAGACGGGAGTGAATTCCATCTACCGCCACGGAAATGTAGAGGTTACCCACTTTCACGACACCAGCATCGTCCAAATCCTTCGAATCTATTACGGCATTCGTTCTGCCAATTATTTCCGCTATCTTTCTGTGAACGTAGAAGTCCCCCTTTCCCCTCGAACCCACTCCGAACTCTCCCATCTTAACTCCACTTCTGTAATACTCCAGAACGGGATGGGATTTGGAATACGCGTTTTTTACTTCTTCTATCACCGCTTTTGCCCACTTTTCGGCAGTTTCCCTTCCAAAACCCTTTATTTCGATCAACCTCTCGATGAGCATCTCTTTAACCTTATCCTCATCGAACCTTTCGAGCAACCTCTTAGCGTATCCCTCCAAGTCCATACTCATCCCTCACAAACCATAACGACTCCCAAAACTATCAAAACCGCCCCCACCACTACTTTTGGACTAACGTTTTCTCCCAACGCGATGGAGGAGAACAGAATCGTGAATAACGGATATATCGAAGTGATGGGAACGACTTTTGATGCCGACGTGAACTTCAGAGCCATGTAGTATAGCACCATCGCCACCCCACCACCCAAAGCGCCTGCCGTGAGCAGGTAGATTAGATTTCTCCCAACGAACGCCGATTGGTCGAACTGCCTCAGAACGATTACCGAGAAGATCAGGAAAGTTACGGCCCCGAATGCCCTTACGATGTTCGCCGTATATGGCGAGACTCCGGAAGAGACTACCATCTTGTCGAATATCGGTGCTATCCCCCAAAGCAGTGCCGAAATCAGCGCCAAAATTTCGCCTTTCATTTCTCCCTCAACCTCCTGTCGAACTCGAACATGAATATTCCGGCCGCGACGGAAAGGTTTAGACTATTCACCTTCCCCCTTCCGGGAATCTTCGCTATAAAATCGCACTGCTTTTTCACCGATCTCGAAATACCCCTATCCTCCCCCCCTATCACTATCGCCACCGGGGGAGAAAGATCCACGTTGCTTATATCCTCCCCATCCAGATCCGCTCCTACCACCGTTATACCGAATTTTTTGAGCTTTTTCAGAGCGTTCGCCATATTTTCGACCCTCGCTATGTCCAAGTGCAACGCCGCTCCGGCAGAAACCCTAACGACAGTATCTGTAACCTGCACCGCCCTCCTCTTCGGAATAACCACTCCCGCACATCCGAAGAACTCAGCAGATCTTAGCACCGCTCCCAAGTTGTTAGGATCCTCCACGGAATCCAAGAACAGGAGGAATGATCCCGTTCTGAGGCATTTGTCGATTAAGTAGTCGATTTCCACGTATTTTATCGGAGATATGTCCGCGGCAATCCCCCTCGAATCCTTGGGAAGTGAGGAGCGAGGAACGTAAACAACTGGTATCCCCCTCTTCTTTGCCATCGCTATTATCTCCCTTATCCTCGGGTTGTTCGTATCCTTGTCCACGTATACCTTGTTGACCTTCCCCGACTTCAAAGCTTCCGCGACGCTGTTTATACCCCCCACCCTCATCTTCCACGATTTTCGTTCTCCGTTTATGACGTTTGCGAAGAAGGTTTTAATCGGTGAGTCGAACCTCATAATATGAGGGACGTGGGTTTCGTAACTTCGAATCCCAACAAGGTCAGGGTGGTCGAAGTCATAAGGAAGAGGGGTAAAACCACTATGAAGGAGGTTTCAAAGTTCACGAGAATTCCGGAGGTTATGCTTAGGGGTGTTCTGGAGGAGCTGAAGAGGGAGGGGTTCGTTTCGGAAGAGGAGGGATTGTTAAAGCTCACTCCTGCGGGATTCGAGGTTTTGGAGAAGATGAGGATATGATGCTAAGGGAGTTCGAAACGAAGGGAGAGAAGGTGTTCCTAATAAGGAACCTGATAGAGGTCAGGATACCGAAGAGGCACTACGAAAAGCTCGCCAAAAAGTATTCGAAGGAATACATAATATCCTACGCGGAGCCTAAGAGAATTCTCCACCACGTAACGAAAAGGGAGTTGGTTTACGTAACGAGGGAGAGCGGGATACCCCTTTTGGGACACGCAGCTTTCGGACTCATAGACAGGGGGACGAATCTGATACAGGTAAGGCCTATAACAGGTTGCAATTTGAACTGCGTATTCTGTAGCGTCGATGAGGGGAGGAAGAGCAGGACGAGGGTCACGGACTACATTGTGGAGCCGGATTATCTCGTAGAGGAGTTCGAGAAGGTCGCGGGGTTCAAAGGGGACGGCGTGGAGGCGCATATAGACGGGCAGGGTGAACCGACGCTTTACCCTTACATGGACGAGCTCCTTGAGGGGCTGAGGAAGGTGAAGGAGGTCAGGGTAATTTCGATGCAGACCAACGGAGTCCTGCTGAGCGAGGAGAAGATAGAGAGGTGGGAGAAATACTTGGACAGGATAAACCTTTCGATAAGCACCCTCGACGAAAGGAAGGCGGAATTCATATACGGTTGCAGATATCCCCTGAAGAGGGTTATAGAGATAGCTAAGGCGATAGCGGAGAGCAAGATCGACCTTCTCATAGCTCCGGTCTGGCTTCCGGGGGTCAACGACGAGGACATGGAAAAGCTGATAGAGTTCGCTTTGGAGATAGGTGCCGGAAAGAGGTGGCCTCCAATTGGTATTCAGAAGTATATACCTTACAAGTTCGGAAGAAAGCCGAAGGTCGACGTCATGAGCTTCAGGGAGTTCTACGAAAGACTAAGAAGGCTTGAGGAGGAATACGGGGTCAAGCTTATTTTAAGGCCTGAAGACTTCGGAATAGAGAAGAGGCCGAGAATTCCGCATCCGATAAAGAAGGGAGATGTCCTTAAGGCGAGAATAGTCGCGAACGGGAGAGTTAAGGGGGAGAAGATAGTCGTGGTCAAGGGGAGGGTGGTTACGGTTTTGACCGATAAGAAGGTGGGTGAGTTCGTTAAGTTCGAGATAGTCAGGGATCACGACGGCATATTCCTCGCGAAGGAGTTATAAAACGATCGGCGTTGCGAGATTCGATGCCAGAGTTCAGGATCGCAGTGGTTAACAAGGACAAGTGCCAGCCGAAGAAATGCTCTCAGGAGTGCATAAAGTTCTGCCCGAAGATAAGGACGGGAGTTGAGGACGTTATAGTCATAAAGGACGGAAAGGCGGTGATTTCGGAGGAGCTTTGCGTCGGGTGTGGTATATGTGTTAAAAAGTGTCCTTTCAAAGCGATCTCCATAGTGGGTCTTCCGCACGAGTTGGAGGGAAGGGAAGTTCACAGATACGGTAAAAACGGATTCGTTCTTTACGGTTTACCCGTTCCGAGGAAGGGTTATGTAGTCGGTCTTTTGGGCCCGAACGGGACGGGAAAGTCCACCGCAGTCAAGATACTCACAGGACAGCTTAAACCTAATCTCGGCAGGGTGGATGAGGAGCCGGATTGGGATGAAATATGCGAGCGATTCTCAGGGACGGAGCTTTTCAACTACTTAAAGAATCTCGCGAGCGGAAGTATAAGGACGAGCCAGAAACCTCAATACATAGAGGCGATTCCTAAGGTTTACAGGGGGAAGGTTAGGGATTTGCTTGAGAGAGTGGATGAGCTCGGGATTTTGGACGAGATCGTCGAGAAGCTCGAACTGAAGAACGCTCTGGATAGAGACGTTAAGGATCTCAGTGGTGGAGAACTTCAGAGGCTCGCTATTGCCGGATGTCTGATGAAGGACGCGGACTTCTATTTCTTGGACGAGATAACCTCCTACCTCGACATACAGCAGAGGATAAACGTCGCGAAGGTTATCAAGGAGTGGAGCGAGAAGAGGCCCGTGCTAATAGTTGAGCACGATTTGGCCATTTTGGACATGCTCGCGGACTTCGTCCACATAAGCTACGGAGAGCCGGGAGTTTACGGAGTGATAACGAACGCGAAGGGTGTTAGGGTTGGAATAAATCAATACCTCAGAGGATACCTCGCCGAGGAGAACGTCAGGATAAGGGAGAAGCCGATAGAGTTCGAGATATTCCAGCCGAAGGAAGGGGAGAGCGAGAAAGTTTTGGTGGAGTATCCTTCCTTCACGAAAACGTTCGAGGGATTCAGACTTAAGGTGGAAGGGGGAGAGATAAGGGCTGAGGAAGTTTTGGGGGTCGTGGGACCAAACGCAACCGGAAAATCGACTTTCGTTAAGATATTGGCCGGTGTTTTGGAGGATGATGAGAAGAAGGTCAAGCTCAACGTTAAGGTTTCATACAAGCCCCAATACGTTAAGGCAGATGTGAGCATGCCCGTGGGGATGTTTTTGAGGAAGATAAATCCGATGGTAGATTCCTCTTATTACAGAACTGAATTCCTCAAACCCTTGGGAATAGAGGATTTGATGGACAGGAATCTGGACGAACTCAGCGGAGGAGAGCTTCAGAGGGTTGCGATAGTCGCCTGTCTTTTGAGGGAGGCGGACCTCTACCTGTTGGACGAGCCTTCCGCCCACTTGGATGTGGAGCAGAGGACGGAAGTCGCGAGGATGATAAGGAGGTTCGCTCTGAACTTCTCGAAGAGCGTTTTGGTGGTCGATCACGACATATACCTAATAGACATGGTGAGCGACAGGTTGATGGTATTCCAAGGGGAGCCGGGGAAGAGGGGAGTTGCGAGAAGGCCTATGGGTATGAGGGAGGGAATGAACCTGTTCCTTTCGAACTTGGGCATCACCTTTAGAAGGGATGAAGAGACGAAGAGGCCGAGGGTAAACAAGTTAGGTTCGAGGTTGGACAGGGAGCAGAAGGCGAAGGGCGAGTATTACTACTACTAAAAATTTAAAAAAACGCTAAAGTTCAGCTTCGAAGTCCTCCACCTTATACGGGAACTCCTCTACACCTCTGTTCTTCAGCACTTCTCTTGCGAGGAGCCAGTAAACCAGTGCGAGGGCCTTTCTACCTTTGTTGTTCGTGGGAATAACCAAGTCTACGTTGGATGCGGAGTTGTTGGAATCGCACAAAGCTACTACTGGTATGCCTATGGCGGTTGCCTCCTGAACGGCCTGTCTGTCTATGGCCGGATCCGTGACTATCACAACATCGGGCTCTCTGTATTCCTTCAGCATCGGATTCGTAAGAGTTCCGGGAACGAACCTTCCGATCACGTAGTCCGCTCCTACCGCTTTAGCGAACATCATGACCGGTTTCTGTCCGTATTGCCTCGCGGCGACAGCTAAGATCCTGCTCGGCTCGAACCTCGCTAAGAACTTTCCGGCAATCCTTATCCTTTCGTCCAGTTGCCTTATGTCCAATACGTATAGTCCGTCCGGCCTGACCTTGTATATGAACTTCTTCATGTCTCCCGTTTTTATCTGCGTTCCTATGTGAACTCCAGCCGCTAAATACTCATCTGGTGGGACCAGATACTCATACTCTGTCTTCGCCTCCATCACATCACCCTCACCATTTTTGGTGAGCCCAATTCATCTTCAATTCTGATGAGCTCGTTTAACTTGGCGATCCTCTCGCCCCCAACCACACCCGTCTTTATTAATGTTGCGTTGAAAGCGACGCTCAAGTGGGCTATCGTTTCGTCTTCCGTTTCGCCACTCCTGTGAGATACGACGACTTTATAACCTTTGTCCTTGGCCAATTTCACGGCTTTAAACGTGTCCGTCAGCGTCCCTATTTGATTGGGCTTTATGAGAACGGTGTTGCACGCTCCGACCTCTATTCCTCTCTGAATCCTCTTAACGTTCGTAACGAAAAGATCATCCCCACAAACCATGCATCTTTTTCCTATCTGTTCTGTCAGCTTGGCGAACCCCTCGAAGTCATTTTCGTGTAGAGGATCCTCGACGTAGATAATACCGTATTCGTCCACGAGCTCCGCAACGTAGGCTATCTGCTCCTCTGGAGTGAGCTTCTTGTCCTTGTAAACGTAACGTTCTCCATCCCAGAGTTCGGTTGCGGCGAAGTCGATTCCCATCCTAACCTCCACGCCCGTTTCATCCTTCACGATTCCTATAGCCTCTTTGAGAATTTCAAAAGCTACCTCGTCCGTAATCTGAGCGGCCCAAGCTCCTTCATCACCCTTAGCGGCGAAAATTCCCCTTTTCTTGAAGATCCTCTTCAGAGTTTTGTGAACCAACGCGTTCGTTCTCTGAGCTTCGAAGAAGTTCTTTGCTCCCACTGGAATTACGAGGAACTCCTGAATGCTCGTCGAACCTACGGCATGAGCCCCCCCGCCTATAACGTTTCCCAACGGATAAGGCAGTTCCTTCGCGAATGCTCCTCCGATGTATTCGTAAAGTGGAACGCCTAAAAGGTTAGACGCCGCCTTCGCACAGGCTAAACTGGCAGTTATCGCGAAGTTACCGCCTATGTTTGCGAAGTTTTCGGTTCCGTCTATCTCCCTGAGCTTCTCATCTATGCTCTCCTGATCGAAAACGGACATGCCTATGAGCGCTTTCGAAACCTTTTCTTCAATCTCGTCCTTTTTGTATGGATCGACGACAATCGCCTCCTCGCTACCCGTTGAAGCTCCGCTCGGAGCTATGGCCTTTCCGACAACATCTCCGGCGTAAATCTCGCACTCAACAGTTTCGTTCCCCCTGCTGTCGAAAACTATCCTATACCTAACGTCCTCGATTATCATCTTACGGCTATCTTCGGAAGAATAGATAAGCTTTTTCGGATTCGAATATTATCGTGAATGAGAAGGTCAAGATATGGGTCGAAAGGTTCGTAGTGGGTGACTTTTGGAGAAAGCCCTTGGTTGGATTCTGCGACGCTGAAGACGTGGAAAAGCTAAAAAAGGACATTCCCAACCACTTAATGCCAGACGAAATCCTTAAATCTGCCAAGTCCGTTATAGTATACTTCATTCCGTTCACGAGGAATGTGGTAAGAAGTAACGTCGGCGGGATTTTCTCTTCCAAGCTGTGGGCTAGAGCGTATGTGGAGACGAACGAGCTAATAGTTAGTCTAAACGATTTCATCTCAAGGAAATTGGAAAACTTGGGTTACGCTTCTGCTACAATTCCGCCAACGCACAACTTCGATGAAGTCGAGCTGTTGAGCGATTGGTCTCACAAACACATAGCATATCTGGCCGGATTGGGAACTTTCGGTATGCACACGCTTATAATAACGGAGAAAGGCTGTTGCGGCAGGTTGGGTAGTCTCGTAACGTCGGCAGTGTTCGAATACGGGGAACCTCTTAGGGAAGAGTTCTGTCTTCACAAGAGGGGACTGAAGTGCCTCAAATGTGTTAAGAGGTGTGTATTCGGAGCCCTGACGGAAAGCGGTTTGAACAAACGCAGGTGTTACGAGGTTCTGCTCGAAAACGATAGATTCCATTCCGATTTGCCGTTGACCGATGTGTGTGGAAAGTGCTGTTGCGGAGTTCCTTGCGATCTGCGGAAACCCGATGGGGCCGCCGAGATTTGAACTCGGGTCACCGGCTCCCAAAGCCGGGAGGATAACCAGGCTACCCTACGGCCCCTCGTCCGATTTCGTTGAGATCGCTTAAAAAATCTATCGCAAGGCGTTTTTAATAAAATGAGCGAAACATATATACTCGAAGGTAAAATATTATTCGAGGATGAAGTTCGTCCACGACACGATCCACGGCCACTTAAAGCTTGATGACTGGCAGGTCGCAATAGTAGATACCCTCGAATTTCAGAGGCTTAGGAGGATCAGTCAGATAGGTTTTGCGAATCTGGTGTATCCGGGAGCCAACCACACGAGGTTCGAGCACTCTTTGGGAACGATGCACATAGCGAAGATTCTTGTCGAGAGAATGGATGCGAGCGATGATGAAAAGATCGAGATCGTCGCTTCCGCACTTCTGCACGACATAGGTCACGCCCCTTTTTCCCACTGCACGGAATCGATTCTGAGGAAGTATTTGAGGAAGGGGCATGAGGACGTGGAATGGATTTTGAAGAGGGGTGTTATTGGGGAAACACTCTCCGATTTGGGATTCAGCGTTCGTAATATTGTCAGGCACATAAAGGGTAAATCCGACTGCAACGTCGTAAGCGGGGACATAGATGCGGACAGGATGGACTACTTGGTAAGGGACTCTCACTACACCGGTGTGGCGTATGGCGTTTTCGACCTATCACGCCTTCTCAACAAGATAACTTTCGAGGGGAAGAGGATGGTGATCGAGTCCGGAGGAATAAAGGCTGCGGAATCTCTTTTGGTTTCGAGATACATGATGTATTCCACCGTTTACTTTCACCACGTTTGCAGAATTGCGAGAAAGATGTTCGAAAGGGCTTTGGAGTTCTGCATAGAGGAAGGGACTTTGAATCCCGAGGATCTGCTCCGCATGGACGACTACGATATCGTCTCTTTTCTCAGATCGCACGGCGGTTATCCTTCCGAGATCATGGAAAGAATAGATTCGAGAAACCTGTTTAAGAGAGCGTTATACGTTGGAATCGACAGAGTCGATTTTACGGATGTGCATAGGATTAATTCCAAAAGGGCTGAGGAAGAAATAGCGTGTATTGCCGGAGTGGACGAAAGGGACGTTATAGTGGACGTTCCTCCGATCGAGGAAGGAAAGGAGTTCAAAGCCATCGTTAGAATCAACGGGGAATTGAAGAGTTTGGAGGAAGTGTCCTCGCTCGTTAAGGCTTTGAAGAAAGCTGAGATGGACGTTTGGAGGCTGGGGGTTTATACTAAAAAGGAGTTCGTCGAGTCCGTTAGAAAGGCCGCTTTGAAGTTCTTCAACATCGAGAAGACGATAAAGCAGAGGAGATTGGACGAACTGTTTTAATCGAACGTGATAAATAGCAAATTTTAAAAATATTTATAACGACAAATCCGTATGAACCTGCTGAACACCCTATTCAGCATCTTTACTAAAAATCTCGTCAGCATTCCAATTTTAAAGCCGATAATAAACAAACTGCTCGGCATTCCCGTAATAAAATACATCGTCGCCTTGATTCTGTGGAAGCCCGGATTCGCGATACTCATATTTCCGGGACTCTTAGGCTTAATGATCTGCCTTCTCGTTATAATATGGTTCGAGAGGAAGCTGACTGCAAAGGTTCAGTGGAGATACGGGCCTTTGGAGGTTTCCCGTCCCATAGGCGGACTGCTTCAGCCCCTCGCAGACGGTATGAGGTATTTCTTCCAGGAGGTTATAATCCACAGGGATGCCCACAAGGCCTACTTCATTCAATTCCCGATACTGTCGTTCATCCCGGCTTTGCTACCGATTTTAGTGATTCCCGCCGGAGCGATAGTTGCGATAAGGACTCCTTACGCTGTTCCATTCGTGGTGGCCGTGATCGCTCTCATTCCCGTAATAATACTCGCGATAGGATGGGCGACGAACAGCAGGTTCGCATACATCGGAACGGTCAGAGAGGCGTTCATGTACTTCGCATACGAGATACCTCTCATAATAGCCGTTCTGGCGATGGTCTTGATGTACGGTTCGACTGACTTCTACGATATAGTTCAAAAGCAGACGATCCCCGGAGCTATTCTGAATCCTCTGGCGTGTCTTGTGTTCTTCATAGCGGTGGCCATGGCAACTTCGAGGTTCCCGTTCGAGATTCCTGAGGCGGATCAGGAAATAGCCTTCGGACCATTCGTAGAATACAGCGGTATAATGTTCGGTTTGGTCATGACCTTAGCGTATGAAAAGCTGTATCTGCTCTGCCTGCTGTTCTCGCTTCTGTTCCTCGGAGGATGGAACGGGCCGACGATTCCCTGCTTGGGAGATCTGATGCCCGTGATATACCTCTTCATCAAGACTATAGCACTAATGTGCATATTCGTGTTCTTCAGATCGGTGTATCCGAGAATAAGGCTCGACCAAGCGCTGAAGTTCGGATGGAAGCACCTACTTTCGATTTCCGTAGTATCTTTAGCTTTGGGCATCGCTTTGGGAGGTGTGGTGTGATGGCGTTTAGGATAACGATGCCGGGAACGGGGCTGTTGGATCAGATAAAGGGTCACCTTGAGGCCATAAAGACCGGATTGGAGGAAGTTTTCGCTTCCAACAGAATTACGATTCACTATCCTAAGGAGAGAAGGAAGTATCCGGAGAGGTTCAGGGGTCTGATAAGGTTCGATCCGACGAAGTGCATAAGCTGTTTCCAGTGCGCCTTCATATGCCCGGCCAACGCCATCCAGTTTAAATTGGCGCCGAACGGGAAGTTCTACCCTTGCGTGGATTACGCGAAATGCATCTTCTGCCACTTCTGCGTGGATACTTGCACCAAGGGAGCGATGCAGCCATCGAAGTTCCACGATCTGGCATTCAGAAGCTTGGAGGAGATGTTCACTCCGACTGAGAAGATGATAGAGAAGCCGGACATGAAGATAGGAGATGTCGAAGCTGTTGTCGAGTTCGTTGAGGAGGACGGGAAGATTAAGATAAGGAGGGAGCACACCCTCTACTTGGAGGTAATTCCGGAGGAGGGTAAGATAGAGCTCGTTAGGCATCGGGTAGAGGAATGATAATTTCAGGTAAATTTTTTTATAGAAATCGAATAGTCGAAGGCTGTATAGTTGTGGAAGATGGTATCATCGTCGACATTCGTAGAAACGCACGTCCGAACTTAGAGTTTTCGAGAGGAGTAATCCTTCCGGCCGGGATAGACGTCCACGTTCACTTCAGAGATTTTAAAGAGAGCTACAAGGAAACTATAGAATCCGGTTCGCTTTCAGCTTTATATGGTGGAATTTGCCTCGTAGTCGATCAGCCGAACACGAATCCGCCCGTAACCGATTCCGAAATTTATCTGGAGAGGATAAGGAAGGCCGAAAAAGAATCTTTTATCGATTACGCTCTAAATCTGGGTTTGACGGAGGAGAACAGCGGTAAGATTCGCGAAATCGTTGAGGAAATCGAGGAACTCGTTAGGATTCCGGCTGTAGGGGAGGTTTTTCTTCAACATAGGACTATACAGGTTAGTTACGAAACTCTGAAGTCTGTAAGAGGGCAAATTGAGAAGCTGATCACGGTTCATGCGGAAGATCCGGTATTAATAGAGAGAGAGGACGTTAGGCCGAAAGAGGCGGAGATAACGGCCGTCAGGAAATGCCTCAGCATCGGAAACTTCTACTTCTGCCACGTATCGACTCCGGAAGCTCTGAACATGATATACAATTCCAAATCCTTTGCAGAGGTTACACCGCATCACCTACTGCTATCTATGGGAAAGGTCGAGTTCGGAAGGGTGAATCCTCCGCTCAGATCCGAAAAGGATAGAATCGAGCTTTTGAGAAATTTAAGTAAGGCCGATGTTATAGCTTCAGACCACGCCCCACATACGATTGAGGATAAGAAGGAAGGAGCCCCGGGGTTTCCCGGAGTTGAGACGATATATCCTCTCATGTTGAACTTGGTAAGAAAGGGCGTAATCTCTTTGCCCGACCTAATTCAAAGGATCGTGATCAATCCTGCAAAGATCTTCAGATTCGATAGGTATTCCGGAATAGAAGTTGGAAATTACGCCAATTTGGCAGTTTTCGATTTTTCGGAGGTCAGGAAGATTAAAGCGAAGGATCTGCATTCAAAGGCGGGATGGACGCCTTACGAGGGTTTCGAGGCTATATTTCCCAAGGTCGTGTTTTTGAGGGGCGTTAGGGCGTTGGATGAAGGGGACGTTTTGATCGATAGGGGATTCGGTCAGACGTGCATCACGAACACTAAGATTACGTAGCTGACGAAGAAAATTAAGCCGAAGCAGAGGGCTTTGACGGGAATCCTTCCCTTCGCTATGTAGTAGAGCAGGACGAGGGATATTACCGTGGTCGCAACCACGCTCATGTATGCGTGGATGTCGAGAGTCCAGGACGTCATGAGTAAACCCAATCCGGGGTAAAATGTTGAGTAGAGTATCTTCTCCCCTACGAGGGATCCTATGCTGAGCGTGTCCCTTCCCCTGTATCCCCAGATTATGGCACTCGCCGTTTCCGGGATTGCAGTCGCGGCGGGAACTATAACCAAAGCGAGCCCCATCTCGCTTATTCCCGTTTGCAGGGCCAGCTCCCTCACCGATTCTACGAGCTTTTCTGATCCTATGTATAGAAGGATTATCGAGCACATCGCTTGGATTATAACGCTCGGAAGCGGGTGGGGAATTATCCTGCAGATGTATAGGTCGTCTGCTTCCTCGATTATTCCTTCCTCCATCCTCTTACACATCATCCAGACGTATGACACGTATGAGGCCAGAAAAATGAGTCCGAACAGCTTGTGAAAGCCGATGATTGAGGGGACGATAGTTAGAGGGAAAAGAACCGTTACGAAAACGTAAGGTATTACGAGCGAACTATCGACATCGAAAATAAGGTCGTCCCTTTTCTTAAGCCAGTATCCGATTATCGCCGCAATCCCGACCAAACCGTAGGATAAGCTTGAAGCCATGAAGGGCTGACCGAATACCGTTCCGACACCTATGCTCTCCTCCTTAGCGACAAAGATCGCAACCAAGAAGACGACCATCTCTGGGAGAGAGGTGAAGAGAGGGGAGATTATGGCCCCTATGAACGATGATCCTAGGCCAAACCTGCATCCGACGTATTCAACGGTATTTACGAACAGCATCGCCGCTAAAAACACCATTACGATACTGCCAAGCAGTGAGAGTATTGTCTCGATCACCGCTGGAGGTTGGAAAATTTAGATAAATTACTTTTGTTAAGTTAGTTTATGGGATTGTTCAGCGGAAAACTCGATAACGTTCAAGTGGAGGTTTCAACGCACTGTCAACTCAACTGCGTCATGTGTCCGAAGAGAGTGTTCAGAAAAGATAAGAAAGGCTAAGGTTTTGGCCGATGTGCTCGGCATATCTTTCGTGGCAAAGCCGATAAGGCTTGAGTAGGTTTTGATCTGCGCCGAAAATCCGATAAGGAGTAGTCTCATAACAGTAAACGGCGACATTTGTCCGTGCGTCTACCTCCATTTACCGACGAAATCCGATACGATCGTAAGGTTTTTCGAAGGAGAGAAGTTCGAAGTTAGGAAGATGTATTTCGGGAACTTAAGGAACGAGAATTTTGAAGAGATATGGAATATGAAAGAATACAAGGAATTCAGAGCGATGTTCGAGATGAGGCTGTTTCCAGACTTTACGATAATACCGAAGATTCCCGACCTTTCGAGATCGTGTAGGAGTTGCTACAAGGCACACTCGGTGTGAGGTATGGTAAGGGTTAAGCTGTTTGCGAACCTCAAGGAAATCGCGGGAATAGATGAAATATTAGTAGATGTTCGTAACTTGGACGAGCTTATCGGATGGCTCGAAAAATATTATCCCCAACTGAAAGATTTGCTTGATAAGGGTTACGTCAGCATTTTCGTAAACTGCAAACTCGTTCGTTCAAACGTTCCACTTAAAAATGACGATGTGGTCGCCCTGCTACCACCGGTTAGCGGTGGTTAATTGAAAAATAGCTCATCAGACTCGTAACTTGCTATAACGTTATCGATGTAAATGGGGATTCCCCTTATCCTTCTTACCCTACCATCGCTCCATAATATTCTGTTTCGGTATCCGAGGATTACCTCGTCGTCCACTACGAAAACTCTTTGGGGCTTGTCGACCCTCTTGAACTCCAGCCTTTCTCCATCCAAACTCAAAATGTGGAGACCTCTATCGTCGCATACCGCTACGAACTCTCCTACATCGAATATCGGACTCTCGAACTTCTCAACCCACAGCAAGTCTTTCCCATCAACGGCAAAAATGCATTCGTCGTTCGAGCAAAATACGAAGTCCTTCACTCTGATGTCTTGGCAGGGGAAGTCTATTTCCATACCGTCGATGTAAGTCTTTTTCGTCGTTCCCACGACCGTTATATCTTCCTGCCTGAGAGCATTCACGAATCCTTCAAGCTCTCTTCTCTCTATCGTGTTGCCCTTTCTATCTAAAATGTTCAGGCTTGAATTCATCCACTCGTCGCATACAGCTATGTTTTTGCCAATATCTACGGCGACAATGTCGTTTGGTCTTTCCCAGCAACCCATTATGCTCATGAACTGCCTTTCCCAGAGCTTCTTGCCATCCAAGTCAAAAGCGTAGACTTTTCCATCGGCGAAGTCCGTTCCGACGACAACGATATCGTCGACGGCAACGCTTATGACGTTGACATCGTGAAAAGGACCTCTATAGTATGTTGAGCTCAGCTTTTTAGCCCATACTAGGTCCTTTCCATCGAAAACGTAGACCCATCCGTTTTCGCATCCGATCACGAGCAGTTCGTTGTAGGAGTGGCAGAGAATCTTACCTCCGAGCTTCATAATAAAAATAAAGAGTAAGAGTTTAAATCTTGGGTGCCCACTCGGGCAGTCTCAACCAGGCTATAGGTCCGAAGATATAGTGAGACAGAATGAATCCAAGGACTATGTTTATCGCCGCACCTATGAAGAACGCGGCCCATGGTCTCGCACCGAACTTGACGAACTCTCTGAACCTCGTAGTCATACCTATGCTGAAGAATGTGAATATGAATGTCCATGTTCTCATAGTCTTTATCGGAGCTATCAGGTTGGGTTTCATGTGGTGGAGGTAAACGTCAGCGCTGACCGTTCCTATAACCGCAGTCATTAGAGCGGACGCTATGAAGAATCCTATGACGAACTTCGGAAATCTCCACCATATTTCCATGGCGGATGGCTTTGCTCCCGTCTCTTCAACCTCCCATCTCGTAGTGGAAACTACCGCCATCACGAACGCCCATAGGCCTATCCAGATGTCTCTTCCTATGACTTTCATCAGCGTATAGGCCCATATGCAGAGATCCTTCGTGCTTATGCCCATTATCGTCTTGGCGACATGATCGTAATACCATGTTCCATACCAATCCGCGGCGGCGAAACCTGCGGCGTCTGCAAACTCGGAAGTTCCGATCCAAGCTCCGGCCTCTGCCGGATGCATCGGAGGATGCATGCTCATGGCTATACCCGGCAACAGGAATATCGCTATTATCGCCATAATTATTACTGCGGCTATTCCGAAAACGTAGTCCTCCTTCTTGGCCCTAACGGCCGCCGCCATTGCAATTGCCGCGGAAACTCCACAGACCGCTCCTCCCGCACCCAATACGGCCGCAGTCCTCTTGTCAATTCCAAGTCCCCTCCCTATGTAGAATATCGATAGGAACGTTATTATCGCTATTATCGATGCCTGAGCGAGGACGTATGGACCGGCCATGAATATAAGGCTGAACGGCAGGGTGGCACCGAGCAGAACTATACCCGTCTTTATGTAGTATTCCACTCTGAACCCCGCATCCATCCACTTGGGAAATCTGAAGAGGTTGCCGAGTATAAGCCCCACTATTACCGCGAGTATCGGTGGTTCTATATTGTAGTGGTGAGCGTAATAGTTGGTTGCGACGAAGAATATCAGAATGCTCATGATGTAAACGAACGTAAAGGACGGAACGAAGTCTCTCGGTTTAAATCCGAGTATTTTGCTACTTATCGTGAATATCACGAGCCAGAACACATAGTTCACTATGTATCCAAACCAGTGCGTTTTGTAATATGCTGTTACCTGACTCAGCGCCTTCCATTTGGGCGGTGCAGAAACTGCAAGCGTTTTAAGCGCTGAGATATTTCCAGTGTAGTAGAGGGCGAGTGAAATGAAGATCACTATGAACGCCATCCAGACCGCCCACCAGTCCTCTGTTTTCCAGAGCGCTTGCCAGCCTCTAACGACCTCTACTCTCTCCTCCTCCGCCATACGCGATCTCCTCTAAAATCTATACTGCAAAGGAAAAATATAAACATTGTCGTTTTTTATACTAATAAATACAAATTAGTTTATATTTTCCTTCCGGTCGAATGTCAAATCGTGATATTTCGTTCGAGGATCGGGAAAACAAAAAATAGCAAATTTTAAATATTTCGTAACGGTTGCATTGTTGATTATTATCAAAACAACGAAATCTAAGGTGATGGTCATGGAGAAAACAGAGATTCTTGAAAGGATTAAGAAGGCGGAGTTGGAGGTTGAAGAGAGGATCAGAAACGCTGAGGAAGAAAAAAAGAAGATAATAAACGAGGCTAAAATGAAAGCAAGGCAAATCATAGAAGATGCGGAAAAAGAGGCTGAGAAGGTCAAGGCGGAAATAATCGAGAAGGCCAAGGCTGAGATAGAGAAGGAGAAACAGAACATAAAGAGCTCGCTCAGCAAGGAGATTGCTGAGGTGGAGTCGAAGGGTAAGGCGAATTTGCAGAACGCGGTTGAATTTCTGTATAAAGAATTCGTAGGGATGATCGAGTATGCTTAAGCCGGAAAGAATGGTTAAGGTTTCCGTAGTGGGGCCAAGAGATCACTTCGAAACGGTATCCGATATACTCTACCGCCTAAACCTTATCCACATCGAGGATCCGGTTGAAGACGAATACTTCAAACTCGGTGAACCCTTCGAGAAGGCTGGAATTTTGTCCAAGAGTCTTGTTCAACTCAGAAGCATACTGTCCTACCTGAAGCTCGATCCGGAGAAGTTCGTTCCCAAGAGGAGGTATAGGGAGGAAGAGATCAAGGCGGAGTTGGACAGAAAACTTGAAGAATACAGAACGGAAATCGGAGCGAAGATAGACAGGATAAAGGAACTTCAGGAAAAGATAAAGGCTCTGGAGGACGAATTGAAGGTGATAGAGCCTCTCAAGGCTTTGGGAATTCCGCCGAGGCTTTTGAAAGGATACAAGACGATTAGGGCGTTCGTCGGATTCATAAGGGCGGATCCTTCTCCGAAGATTCAGAGCATAACTTCGGATTTCGAAGTGTTTTTGAAGGATTACGGTAAGGAATACGTAGTTGCGGTTTTCGTTAAGGTCGAATACGCCGAAGAAGTTTACAGGGTGTTGCAGGAGCTTGGATTCAGAGAGGTTTCGGTTCCGGACATAGAGGATTACGATTCGAGGATCTCTGAAATAAACTCCGAAATTTCGAGGCTCAAAGAGGAGATAGCGACTCTCGAAAAGGAGATCGAGGATCTAAAGGCGAGAGAGGCAGAGTTGATGCTCGCCATCGAGGAATACCTAAGCATGGAGCTTGAGAAATCCGAACTGCCCTTAAAGTCGTTGGTGTCCAAGTATGCGTTCATAATAGTGGGCTACATACCGGCAAGGAAGTTCAACGAATTCAAATCTGCTGTGGAATCCGAGACTGGAGGTAAGGTTACGGTCGAAATGATTGAGGACGAAGAATTCGAGCCTCCAACGAAGCTCAACAATCCTCCCGGCGTCAGAAACTTCGAGATTCTCACGTTGACTTACACAACGCCCAAGTATCACGAAATCGATCCGACGGCGATAATGGCGATATTCTTCCCGATATTCTTCGGAGCTATGCTTGGAGATGTGGGTTACGGTGCCATAATCACGGTCCTTTGTTTGTTTCTGAAAAGGATATTCAAAACGGAAGGATGGCAGAGGCTGTTGAACATAGGAGTATATGCTGGGATAGTATCGATATTCTTTGGCTTCATATATGGAGAGTGCTTTGGGCCATTCGTATCGGTTGAGGAGGGTAAAATAGAGTTCTTCAAGCACTTCCTCTGGCCGATTCTGCATGCCATAGGCGTTCATAAATTCGAACCGGTTTTCGACAGAGTTTCTCCGATGGGAATTAAGGTTCTGCTGTTCGTCACGATCGTCGTCGGTATCTTCAAGATCCTCTGGGGATTCATACTCGGATTCTACACCGTTCTTAAAGAGCATGGATTCAAGGAAGCGATGCTCGAAAAGGGCTGTTGGATTCTCGGAGTTTTGGGCTTGGCGTGCATAATATTCGGATTCGCCTATAACTTGGGTGTGTTCCACTACTTCTTCGGAGTAGGACCGGCTGAGGGTTCTGGAATTCCACCGCTCCCATTGCCCGGTGTTGTCAAGGGGTGGCAGCAGGGATTGAACTTCTTCTACTTGGCAGCTTTGCCTTTGATACTGATATGGTTCGTTCTGTTCGTAATGGGCGAAGTTCCGAAGATGGGAGCGATGGGTGTAATACTCGCAGTAGAACTGCTCACGTGGTTCGGTCAGATAGTCAGCTACGCCAGAATTCTCGCCATAGGTCTGTCGTCGGTTTACATAGCGTTCGTCATGAACTTCATAGGAGTCGGACTCATAGATCCGCAGGGGATGTGCATACCGGTGCTCGGAGTCATAGTTCTGATAATAGGCCATCTGATCAACCTGATACTCGGTGTCCTCGATCCGGGCTTACAGTCCTTGAGATTGCACTACGTAGAGTTCTTTACGAAGTTCCTTGAGGGTGGTGGAGTGTTGTATAAGCCGTTTGGTAGAATAAAGAAGTTTTTGGAGTGAAGGAGGTGGTGTGAATGGCGGAGGAAGCGATTGCGAGGGGTTTGATTGCGGTTGGAGCAGGTTTAGCTGTAGGGTTGGCTGGAATTGGAGCTGGACTTGGTGAGAGCGGAATCGGAGCGGCTGCGGTAGGAGCTACAGCGGAGGACAGAGGCTTCTTCGGTCTCGGTATACTGTTCACAGTTATCCCAGAAACGATCGTAATCTTCGGACTCGTCATAGCATTCATACTGATGTTCGCATTCCACTAACCCTTTCGAAAGGGTGAACAGAAATGCCACTTGATAGCGTGGTTCAGGAGATATATAGGAAGGGAGAGGAGCAGGTTCAAGCGATAATCAGCGAGGCCAAGAAAG
This sequence comes from Archaeoglobaceae archaeon, assembly GCA_026986375.1. Lineage (GTDB taxonomy): Archaea > Halobacteriota > Archaeoglobi > Archaeoglobales > Archaeoglobaceae > WAKM01. The sequence continues at coordinate 20,803 of JALSOQ010000016.1, forward strand.
AGGCGGAGAGGATCATCAAGGAGGCGGAGGAGAAAGCCAAGGAGATCCTTGAGAGGGCGAGAGTCGAGGGGGAGAAGGAAGCCGAAGCTTTGAGAAGGCAGGAGATTTCGAGCGTAAGGCTTGAGATGAAGAGGGAACTGCTGAATAAGCAGAGGGAGATACTCGAAGCTGTGTTCAAGGCCGTGGAGGAGAGAGTTAAGGGAATGGATCCCGAAACGAAGAAGAAGGTTTACACGGCTCTTCTCAAGAAGTATGCGATGGAGGGTATGGTCATATATTCGAACAAGGAGGATGAGGATCTTGTCAAGTCTTTAATTCAAGAGCTCGGACTGAACGCGAAATACGGTGGAAACATCGAGTGTTTGGGCGGTGTGGTTATAGAAAGTTCGGACGGAGAGTTGAGGATAAATCTGACGTTTGAGGAGCTCCTGAATCAGTTATACGAGCAGAAGATGAGTGAGCTATCGAAGATGCTGTTCGGGTGATCCGCAATGTTGCTCAAGAGTAAGAGATCCTCATGGGCTTATATAGTTGCAAGGGTAAAGGTAATGAAAAGGAGGCTCATTCCGAGCGAGGAATACCGAAAGCTGCTCAACATGGATTTCAACGAAATAGTGAGGTATCTTGAGGAGACGGATTACAAGAGGGAGATAGACGAACTCGCATACAAATACTCCGGTCCGAGGTTGTTGGATTACGCCTTGACGCTCAACTTGGGTAGGACTTATAGGAAAATAATGGACGTATCCTTCGGAATAGCGAAGGACATAATCACAACGTATCTAAAGAGATGGGATATATGGAACATAGTGACCATAATCAGGGGAAAGATGGCGGGAGTTTCCGAGGAGGAGATAGAGGAGGCTTTGGTTCCCGTCGGTGAATACACCCTCGACTTCTACAAATCTCTGATACCTAAGGAGATAGACGAAATCGTGAAGACCTTCGAGGGGACGCCATATTACTCCGTATTGTCTAAGGTGGGGAGCGAGCCTCTGAGCATAATAGAGGACGAGCTCTACAAGATATACTACCACCAGATTCTAAAGGAAAGACCGAGCGAATTCGCCCTAAAGCTGTTCGTTGACTTCATAAAAATGGAAATCGATATAAAGAACATAAAGACGATTCTAAGGTTGAAGAGAGAGGACGTTTCGGCGGAGGAGATCATGAGGAGGATAATACCGGGTGGATTCGAGATAACGGAGGAGGAGGCATCGAAACTTATAGCGATGTCTTGGGACGAGCTCGTCAAAGCTTTGGAGGGATACTGGTTCTCGAAGGGACTTGAAGGCATAACTGACAAGAGCATTTCGAGAATAGAGATCAAATTCGATAAAGCATGGATGGAGGTCGTAGCTAGGAGGGCGAGCAACTATCCGTTATCTATATTACCGGTGTTGCAGTATATGGTGTTGAAGAAGATAGAGGTGGATAACTTAAGGACTTTGGGTTGGGGTAAGTGGCAGGGGATTCCGAATGAGGAGATAGAAGAGCAGCTGGTGATACTATGAAGAAGGTTGCGGTTATAGGCGATCCGGATTTCACGATCGGTTTTAGGCTCGTCGGAATTAGGGATGTCTATGACGTTACCAACGATGAGGAGTTGGTTAATGCCGTTAGGGACGTTTTGAGTAGGGATGATATCGGTATTGTCGTGATCAGGTATGACGATCTTAAGAAGTTGCCCGTTATGTTGAGGAGGGAGATAGACGAGAGGGTTGAGCCGACGTTTGTTGCGGTCGGCGGGATGGGTAGTGTTGAGGAGTTGAGGGAGAAGATAAGAAAGGCGATAGGTGTTGACCTATGGAAGTGAAAACGGCTGGTTCGGTTGGAGAGATATATAGGATTTCAGGGCCTCTCGTGGTAGCTGAGGGACTGAAGGCGAAGATGTACGACGTATGCAAGGTAGGAGAAGAGGGACTGATGGGTGAAGTCGTAGGTATCAGAGGAGACAAGATCCTCATTCAGGTTTACGAGGACACTTCTGGAGTTAGGCCGGGAGAGAAGGTCATAAACACGGGAATGCCTTTGAGCGTTGAACTCGGTCCGGGAATGCTCGGAACGATATACGACGGTGTTCAGAGACCCCTTCCGGCTTTGAAGGAGGTCAGCGGGGACTTCATAGGAAGGGGCATCGAGGCCCCGGGTTTGGATAGAAAGAAGAAGTGGCACTTCAAGCCGACGGTTAAGAAGGGAGATAAGGTTAAGGGTGGAGATATAATAGGTGTGGTAAAGGAGACTGAGCTCATATCCGAACACAGGATTTTGGTTCCGCCGAACATCAGCGGAACTATAACCGAAATCTACGAGGGAGACTTCACGGTCGAGGACACGGTTGCGGTTTTAGACAACGGAACAGAACTGAAGCTCTACCACAAGTGGCCCGTCAGAATTCCGAGGCCTTACGTAGAGAAGCTTCCGCCCGAGATTCCTCTCATCACGGGTCAGAGAATTTTGGACACGTTCTTCCCGGTTGCCAAGGGTGGAACGGCGGCCATACCCGGACCATTCGGAAGCGGTAAGACCGTCACGCAGCACCAGCTTGCAAAGTGGGCCGACGCGCAGATAATAGTTTACATCGGTTGCGGAGAAAGAGGAAACGAGATGACAGAAGTTCTGGAGGAGTTCCCGGAGCTCAAGGATCCGAGGACCGGAAGGCCTTTGATGGAGAGAACCGTGCTCATAGCCAACACTTCAAACATGCCGGTAGCTGCGAGAGAGGCTTCCGTTTACACGGGAATCACGATCGCGGAATACTTTAGAGATATGGGATACGACGTCGCCATTCAGGCCGATTCAACATCAAGATGGGCCGAGGCGATGAGAGAGATATCGGGTAGGCTTGAAGAGATGCCCGGTGAGGAAGGTTATCCCGCCTACCTCGCATCGAGATTGGCTGAGTTCTACGAGAGAGCTGGTAGAGTCAAGACGCTCAGCGGACACATTGGGAGTGTTACGGTAGTTGGAGCTGTTTCACCACCGGGTGGAGACTTCAGCGAACCGGTTACGCAGAACACGCTGAGAATCGTGAAGGTCTTCTGGGCGCTGGATGCCAAGTTGGCTGCGAGAAGACACTTCCCGGCCATAAACTGGCTCCAGAGCTACAGTCTTTACGTTGAGACTCTGAGGCCGTGGTTCGAGAAGAACGTCGCGCCGGACTGGGGTGAGCTGAGGAACTGGGCGATGGAGGTTCTGCAGGAGGAGGCGAACTTGCAGGAGATAGTTCAGCTCGTAGGAAGCGATGCTCTGCCGGATGCACAGAGGATTCTGTTGGAGGTTGCGAGGATGATCAGAGAGATCTACCTCATTCAGTATGCCTACGATCCAGTCGATACCTACTGTCCGCTCGAAAAGCAGTATGACATGCTCAAAGGCATTAAGATGATCAACGACTGGATGTATAAGGCCTTGGAGATGGGCAAGCCCGTGGAGGAGATAATCGGCGTCAAGGGTAAGGAGAAGTTCGCGAGGGCGAAGTTCGAGGAGAATTACAAGCCCGTGCTTGAGGAGGCTTTGGAGGAGATTAGGAAGAACCTCTTGGGAGAGTGATGTGTTATGGGGAAGGAGTATAAGACGATTACGGATATCGCCGGTCCTTTAGTTTTTTTGGAGAAGACCGAACCGGTAGCTTACGGTGAACTGGTTACGATCACCCTGCCGGACGGAACCGTTAGGAGAGGTCAGGTTCTGGACACATCCAAGGACTTCGTCGTAGTTCAGGTTTTCGAGGGAACGAGGGGATTGGACAAATCGTGCAGCGTGAGGTTCACTGGAGATGTCGTTAAGCTGAACTGTTCGAAGGACATGCTCGGTAGAATTCTGAGCGGTTCTGGAGAGCCGATAGATGGTGGGCCGAAGATAGTTCCGGAGGAGAGGAGAGAAATAGTCGGTGCCGCTATAAATCCATATGCGAGGCAGTATCCGAGAGAGTTCATACAGACCGGTATTTCTGCCATCGACGGAATGAACACGCTGGTTAGAGGTCAGAAGTTGCCGATATTCAGCGGTTCCGGTCTGCCGCACAACGACATTGCCCTGCAGATCGCGAGGCAGGCTAAGGTAAGGGGAACCGAAGAGGAGTTCGCCATCGTATTCGCCGCCATGGGTATAACTTACGAGGAAGCTCACCAGTTCATGAAGGAGTTCGAGAGAACTGGAGCTCTTGAGAGAGCGGTAGTTTTCCTCAACTTGGCGAGCGATCCGGCCATCGAGAGGCTGATTACGCCGAGAATGGCTTTGACAGCCGCCGAATTCTTGGCTTACGAATACGACTATCACATCCTCGTCATCCTGACGGACATGACCAACTACTGCGAGGCTTTGAGAGAGATTTCGGCGGCGAGAGAAGAGGTTCCGGGAAGGAGAGGTTATCCGGGTTACATGTATACGGATCTCGCTACGATATACGAGAGGGCGGGTAGAATCAGGGGTAGGAAGGGAACGATTACCCAGATGCCCATCCTTACGATGCCCGGTGACGACATAACTCACCCGATCCCCGACCTTACGGGATACATCACAGAGGGGCAGATAGTTCTAAGCAGAGAGCTCCACGCCAAGGGTATCTATCCGCCGATCGACGTCCTTCCATCGCTCAGCAGGTTGATGAAGGAGGGTATCGGTAAGGGAATGACAAGGGAGGATCATAAGGAGTGGAACGACCAGATGTATGCCGCCTACGCTGAGGGTGTCGATCTGAGAGGTCTCGTGGCTATAGTTGGTGAGGAAGCTCTGTCGGAGAGGGACAGGAGGTATCTTAAGTTCGCCGACGAGTTCGAGAGGAGGTTCGTCAATCAAGGCAAGTATGAGGACAGAGACATAGAATACACGCTCGACTTGGGTTGGGAGCTCCTCGCGATTCTGCCAGAAGAAGAGCTCACGAAGATAAGGAGGGAATACATCGAGAAGTATCATCCGAAGTACAGGAAGAAGAAGGCGGAAGGAGAGGCATCTTAACCCTATTTTTTCTTTTGAGGTGTTTTTATGTCCGTAGTCAAGGTTCAGCCGACGAGAATGGAATTAATTAAGCTCAGAAGAAGGATAAAGATGGCCAAGAGAGGACACTCCCTGCTGAAGATGAAGAGAGACGGTTTGATAATGGAGTTCAGAGAGCTCTTGGAGGAGGCCAAGAAGGTAATCGGCGGGATGGCGGAGAAATACGAGAAGGCCATGCAGAAACTCGCCCTCGCGATGGCGGTCGATGGAGTTGTGGCAGTAAAATCGATAGCGATGGCGAGGCAGTGTGAGCCGAAGTTCGTTATGCACAAGAAGAACATAATGGGCGTTGTTGTGCCCGTCATAAAGAGGGAAGAGAAGATAGTTAGGTGTGTTGTGGAGAGGGAATACGGTGTCTTGGGAACGACTGCGAGGATAGATGAGGCTGTCGAGGCTTTCGAGCAGCTTGTAGACGCGATACTGGAGGTTGCGGAAATCGAGACGACGATTAGAAGGCTCATAGAGGAGATAGAGAAGACGAAGAGGAGAGTCAACGCTTTGGAGTATAGGGTCATACCTTCCATGGAGGAGGCGTGCAAGTTCATAGCGTTCAAGCTTGAGGAGATGGACAGGGAAAACATAATAAGGTTGAAGAAGCTGAAGAGCAAGAAGGCCAAGCAGGAAGCGTAAATTTATTTTTTAAAGATACATCAAATCTTTGTCGTCCGCCTTTTCGAACTCGTAGTTCACGTTCCATATTATGTAGAGCTTGCACTTGAATATCTCCCTCAGAGCCTCCATGAGCTTGGGTTTCGTTAGTTCCTCCAAGTATAGAGGTATCTGAAATTCTATCTGCCTGACGTTCTCGGCATCCGGTAACATCCTAAATTCTGCCTTTCTGAAGAGGAGGTCCATCTTCCACTTGAAGATTAGCTTTCTCTTCTTTTCCCTCGGAAGGGAGTGTAAGGCTTTGTAGTGGGGATCCGCCAAGATTATCCCGCTTACGACCACTACTATATCCCTATCTTTCACCTTTATTATATCCGAGATCTGTCCAGAATTCGCCGGAAATTCCACCACGTAGTGCCAGTCCGCATTTTCATCTGGAACTTCTGACTTGAAAATTCCCTCCTCCAAGAGCCAACGCTTTACGGTTTCTTGCATGAACTGACGATGTCGGTGTATAATAAAAGTTTTTAGTCTTCGAAGCGGGATTTATTTAATTTTTATGAAAAATTATTTTTTATATTTGACGGGGAAAGGTCTTTATTGTTCGATGCGTTTCGATTTTAATCGGGTGGTAAAATGAAAGATGAAAGGATAGAGAGAATAACGAATCAGATAGTGGAGCAGTTCAAGAGATCGGGATACGAGGTTGACGCTAAGGAGATATCAAAAAGGCTCAGGCTCCTCATTCACGAGTTCAAGGTTCCCGAAAGCGAAGCTGTAAAGACGATAAAGAACTGGCTCGCGAAGGAGTTGGACATTCCGAGGGAGAAGTTGTTGGCTGAAGCTCCCCTCGTAAAGATAGCGGACATAACGAAGCCGGGACAGTGGGTTAGTTTAAAAGCCAAAGTCGTTCAGCTGTGGGATTCTACGAGTCCGAGCGTTTCCCAAGTTGGACTGATAGGAGACGAGACGGGAATTATAAAGTTCGTTATATGGGCTAAATCGGGAAAGAGGGAGGTGGAGGAGGGAAAGAGTTACCTTTTCAGAAACGTCGTGACCGATTCGTTTCAGGGAAGGATGCAGGTAAACGTTACGAGGACGAGCGACATAGTGGAGATCGACGAGGACATACAGCTACCTCCGCGTGAAATAGAGGTGGTCGGGGCTCTGGTTGCGATACAGCAGAACAGCGGTTTGATTCAGCGTTGCAGTATATGCAGAAGGGCGATGGCGAAGGGCGTTTGTCCAGTTCACGGGAAGGTCGAAGGATACGACGATCTTAGAGTGAAGGGAGTGCTCGACGACGGGGAGAACGTATACGAGATAATCCTGAACGAGGAGAACGTGAAGGCCTTGACCGGGATGGATTTGGAGAAGGCGAAGAAGATAGCCGCGGAGAGGCTCGACAGAGGTGCAGTCCTTTCGGAACTTAAGGCGAGGCTTTTGGGAAGGTATCTGAAGGTTGGAGGAACGAGGGGTGGCAGATACCTGATTGTGAACCGCGTCGAGTTTTTGAAGGGCGTGGATAGGAAGGATGTCGAGAAGCTTATGGAGGAGGTCGCGGTATGAACTTCAGGAAGAGGGAGGTTGCAAGGAGGATATTCTCATACGAGTTCAACAGATCCACGTATAGAATTCAGCCGGAAGAGGACAAGGCTCCGGTTTACGTTCTTACCCCCTTAGGAATGAGGTGCAACAGGGTTTTCGTAGTAGGAGCTTTGCTCGACAAGGAGGAGGTAAAGCCGGATTCCGGAGTTTGGAGGATAAGGGTGGCCGATCCAACCGGAGCTTTCAGGGGTTACGTAGGAAGGTTTCAAACCGACGCCCTCGACTCTCTGATGGAGATAGAACCGCCGGAACTCGTAGCTATAGTCGCGAAGGTGAGGGTTATAGAGAGGGACGGAAGACTTTTCCCGGCTTTGAGACCGGAGAGCATTTCGGTGGTCGACAGCGAAACGAGGGATTACTGGATATACGAGACTTCCAAGAGAACTCTTGAGAGGATAAGGAGGATGGAGGAGAAAGCTGACGAGGACTGCAAACTCGCTTGGCAGATATACAACCCCAACCTCAACGAGTTTAGGCAGGTGGTGAAGCAGGCTTTGGCCACGCTCTTAGAGGAATTCGAGCTCGTTGGAGAGAAGGAAGAGGAGTTCGAAGAGAAAGAGGAGTTTGAGGAGTTGGAGGAGGAGCTCGAATTCGAGGAGGAGGAATGGGATCTGACGGATATACTGGGTGAGTAATTTTACATTCAGAATCTCTATATTGAATTAATATTATATACCCTTTTATCCAACTGTTGAACATGGCGGAGATGATAATACCCTACCCGCAACTGCAGAAGATATTGAAGGAGACGTGCGATCTCTCGCTTTACAAGGTGGAAGCGGAGGAGATGATGGAGATTGCGGAGAAGAAGCTCGCGGATCTCTTCGAAGTGGCTTGCGAGAAGGCGAAGGCGGAGGGGAGGAAGACGGTCATGCTCAGGGATCTGCCACTCACCAAGGGTTTCCTCAACTCGATGGACCTCTTTAGGATGGCGATAACGAGGGAGAACGTAAGGATAGAGCCAATAAAGGAGTTCGTGCTGAAGAAAATTCCCGCCGATATGCCTCTGCAGGACGAGCTCGTGGACGAGTTGCCGGTGATAACGGGAACGCTGTTCGTTCTCATCGGAAGGGTCATAAAGGCCCTGCACCCCGATGTCGAGAGGGTCCACAAGGAGCACGTAGAGGAGGCGAAGAAGGTTTTGGATTACACGCTCTAAACCACCTTTTCGAAATCCTTTAACCTTTTGAGTTTTTTAGTGGCGTCGATCCCCCACTTGGCCGTGGTCTCTCCGGCGGAGGGATCCAAACTGCTCCCCCTCGCACCCCTTATTACTACGAAGTCCTCGTCCGCCTGAAACCTCGTGGCTATCGCGTATTCCACGTCGTTCGGATCGTATATATCGATGTCCTCATCGACGACAATAACACCCTTCAGGCTCGGATTTGCGGAAAGAGCCGCTATTATAGCGTTCTTCCCGTCACCTTCCGTCACCTTCCTTATCTGAACTATGGCGTGGAAGTAGTGCCTACTGCCGGAAGTCATGATCACGTTCCTGACCTTGCAAACGTTGGCTACGCTCCTGTATATCAGCGGCTCGTATGGAACTCCCATGAGGATCTGGTGCTCGGAGCTCGCCGGGGTTATGGAGTAGTATATCGGATCTTCTTTCACGAACATCGAGTCTATCTCTATCACCGGCTCCATCCTAACTTTGTCGTAAGTTCCGGTTATATCGACGAACGGTCCTTCCTCAGCCCTTTCGTCCGTAATTCTACCGAGCAGAACTATTTCCGCATCGGGAACGAGCAGATCCTCTATCTCGAACAGATCCAGACCCTTCATCAGGGCGGAGGCGTATCGGAACTCCATCCCCTCCGGAACCCTCGTGGCGGATGCGAAGAGAATCAGGGGATGGACTCCTATGGCTATGGCTATCGGGAGATCTCTTCCCCTTTCCACCGCATCCCTCCACATTAGATACGTGTGCCTCGGAGGAACGAGCCTCGCGACGAGCCTTTTCTCGTCCAAGATCATCATCCTGTGTATCGAGGCGTTGAATTTCTCCGGCTTAACCGGTTCATCCACCCACTTCGCTATCACGACCCCGGCGGTTATGTATCTCCCTCCATCCCTCTCGAAATACTTCAGAGCCGGCAGTTCCTTCAGATTCACCCTCTCCTCCTTCAACGGAATATCCCTCTTAATCTTCACTTCCGCCGAGGAGTAGTCGATAGTTGCAAGATATTCCGCGATCTTTTCCTTTTTTATTCCCAAGTATTTTGACAGCAGTTCCCTCGTCGCTACGAAGTTCTTGGCGACCCTCTTACCTTCGACGTTCAGGAGAACAGGAGTTCTCTCCAAATTCCTTTCCTTCAGAAATTCGACGACCTCATCGTGCCCGAGTTCCTCCTCAACCACTACGACCTTTATCTGCCCTAAAACGTCCCTAACGCTCATTCTATCAACTCCTTCAGCCTTTTGACCACATCTCTGAGGCGTTCTACTTCGAAGATCTTTCTTCCGATTATCTCGTTGCAGCAGGCCTTATACATGTCCGAAACGACTCTCAGCAATTCCTTAGGTAGCTTCGGCGGTTTTCCGGCCAATTCCCTCCAGTTCGGCTTTCCCTTAACCCTTTCGAGCCTCTCAAACCACTCAGTCCTCCTATACCACTTCCTGAGCACCTCCTTGCTTATCTGAACTCCTTCAAAGCTGAACCTGCACTCGTCCGGAGTTCCTACGGCATCGACGACCATTATCTCTCTATCGGAATCGAACGCGAACTCCACTTTTCCGTCCAAGTTCTCTATTCCTACTCTCCCAACTTCTTTCGTTATCGTATCGTCTATCTTGAGAACGAGCTCCTTTATCCCCTCCAACTCCTCTTCGCTCAATCCCGCGATCTCCTTCGCCTCATCCCAGCTTAGGTATCTGTCCCTATCCTCAAGCTTCGTGCTCACGTCTAATATAGGCCTTTCGAGCCTTTCGTTCGGCTTTGGATAACTCCTGAGACCGAGCTGTTCGAGCGTAACTTCCCCCCTTTCGAGCCTTCTGAAAACGCTACTTCCCTCCGGCAAAGCGTTTCTGTAGATGAATTCGAGCGGAATGAGGAAGTTACCCCTCTCCCTCTTGAATATCGAGTAGTCGTAGTGTTCGTTTACCTTTTTTGGCCTTAGAACCCTCACGAGCCTTATCTCCATGACGTTCGTCGGACCTTCCAGTTCTTCCAGCCTCTTAACCCTCCCGTTTTCAACCAATCCGACGTAATGCGTTCTGATACCCATTTCCTCAAGTTTCTCGAAGAAGAACGCGGATATCATGCAGAGCGAGGAGCCTTTACCCTCTATTTCATCCGGCATCCTTCCGTAATCGAAGACGGAATACCTGTCGCTGAAAACGAACCTTCCACGTCCGAGCTCCTTTTCCTTCGGTTCCTTCAGAACCATCAGATCCTTCACACTACCCATGTTGCGAGTCTAAGCTTTTCCACTTGGAAAGACTTTCGGTAACCCCCCTCTTAACCGCTTCCCATATCCTCCTCCCGAGCTCGCTTACGTAGCCGGCGTATTCGTAGTAATCTCCCTTACAAGTTTTCGCTACTATTACCGCATCGGTCGATGTTCCTGTGAAGTTCAGACCGGCTTTTAGCAGAGCGAAAGACTTGGCTTCGGTTGCGGTTATAACCGCGTTTATCATCGCACTTTCCGGCATTTCTCCATCCACGACTACTATTACGTTTATGGTTCCTATCCTCTCGTTCGGATTCGTAATCCCGGCGGTTACGAAGGCTGTGACGTTCCCGACGCTGACCACGGACAGCTTGTCCATCGGAACTGCGGTTAAAAGCCCGAAGAACCTCTTTAAACCGAACTCGTTCGCTATTCTTTTCACGTATTCCTTCGGATCGTCGAACCACCCTCTTATCGTGTGGTTGAACAAATGCTCAACTCTCCCCCATCCCCCCAACACGCCGGAGCTTATCGCGAAGAAATCCCCCTCGACTATCAGAGTATCCCTAACGACCCCCCACCTCATCGTTACGGTTTTATTTTCGGACGTATAATTCGTTTTTATGTCCATATACGCGTTCGCGGAGATGGAGAACGGGAGGGCTAAGAGAATATACGCTTCCGCCAAATATCCTTCCAAGCAGAGCGGAAACGTTTTTTACGATTCGGACGAATCGATAAACCTCAAGTTCGCGGACGAGTTGCCGGTGAAGGTGGAAGGTTTGTATTCGGTTGTGGCTTTCAGACCGAGCCACGTTTTGATTTCGAGGGACGTTCTGGGCGGAAAACCCCTATACTACGATCCGAAAACCCTCACGTTCTCATCCTTCAAATACTACTTCGAATCCGAGCCGATCGAAGTTTTGCCGGGCGAAGTCGTTAAAATAGATTACACCGGAGAAATTTTGGATAGGAGGCGATACGACTTCGGAGACGTTTTTAGGAAAATGGACGCAAGCATAGAAGAGTTGATGGAGATCGTGGAAAAGTCCCTTCTGAGCTTCAAACCCGGACACGCGTGCATATCTTTCTCCGGTGGTCTCGATTCTTCTCTCCTCGCTTCGATATACGACCTCCAACTCATAACGGTCACCGCATCGAAGGAGGAGAGGGAGTGGGTCGAAAGAGCGGCTAAGATGCTCGGAAGGGATCTGGAGGTTTACGAGTTCGGGGAAAGTGATGTAAAGGAGATTCTGCCGAAAGTCGTTTCCGCCATAGAGACCGCGGATCCCCTTCAGGTTTCGATAGCCGTTCCGATCTACCTCTCTCTGAGATTCGCTAAGGAGCTCGGATACAACGCGGTGGTGTTCGGACAGGGTGCGGATGAGCTCTTCGGAGGATACAAGAAATACTTAGAAATGAGCAGAGACGAGCTTGAGAGGGCTTTGATGGACGATGTTAGGAATTTGGGCAAGAACAACTTGGTGAGGGACAGCAAGGTCGCCTACAGCTTGGAGATGAAGCTCGTTCTTCCATACCTCCAGTGGGACGTGATAAGGGCCGGAATAAGCGTTCCGGTCGAATACAAGGTAAGGAAAGTTGACGGAGAGGTGGTGAGGAAGTTCTTCTTGAGGAAGATAGCGGAGAACTTCATGCCGAAAGATCTGGCTTTCAGGGAGAAGAAGGCAGTCCAGTATTCTACCAAAACTACCAACATACTCAGAAAGATCGCGAAGAGAGAAGGTAAGAGGCTTGAGGAGTATTTGAAAGGATTCCTTGCCGAGCATGAAGAGGCGAAGGAGTTTTGGGGTTAAGCTTGACTGCAGGATTGGTGGGAGATTCTGCGGGAAGTGTTGCTACGAAACTGAAATGCCGCTTACGGAGGAGGACATAGAGAGGATAGAGAGGCTCGGATTCAAAAGAGAAGAGTTCGTAGTCGAAGTTGACGGAATCCCTCAGCTTAGAAACGTCGGAGGTAGATGCTTCTTCTTGGACGAATCTAACCGATGCAGGATATACGAGAACAGGCCGATTGGATGCAGGATATATCCCGTAGTCCTCGACTTGGAGAGCGGTAGGGCGGTGGTGGACGATATCTGCCCCAAGAAGGATTCAATAAGCGAGAGGGATTTGAAGGATGCGGAAGCTATCCTCAGGGAGCTCGTGAGGAAAATATACTCTCTACGGCTTCAGCGGCGATCTTAGCCATTCTCGCTTTTATGAATTCCCCAAACCTCTCCTCGTCCACAACTTCTATGCCACCCCTCCTCTCTCTCACTATTCCCCTCTCCAACGCCACCTCCAAGTCCTTCGTTTTCGAAGTCTTCAGAAATGCGAGGTCGAGGACGTTTCGGAACTTCAGAACTGTTCTCTCATCGATCTCCGCGTATGCCCTCTTCGAGAGAAATTCCGCAACTTCTTTGGATGTTCTGTATTCGTATCCGAAGAACTCTCCGTAGTAGTCGTAAACGGGAACCTTGGATGCGAGGCTGACTTCGAATAGCCTTTCGAAGAGGTTCTTGGCCTCGCGATAGAATACGGTGTAGGATAGAAGTCTGCACAGCGCTACGAGCGGATCCAAACCCTTCAACATCTTCAGAATTTCATACACATCGAGCTTCGCGAATACCGGTAGGACGGAGTAGTATATCTCATCCAGTCCCCCTCCACTAACTTCGATTTCCTCGACGTCAGCATCTTTCAGGACGAGCCCCTTCCTCTCCGCGAGCCCCGTGACGATTACGAACAGTATCTCCTCCCTAAAATCCTTCAAAATTTCGTCTACTTTCCTCAGCTTTTCTCTCACCGCAACCTTGGCCACCCTGAAGCCTTCCCTCGTCAGAGAGGTCATGAAAGTCTTGGGTCTGACGAACTCCTTCGTATCTCTAATAGCGAGCCCGCATTCAATCAGCGTCGGAAAGAGTCGGACGAAAGGGATTTTCTCCGAGACCTTCCCCGAATAGTCCTCTATTACTTCCTCGGCCATGTAGAGGTAAACTATCGCATCCATCGCCCTCCTCGCAACAGCATCATCGGATAGCTTTTCTTTTAGGAGCTCCATAGCCTTCCTGTAAAGCTCGTAATCTCTGTTTTTCCTACTTTCGAGCCATACCTCGAATGGGGGATCGTAGTCTATTCCCAAAGCATCGCACATCCCTCTTAGGTCGGTAACTGTTACGCCCTCGAATTCCGAGCTACAACCCTCGCACAGGACGATTCTAATCGAGAAGGGATAGCTGAGAAGCTTGCGGGCGACGTTTTTGGGATTTCCTATCTCTATTCCGACCGAAAAACCTCGCTTGAATCCTGCCACGTCTATCCAGCCCAGAGGACATCTGAAGTCCTTGATTACCCTGAATCCGTTTTTCTTCAGAACGAATGCGACGAACTCCTTTACCTCTTCCATAAAAGATACTCGAATCGAACGATATCAATCATTCGGAATGAGGTAGTCGATGTAGTATGCGTCGAACTCGTCGTAAATCCCCAAATTCTTGGCTACGAATAGGGCGAGGATATGTGCACAAGGTTTTTTTCCTTTAAGCCGAATCTGGAAGTCCTTGCACGTGCAGAAGGAGTCGTCGACCAGATACTCCTCCCTTCCGACCACGACGAAGAAATCCCTGTATTTCTTCACCCTCCTGTCCTTTACGTAGAAGAACGCCTTCTCTCCCCTCTTCCCGTAGCTGAGCAGTAGGGCCTTGTAGAGTTCGTAGCTCAATCCGTGCTTCAGAGCTTCTACAACTTTTTCGTCAATCCTCATCTCCTGAATCTATTTCCGCGAGCTTCATTACGACGTCGATCATCTCGACGCCGTCGAGCCAGTTTATCACAAAACCGTCTTCCGGAAGTTCGAGATTTTCCGGCAATTTTTCTCCCCTCAGAACCTTAGCCCCCATCCTCGCCACGGTTTCGAAAGCTCCTCGCAGATCCCCGCCCTTCTCCTTCTTGACCGCCTCTTTAAGGAGAGCATCGAAACTCTTCTTGCTCGTCTTTCCCTCTATGAACAGCTTGGTCGAGAATAGAATCGTCTTTATGCTTTCCCTCGTGAACTCGAACAGTTCGTTCTTTATCTCGTCTCCGAAGTCTATGCTGGTAAGGATAAGCTTGCTCATGTCGTCGAGCTCTTGGAGTGCCTTCTTCTTCGTTATCTCCCTCTCCTTCAAAGCCCTTATGACGTTTAAGCATGCGACCGTGAAGTCCTCTACGATCTGATCGAATACGTTTAGTGATTCGGATCTTTCCAGATCGACTTCGGTTTCGGCTATCTTGTTTATCCAGTTTCTGAACCTCTCTTCAGTGTAGAATTCCATGGCTAAGCTTCACCGTGCAAAGATATAACGGTTACGTAACATTTTTAAATCTCCGAGAAATTCAGCTATTGAGGGCCCGTGGCTCAGCATGGATAGAGCGACGGCCTTCTAAGCCGTAGGTCGCGGGTTCAAATCCCGCCGGGTCCGCTTTTGGATTTCTATCGTAAAATCAAAATCCCAAAAAGTGTGCCTCAGCGCTGAGGATTATGAAATAAACTATTAGCATGACTATTCCTATTGGAACACCTATCTCTGCCCACTCTTTCATCCTAATCCCTATTCTGCCGGCTGAGACTATGTTCGGTATGTTTCCAGGGATGAGTATTCCTCCGGAGATCAGTAGCCCCATCAGAGCACTCTTTATCTGCATTAATGTAAGTTCGGGCCCTATTTCGACTGCAACAAGCGTCGCGTTATCCAAGATGGCAGAGATCGTGTTGAGCCAGTATAGGGCTTCGGGAGGAACCTTCTCGAAGAACCACACTGCAAGAGGGGAAAGGCCTGTTCCCAGTAGAATGAGAGCGGAAACGAACACGTAAACTCTTATCGCTCTCAGCACGACAGTCCTCAGCGTTTCGGTGTATTCTGGAACTACCACCCTGTCTACCGTAGCCTCTCCAACTCTCTTAGCCCCGTAGATCGCGAGAGCTACCACTCCGGGGATTACGTAGATCCCCAAAACGTCGATGAGGAAGAAGAATCCCGCATGGTAAGGCTCACCCTTCAGCTTCGATATCGCTATGGTGGAGAGGGGTTCACCGACCGGAGTCAAAGCGGCTCCCAAGCCGACCGCAAAGCAGGCTATGACTACGAACTCTATCTTCTTCCTCCTCTCTAAAGGGAGAGCAAGAGCGATCTCCGATAGGATTACCGCTGTAACTATTACGGATATGAGACTCGAAAC
Organism: Archaeoglobaceae archaeon; assembly: GCA_026986375.1. GTDB lineage: Archaea > Halobacteriota > Archaeoglobi > Archaeoglobales > Archaeoglobaceae > WAKM01. Next base: position 36,627 of record JALSOQ010000016.1, read on the forward strand.
CAATCCCAAAACCAATATTATGAAGAAAACGAAAGCCCTGATTCCTATCCTATTCATCAAACCCAAAATCGCCCCGTAAATCTGGCGGTTGTATTTGTATATGATGATGCCGAATACGAGGACGACCTGAAATATGCCGATCGGAATCGGAACGTTGGGCAACCATACCGGCTCCCTCAGAGCTTCGATTATCAACTCCTTACTCCATAGGCCTGAGATCGTTACCGCTAAAGCTCCCATTACGAGAAAGAACGGCTCCAAGTTCTCTTCGACTATTCTGACCTTGAAGGGAAGAATTAGAACGAGCAAAAATATTGCGATAAGACCTATTGCTACACTCCAAATCGGTTCCGGAGGAATGGTATGCATGGGCTAACGTATCCTTAGGTCTTTTAACGTTTTTCCTTTACTATGCCCAGAATGTCCTTAAACTTATCGTGCTCGGCCGTTCTTAATATCTCGTAAACTATCGTCTCCCACGTCGTCAGATCGACCCCCTTCTTTTCCATCCTCCTGAGTGCTACCTCTTTATCGATTTCCCTCCTCGATCCCGTGCAATCGACCGCAACGCTGACATCGTAACCCATGTCGAGAAGGTCTAAGGCGGTCTGAAGGACGCATATATGGGTTTCTATTCCTATCAAAACGCAATATTTTTCCCCGAAAGATTGTAACTTTCTCACGAACTCTTCGCTACCGCAACAGCTGAAGCTAACCTTTTGGATCGGTTCGGATTCGAGAACCTCTGCTATCTCATCCACCGTCCTTCCGAGCTTCACCTGCTCCGTTGAAATCACCGGAAATCCCAAGACGTTGAACGATTTTATTAGTTTTCTGGAGTTGAAGAGGATTTCGTCGATTCCAGAAATGTGCGGACACAACCTCTCCTGAAAGTCGATCGAAACGAGAATCATGGATCAAAATAAAAATTGAAGTAAATAAAATTTACGCCAACGGCAGGACGTTCTTTCCGTAAACCGTGTTGACGAGTTCGGCCATCGCTATATACCAAGCGAGAAGTCCCGTAACGAATATCTCCGCCCCCACAGGCTTCGGTGGAATCATTCCGAGCGGTAGAGCTATCAGCAGGCCGAAGGCCACCCAAAGCAGGAAGAACAATGCGAATAAGAGCTTTCCTACCCTCGCAGAAGCTATGAGGAAGGCGAACGTGAACAGGAACCACATCAGTGCGAATCCCGCTTCTCCCATCGCTCCGACCTTCACACCGAAGACCGGCAGGATGATGTCCTTTATGAACACCGCCCACCAAAACGCTCCGTATGACATGAACGCAGAACCGCCGAATATGCTTCCCTTTCTGAGGTCTATTATTCCCGCAACGAACTGTGCGGTTCCTCCGAAGGCCAGAGCTAAGGCGAGTGTGGGGCCAGCCTTCCAGAATCCCATGACCATCAGTCCGGTGGCCATCGTTGTTAGTGCGAAACCCATGAGGCCAACTACCGCCGGATTCGCCCAATCACCCTTTTCCATAAGGATCACCTAAAAAAATTTATTGAGACTCCATGGCCCTCTTTATCTCCTCGTAAGCCTTCTTCGCCTCTTCAACAGCCTTCGGATCCTCCAAAGTCGTTACATCACCCAGTGGCTGTCCCATAAGAACGGCTCTCAGAATCCTCCTCATTATCTTACCGCTCCTCGTCTTCGGGAGCTTTTCAACGAATATTATGTCGTCCGGAGTCGCTATCGGCCCGATAGTCTTCCTGACCCACTCCTTGAGCTCCTTCTTTAGTTCTGGAGATGGCTCGTATCCCTCCTTAAGGACTACGAACGCAACTGGCACCTCTCCCTTTATGTCGTGAGCCTTTCCTATCACCGCCGCCTCGCTCACAGCTTTGTGGGCTACGAGAGCGCTCTCGACTTCCGCGGTTCCAAGCCTGTGTCCGCTCACGTTCAGCACGTCGTCTATCCTTCCCATTATCCAGAAGTATCCGTCCTCATCTATCCTCGCTCCATCTCCGGTGAAGTAGGCGAGCTTGCCCGGGAAGGCGCTCCAGTATGTCTTTATGTATCTGTCCGGATCACCCCAGAGCGTTCTGAGCATCGAAGGCCAAGGCCTCGTGATTACGAGCTTTCCTCCTACGTTCGGCGGGCACGGATTCCCGTCATCGTCCCACACTTCCGCCTTTATTCCCGGGAAAGGTCTTGTGGCGGAGCCGGGCTTGAGCTTGGTTATTCCGGGCAAAGGCGTTATCATGTGCATTCCCGTTTCGGTCTGCCACCAAGTGTCCATTATCGGGCATCTTCCCTGACCGATTACGTTGTAGAACCACTTCCAAGCTTCCGGATTTATCGGCTCTCCGACAGTTCCGAGCAACCTCAGACTGCTGAGATCGTGCTTCTTGACCCATTCCTCTCCGAGTCTCATGAAGTACCTTATTGCGGTCGGAGCGGTGTAGAATATCGTGACTCCATAGTACTCGATTATCTGCCACCACCTATCGGGTTGCGGATAATCCGGAGCTCCTTCGTATATGAGCACAGTCGCTCCGTTGCTTAAAGGCCCGTAAACTACGTAGCTGTGCCCGGTGATCCAGCCTATATCGGCTGTGCACCAGTAGATATCCTCGTCCTTTATGTCGAACACCCACTTCGTCGTTATGTGGGTTCCGACGTTGTAACCTCCGTGGACGTGCAGAACACCCTTCGGCTTACCCGTGGTTCCGGACGTGTATAGAATGAACAGCGGATCCTCCGAATCCATAACTTCGGGCTCGCACTTCCAAGAAACTCCGTATTGGACGTCGTGCCATGTGAAATCCCTTCCCTCTTCCATGTTGACGTCCATTCCTATTCTTTCGTAAACTATAACGTGCTTCACGCTCGGAGCATCCACCAAAGCCTCATCCACGATCATCTTCGTCTCGACTATCTTGCCCCTCCTGTAGAATCCGTCCATCGTTATCACGACTTTGGCCTGAGCGTCGTTTATTCTGTCCCTCAAAGCCGTTGCGGAGAAACCTCCGAATACTACGCTGTGGATCGCTCCTATCCTCGCGCAAGCGAGCATAGCAACTACCAATTCTGGAACCATTCCCATGTAAATCGTTACCCTGTCCCCCTTCCTAACGCCCAAGTTCTTGAGTGCATTTGCAAATCTGCAAACCCTCCTGTAGAGCTCGTAGTAGGTGAGAACCCTCCTTTCATTTTCGGGTTCTCCCTGCCAGATTATCGCCGCTTTGTTCTTCCTCCAAGTCTTTACGTGTCTGTCCAAACAGTTGTGAGTTATGTTTATCTTCCCACCTACGAACCACTTGTAGAAAGGAGCGTTGCTGTCATCCAAAACCTTCTTATAAGGCTCGAACCATTCGATTTCGGTTTTAGCGATCTCGTCCCAAAATCCGAGCCAGTCCTTTTCCGCCTTCTCGTATATCGACTCGTCCTTAACCCATGCCCTCTCCCTAATGCTTTCGGGAGGTTCGTATACCTCCTCAACTCTCATCAGCGACTCTATCGTCTTCTTATCCGCCAAACCGGACACCTCCGATTTTTATTGAGATCGACACTATTTAAACGTTTTCTCGACAATTGCCTTTCTTCAGTCTAAATCGTTACCTTTCCGACGCTGTTGAATAATCCATTATTAATTTTTACGATTCGGAATTAAATTGTGCTACAAGTAGTCATACAAAATTTTGAATTTGAAAATTCAATAGGAACGATCGATCGTTACAGATTATCCCTTCCAACTCTCCTTTACCTCCCTCTTGGTCGGAATCCTGTTTCTGTAAGGGCAGTCCTTCGGACGAGCTTCGTTTTCCGGACATAGACCTATCGTATAACCCCTGCAACCGACGTTTTCGAAAATCTCCGGATATATTTTCACTACGATGTCGTATATCTTCTGCGCGAGCTCCCTTATCTCTGGGGCCGCTCTCTTACAGAGCCTCAATCCCAAGAAGTTTATCAGGCTCCTCGCGTTTATCGTCCATATGTAATGGGTGTGGGTGGCCATAGGAAGGACGTAACGCGAAGCTTCTAACGCTTCGGCCTTCGAATAGCCCTTTTCGAGCATTCTCTCGTATATTTTTACGTAATGTTGTCTCGCGGACTCCATCGCCTCCTTAAACATTTCGACGAGCTCTTCATCATCGGCAATCGTCGGAGGAACCACGTAGCCGAAGTCCTTCTCGATGTTGTATCGGGTCGATCTCGCGGTGTGGCTCGCTATCCTGTGCTCCAAAAGCTCCCTGCTTATCGCGACGCTCATCCCCTTTATCTCGAAAGTGAAGTATATGTGCTCGATGGCGCTCGTGTAGTCGTTCTCCACGACCATCCTAACTATCTCCTCGTCGCTCAACCCTTCGGGAATCCCGCTCACCCTGCAACCTCTCGCGACCAAACTCACCCCGTCCGGAGTGTATCTCAAAAGTTTAACCTCGACCATTCAAACCTCCTCCTCTCCCTCACACCTGACTATAACTTTCGGAACGTTCCGCTTTGCAATTCTTCCCAATTCGAGTAGATAACCCTTTGGATAAGGTTCGACATTTCTGAGCTTCTCGTCCAAAACGTCTTCGTTCCTGAACTGCTGGAGGACGTATTTTCTCACCCCGAATTCCGACAGAACCTCCGAGATCTTCTCTATCTCCTCCCCATCTATTATCGTTGGAACGACCGTTGTCCTAACTTCATATTCGATGCCGGAGTTAGCCAAAATTTCGAGCGACTTCAGGACTCTTTCCGCGGAATCCCCCCTCCCCGTCAATTCGGCGTATCTTTCCGGAGTCGTCTTGAAGTCCATGGCAACGTAATCCACCAGATCCAGCACCTTCGAAAGCTTTTCGGGATAGTAACCGTTCGTGTCGATCTTTACCGCCAAGCCAAGATCCTTCAACCTTCTCAACAGTTCTAAGAGCTCCTCCAAGTCCTGAGCCAAGGGTTCCCCGCCGGTGAGGCAAACCCCGTCTATGAGGTAGTTTCTTTTCACAGCCTCTACGATCTCATCGACTCCTACCTTAATCCCGCCGCTCAAGAGCCTGTGGTTCTGGCAGTAAGGACATCTGAAAGGACATCCGGCGAAGAATATTACCGAGCATAGCTTTCCGGGAAAGTCTATTGTGGAAAGGTCGAGAATGCCTCCCCAGAGCATGCTATCACTTCATCAGCTTGAGAATCTCCTGTTTAAGCTGTTCCTTCGTAGGAACCTCCCCTCTGAAAAGAACTTCCTCGCCGAAAGCTATGGAAGGTGTCGAAGCCACGTTGAACTGTAGAGCGGTTATGAGATCCTTTTCGATGTCTATCTCTTCATACTCAAGCCCAAGTTCCTCGGCAACCTCCTTAGCAATAGCCTTAGCGTTCGGACACTGCGGACAGTCCTTTTTCGTGAACACTATCAACTTCATGTTCGATGCTCGGGGGACATTGTTTATATTGCTTGACATCCTAAAAGGGTTGGATGATGATTGAATCCAATCCTGAGCCAAGCGATGATGACGTAGCCCGCGCCTGAAAATATTTCCGATGATGACCCCTCCCCTAACTGAAAAAATGATGATTGCCGATTTCTCTGAGGTTATCCCAAATTAACCCTCTTTCTGTCGAAAAGTTCTTTCCTCTTACCGTCGTTCCAACCGCTAACCCTTTGATAGTAACCCGTCACCCTCGAATACCATTCCACGTTGCTACTACCGCAGTTCGGACAACTCTTTTTAATTCCTCCGCTGAGGTTCTTACAGTCTCTGCAGAACGTCATGTCCTTCGTGTAGGCCCAGTAACCGATGAGCGTCTTGGTTGCGATCTTCTTGGTGAGTTCCCATAGGAGTTCGGGATTCGGAGAACTCTCGCCGATCCAAACGTGAGCCATCATACCTCCGTTGCAGAGCGGGTGGAAAGCCCCCTCTATCCTGAGCCTCTCGAACAGCGGAACGTCCGCACTGACTCTCACATGGGATGAGTTGGTGTAGTAGACCGCACCGGTCTTAACATCACCCTGCACGACCGCCTTTCCGTTGAACTCCTTCAGATCGAGCAAAGCCAATCTGTGTGATGCTGATTCCGCCGGAGTCTGCGTTATCACCCATCTCTGTCCCGTCTCCTCGCTCCACTCCATCGCTATGTCCATCATCCTCTTGATGACCTCCAATCCGAACCTCCACGCATCCTTGCTTTCGTGCAACTCTTCTCCGGTATGAGCCTTGAGCATCTCGTTCAATCCGACGAAACCTATCGATCTAACGACCTTATCCACTCTGTAATACGGCTCACCGTTCACGTCCTGCGTTAGGAACGGCAGAGACCCTTGCTTCATTCTCTTGAGTATTATATCTCTCTTGATCTCTATAACTTCTCTCGCAAGCTTCATCCTCTCCTCAAGCAGTTCGAACAACTTCTCGTCGTTTCCGTTGGATTCGTAGGCTATCCTCGGAAGGTTTATCGTAACCACTTGCAGACTTCCGGTTCTCATGCAACCGTTCTTGAAATCCTCCCAATCGGTGTTATCTGGCGAAAGGACTAACCTGCAACATTGAGCGAATACGTTATCGGGCAGATAGCCGGCCAATAGGTTGAGGAAGTAAGGAGAACCGTATTTTGCAACGACCTTATGCACGAGGATCATGAACTCGTCGAAACCTTCCTTCTTGAAGCACTCCCTTCTGAGCTTGTAGTTGGGCTTGGGGAAGAAGAACGGCTTTCCTACGTAATCCCCCTCCAAGTAAACCTCCGTCAAGGCACGAGCGAACATTATCGCCTCTTCCTCGAAGTCTCCGTAAGTTATGGAATCCTTAACGACACCTCCGGGCAGAACGGCTGGCAAATCTTGACAGATCTTCGGAACTCCGTATTCTATGTCTATGTCGCTGAAAACTACCTGCCCACCCCTCGCCACATACATTTGGCTTAATTCGTAAATGAACATCTGAGCAAGCTGTTTAATCTCCTTATACGTTTTTCCGGCCATGTAAGGTGCAAGCCAGACGTTGAAGAAATCCAAACCCTGCCCACCGGCGAAGTTCGTCTGTGCCGCAGCCAGAGCCTTAGCGGCGTGCAGAATAGCTACTTCAGCGTTCTTAGCCGGCCCAGCTACTGCGGTGTTCTCTCCAGTTCCATCAACTTTAAGCCCGTTCTTCAAGAACCACCTCAAGTCGTGCTGGAAGCAATACGGACGGGTTACGAAGTATTCCAAGTCGTGGATGTGGATCTCTCCCCGCATGTGTGCGTCAGCCAGATGAAGGGGAAGAGCCTTCAGTAAGGCGTATTCCTTCATCACCCAGTCAGCGACGAGCTTGTGGATAGTTTCGGGGTTGTGCTGAAGGTTTGCGTTCTCCCTAACTCCCTTCTCTATTATCTGGGTTGCGTCGTAAACCGGTAACCCCAAACGGGTGTAATCCCTCCTTGCATCCTCAAGTCTCCTTTCGAGCAACTTTACGTTCACAATCTCTCTGATCAGCGGGGCGGAGATGAACTTCAGCTTGAGCTTCTTGATGGTCTCTTCAACTTCCAACGCTATCTCTTCCGCGATTTCCTTGGAGATTCCTGTCTCTTTAATAAGAGATTGAACTATTTTTCTCCTGTCAAAGCTTTCGAGCATGTTTCTGGAGGTTCTGACCGTCAGAAACTCCTTGTTGTGATCGTATTCGGTATCGAATGTTTCGGGCATAATTACCAGTAGATTCGAGACTTTAAAAATTTGCTGCTTAATATACATTTGATCCAGATGAAATAGAGTCCAGACTAAATATTTAACTTTGATTTGGATATATTTTCGATAAGAGAACCGGAGCGCCCGGGCCGGGATTTGAACCCGGGTCGCGGGCTCGACAGGCCCGCATGATAGGCCGGGCTACACCACCCGGGCTTGGGGAAAGGTTAGGATTAGTCGCTTTTTAAATGTTTTGGTAAAAAAATGGTTACGTCTTCAGCGCCAGCTTTATGTCTTCGGCCTTAACCGTCTTTCTTCCGGCGTGCTTCGCTATCTCAACCGCCTTTTTAGCGACTTCAGTCGCCCACTCTTCGAGGATTTCCGCCAAAGCTTCCCTCGCGTCTTCGCTTACTCTCTCGGCGCCAGCTTTTCTAATCAACCTATCGATCGGAGCGATCGGCAACTCGCCCATTCCGAAACACCTCCTTCAATATTCGACTGAGTTATTCAAAATATATATAGTTTTCGCAAAAGATCAAGATTTTCAAGTTGCTGGGGCAAAACATGCTTACGAAAGGGTTATAAAATTGCGGTGTCATGGCAGATCGATGAAGTTCAAGTGCGTCCAATACGACTGGGACGAGGTTTACGAACTGTGCAGAATCTTGGCTAAGAAGATAAGGGAGTCCAATTTCAAACCCGATGCGATAGTGGCGGTTGCGAGAGGTGGCTGGATTCCGGCGAGGATCTTGGCGGATCTTCTTTTCGTAAAGGAGCTTTACAGCGTTAAAGCGGAGCACTGGGGAATAGTAGCGACTCCAACGGGAAAGGCGAAGATAACGCAACCTCTTACCGTAGACCTTAGCGGAAAGTCCGTCTTAGTCGTGGACGATGTGGCCGATACGGGGGAGACTGTCGAAATCGTGGCCAAGCACGTGATGGAGAGAAACGCGAAGGAAGTCAGAACCGCGGTGATAGACTTCAAGCACACGTCGAAGTTCGTCCCCGATTACTACGCCAAGGAGATGGAGAACTGGGCTTGGATAGTTTATCCGTGGAGCCTCTACGAGGACGCCAGAGATCTCATAAGCAAAATAGCGAACGACGGCATGAGCGTCGAGGAGATTAAAAAAAAGCTCGCGAAGGAGTTCGATTTTTACGTCGATGAAAGCGTCATAGAGGAAGTTTTGGAATTTTGGCGATAGCGTTAATATTCCTTACCCTAAATCGATATCATGCGAATTGTGGATGTCGCTTTGGGTAGGGAGAAGGCGGATTTGGTAATAAAGAACGCGGAAATCGTGAACGTTCTCACGGAAGAGTTCATTCAGGCGGACATAGCCGTATGCGGTGATAGAATTGCCGGAATTGGAAGATACGATGGAGTGGAGGAGATAGATGCTGAAGGACTTTACGCGGTTCCCGGGCTTATAGACGGGCACACCCATGTGGAGATGTCGATGCTGAGCGTCACAGAATTCGCGAGGATAGTCGTTCCAAAGGGGACGACATCAGTCGTCGCAGATCCGCACGAAATAGCGAACGTCTTGGGAAAAGAAGGGGTCAGGGTTTTAATAGAGGAGGCGAAGACGACCCCGCTGAAGCTCTTCTGCATGGTTCCTTCGTGCGTTCCCTCCTCTCCTCTGGAAACTCCCGGGGCGGTTATAACTTCCGAGGATGTCGCTGAGATGCTCGAATGGGAGAACGTGATAGGTCTGGCGGAGATGATGAACTACCCCGGAGTTTTGAACAAGGATGAAGATGTCCTGAGAAAGATAGAAGTGGCCAAGAGGGTGGGAAAGCCTATAGACGGTCACTGTCCGATGCTGAGAGGGAAGGAGCTCAACGCTTACATATCCGCCGGAATAGGTTCGGATCACGAGAGCATAAGCGAGGAGGAGGCGATGGAAAAGCTAAGGCTGGGTATGAGAGTGATGATCAGGGAGGGGTCGGTCGCGAGGAATCTCGAAGCCCTTCTCCCCATAGCCAAAAAAGCTTATAGGTGGTGCATGCTCGTAACCGACGGGGATAGAACCCCTAAGGACTTGATAGAGCAGGGTTACTTGGACTACGTTTACAGGAGGGCTGTGGAGGAGGGCGTCGATCCTATAAAGGCTCTGCAGATGTGCACAATAAATCCCGCTGAGTGGTTCGGAATTCCCGCCGGCTTGATAGCTCCGGGGAGGTATGCGGACATAGTTCTGCTGAAGAACTTGGAGAGGTTCGAAGTTTTCAAGGTCGTGGCCAACGGAAAGCCGGTAGGAGAGATAAGGAGGACTTACGAGTATCCGGAGTTCGTAAAGAGGAGCGTCAGGCTCCGCAAGCCCTTAACCCCCGAAGACATAAGGATAGAAGGAAAGGGAGTTGCGAGGATAATAAGGGTTATAGAGGGTGAAATAGTCACGGGAGAGGATAGGGAGTTCGTCGAAGGTGTGGATGTCGAAAAGGACATACTCAAGATAGTGGTCGTCGAAAGGCACAAGGGAACGGGCAACATAGGAAAGGCGTTCGTTAGGGGTTTCGGGCTTAAGAGGGGAGCGATAGCCCAGACGATAGCGCATGATGCCCATAACATAGTGGCGGTGGGTGTTGGTGATGAGGATATATGCAAAGCGGTGAACAGACTGGCGGAAATTCAGGGAGGAATAGTGGTCGTCGATGGAGAGGTTAAGGAGGAGCTCAGGCTGAACGTTGCCGGGTTAATGAGCGAGGAGAGAGCGGAAGTCGTGGCGGAAAAGCTGGACAGAATTCACAGAACCGTTAGGGAGATGGGATGCAGGCTTAAGTCCCCCATTCTCGCCCTATCCTTCATGGCACTGCCGGTAATTCCCAAGCTTAAGGTAACCGATCTGGGTTTGATAGATGTTGAGAGGTTCGAGGTCGTGGACGTATTCTGTTAAAAATTTTTTTAAAGTTTTAACTTTCCTATTTCGAGAGTCTCGTTCGTAACCTTCATGCTCTCCTCCTTATCCGCAAGCTCGAACATCGCCCTGATGGCATCGACGTTCTCCGGAACTACTATCGCCTCCTGATGAATCGCCTGAGTTACGTAGAGCTCTCCGTCGACGACTGATATGCTCTCCCTCCAAACGACGTTCTCGAATAGGTCGTATCTCTTTCTAAATTCTCTCGCGAACTCTATGACTTTGGCGGTCGATGTGAACCCGTCCTCCTCCGAAATGAGCAGAATCCTCGGTTCTCCTTCGAGGACTTCCAACACATCTTCAGCTTTGGCGTCCTTTTCGAGCTCTATCATTATCGAGTGGACGTGCATCAGAGTAGTGGGGACTTTGAAAGCGGTCGTCACTATTTTCACGTCCGGAAGAACGGTCTGAACGTCGGGGCCGTGGTGGGATGGAACCGCAACGGGGTTCGGAGCTATTCCGTTAACGAGTCCCTTCTTATCCTCCTTCGGATCCACCACCCTCCTTATCATCACCGCCCTGACCTTCCTTATCCCGAAGTTCTCCTTGACCAAGTAAAGCAACCTGACCAGCCCGGTAGTGTTGCAGCTGACCACTCTGACGAAGTTCTTCCCCCTAGCCTCATCATAATTGGCCAAAGCGTTGAAGGAAACCTCCGCTACGTTGGCCTTTTCCCCACCCTGAAATATCGCCTTAACTCCGGCCTTTTCGTATTTAGGCTTGTTCTCCGCACCCACCTTCCCGGGGGAGCAGTCCACGACTATGTCCACCTTTTCGAGCAGATCGTCTATCGTTCCCTCTATGGGCACTCCGGCTTTGTCAAAAGCCTCGGCCTTTTCCGGAATTGCAGCGTAGAGCTTGTATCTCTTTACCGCAAGCTTCGCCTCGAAGTCCGGTTTCGTCTTCGTCACGCCCACCACTTCCATGTCCTTCTGAAGGCTTATGGCATCAGCAACCCTCTTACCTATCGTTCCAAAACCGTTTATGGCCACACGAACCTTCATTCTATCTCCTCCACAAATATCTTATGCCCGACCAAATCCATTAGAACTATTCTACCCTTAATCTCCTTAACTTCACCTAAAAGACCGTAAAGTTTGAGCTTATCGTTTTCGACCTCCACTCTGACGACATCTTCCATAATTGTCTTTTCCTTTCCATCCCTCACCGCCACGACCTTCGACTCGCACATAAGAACCTTTATGACTGATAATTAAAAATCGTTTCCATTATATGCTCATCCCTGAACATGACCCCATGGACAGATACATCCGCCAGATTCCGATAATAGGAGAGGAAGGGCAGAAGAAGCTAAAAAAAGCGAAGGTTCTGGTCGTTGGAGCCGGAGGTTTGGGTAGTCCGGCGATAGCTTATTTGGCAGCTGCCGGCGTCGGAAAGCTTGGAATTGTAGATGGAGATTCCGTCGAGGAGCACAACCTTCAGAGGCAGATAATCCACGCGGGAAACGTCGGAATGAACAAGGCGGAATCCGCAAAGGCGTTCGTCGAAAGACTGAACCCCGATGTGGAGGTGGAAGCGTATCCCTTCAACATAACTCCAGAGAACGTCGTCGAAATCGTTAAAAAATATGATGTCGTCGTCTCCTGCCCGGACAACTTCGAGACGAGGCTGTTGCTGAACGACGCTTGTAAGATCTTGGGAAGGCCGATGGTTCACGCCGCGATATTCGGATTCGAGGGGGAGGCGATGACGATAGTCGATACTCCGTGCTACAGATGCCTTTACACTTCCTTTCCGAAAGCGGACAAGACTTCCACGGCGGTGATGGGTTTCACTGCCGGATTCTTCGGATGCATTCAAGCTTCGGAAACCGTAAAGCTGATCTTGGGAATGGAGGTCTTGAGGGGTAAACTCTTCAGAGGTGATCTAAGGGCTATGGAGTTCTTCGAGGTCGAAATCGATACGAATCCGAACTGTCCGATATGTAACGGGGAGATAAAAGAGATAATTCCGGAAAATTATAAAAATTAGAAGAAGTCGGACTTCCTCCTTCCGAGCTTACCCGGCTGGACGATTCCCAAGTTCCTCGCGCACTTGGGACAGTAGTAAGCCTTAACCCTCGTTACGGATATGTTCTTTCTACCAACCATCTTTACTATATCGTAATCGAGCCTCAAACCCCTGTAAGTTACGAAAGTTTTGAAGCGCGGAACCTTCCTACCGCATCCATCGCATCTAACCATGTAGTCCTTTCCTCTCGCCTTACTCTGCTTATACTCCCTAACGTAGGGAGCCTTTGCCATGATGGTATGTCTGCTTCGAAATAAAAAAACTTTGCCCGATCGAAAGTCGAATGAAAAATTTAAAATTACGAAGGTTTCAGCGTTAGCCCATGAAAAAGTTCTGGCACTTCGCGTTTCTCGTAGCTTCGGTAATCTTAGGGCTTTACATTCGAATTGTAAACCCTTGGAACAGCGTTTTCGCTTGGACGGTCAGATTGGGCGGGAACGATCCTTGGTATTACTTCAGACTCATTCAGAACTGCCTTTACAACTTCCCGTATAGGATTTGGTTCGATCCCTTTACCCATTACCCATACGGAACTTATACCCACTTCGGCCCCTTCCTCGTTTACTTCAGCGCGATACTCTGCAAGATTTTCGGAGCGACGACTTCCGAATCGATAAGATCGGTCTTAGCGTTCATACCCACCATAGGAGGAGCACTGCTGGCTTTACCCACATACCTCTTCACGAAAGAGGCCTTCGGTAAGAAGGCGGGCGTAATTTCGGCTTTGCTCGTGGTGATAATCCCGGGTCAGCTCTTGGCGAGGAGCATACTGGGTTTCAACGACCACCACGTATGGGAGGTCTTCTGGATGACGACAGCACTTTCCCTCTACGCTCACGCGATAAACGAATGGAGAAACGATCTGAACGCGATAAGAAACAAAAGAAAGCTCGCACTCGCCATCTTGACCGGAATCGCATACGGCATGTATCTTCTAACTTGGGCTCCGAGCTTCTACCTCGCGTTATTCATCGTCGGATACGTCTTCATCCTAATGATCTTCGAGAAATTCGTTAATTCCGACGTTAAGAATGTTATATACATTAGCTTAATAGCTTTGGCCGTGGCAACCGCTATGTTCCTCCCGTTTGCCTTCAACACTCCGTTTTTGAGCACGACGCACTACTCGCCGTTCCAACTCTTAGTTCTTTGTTCCTGCATCGCCATGCTTTTGACGTTCAGAGGAATCGGCGTTTTAAAGGAAAGGGGATACTACTCAAGATTGGGTATAAAGGAAGAATACGCATTCCTAGCTACGATGATAGCGATACTTTTGGCAGTTATTTTGACGATATTCGTCGTATCTCCAAGCTTCTTCCACATGCTTTTGGGTGTAATCGGAGTGGTTCAGCCCAAAGGAGGTGCCTTAACAGTTGCGGAGATCCAGCCGTTCTTCACCATGGGCGGACAGTTCAGCTTGGCTCCGGCATACTTGAACTTCGGAATGACTTTCTTCTTCGGATTCTTCGGATTCCTGGTTTTGTCCAAGCTTATTTATGAAGAAAGGAGAGACGTTCACGTTCTAATTCTGCTGTGGTCTCTGATGCTTTTCGTAGCGTTGTGCGGTCAGAACAGGTTCGCGTACTACTTCGGAGTCGTATGCGCCGTAACGTCCGGATTCATGCTCGACTGGTTGTTGAGAAAGTTGGACTTCTATGGAACGCTGGAGAGCAGGAAGGTTAGCTACACGAAGTTGTCCGTCGCCGTATTGCTGATAATTCTACTGTTCGTTCCGACATTCGCCCTCGCATACGATCAGAGCAAATACGCCGGAGGAATTCCCAAGCCATGGTGGGACGCTCTGGTTTGGATGAGGAACAACACGCCCGGCAAGGAGAATTACGACAGCTACTACTACGAGCTCTACAAACCCCCTAAAGACTGGAGGAAACCTTATCCGTATCCTTTCAAGACTTACGGAGTCATGAGCTGGTGGGATTACGGGCATTGGATAGAGGCGATAGCCCACAGGATGCCCATAGCGAATCCGTTCCAGCAGGGGATAGGGAACAAATACGACAACGTTCCCGGAGCGGCACCTTTCTTTACAGCTTTCAACGAGAGCTATGCGGATGAGATAGCGAAGAAGCTCAACGTAAAATACGTGATAAGCGATGTGGAGATGGAGACCGGAAAGTTCTACGCGATGGCGGTTTGGGCCGAAGGAAGCTTGGAGAAGGCCAACAGGATATACTACAGAGGTTCCGCCATAGCATACATAACCCCCCAAGGTCAGATAGGTATCACTACGAACCCGCTTGCGATTCCACCCGGATCGGTTAAAATGGTGGTGCCGATTCCGAGCGAGAAATACTTTGAAACTATGGAGGCGAGACTTCATCTGATGGATGGATGCGGTCTTTCGCACTACAGAATGATATACGAAAGCGAAATCGTCAATTCTCCTATGGAAATTCAGGAGATGATATATAAGATTATATTCAATAAATACTACGCTAAAAAGTTCGGATTGCCTCAACTCAACGTGACTCCCACCGGATACGTAAAGATATTCGAGTTCGTGAAGGGTGTTAAGGTTATTGGCAAGGCCAACGCCAAAAATGTTACGGTAAGCGTTAAGATAAGGACAAATCAGAATCGAACGTTCGTCTGGCAGAAGACCGTGCCGGTGGTGAACGGGACTTACGAAGTCGTCGTTCCCTACGCCCAAAACACTAAATATCCGGTAAAGCCGGTGGGAGAATACACGATAAAAGCTGGGAATATGGTTAAGCACTTCTCCGTTACGGACGAGCAGGTGGAGAGCGGTGCAGTAATACGCATAGACCTAACCTGAGAGTTACTTTTATTTATTATCGATAAACTTTGAACATGGACGATATAAAGGTAGCAGTTCTGAGAATAGAAGGAACGAACTGCGAGGACGAGACGGTTAAAGCCTTCAGAAGTTTAGGTGTTTGGGCGGAGGCAGTTCACCTCAAGCAGTTCTACAGCGACATGATAAAGGAGGAAGAGCAGAGGAGCATTTTCGACTATCACTGCATAGTTTTCCCCGGCGGATTTTCAGCCGGAGATTACGTTAGGGCCGGTGCGATCTTCTCGGCGAGGGTTAAGAGCGTTTTGAAGAGGGATTTGGAAGAGTTCATAAAGGAGGGTTTCCCCGTCTTGGGTATTTGTAACGGATTTCAGGTTTTGGTAGAATTGGGTGCTCTGCCGGGGTTCGACGAGGACAAGCCCTTAGCGGAAAAACCCGAGATGGCTTTGGGTATAAACGAGTCGAACAGGTTCGAGTGCAGACCGTGTTTTCTCAAGCACGAGAACAGAGGGAAGTGCGTTTTCACTAAGAGGATAGAGAAGGGAAGGATTTTGATGTTTCCCGTCGCTCACGCGGAGGGGAGGGTAATTTTTCCGAAAGGGAAGGAGGAGGAATACGTCGAAAGACTAATAGAAAACGATCAAATCGTCTTCAGATACGTCGACGACGACGGAAACTACGCCGGCTATCCTTGGAATCCGAATGGGTCGATATACAACATAGCGGGGATATGCAACGTCAGGGGCAACGTCTTCGGTCTGATGCCTCATCCGGAAAGAGTTTTCTGGAGATATCAGCATCCGAACTGGGAAGAAGCTGAAAAGCCCGGTGACGGGAGGGTTGTATTCGAAAGCGTCATCGATTACCTCAGAACTCTCTGAGCCTCCTTATTAGCTCGTCCAAATCACCTCCACTCCTGAGATGTCTCTCTATCCGCTGAAATCTTTTCCTTTTCCTTTTGCTCTCTAAGAACTTCAGGAAAAATTTAAACATCGTAGGGATATGGAGGAGGTAGTTATTTTTACTTTCGATTTGAATTGACATCATGGATCTCGACAGGTTGCTAACCGAGGAAGGAAGGAGATGTGCGGTATGGATTCTAAAGAGGGTCGGAATCGCCGATAACGTGGATATAGAACCTAAAGAGCCGATGTTCGAGGAAGAGAAGTTGAGCGACGAAGAAATAGATTTGTTCGACTACGTGGAATCTCTGCTATTCGCGGACGAATACGAGCGAGCTTACGGAGTTGCGATGAATGTCGTTAGGGATTTGATGAAAAGGAAGAGATACAGGAGTGCGTTATACGTCTGTCAGATGATCGGTGATGAAATTCTGAGGATGGAAATTCTGAAGGAGGGTTTGATTCACTACGAGAGCGTCGGCGATTTCAAAAACGCGATGGACTTCGCCCGCCTCTTAGGCGATATAGGAAGATATGAGATTTACAAAAGTCTGTGGGAAATCTATCAACGTCTGTAGAACTCCAAAGCCTTCAAAATAATCTCCGCTATTTCCTCGGGCGCGAAGTGCTCCGAATTTATGGCTAAATGATATACGCTTATGTCGTCCAAGTCTATGCTGTAGAACTTCTTGTATCTCCTCTTCTCAAGCTCTTCCCTCTTCTTCGTCTCACTCCTAACCCTTGCCAGATCCTTGCCTTCCCTCTTCGCTATTCTCCTATACCTAACCTCCGGACTCGCGTATATCCATACCTTAAAAGCGTCCTTCACCATCCATCCCGAGAGTCTCCCCTCCACGACGACGTTATCCTCCTTCTCCGCCATCTCCTTCTGAAGTCTGTCTATGTAGAAGTCTATGTCGGGATTCGTTTCGGCATACTTGCTGAACTCTTCGAGGGTCATACCTCTTTCTGCCGCAAGCTTTCTGAATATCTCTCCGGCTGAAATCAGCTTGAATCCTAACTTCTTCGCCAAAATCCTCGCTACCGTAGTCGTTCCGCTACCTGGAGGGCCGGATATCGTAATTCTCATGGCTACCATCCCACTCTAAACACCCTTCTGAGCATCTGGCCGATGAATATCGAGCAGATGAAATACCAGAACAACCACCAAGGTATGAATATTACGGGATCGCTAACGTGAATCAAACCCTTGAAAGGAACGACGACTTCAAACCTGCTCACTCCGCTATATAGGCCGTGGTAGCCGGATTCCGCTATGTTGTAAATCCTGAACCACAGCCACACCCAGATGGGTATGGTCACAACCACAGTATAGAACATCGTCCTGAAGTTCATGCTCATTAGTTCCGCCTGAAGTGCGTTGATCTCGTTCTTCTGTTTCTCCAACTGCTTGATCAGGAACTGGTTGTTCTCCTTCACGGCCTTCATATACTTCTTCTGGTATTCCATGACCTTCTGCTGAATATCCCTCATCTTCTTGTAATCCACCGTTAATTTCTGAATGAGTGTGGAGTAGAAGGCTGTGAACGTCGCTAAGATTAAGATCACGATGTGTATCGGCATGCAGAGGAGAGGATCGAGAATCGGCGATACCAATTCAGCGAGTCCTATTCTGAACTGGGGAAAGAAAATTCCGAGGAATATCACCGCACCCAAAACCATCAAAAATTTTTGGAGTAGATCCTTCATACTACTCCTCTCCCAAAAGCTTTCTGAGCATCGGGTGCATTTCCGTCAGTTGCTCTCTCGTAAGCTCCTCATAGAACTGATACGCTATGCTTACAGCCAAAAGCAGTCCCGTTCCGCTCACCCTTCCGACAGTTCCGAGAATGTTCGCGATCAGCGTAAGAACGCCTATCGCCGCTCCACCTATCACAGTGACCTTCGGAATGTATCTTTCCAAGAACTTCTCTAAAATTTTTGGATTCTTTCTGAATCCCGGAATCTGTAATCCAGATTTCGCTATTTGCTCCGCTACTGTCTTTGCATCCATTCCGGACGTTTCCACCCAGAATATTGCAAAGAGAATACCTCCGACGATTAGTATGGTCGCGTCGACGAGGAGGTGGAGGTATATCATCCAGTCCGGCATGTTCGCGAAGTATGCGGCGTATGGGTTCCTCGTAGGATCCTTAACGAGCGCCGGAACCCAGTCGTATGGACTTCTAACCGGGGAAAGCAGATACATCAAACCGGAACATGGCTTCGCAGTTCCCGGAATGTATTCTCCCAGGAAGGTTATCCCGTGCTGGTAGAGTATCAACCCCAAAACTACGATGTTCGCCTGCAGAGCTCTGACGAATATCATAGGCAGAACGCTCGCGTATATCAGCTTTATCGGAAACCTTCCCCTCGCCCCCCTAACGAGCGTATGGGCTAAGGGTATCTCCACCCTCGTTCCTTCCGCGAACACTACGAGCAGGATTATTATTGCGGTCGTTATCAGCGCGAGTATTCCGCCGTCAACTAATAGGAATATTAGTCCGTTTAGAGATAGCAGGTAATCCATTGGATAATGCGTGAATATGTAGAAAAGCCTCGGGAAGACTCCAGCGGGTAGTCGGCTGTGTTTTGGTATGACCCAGTTGAAGAGTCCAATCACCATCGCCTGAGATATGCTCGCGAGTATGAAGAGACTGACACCGCTCCCTATTCCCCACTTCGAAACAACTTCATCCATGTATACTATCAGCACACCACCTATGAACAGCTGGAGGAATATCAGAAACGCCAGAAATCCCGGCGGAACTCCCAGTTGATGGGCCAGATCCAAGTTCGGCTTAAGGAAACCTCCCAATATTTGAGGAGCGGCCTCCAATGCTATCATTACGAATACCAAGAACCTCTGAAAATCTTCGTAAGCGGCTCTGTCGTCGGGATTCGTTAGATCAAGACTTATTATTCCCGCTCCGACCAAAAGCTGAAGGATGATGGACGCGGTAACTATCGGCCCGATACCCAAGGCTAAAATCGAACCCGCGGCACCAGCGAAAAATGCTCTGTATTGGGCAAAAATGTCTATGGACTGAGGAGAAAGACCGAAAACTGGAACGTTTGTAAGGAAAAAGTAGAGAAGGAGAATACCTATCGTCCAGGCGAATTTCTCCTTAAAGGGAACGTGTCTTTTAGGCCTCTCAACAGCAGGAATTCTTTCAAAATAAGGCTGGAGTTTTCTCAAAATGTCGTTTACATCCATAATCAGGCCTCCAGCAACACCTTACCTCCGGCCTCTTCAACCTTCTGAATCGCAACCTGCGTCGCGGACTGAACCTTAACCTCCACGGGTTTGGTTATGATTCCCCTTCCAAGCAACTTCGTGTATCCGAGAGCGGTCAGATCTACAAAGTATCTGTCGTTCTCCTTGCTCGCCAATCCAAGTTCGACGAGTCTGTCGATGATGTAGTCGAGATCATCGACGTTGATTTCTGGCCGGGAATATAGGAATTTGTAGGTGTATTCGTCGAGCTTGCCTTCAGCCTTAAGCTTTCTCAAAGTCTTCTTGTGGAAGTTCTCCGCCCTATACTCCTGCTGGACTACTTTCGGCCTCGTGAATCCGTATTTACCGAACTGGTAGAGCCCCATCTTCGCGAGCTTTATGAACTTGAGATACTTGTGCTTGTGAACTCCAGCGTTACCCCTTCCACCCCTACATCCAGCACCCCTGTTCCTCCTGTTCCTTCCCTTTCCATGCGTTCTCGATCCCCTGAACTTCTTAACCTTCTTCTTCGGCATAAAACTCACCTCATCTTGTAGAGCAACTTCTTGATGTCCTTCCCGTGATAGCCCAAACTCCCCCTCGGATAGTGCCACTTTATGTTTTTAAGTCCTCCCCTCGGCGGGTGCAACCTGAAGACGGGTTTCAGATCGGGCAGATCTTTCAGACTCGCCTTCCCTTCCACGACCGCTTTAGCGAACTCCTCTATGGAGTTGTATCCTGTCTTCTCCCTCACGTATTCGTCCGTCAGTGGCTTGTCCCCGACGAGCCTTCCCCTGTTCCTCAACAGCATCGCGAGGGTTTCGGCGTCTATCTCCCCGTATGCGACGTAATCCTTCACCACCTGCAACATTCCTCTGTATGATGGGGTGTCCGGAATTACGACGCAGTGATACCTCTTGTGAAGCCTGAGCATCTTCAGAGTGTCCCTTATCTTCCTGTGAACGCCCACCGTTCCCCTAACCCTAACTACCGCGAAGAGCATCGTCATCACCTCTTGACGAACATCGTCTGCTTCAGAGCCTCGAACGTCGCTTTCGCGAAGTTTATGGTCGTCTTCGTCTGTCCCCTCGTAAAAGTCCAGACGTCGTTAACTCCCGCGAGCTCAAGAACTTTCTTCGCGACCTTTCCGGCAACTATTCCCAACCCCTTCGGCCCGGGCATCAACGTGACTCTGACACTTCCCGCCGAACCCGTCACCTTGAACGGAATAGAATGCGGTTCACCGCAACCACACTCCCAAGATCCGCAACCTCTCTGAACCTTAAATATGTTTATCTTGGCGTTGTTTATGGCCTTCTGAATGGCGGGAGCGACTTGGGAGGCTTTGCCGACACCCACCCCAACGTAACCGTCCCTGTTGCCCACTACGACGGTAACCCTGAACTTCGTCCTCCTTCCGCTGTCCGTCATCCTCTGAACCATCGATATCTCAAGAACCTCGTCCTCTAAGTCCGGTAGCAGAACATCGACTATCTCCGGCTCCTTAAGAGGCAATCCGCTCGCCAAAGCTTCGTCGATCGTCTTGATCTTGCCCTCAGCTACGAGCTTACCCAACCTCGTCCTCGGAACCCAATCCTCCGTCATGCTCCCACCATTATCTTTTCTTTAATCTCCTCGAAGTGTTGGGGTAAATCGGTAGGCTTCAAACCCCTCTTCTCGTATTCGGTAAACCTCTCCGGAGCTATCTCGTAATACTGAGCTATGTGCTCACCCCTTATGCGTGACTCGTCCGGCAGTATTTCGGGACTGTGCGGGATTTCCATCCCGGCATCGACCGCTCCCTTCAGAACTGCAAACACCCTCCCGCCCTTGGTGGGAGTGTGCAGTCCTATGTCGAGGATCGCCTCCTTAATTCCCTTCTCCAAGGCCTTTTTACCTACGAGCAACCCCGTTAGGTAAGCCGCGGGTGTGTTGTTCAGATCTCCTTTCCATCCGTATTTCGTCAGCATCGACGAGTCCACTCCAACCAAAACCCTGTCTCCGTCTGGATGGTATTCTATTATCTGCGCTATCACCCTTCTGTTCGTAATCCTAACGACCAGCCTCGGCTTCCTCGAAAGTAGGAGCTTGAGCCTCTTTCTGTAGTTGGTCTTACCTTCCCTCCTCCTCCTATACGGAACCTTATACCTCGGCCCTTTCGCCATTACATCACCCCTTCAAAATTCCCATCGATTCCAAGTAAGCGTTAAGGTGAGACACGCTCCTAAACTCACCACCCTTCGCCTTCATGTAGAGCATCCTGTAAGTCCTCCTGTCTATTATACCCTTATCCCTCAGATACCTCAACCTCCTTCTGAGAGCTCTGATCCTTATTATCCAAGCCTCCTTCCTCGACAGCCTTGCCGTCTTCTTACCCTTCCTGCTTCCGTGTCCTCTCCTCCTTCCCTTCCTCTTCTGAGCCTTCTTGTAGTTGATCCTGACCCTGCAAACACCCTTAACGGGCTTCCTCTTTATCAAACCCCTCTCAACGAGCTCCCTTATGTCCTCCTTCGTCGCCGCGGACGCGATCTCATCCAAAGCGGAGGGATCGAACCAAACCCTGTTCATCCCGCACTTCAAAACCTGAGCCGCCAAACGCCTCTGAAGTCTCAAGTCCACGAGCATCACCTCGTAGGATTGAGAACTTTAATTCCCAACTCCTTCGCCTTCTCCTCAATCTGCAACCTCTTCTTCATTCCAACGGTTGAAGCTATCCTTATCGCCTGTTTCTTCGGATCAACGTTTTCCAGATCTTTTACGTTGTAAACCAGAACCTCCTCGTATCCGGATGGGTGAAGCCCCCTCACTGCCTTAGGCGAGCCGAAGCCGATGCTGACGAGTATCCTACCGCTCCACTTACCTCCCACCCTCTCCCTCCACTTGTTGTGCAATCCCTTTGGCTTTCTCCATCCCTTGTCTCTCAATCTGAGCTTCTTATGAGCTTCGAAGTGCCTGAACTCCGGTTTCCTCGCCTTCTGCCTCATCCTAACCTTCATCAACCTCACGAGTTCGGGGCTGAGATTGGGGTTCATAATAACCACCTCACTTCGGCTTTTCGACTATATATATACCATCCTGAAACACCCTCGGATCCAGACGTTTAATTTTAGTGGCCTGCTCGAGATTTGCGGCAGTCTGTCCGCACTCCTCCTTATCTATCCCCTTCACTATTATCTCCTGTCCCCTGATTTCGACCTTCGCCCTACCGACTATCTTCGCCCTCCTCGGATGCTTCTCGCCCAAGAAGTTCTCTATTATCACCTCGTTCCCCTCAACCCTTACCTTTATCGGGAAGTGAGCGTAAACGACCTTGAGCTTGTATTCGAAACCTTCCGTAACGCCCTTTATCAGATTTCTTATGTGTGCCCAGAACGTTCCTACCATCGCCTTAAGCCTTCTCCTATCCTCTTTCGCGTAAACCCTTATGGCTCCGTTCGTCTTCTCTATGTAAACCCCCCTGAACTTGAGAAATCTGGAGTTCTCTCCCAAAGGCCCTTTGGCTGTGATCGTGTATCCTTTGGCGGTGTCTCCCTCAACGCTAACCTCAACGTTCTCTGGAATCGGAATTACCCTCTCTATCATTGCAACCACCTCAGTAAACGTAAGCAAGCAGAACACCACCCAATCCCAACTCTCTCGCCTCTCTCTGCGACATGACACCCCTCGTCGTTGACACTATCAGAATTCCGAAGTCCCTTGCAGGCAGATACCTCTTCTCGAACTTCTCGTAATCCGTTCTCTTTACGGAGAACCTTGGCCTTATAGCTCCGCAGTCGTTTATTCTACCGCAAAGCTCAACGATGAACTTTCCTCCTCTATGATTTTCCACGTATTCGAACCCCTTTATGTAGCCGTATTCCTTCATTACCTTGAGGACGTTACCTATGAGCTTCGAAGCCGGCTTAATTTCGCACTTATCCTTTCCGACCCTCTCCGCGTTCTTTATCGCTGACATGGCGTTGGATAGTGTATCGACCGACATCGCGATCACCTCACCATAGCTTCTTGAATCCCAACTCCGAAGCTACCTCTCTAAAGCACTGCCTGCAGAGGTAAAGACCGTATTTCCTTATCAAACCCCTCTTCCTTCCGCATCTCCGGCACCTATTCGCTCCTCTTCCGAAGATCTTATTCTTGGGCTTGCTCGCCATATCACACCACCTCCACGCCCAAACTCTTAAGCCACTCTATCGTCTCCTCCTTCGTTATCCTGTGCCTCTTACCCACCTTGCTCCTACACCTCCTCCTCTTCGCAACCCTGTAACCCCTCCTCTTCAGCACGACGCAGACGTCCATTCCGAATATCCCTATGTCCGGATCGTAATCGACCCCCGGCAAATCTATGTGCTCCTGAATCCCGAACGAGAAGTTTCCGGCGTTTATCGATCTCGCGGGAAGTTTGAACTCCTTGACCTTCAAAGCGTCGAGAAGGAACTTCATCGCCTTCTCTCCCCTAAGCGTAACCTTCACGCCTATGGCCTCTCCTCTCCTTATCCCGAAGTTCTTTATCGTTTGGGTGGCGTAGGTTATCGCCGGCTTTTGGCCCGTGAGCATTTCCAAGAGCTTTACCGCCTTCTTGTGCCTCTCTCCGCTCTCTCCGACTCCTATGTTTATTACGACTTTATCTATGAGTATCTCCCTCATCGGATTTTCTTCCTTCTTAGCTTTCGTAACCTCTGCAACCGCCTGCATCCGTTACACCCCCAGATCTATCACGGGTTTGTCGGAATCCTTCTTTCCAACTACGAAAACGTAATCGACGACCGTCGTGAACTCGCCCTTTTCGGACTCTACCGTAACGAGGTTCGGTGCGGAACTTCGAACTATCCTGTAATCCTTCACCCTTCCTAACTCACCGGCGTGACTTCCTCCTGTAACCATCACGAGAGCTCCGATTTCGAACGGAAGGTGGTCTATGATCTCCTTCTCCGGTATCTTCATGAGGATGCTATCCTTGGTCTTGTATCTGTTGTCCGCGAGGACGTTCGTTCCGTCGAATAGGTTCAGCTGAATCCTCCCGCCTTTGACCATCGTCTTGTTGACTATCTTGTAGAGTTTGACGTCGTCGTCCTCTATCTCGATCGGAACGTATCTACCCTTCTCGTCGAACACTATCCTGTAGCTCTTTTCGAGCTTGGGAATCTTAACAACGTCGAACAGCCCTACTGGGAACTTGTAATCTTTCCTCGGAACGCCATCCACCAAAATTTCTCCGGCGGCTATTATCCTCCTCGCCTCCCTTGCCGTATCTGCGAGTCCCAAGTAGTCCCTGACGAGTATCAGCAGAGGTATCGCGAACTTGTTGTGCGGGCCGGGTGAGGGCTTTACGACCCACCTACCGCCGCTCTTCCTCGGAATCCTCCAAGTTTTAGGAGCGGACAACCTCTTCTGGTGCATACCCATCACTTCCTCTCCAATATCTTCTTCCTAACCTCATCCACCTCTCCCAACTCGATTATCATGACGTTTGAGGGATGAATCGGAATGAAAACCTCCGTTCCATCCGCCTTGGTTTGAGTGACTCCCTCCACGTAGATCCTGACCCTCTTCATGTCCACCTCTACGACCTTACCCTCGTGTCCCTTGAACTCTCCCCTCATTATCCTCACCTTATCTCCTTTCCTTATTCTGATCGCCCTCTTTCCGTATTTCTTCCTCAGCTCCTTTGATAGAGTAGCGTGAAGCAGTCTGTGCCTCTCGTGGAGTTTGGAAGTCTTGTAGAGCCATCTCCTCCACTTCCTCGGTTGCTTCGACTTTGGAATCGGCATGCCACCACCTCACACTATTATCGAAGCTAAGGATCCTATCTTCGGGAACCTCTCCGCGGCCTCCCTCGCGACCGGCCCCCTAATCTCCGAACCCTTCGGATTTCCCTTATCGTCAGTAATTACGGCGGCGTTGTCCTCGAACTTGACTCGAGTCCCATCGGGACGGCGGTATTCCTTCCTCTGCCTTATTATTACGGCGTAGTGCACCTGCTTCCTTATGTCCGGTGTCCCTTTCTTAACCGTAACGACCACTATATCTCCCACTCCCGCGGCGGGATACCTCCTCCTCACACCCTTGTATCCCTTAACGGCGATAATCTCAAGCTCTCTCGCTCCGGTGTTGTCTGCACAGACCAAGCGAGCTCCTGTAGGTAAGCACCTCGGAACCTCAGCCTTGATCGCCCTCACGCTTCACCACCTCCACTATGACGAAAGCTTTCGTCTTGCTGATCGGCCTGCACTCCGCTATCGTAACTATATCTCCCGGCTTTGCGTCTATGCAAGGAGGGTTGTGGGCGTGTATCTTCGATCTCCTCTTCAGATACCTCTCGTATTTCCTCACGTATCTTATGAGTTCCCTCTCTATTACTGCCGTCCTCTCATAAGTTTTAACGACCTTTCCCGTCAGTATCTGCCCCCTTACCCTCAAATCCCCGTGGAACGGGCAGTTCTTATCGTTACACTCCTTTTCCGGAGGTTTCACATCCAAACCTATGTCCTTCACCATAACCAAACACCCTTCGCCCTTTTCAACATGAGTATGCCCTTCTTAATCCTATCCTCCGGCCTGAACGCTATCAAATCCCCCTTCACCCTCAACACCTTTCCGGCGAACTTGACGCGGAAGGTTCTTCCCTTCTTCGCCACTGTTTTTAAACCTTTTTCCGTCTTTATCCTGAGGGTGTTCATCGTTTCGTCCACTACCACACCTCTAATCCCAATTTCGCACGGATTGGGGGATTCAACCACTTCTACTTCCAATCCTATCCACTCGTGAGCCAAAACGAACTCCGGCCTCATACCCTGTAACCTTCCTCCCTCAACGCGAGCTTTATCCTCGCTATGTCCTTCCTGACGTTCCTTATCGCCATGGGGTTTTCGAGGGACCCACCGGATCTAACCAGAGTTCTAAGCCTTAGCAGTTCGAGTTCGAGCTCTCTGAGCTTCTTCAGCTTCTCCTCCCTGCTCATCTTCCTTATCTCGTCCATCTTCATTCTCCTTCACCCTCCTCTCCTTCCTCCTCATGAGCTTCGCCCATCACTTTGGCCTTCAAAGCTTCGAGTTCCTCCTTGCCGACCTCCTTAACCTTGAACTCGTCCGGAAGCTCCACATCTGGTGGAATTATCTTGACGAGAACTCCGTAAACGCCAAGCTTCTTTATCGCTATGTCGAACCCCTTCCTAACGAGCTCGTAAGCTGGATCACCGGTGTGAACCATCGTTCCCGCTACGAACTTCTCTGTCCTCGCCCTCTCACTCGTGAGCTTACCGCTTATCTGAATTTCACAACCCTTCGCTCCGGCTTCCATTATCCTGTAGAGGAACCTGTATCCAGCCCTCCTGAAATACCAACCCCTCTCTAAAGCCCTCGCCAGAAGAGTCGCCATTAGTTGAGCGTTGAATTCCGGTTTTTCAACCTCATCAACGCTTATCTGGGGATTGTCGAGCCCGAACTCTTTCAGCTTTTCCTGAAGCATTCTGATTCTCCTTCCTCCCTTTCCTATTACGAGTCCGGGTCTTTCCACGAACAGACTCACTTGCGTTCCCAAAGGCGTTCTGACTATGTCGACTCCCCCGAATCCAGCGTTTCTCACTTCCTCCTTCAGCCACTCCTTAACCTGAAGCTTCGTGATCCTGTCCCTTATGAACTTCCTCTCGACCGCCATTACTCCTTCACCTCCGCGACAACTTCGACCGTCGTTAACTGCTGGAACCAAGGCGTGGCCCTTCCGAAAGCACGGGGAACGTACTTCTTTATCTTCCTCCCCATCTTAGCCTGAGCGTGGACTATCACGAGCTTGTCCACATCCAGACCCTTGTATTCAGCGTTCGCCTCCAAGTTCTTCAGAACCTTGAGTATGTATCTGCAGGCCTTCTGCGGATACCTTCCGGCATACCACTTCTCCAGACCGCTCTTGTGGGCGACCTTCTTCTTGTATCTCTTGAAGGGAATCGGCCTTCTCAGGGCTATGACTTCTTCGAGCAACTTCTTGGCATCTTCGAGCTTCTTTCCTCTTATCTCCCTGCAGATCTCCACGGCGTGCTTGAAGCTGATCGGCATCTCGTATCCCATCGCTTTGGCCGCTTTGGTTTCGTCAGCAGGCTTGTAGGAGTATTTTATGCGCGCCATTTGACCACCTCACTTCAAAGGCACGTATTTGCTGCTCCTCGTAGCTCCTACACCTGGACCGGAGTGCTTCTCGAACCTCCTCGTCAGGGCGAATTCGCCCAAGCGGTGTCCGATCATTTCCGGCTTTATCTCAACTTTGACGAACTCCTTTCCGTTGTGGACGTAAACGACCTTGCCCACCATCTCCGGCAGAACTACCATGTCCCTGCAGTGCGTTCTCGCCCACCCCTTCTTCCTCAGCTTTCTCAGAAGCTTTTGCTCCTGCTCCGTAAGTCCCCTTTTCAGCTTCCTTCTCTCCCTCGCAGGCAGAAGCTCCGCTATCTGCTCCAAGCTCATCTTCTGGAGCTCCTCAAGAGTGTAACCCCTATACCTGAACTCCTTCGGACGGGTTATCTTGCTCTTCATCGCCATACGATCACCCCCAAACGTTCACCATGAGCGGATAAATATATAAAATTACTTTCTGATACCCGTTCTTCTCGCCGCAATGCTACCGACCTTCCTACCCGGAGGAGCGTTTCTGCTGACGGTCTTAGGCCTACCGACGTGCTGGTGCTTACCTCCACCGAACGGATGATCCACAGCGTTCATCGCAACTCCTCTAACGCGAGGCCACTTCGCAGCTTTGCTCTTCATCTTGTGGAACTTCTTTCCCGCTTTGACGAACGGCTTTTCCACCCTACCTCCTCCAGCCACAACGCCGATCGTAGCCCTGCACATCGGGTCGAGCCACTTCAGCTTTCCGGAAGGAAGCTGAACGAGAACCCTGTCCTCCTCATGTGCCACCAATATGGCGTAAGTCCCGCTCGCCCTCGCGAACTTTCCTCCGTCTCCGGGCTGATTCTCAACGTTGCAGATCGGAGTTCCCTCGGGAATGTTCTTCAGGTATGTGGTATTCCCCGGCCTTATCTCTACGTTATCTCCGGCTTCGATTAAATCGCCGGTTCCCAAACCCTCCGTCGCCAGAACGTAAGTCGTTCCACCGTCAGGCAGTCTTACCAAAGCGACCGGACCGTTCCTTGCCGGATCGTGCTCTATATCTATAACCTCCGCTACTATCTTCTCCCCCGGCCTGAACCTGAGGTGCTTTATCTCCGCCTTATACTTGTGGGAAGGAGCGGTATATGTGGGAGTTCCCCTACCCCTATTCTGCGAAATTATACGCTTACCCATCTACACCACCTCAGAACACGCCCAACTTGGAAAGTATTTCCTCGGCCGAATACTCCGGCTTAAGCTTGATGTAGGCCTTCTTTTCTCCCTTCGGCGTTATGAGCGTATTCACCTTCTCGACTTCAACATTGAACAGCCTCTCTATCTCCCTCTTTATGTCGGGCTTTCTCGCCCTTATGTCCACTATGGCCGTCAGGATGTTCTTTTCGAGCAAAGATACCGCCTTTTCTGTAACCAAAAAACACTTTATCAGCATAACCATCCCCTCAGATATTCTATAGCAGATTTAGTCCAGACGGTCAACCTTCCGGCCTTACAGCCCGGAGCGAGCAATTCTACGTTCAAGTCCTTGGCCAAAACGACATCGACACCGGGCAAATTCTTCGCAGCCTTCACGACGCCCTCATCCTTACCAACTACCAAAAGAACGCTCTTCTTCTGGACGTATCTCCTTCCTCTCCTCTTCCCCTTTCCGGCCCTTACCCTCTTCGTATTCGCGGACCTCTCCACATCCGCGTAAATCCCTATGGCCCTGAATACCTCCACGACCTCTTTCGTCTTCTTCAGCGACTGCAGGTCGTCCACGACTATCTTCGGCAGATCCCCTTCGAATACGTGGTTCCTCTCTTTAACGAGTTCGGGATTTGCGGTGGCCGCTATCGCAGAGCGTAGGGCCTTTCTCATCTCCTTCTTGTTTATCTTTTCCGCCCACTTCTTTTGCGGCTTCGGAGGATGAGCTTTCCTCCCACCGACAGCCTGAGGAACCACTACTGCCCTACTTCCAATCTTCCACCTCGGGACTCTTGCATATCCGTAACCGGGTCCCCAGTTCTCCCAAGCGTAATCTATGCCAGCCAAAGGACTCGGCCCGTAAGGCTGTCTCCTATGGCTCTGAATAGCCAAAACAGCCCTTTTGATTATGTCCGGCCTGAACTCCTCCTCGAAGACTTCCGGAAGTTCTATCTCCTCCACGACTTCTCCCTTCAAATTCAAAACCTTCGCCATCATCGAGATCACCTTCCTTGCTTGGAGGACGTGCTCACGTATAGGACGTTTATACCCTCATAAACGACCTTCTGCGGAGGCCTTATCGCGTCTCTCATCCTTATCAACCTCTTAACCGGCCCGGGAACGCTCCCGCTCACCAAAACGTAATCGCTCCTTACGACACCGTAATGAACGAATCCTCCTTTCGGAGTAATCTCCTCACCGTTCTCTCCAATCTTGATTATCCTCTTGTTGTATTCCGTCCTCTGGTGGAATCCCATCTGTCCCGCCTGAGGAACGGTCCATCTCACCCTCGCCGGGTTCCACGGGCCCAAGGTTCCGACTCTCCTGTGCTTGCTGCTCCTCGCGTGCTTGGCGTCGAGCGTTATGACCCCCCACCTCTTAACCGGCCCCTGAAATCCCTTACCCTTAGTTATCGCGATGACGTCTATCAACTGTCCCTCCTTGAAAACTTCGGAGATCCTTATCTCCTTTCCGAGCTTTGCGATGGCATAATCGAGCACTGCATTTATGTCCGAACCTCCGACCTTGTTCTCCATAACGTCCGGAACCTTCTTCGGAACGCCGGTTATCATGTAGGGCTGGGTGTATGTGATGAGCCTAACCTCCGCAATATCCTCTATCTCCCTCAGCTTGTCAACGTCCGGAGACTTCTTAGGCAGGTTGAGCCTCCTGCCCAAATATTCGTCGAGCTCGTTAGTCCACACCTCCCCCGCTATCTGCAGTCCGTAGGGGGAGTTCTTGTAAACCCTTATTCCCAATACCTTCATCGGAGGGCATTCGATTACCGTTACGGGCACGACTATTTCCTCCCCGTATGTCGGCGAATTCTTCCTGTCGTCTATCATTATGACGTGGGTCATTCCGGCCTTGTATCCTGCAAAGCCGAGTAACTTCGGCTCTCCTTCGTAGTCCGGCCAACTCCTCACTCGTGGAATTATTCTGCTCGCCCTCTTCCTCGGACTGAACGCTAAAGATCCTCTCCTTGGCCTGCTATACTTCATACGACCACCTCACCCAGTTCACTATAGCCAGAGTGGCCAATATCGCCTCCTCCAACCTAACGCTCCTAACACCCTGCATGGGGATCGTATTCCAGCACGGACATTCCATATTCAGACCCAACCTTTCGGCTATTTCGAACACGTCCTCCTCGGGACTTCCGAATACGAGCGTGAGAGGGTTTTTTAACGTTTCCCTCAACTCGTCCGGCTTTACAACTTCGCACTCCTTCGAAGTGATTACGACGTTCTTCCTCCTAAGGACATCCTTAAGCTCGACCTTCCTAACCTCGTATCCCCAATACTCCTTCGGCCTTACCTCTTCGACGACCAACGGCCTCTTCGAACAGACCCTGACGGTCACGCGGGCGCCCCTCTTCAACTTCCTTTTGGGTTTGAGGGACGCCAGGGCGTTTACGCCTATATCCACCCAGCACGTGCCGTCAGGAGCAACCCGTCTAACGACTCCCTCTCTCACCTCACCGACTTTTAAACGTTTCGGCCTGTGGGATGGGATCTGGAGTGGCGGAAGAACTCCGGCGTATCTGAGGGTGGGCTTTATGGGGATTAGGTATTTGCGGAGGTATTGAGGAGTTTCCATGTATTCGAGGATGTCCTTGATGAAATCGGATTCGTCGAGCTTCGGATCCCTGTATATAAGTATTTCCTCAACTCTGAAGATCGCACAAGCTCTCGCGATCGTTCCGACCTTGAACGTCTTGATCTTGGGATCGTTCTCGTTTATCAGCGCTGACGAGGGGATAGCTATGGAGAGCATGCGGTAAAAATCTCTGGACGACGATTTATATAATCCGTTGCTCTGCCTGACAAAAAACTTTATTAATTCTCCAATAACCATCGCTTAGCATGGCGAGAAAGAGGAAGGCGAGGGTAAAGGATAAGTGGGCTCAGAAGAAGTGGTATACGCTCATAGCTCCGGAATATTTCGGGATGGCCGAGATCGGCGAAACTCCAGCGGATGACCCGAACAAGGTTATTAACAGAACAGTGGAAGTTACCTTGGCCGAACTTACCAACGACTACTCCAACCAGAACCCATACAAGAAGCTGATATTCAAGGTTTACAGGGTTTCCGGCGATAACGCATACACGAAGTTCCACAGATTCGAGATGATGAGGGAATACATAAACAGCCTAATAAGGAGAAGGACGAGCAAGATCGACGACGTCATAGACGTAACTACGGCGGACGGTTACAAGCTGAGGGTCAAGCCGGTGGCTTTTACGATAAAGAGGTGCAAGACCTCACAGAAGAGCGCGATCAGGAAGATAATGAGAGAGATAATAATCAACAACGCGAGCCAGAAGAACTTCGTCCAATTCCTGCAGGAGTGCATACTGGGAAGGATTCCTTCCGAAATCTACAAGAACGCCAAGAAGATCTACCCGCTCAGGAGGGTAGAGATAAGAAAGATAGAGCTACTGGAGGAGCCGAAGAAGGAAGAGCCGGTAGTGGAGGTCAAGGAGGCGGAAGCCGTAGCTTCTTAAAATGGACTTCGAAAAGTTCGTTTTTAAAGTCGAATACCCCAATCACTGCATTTACTGTGAAGGTCTGGATTTGAGCATAGAAAATCCCAAACACCATCCTTCATACGAAATTACGACGAAGTGCAACTTGAACTGCATCTACTGCTATTCCAGAGTAGCTTTGCTCAACGAAACCGCTCCGAAGCCCGGATACTACGGAGATCTAAATCCCAAAGCGGTCACGGTATCGCAATACGGCGAGCCCCTACTGGCTGGAGTTGAAAGGGTTGCGGAAATCATCGAAGCTTTGAGAGAGAGGTTCGGAGATATCAGGGTGGACTTGCAGACCAACGGGACAATAGACTTCACGGAACTGGATGGACTCATCGACATAGCGATGATAAGCTTGGACGTTTCGAACGCGGAATCTTACAAAAAGATTACGGGATCGGATCGATTTTACGAAGTTATCGAAAACGTAGAGAAGGCGTTGGACATGGACTGCATAGTTACGGTTAGATCCGTTCACCTTCCCGGCATAAACGACGAAGAGTTGGTCGAGCTTGCGGAGAGGTTGGGGGAAATAGGAGTGGACGAGCACTTCATCCAGCCGTGCTCGATATACGAAGAATGCCTCGGAGATCTGCGAAGAATGGGGTTCGACGTGGAGAGAGCGGAGAGCCTATACGAATACCTGAGGGTCGTTTACGAGTGCGGGGAATTCGTGAAAGCGGTAATCCCAGGATGCATAAAGGTCGTTTTGAACGAAGTCCTAAAGCAGTTGGACGACATAGGCGATCTCAAGTTCGTTAGGAGGAACGCTTTGGCGAGAAATCCTCCACAAATTAGGAGAAACCGTAGGTTTGAAATTTAGAGCATCCTCTTTTCCACATACCTACCTCTAAGCTCTATCTCCTCCGCTCTTTCCAAAACCTCATCGGCCTTTTCGTATTCCTCTCTGTAACCCTCAATGAAAGCGATCTTTAAAGATTCCCAATTTTCGAAGCTTGCCTTGAGCGATTCGAAGTAAACGTGCAGATCCACACCCTTCGGTTCTACTCTGTCGTCGATAAACGCCAAGCCGAAGTCGACGAAATACACCTTCCCGTCGCTAAGTATTAGGTTCATCGGAGTTACGTCTCCGTGGATTATCCCGGCCCTGTGCAACTTGGCCACCATTCTCCCGATTTCCCTGCTTATCTCCTCGTTCATTACGTTCTTAACCGGCTCGCCCCTAATTCTCTCCATAACTATCTTGTCCCCCTCCACGTCGAGTATTATGGGGGTAGGAACTCCGAGCCTTCTCGCGAGGGATATCAGCTTCGCCTCCGTCCTAGTCCTACTTCTCCTTAGGGTTTCGTCGAGCTTGGGATGTCTGTAGCGCTTCGGCTTTCTAATCTTTTCCACGACGTTCTCGTAAATCCTGACCTCAGCTTCGCCACCCAAATAAACCCTGAGTAGCTTTCCGTATTCCATTCGAATCACCTTACGAATCCATATTTCTCGTAAATCCTCCGAGCCTTCTCGAACTCATGGAATCCTCGCTTACGCAGGAATAAACGTCCGGAATTCCGGGCGCAGAATATCTTTTCCATTCCGGTTTCTTCGATAAGCTCGTCCATTACCATGAACTGGTTTCCGGCCATAAGGAGAATCAGTTCCGCATCATCCAAGTGCTCCAAACCTCTGATATCCTCCTTCCTTTCCGGAGGTATCACCGGCATCTCCATATCGGACTACTCCAAGTGCCTTATTTCTATTTCGACTACATCTCCAACCTTCAAATCGAGCTCCGCGTAACGTTCGAAGTCGATCGTTATGAACGCATCGAATCCCATCATCTCTTCGAGCCTTTTGGATACCGCCATCCCCATCTGCATGCTGAACTCTATCAGGTTAACGGGATTGGAAAGATCAGCTTTCGGCACAATATCTCCGCTTTTACGAACGCTCTTAAGGTAGAGAATCACACTTCTATCGTCTTTAAGTTCGATTCTAACTATCTTATACTTCACGATACCACCTCCCTTTTAAATCAGACCCAAAAACTCCAACGCCTCCACGACTCCATCTCCGTCCGGCTTTGAAGTGACCATGTCCGCGACCTCCTTAAGCTTTAAGTCCGCGTTCGCAACGGCAATCCCGAAACCAGCAACCTCCAGCAACTCTATATCGTTCTCGGAATCTCCTATTGCCACGAATTCCTCAACATCGATTCCCATCCTTTCCGCTATGAACTTCAACGCCCTTCCCTTGCTGACGTTTGCATCCATTATGTGATATGCGAATCCCGTATCCACTATTTTAACCCCTTCCGGCAAAATTTTCCTCGCCTCCTCTATCGGGAAAGTCCTCCTGACGCAAACTTCCGACTTCCTAAGCTCGAAGTCCAGAAATTCTATCTCGAAATACCTCTTCAAGATCTCCGCCGCCTTCAGGCACTTCTCTTTATCACCCAATACTATATCCTCCCCGTCGTAGCTGAACCTCACTACACCTCCGTTCTCGCATATCACGATGTCGGAAACGCCTATGAGCTTAGCTACGGTCCTCGCAAAGCATGAGATGTTTCCCGTGGCCAGAACTACGGGTATCTTGAGCTTCCTGAGTGCCTCCACCGCTCTGCAGTTTATCGCCCTCTTTTTGTCCGTCAGAGTTCCGTCGATATCGACCGCTATCGCCTTAGGCCTGAACACCGTCGAAACTCGTTGGGATTGCATAAGATATTTTTGTAAAGCGGGTTACCCGTTAAGGCATGAAACACCTCGAATTCAAGGAGAAGTTCATGGATCTTCTGAGGAGTGGGAAGAAAACGGCCACTATCCGACTTCAGTGTCCTTACAAGAAGGGGCAGGAGGTTTTCGTTCACTGCGGTGGGAGGATAATCGGGACGGCGAAGATAATCGATATAGAGGAGAAGAGGCTCGACGAGCTTACGGATGAAGATGCGAAGGCGGACGGGTTCGAAAGCAGGGAGGAGTTGCTCGAAGAGATAAGGAGGTTATACGGAAACCCCGAAAAGGTTTACGTTATAAGGTTCAGGTTCAAAGAGTTCGAGAGGAGCATAAATCCTCATGAAATGTATTACGGCGATGCCGATTTGGTTGAGATAGCCAAAAAGGCTTTGGAACACTTGAACCTAAGCGAGGGCGACAGGAGGATTTTGGAATTATTCCTCAAGACGGAAAGCATAAGGAAGACTGCTATGAAGATGGGCAGTCTCAAGTGGAGGGGTGTGATCAGGAAGATCTTAAGGAGATGCTACAACGAGCTCAGAAAGAAGGGGCTTATTTAGACGAGTCCGAATAAAACCAGCATTAAAACAAGAGTTCCGGTTCCCATCAGATCCATTAGGGACGTTATTATGGGTATCCCTACGTTATCGGGATCGAGGCCTATTCTGTATGATAGGGTTACGAGCTCGTATGATATGAAGTTGAGAATCAAAACGAGGAGTTGTCCGGCTAAAACGGTTACCGCCAGCATGATGGCTGTGGAAACGGTCGGTATGTTCATCGTGACGTTTATAGTCTGACCCAAAAGCGCTACCATAGTGAAAACTACGATTCCGAGTATGTGATTCTGGAGGAACATTTCCCTTATCCTCCTACCCGGAACGAACGTCGGCTCTATTTCACCCAAGTGAAGCCAAGAAGAGACTCTCGCGGCGAGTATGCAACCTATTACGCCCCCGTCCTCCAAGAAGGGTGGAATTATCGTCAGAATTCCTGCGATGGCTATAAGACCTTCGAGACTCCCGCCCAATATCGTTCCAGCACCGTAGTCTATCAGAACGCAAATCGAGAGTATCAGCAGCATCTCTCTCATTATTCTCCTCGCTACGAAGCTCTTGTTGCTCTTCAGGAACAGCAGAACGCCCAAAAGAACGACGAATGACAATACTATCGCCTTAGTGAGCGATCCCATTCTCTCGACGAGGAGAACGGAGAGGTATATCAGGGGAACCGTCACGATGTCTCCGGCCAAAGTTATGAGGGGCGACGTGACGTTATCGGGATCCCAGCCGAATCTGTAGCTTAGAACCGCTATCAGTATTGTGGAAGGAATCATAAAAAGGGCGGAAAGCATCGATGACAGAACTGAAACCACGGTGAGACTTAAGATTATATCCGGACTCAGGGGATTCAAGCCGAGGAGGTATCCCAGGTAGGAACAAACGACACCGTTCAGAACGCTGAACGTAACGACTAAGAACA
Organism: Archaeoglobaceae archaeon; assembly: GCA_026986375.1. Classification (GTDB taxonomy): domain Archaea; phylum Halobacteriota; class Archaeoglobi; order Archaeoglobales; family Archaeoglobaceae; genus WAKM01. The sequence continues at coordinate 73,081 of JALSOQ010000016.1, forward strand.
GGGATGCGTGGATGTTCTCAGCTATTATGGGATCGACCTTCAGCTTCGCCTCTATCCTTCCCATGTGCAAATAAGTTCCGAGCCTCGAACCGAACGCCCCGTAAACGTTTCCCCTCATGTCCGCGCTCGGGGGGAGCAGAATAATTAATGCGGGGAGTATGGAAAACTTCTTGGAGAGAAAACCGCTTAAAATGAATCCGGAAACGAGATCGCCGAGGGTGCAAAGGAAGGATGCGAATAAGCTCTCCTTAAACGACTTCCAGTCCAAACGGCTCCCCCCTTAACTGGAGTTTTTAGCGGTTTCGGAATGTTTAATAACCCTTTCGCAACCTGTAAGGTTTCATGAAGTTCGTTTACGGCCCCGTTCCATCGAGGAGACTCGGGAGGTCCTTAGGCATAAACGTAATCCCTTTCAAAACGTGCAACTACTCGTGCGTTTACTGTCAGCTCGGAAAAACTACCGACATGATAAACGAACGTAGGATTTTCTTTCCCAAGGAGGAGATTCTTGGAGAGGTCGTTGAGGCGATCGGGAAAGTAGAGGCGGATCACATAACCTTCGCCGGCGAAGGAGAACCGACACTCTGCAAAGATTTGGGATGGCTGATAGACAGAATAAAAGTGTGCACCGATGTTCCAGTGGCGGTTCTGACGAACGGTTCACTGCTTTACAGAAAGGACGTTAGGGAAGATTTGGCGAACGCGGACGTAGTTATTCCTTCGCTCGATGCAGCCGATGAGCAAACTTTCAGAAGGATAAACCGCCCGCACAGGGATCTGAGAATGGAGGAAATAATCGAGGGGCTTGAGGTGTTCGGAAGAGAATTCGGGGGGAAGTTCTACATCGAAATTATGCTCGTTAAGGGATACAACGACGATGAAAGATCTCTATTGGCAATAAAATCCGCTCTGGAGAGGATTAAGCCGGACGGAGTTTACCTCCTAACGCCTACGAGACCGACAGCATTGAAAGTGGAGCCGGCGGACGAATTCGGAATCGTGAGGGCTCATGCGATATTGGGGGAGGTAGTTGATGTAGTGAATCCCGAAGTGGGTGAATTCTCTGCGGAATGCTTTTCTTCTGCGGAAGAGGCGGTGAAAGCTCTGCTGAGAAGACATCCGATGAGGGAGGATCAGCTCAAGGACTTCCTTAAGAAGTTCGGCGAAGATTTGAGCATTCTCGAAAGGGTAGAGGGAATAAAGAGAGTTGAGTATATGGGAAGGGTATATTACATCTACCGATAACGTTTATCGTTCGAATTATAAGTTGAGATTATGCTCGATCCGTTCGAATTCTACCTGCACGAGGACTGTCCCTACGAGGACGAAACCACGGAACTCTTGGGAATTTCGGGAAGGGCTAAGCTTAGAATCGTGACGAGGGAGGAAGGAGTTTCGGCGTGCACGGAAGATTTGGCCGATTTCTACAAAAGGAAGGGTGTAAAAGTAAAGGATTTCGTCGAGAGCGGGAAGTCATTCAGCGCTGGGGATGTTATATTCGAGGCGGAGGGAGATGCAAAAATTCTCTTCAAACTCTGGAGGATCTCCCAAACTTTTCTGTCGATAACCTGCGCGATCGCAACCGCTACGAACAGACTCGTAAGAATTGCGAGATCTGTAAATCCGAACGTCATAATAGCGACTACGAGGAAAACGCACCCCGGGTTCAGGAAGTTCGAGATAAAGGCAGTTATGATCGCTGGCGGGCACGTCCACAGGAACTCGCTCAGCGATTCGGTTCTGGTAACTCCCAACCACCTCAAATTCGTGGGGGATTTGAAGGATCTCAGAACTCTGAGGAAGATCGAAATAGAGCCGAGAAACGTTGAGGAGGCTTTGAAGTTCGCGAAAATTGCCGATGTCCTCTTGCTCGATCACTACAAGCCGGAGGAATTGGCGGAGATTGTCCCGAAGCTGAAGTCGATAAATCCGAACGTTAAGATTGCGGTGGCCGGGAACATAAAGGAGAGCAACGTTAGGGAGTTCGCCAAATTTGCCGACATAATAGTGACCTCCTCTCCCTATTACGCAAAACCCCTGGACTTCACAACGAAAATAGATCCGGTTTAATCCACCTCTATCCTATCAGCTTCGCTGTATGGAGTAGTCATGAGTGTCCTGATCTTTTTTGCTATCTTTTTCCCTATCTTCGGAACCCTCATCAACTCCTCCTCGCTCGCCGTAGCTATTCTTTCGATCGTCTGGAAGTGTTCGAGCAAGTTTCTCGCCAGAACGGGGCCTATGTCCGAAATTGCAGAAACCACATACTCCTGCTGCTCCTTCAACGTCATCTTCGTCTTGCCCACGTGCGGAATCACAGCCCTTTCCTTTCCCTCCTGCTCCCTCCTCGCAATTGTAACGAGCATTTCCGCCGTCTCTTCGGCGTTGGCCGTCTGAATTATCGGAATTCCGAAATCCACCGCTATGGTGGCCAAGACACCCCTTACCGCGTTCGGATTGAGCCTTCCGTATAGCCCGTTCCCTTCTATTATCAGAATCGGTTTCAGGTAGAACTTCTTCAGCCTTATAAGTTGGTCGAAGAGCGTTCTGTTTATAACGCTGTTCACGAAATCCTCCGCCGTTTTTCTCTCCACCGCAACCCTCTCGCTCAGAACGTAATCCCCCGCATCGAGATTCTGAACCCTAACAGCAACGCCCATGTCGTATAACCTCTTGACGACTTCCGACCTCATCTCCCTCGAATCGACGTATATCACGACGGGTTTCGAAAACTCGGTTGAGAAATCGGTCAGGCTACTCTGTCCTCTTCTCCTGACGATCCTTCTAAGCTGCTCTTTGAGCTCGTAAAGCCTTTCGAACATCATTCTCTCCTTCCTCAGGCTTATCCAGTAGTAAGCTTCGTCCCTCGTCCCCTTCGTAACCAAAACGACTATCCTTCCCTCTCTTCCCCTTCCCGTTCTACCTTTCCTCTGAATCGCCCTTATTTCCGAAGGAACGGCCTCGTAGAATACTACGAGATCGGTTTCGGGTATGTCCAAACCCTCCTCTCCTACTGAAGTGGCGACGAGGACGTTGATCTGCCCCGACCTAAACTTCTCAAGAACCTCTATCTGCTCCTTCTGCTTCATCCCTCTGTCTTCAGCCCTGTTCGCCTGTCCGACGAATCTGACCGCCTTAACTCCAGCCTTTTGAAGTTCCTTGGCTAATACCTCCGCGGTATCCCTGTAGTTCGTGAAGACGATTATCCTCGAATCCGGCCTTCTCCCTATCTGATCCAGAACTATCTCCTTGAGTTTTTCGAGCTTTGGATGATCCACATCGCACTTAAGTGCCTTTATAACGGCTTTTCTGAAGGTGGGATCCGCTATTATGTTCTTCGCCGCCTTGCTACCCCCTTTGGACTTCGCCTCCACCACTATTCTCTTCAGGTAGTGCTTCAAAGCGTCGAGCCCCTGTGTCTCTATGAGCTCTATACCGTGCTGGATCTTCATGACTTCAGCCAAAACCGAAAGTGCCTCGAAAAGCCTTTGATCCCTGCTCTCAATAGCTTCGCTCTGCAGAGCCTCTTGCAAAGCTAAAAGCTCCTTCTTCGTCATTCCGTCGCTTACAGCCACTCCGAGCCCTTCCAGTCTTTTGAACCTAATCTCCAAGCACTTCTTGAATGCCTCCCTTACCTCCTCAAGCTCCTTAGGCATCTCAACCCTTATCCACTCGATCTTCTTCTCGTGAACGTAAGGTTTCACGTCCGGGTCGAACTCCGTCCTTACCTCTATCTCCTCTATTCCCAAGTTCTCTACCACTTCTCTAATCCTTTCGACGTCGCTTCCCGGGGAAGCGGTTAAAGCCAAAACGAGCGGATCCTTGGCCTGCTTGAAGTATGTTTTTGCTATGAAGACGTAGGAGTAGTTTCCCACAGCCCTATGAGCTTCGTCGAAAGTCACGTGGATGACGTCCTCAAGCGTTATCCTTCCGGCTACGATATCGTTCTCTATAACCTGAGGTGTGGAAACAACGACTTTGGCATTCTTCCAAAGCTGAACCCTCTTTTCCGGAGGGATTTCACCGCTGAGAGAAACTATCTGGTTTGGAGGGAGCTTTAGAGTTTTCCTCAAAAATTCCGCGTGTTGCTCGACGAGGGGTTTCGTGGGGGCGAGCATGAGGGCCCTCCCTTCTTTGTTGTGGAGCCTCGAAGCTATGACGAGGAGGGCTATTACCGTCTTTCCCAATCCCGTCGGGAGGATCACGAGGGTGTTGTGCATTAGCGCGGTTGCGGCTATCGCTATTTGGTAGCTCCTCCTTTCTACGGTCTTCTCCTTTATCAGAGGGTGGTGAACGAACTCCATTACCTCGAAAGATTTCTCTTCGCTGTATAAAACGTTTAAGTTCAGAATCGAGGAGGATGGGGATGATAGACGCCAACTTGATCCCTTGGAGGTTGGCGAGGAGATGGATGTGCGTGAGGTGCGGGTGGTGCTGTTGCAGTTACGACGTTCCCGTAACTTTCGATGACGAGAGGAGGCTAAGGAAATACGGGGACGTTTTTTGGAGGGGGAAGATTGGACTTTACCTTAAGAAAATAGACGGGAAGTGTGTATTCTACGGCGATGGGAAATGCCTCATTTACGACGAAAGGCCGATAGCGTGCAGGAGGTATCCTTTTTACCTTAGAAAGGAGGGAGAAGAGTTGGCGAGGTTTGAGAACGTTTACGTTTACGTCGATTCGAACTGCAGAGGGGTGGGGAAGGGGAGGAGAATCGAAGAAATCCTGAAGGAGCTTTTTATTGGAGTTCCGTGCTAAACGAAGTCCTTTCTGCTCTCCTTGTCGTCCCTGTCTATAGCGTTCAGAATCGCGTATAACTTTTCTGCGAGGGTTATCACCTTCCTCAACTCCTGATAGAAGAGCGTGAAAGTTGCGTAGGGATGTCCGCAGGGATAGTCGTAATTCATAACGGGACAGCCCTTGCATCCGAACTGCTGGTGCTTTACGCAGAACGACGTGATCTGTATTGCCACCTCCTCGATCGCCTTTAAACCGTTCAGAATGGATTCCCACTTCTTCAAAGCGACTTCCGATTCACTGAGACCTTCCTCCATATCCTTCTCGGCATCCTCGAAGGTGTAGAGTCTAATTTCCTTCATAAAAAGGATTATGAACAAACGTCGATAAATCTCTTTTTGACCCAATCGATTCCGAGCATCTTTATGAAGTATCCCGCCCTCGGCCCGTAGTTCTTGCCCAAAATCGCCTTGTATATCGCCTGAAATCCTTTCGCCGGCTTTATCCCCACTTCCTTCGCTACATCGTAAACCAAGTTGTGGATCTCTTCAGGCTTCATGTCCTCCCTAAGCTTCTCCGCGAACTTGGATAGGAACTCCCTTTCCTTTTCGTCGAAAATCGAGGGATTCACGCTTTCGGCAATTTCGAACTTTATTTTATCCGGTGCGAACTTTTCGAGCCAGTTCTTGGCGTATTTTAGCCTTCTCTCGACGTCTCTCCTAACCCTTTCGTCTATTTCGTATCCCGTCCTCTTCAGAATCTCAAGAACCTTTTCCAAGTCCCACTTCGCTATCTGCCCGACCACGACCAAGTGTCTGAACGGAACATCGGAATATTCGACGTTTCCTACCATGGAAAGTTCGACCGCTCTGTCCTTTTTTCTGAGACCTTCCTCGAATTCGTCCACGAGTTCGAGCAGGTTTGCGGGATCGAAGTCGATGTGCTTCTTCGGTTTCACCCTTATTATTATGTATCGGACTATCTCCGGGGGTAGAACCTCTATGAACTCCCTGACCGGAATGACTATCCCCTTGGAGGAGCTCATCGCTCCGACTCCCTTCAGATTTATCCACTCGTATGGTATCGGGTAAGGTGGATCTATTCCGAATATCTCCTTAGCAAGCCTTTTTCCGGTGTCGTAGCTTCCTCCCGCAGCTGCGTGGTCTTTTCCGAACGGTTCGCACGTAATACCTAAAATCTTCCACCTCGCCGCCCAATCGACACGCCAAGTGAGCTTTCCGCCCCCTCTGTAGCTCGCCTTTCCCTCGTGCCCGCATTGGCATCTGTAGTAGATCCACTTATCGTCGAATCCCGTCACCTTAGCCGAATTTATCCTTCCACATTCCTCGCAGAGAGGCATGAATGGGAACCAGTCCTCCTCAAGCTTCCTGCCCGTTACTTCCTCTATTATCTTCGCTATTTCGTCCCTCCTCTGCAGGGATATCCTTATAACTTCCTCATACTCCCCCTTCTTGTACATCTCGTCCGCCATCTTAACGATAACCGGAATTTCGAGTATTTCGAGGGATTCCAAAAAAGGCTCCAAGAAGTGTTCCGCATAGTTATCGTGGCATCCTTCTGGATCGGGAATCTCGCTCAGAGGCATTCCAACGTATCGCTCATATTCTTCCGGGAGGAAGGGATACCTCTTCCTTAGGGGATCGAAGGTGTCCGCGATGTATATCAGTTCAGCTTCCCCGCCCTTATCTATCAGCGCCCTCCTTACCGCATCGGCCGTAAGCATTTCTCTGAGATTTCCAACGTGTATGTGGCCGGAGGGCGTTATTCCCGTCGCAATTCTGTGCTTCCTTCCTCTCTTCAGAAGATCCTCAGCTATTACGTCTGCCCAATGGACTTCTTCCATCGGAAGGAGGGGGAAAGGGCGTTTTAAAAATGTTAGGACATCCAGGCGGGAGGCCTATAATCTCCCGTCGCCACATTCTTCGGCCATATTATTACGATCTTACCGTCCTGCCACTGGCAAATCCAGTTCCTTATGTATTCGTCTCCCCATAGAGGATCGTGCCTCTTCGTAAAAGCCAGATTACCCCTTACGGTTTCGAACGGATTCGTCGCGTTGATCTTCTCCAAATACTTCACCACCACGTCCGAATCGAAGGGATCCTTCGCTCCGTCTTCAGCCGCCTTCTCCACCGCCCACTTATACATGAACAACGCGTCGAACATGTCGTAAGCCGTGTTCGCGTCCGGATAACCTCCGTATTCCTTCTTCCACAGATCCAAGAACCACTTGGCCCTATCGTTCAACGGAATCGGAATGGCCCCACCGGTCGCTATGAAGACCTCCCCGTCAATCTTCCCGTCGCTCGAATTCCAAGCGTTCGGGTTTATTGCGGACAGATCATGGCCGAGGATAGGAATCTTTATCCTCATGTCCGTCCACTGCTTGACGAGAGGAATTCCGCTGACGTGGGCGAGCAGGGTTATTATCACGTCAGCATGCCTGTTCTTAGCTTCGAGCAGAATGGATGAGAAATCCTCCGTTCCTTTCGGAACCTTGGCCTCCATGACGATTTCGTATCCGTGCTCCTCAAGCATCTTCTTCAGAACTTTGGAAACCCCAACAGCCCACTTCGCATCATCTCTGATTATGGCCACTCTCTTCCAGTTCATTCCCAGCCTCCCGTTGAAGTAGTTGTGTAGGGCGTCGAATATGTCGTAGGCGAACGTCGTTCCGTTGAGGGTTCCGGCTCTGAAGAAATATTTGTAGTGCTCGTAATCCTTAACGACGCAGTCCGTAAGCGAAGGGGCGGCTCCGTCGGCGAGCCATACCGTTTTCGTTTCCGCTATCACCGGCTGAGCGGCCATCGTGACTCCGCTGGCGAATCCTCCGATTATTACCTTACATCCTTCATCCTGAATGAGATGCCTTAAAGCCGTCGTAGCCTTGTTGGGATCCATTCCGGTGTCTGCGGAAACTACCACGACCTTTCTCCCCAAAATTCCCCCTTCTTCGTTTATGACTTTTGCCGCAAGCTCTACGGCCTTCTTCTCCGCAACTCCGAAAACGGTGTCCATCGGCCCTATTACTCCGACCTTTATCACCTTCTCAGACTTCTGAGAGCATCCGGCAACGATCAAAGCCAAGAGTAGGAGAACAGCCATCCTTTTCATCAGATCACCTCGTCCAACCTAACGAGCCTTTTGGCCTTCCCTTCGAACCTCTCCAGAGAGCCGGAAGGAACGGCAACGAGCTTCGGGTTGAATCCTAAGAACTCCTTTATGTCCCTCGATATCGCGGGAATCAGGCTCTCATCTCCCTCGAAAACTATCCTTATCCCGTTGCCCACCTCTATCTTGTAGTGAACTATTCCGTAGCCAGCCAGTATTTCCTCGACATCCGCCGGATAGAACTTGACGCCCTTGTATATTACCATGTCGTCCGTCCTTCCCTTTATCCTCTTCATCGTCATGTGGCTTATCCCGCACTCGCACCTATCCTTATAAGCTATGGCGCTCACTTCCCCGCTCCTATACCTTATCAGAGGCATAGCCTCCCTGTTCAGAGATGTGTAAACCACCTCTCCCTCCTCACCCTCATCCAAAACCTCCCCCGTTTCTGGATCCACCACTTCCACTATGTAGTTGTCCTCCCACATGTGCAGTCCGTTCCTTTCGGGGCACTCGAATCCTACAGTCCCCACACCTCCCATCTCCGTCAGTCCGGGTATGTCGTAAGTTCTGACCTCGAATATCTCCTCTATCCTCTTTCTCATCTTGTCGCTCCAAGGCTCCGCACCTAACAACATCTTTTGCAGTTGCAGAGATTTCACGTCTATTCCCATTTCCTCCGCCACCTCAGCAAGCCTTAACGGATAGCTGGCGGTAGCGCAAAGAACGGTCGTTCCGAAATCCCTCATGAACCTGAGCTGATTCCTCGTGTTTCCCGGGCCTATTGGAATGATGAAAGCGTTTATTGCATCGGCTGCGAAGTGAAAACCGAAACCTCCGTTCCAGAGTCCGAAGGCGGGAGTAATCTGAATTACGTCCTTTGACGTTATTTCGGCCAAGTAGAACGCCCTGAGCATCATCTCCTTCCACTGCTCGACGTCCTTCCTTGTGTATGGGATTATAACGGGCTGTCCGGTAGTTCCTCCGCTCATCTGAATTCTGACTATCTCCTCCTTAGGAACGCAGGACATCTTTAGGGGATAAGCGTTCCTCAAATCCTGCTTCGTCGTAAACGGGAGCTTTTCTATGTCCTCAACATTCTTTATTTTATCGACATCGATACCGCACTCCTTGAACTTCCTCCTGTAGAAGGGACATCTCCAGAATGCGTATCTGACTATCGCTCTGAACCTCCTTTCCTTTATCTGTTCTATCTCCTTTCTCGACATGTATATTCCTTCTTTCACACCCTGCATCATCGTTGCAGGGACGATCTCACGTATTTAAACCTTTCTCATTTTGCATGCCTAAGTCCATAAAATAAGATTTGTCCAATTTTATGGGATCAAAGTTATAAATAATATCAAATTTCATTTATTAAAATTTATAAAAAAAGTCAGACAGCCCCTGAATCATCACACCTCAGCACTCAGGAGGCTTCATCATCCCCGAGAGGGTTGGCCGGAAAGTATAATAGGCTTAACGCAACCTCGACATCGATGGAAATAGTGATCGTAGGAACGGCACACGTTTCCAAGAAGAGCATCGAAGAAGTCAAGAGGAGAATCGAAGAAATTAGGCCGGATGCCGTGGCGGTCGAGCTATGTTATAGAAGATTTTTAGCCTTGACAAAAAACGCTCAGGATATATCGGTCGTCGATGTTATTAGGAAGGGAGACGTAGCCCTCGTTCTTTTTCAGATGCTTTTGTCCTACTTTCAGAAGAAGGTGGGTAAGGAAGTGGGAGTGAGACCGGGAGAGGAGATGTTCGTAGCGATAGAAAAGGCCAGGGAAATAGGGGCGGACGTTTTGTTAATAGATAGGGATATAACGATAACTTTTAAGAGATTCTGGAATTCTCTATCCTTTTTCGAGAAGGCAAAGATATTCTTCCAAATGCTTAAGGGTATATTCGGCGGTGAAGAGGTGGATGTCGATGATATGCTGAAGGAGGACGTTCTCGAAAGACTCGTGAAGGAGTTCAGAGATATCGCGCCATCCGCCGCAAAGGTTCTAATAGATGAAAGGGACGCTTACATGGCGGCAAAGCTAATTGAAGCATCAAAAAGATACGAAAGGATCGTTGCGGTTGTGGGGGCGGGACACAAGAAGGGTATAGAGAAATACCTCAAAAATCCTGAAACAATACCCGATCCTAGGGATCTCGAAAAAGTTAAGGAGAGTAAATTCAGCATTTTGAAAGTTCTGAGTTTCATTATTTTCGGATTCGTAATTCTAACGTTTCTGGCCGTTCTGTCCACGATGAACTCCGAAACAATACTAAAAGCGTTCTTCTACTGGTTCGTAATAAACGGTGTTCTCTCCGCCGCTGGAGCGCTAATTGCCGGAGCACATCCTCTCTCAGCTCTTGCGGCGTTTCTTACCGCTTGGCTCACGTCTCTAAATCCGATGATAGCCGCCGGATGGATTTCGGGTCTAGTCGAGGCTAAACTTAGAACTCCATCTACCGAAGACTTCGAAGAGCTTATGGAAGTGGACAGTTTTAGGGATCTGCTTAGAAACAGGGTGTTCAGAGTTCTGCTCGTAGCCGCTCTTACCAACGTGGGAAGTATGATAGGAACAATATACGGAGCTTGGATGATAGTCCAGCTGACGGGTGTAAACATTCCCGATATAGTAAGGAGGAATTTGGTTAGAATCCTTCACAATATACCTCTGTAGAATCTCGTCGCCGGACAACCTGCACATTTCTCCGCTTCATACCTCTCACAGCTACCACAATGAACGCCGCACGGTGCGTATTCGGAAGTTCTCTCCACAACCAACCTTAAATCGAAGAACGGATCGTAGTGGACTTCCCTAACAGGAAATATCTCGAACCACCTTATCCCCTTCTGTGCCCTAATAGAACATTTTTCGAGACTAACGCTTTCGAGAGTGTGGTAATCGTCGACCCATATCAGCGCGAACAAATTGTATCCGCCGACGGTAACGAAGAACTTTATTATTCTTGGACACTCCCTGAACTTTTCAATTATTTCATTCAAACTTTTGGAATCCTCTACTTCCATCGCTATTAAAGCTAAAACGAGGCTTTCGGTATCTACGAGAGCTCTAACTTTTACCATTCCCTCAAGCCTTTTCAGCCTCTTCTTTACCCCCATCACAGAAAGTCCCACTTCTCTTGCAATTTCCTGCATCGTTGTCCTGCCGTTCTCTCGGAGAATTGACACAATCTTACGATCTATATAGTCCATTCACTCTATCACCTCTATATCTATAGGATTACCGTTCCTGTCGTAGCACCTCCAGCAGTTCTCGTCGAAGGGATAGCAGACTATTATGTGAACGGATCCGTGCTTCATGAACATTTGGACATCTTGGGGGGAAGGAGAGCAGTTCGGGGAGGGGTGGCTGTGAACAGTCCCGTATATCCTGTATCCCAAAGGGAGCATGTCCATGTGGATTACCGCCATGGTCTCTCCGGCCTGAAACGGAAGAAACACGAGTTCCTCTATAACTCCCTTCTTACCTGTAAGCAGAGCTATGAACTCGTTCGGATAAGACTCCTTCGCAATTTCCAAAGCCAACCTTATGACGTCTCTCCTTATCTTCATGACATCAACCCTATCAGAATCGATTCCACTTCTCCGAGCCTGTCCGCTATCGACCTAATTTCGTCCAAATCGAGCTCACCCTTCTTTTCGAGCGATGCTGGAACGAACATGCCTTCACTTATCACTCCGTCGAACTCCCTCGGTGGGAGGTATGCTATTACGGCGTAGGTGTTCGGCTTAAACTCTTCGCTGTTGGTTACGACGTCCATCCTGAACCCGCAATCGACGTTGCACAGCCAAAGCTTACCCAAGCTCTTCCTCGTAACTATCTCCCCGCAGAAGAACCTTATGGCCTCATACGCCTTCGATATCTCTCCCCTCTCCATAAGCTTCGGAAGATGGACCATGTATTCGAGCCAGTAGTCGGCGAGTTTCCAGTTGTAATCTTTCTCGGCGTTTTTGAGCAATTCTCTGATTTCAACGGCTTTTTCGACGAGATTTTTGAAGTTTTCGAGCTCCAAAATCTCTTCCGGACTCAGGTAGGAATATTTGACTATCTGCATTTCGCTCTGCATGTTCCTTATCTCTTTTAGTATCTCCTTTCTTCTCTGAACTTTAACGGCGTTGATCAATCTTTCTAACTCTTTCAAACCTTTTTCGGCCAATCTTATCCTGAAATCGTTCGCGGTGTCCATGTGGCTATTCGATCAAAGCGATTTTTAAACTTGCGGTGGCATTCGATCGCATGGACGTTCTCAAGGAGCTCGAAGAGTTCAGGAAAAAGGATATACCATACACGAGGGTTTTAGGGTCGATGTGCACGACACCTCACCCGATAGCGATTAGGGCTCACGAAATGTTCATAGAAACGAACTTGGGAGATCCGGGGATATTTAGGGGAACTTTCGAGCTCGAAAGGAAGCTCGTAAGGTTGTTGGGCGAAATCCTTCACAATCCAAACGCCTGCGGATACGTAACTTCTGGAGGGACTGAAGGAAACATACAGGCTATAAGGGCGTTCAGGAACCTGAAGGGAATAGACAGGCCGAACGTAATCGTTCCCAAGTCCGCTCACTTTTCGTTCGACAAAGTTGGAGATCTATTGGGAGTCGAAGTGAGAAAGGCTGAGCTCGACGAGGAGTTCAAAGTCGATGTCTCATCCGTGGAATCGATGATCGACGATAGAACCGTGGGGATAGTCGGAATTGCGGGAACGACGGAGTTGGGGCAGGTGGATCCCATAAAGGAGTTGTCCAAGATGGCTATCGACAACGACGTTTTTCTCCATGTAGATGCCGCCTTCGGTGGGCTGGTCATTCCGTTCATGGACGAACCCATGGATTTCGACTTCAAGCTGAGGGGTGTTTCTTCCATAACGGTGGATCCGCACAAAATGGGAATGGCGACGATTCCGGCCGGAGGACTGCTCTTCAGGGAGGAGAAGTTTCTGAAGGCCTTGGAAGTGAGAACTCCATACATAACTACGAAGTATCAGTGGACTCTGACCGGCACCCGTCCCGGAACCGGAGTAGCGTCCGCATACGCCGTCTTGAGACACTTGGGGTTTGAGGGGATGAGGAAGGTTGTGAGGAGATGTTTGAAGTTGACGGAAGTCGTAAAGGAGGAGATGGAATCTCTGGGGTTCGAAACCGTAATAGAGCCGGTCATGAACGTGGTATGCTTCAAGACTGAACACGCATACGAAATCAGGGAGGAACTGATGAGGAGGAGATGGGTCGTATCGGCCATAGAGAATCCCAAGGCCATAAGATTGGTAATAATGCCGCACGTGACGGAGGATATTGTAAGGGAGTTCGTAAGTGAGGTTAGGGATGTAATGTCAAAGTTGAGCGTTGAACCGTAACCGTTTTAAACCCATACTCGATGAGTTCAATTTACCTCAAAACTTCCGATGGGCATAAAGCTTAAATATCCTGCCCCTACAACGCCAAAATACCTCCCCGCGAGGGGGAGGGATGAAGCATAAGTCTTATAAACCTTGAAACCTCAAAACGAATTAGTAACCGCGGGTCCGGCAAGGACCCCGATAGGGCGCTAAGCCCGGGATGAGGGGTAGAGTTCCCACCCGCGGGATAGTGGTGAAGACGTGTCCAGTAGGACACGTCTGAGATGGGCTTGCCAGCAGGGTAAACCCGGTGGGTGAGGGGCGTATTCACCGCCCACTCCCCCGCCAATTCTGGTTGATCCTGCCAGAGGCCGCTGCTATCCGGCTGGGACTAAGCCATGGGAGTCATGGGGCGCGGGCCCTTCGGGGTTCGCGCACCGGCGGACGGCTCAGTAACACGTGGCCAACCTGCCCTCGGGAGGGGGATAACCCCGGGAAACTGGGGCTAAACCCCCATAGGGGATGGGTGGTGGAATTCCCCCATCCCCGAAAGTGTGCGGTTGCCGTAAGGCGCCGCACAGCCCGAGGATGGGGCTGCGGCGGATTAGGTAGTTGGCGGGGTAACGGCCCGCCAAGCCGAAGATCCGTACGGGCCATGAGAGTGGGAGCCCGGAGATGGCCCCTGAGACAAGGGGCCAGGCCCTACGGGGCGCACCAGGCGCGAAACCTCCGCAATGCGGGAAACCGCGACGGGGTCAGCCGGAGTGCCCGCGCATCGCGCGGGCTGTCGGGGAGCCTAAACAGCTCCCCATAGCAAGGGCCGGGCAAGGCCGGTGGCAGCCGCCGCGGTAATACCGGCGGCCCGAGTGGCGGCCACTATTATTGGGCCTAAAGCGTCCGTAGCCGGGCGGGTAAGTCCCCCGGGAAATCTGGCGGCTTAACCGTCAGACTTCCGGGGGATACTGCCCGCCTAGGGACCGGGAGAGGCCGGGGGAATTCCCGGGGTAGGGGTGAAATCCTATAATCCCGGGAGGACCACCTGTGGCGAAGGCGCCCGGCTGGAACGGGTCCGACGGTGAGGGACGAAGGCCAGGGGAGCGAACCGGATTAGATACCCGGGTAGTCCTGGCTGTAAACGATGCGGGCTAGGTGTCACCGGAGCTACGAGCTCCGGTGGTGCCGGAGGGAAGCCGTTAAGCCCGCCGCCTGGGGAGTACGGCCGCAAGGCTGAAACTTAAAGGAATTGGCGGGGGAGCACGACAACGGGTGGAGCCTGCGGTTTAATTGGATTCAACGCCGGGAAGCTTACCGGGGGAGACAGCTCGATGAAGGTCGGGCTGAAGACCCTACCAGAGTAGCTGAGAGGTGGTGCATGGCCGCCGTCAGTTCGTACTGTGAAGCATCCTGTTAAGTCAGGCAACGAGCGAGACCCGCGCCCCCAGTTGCCAGCGGGTCCCTTCGGGGATGCCGGGCACACTGGGGGGACTGCCGGCGCTAAGCCGGAGGAAGGTGCGGGCAACGGCAGGTCCGTATGCCCCGAATCCCCCGGGCTACACGCGGGCTACAATGGCCGGGACAATGGGTACCGACCCCGAAAGGGGGAGGTAATCCCCTAAACCCGGCCGTACCTGGGATCGAGGGCTGCAACTCGCCCTCGTGAACCTGGAATCCGTAGTAATCGCGCCTCAAAATGGCGCGGTGAATACGTCCCTGCTCCTTGCACACACCGCCCGTCACGCCACCCAAGTGGGCTCTGGGTGAGGCCCGTCCCGGTGGGGCGGGTCGAACCCAGGGTCCGCGAGGGGGGCGAAGTCGTAACAAGGTAGCCGTAGGGGAATCTGCGGCTGGATCACCTCCTAACGTAGCATACTCACCCACCGGGTCCCGAATGCTGGCAAGCCCGTGGGCTCGTAGCTCAGCCTGGTAGAGCGCCGCCTTTGCAAGGCGGAGGCCGCGGGTTCAAATCCCGCCGAGTCCACTTTTAAATTCATGCACCCGGCGACGAAAGTCGTCGGGGAAGGGTTGATGGGTTATATGCCCAGGTGAAGCCGTGCAGAGGTCCGTTCCCAGATGCAATCTGGGGCCGGCTATCCCGGCGGTTATCCCGGCCGGTGGATGGCTCGGCTCGGGCGCCGACGAAGGGCGTGCCAAGCTGCGAAAAGCCCGGGGGAGGCGCAAGGAGCCGTAGAACCCGGGATCCCCGAATGGGATATCCTGTCCCTTCGGGGACGCTCCCGGTAGGGAGCGGGAACGCGGGGAAAGGAAACATCCGAGTACCCGCAGGAAAAGAAAGCAAACGCGATGCCGTGAGTAGGGGCGACCGAAAGCGGCAGAGCCCAAACCGAATCCCCGGCCGAAAGGTCGGGGAGATGTGGTGTTGCGGGTGCCCCCCGTTAAACGCCCGAGGGGTGAAGCCGAAGTCCGCTGGAATGCGGCGCCGTAGAGGGTGATAGCCCCGTAGGCGTAAGCCCCGAGGGCGTGGGGGAGCACCAGAGTACCGCGGGTTGGAATTCTCGCGGGAAGCTGGGGGTCATCAACCCCCAAGGCTAAATACGTCCCGAGTCCGATAGCGCACTAGTAGGGTGACCGAAAGCTGAAAAGAACCCCGAGAAGGGGAGTGAAAAGAGCCTGAAACCGGCCGGGGATAGTGAGCAGTGGCCCGAAAGGCAACCGGCCCGAAGGAAAGCGCCGAGAGGCGCGAGTACGAGGGCCGGCATGCCGGGGTCACTGCGTACGTTTTGAAAAACGGGCCAGGGAGTGTACGGCAGGGGCGAGGCTAAGGGCGGTAAGCCCGAAGCCGAAGGGAAACCGAAAAGCCCGCAGCCCGCAAGGGCGAGGGGTGGGGTGTGCTCGCCCTATAGTCCCTGCCGTACGACCCGAAGCCGGGCGATCTAGGCGGGGGCAGGGTGAAGCGGCGCGAAAGCGCCGTGGAGGCCCGCAGGGGTGTTGATGTGCAAATCGCTCCCCTGACCCCCGTCTAGGGGTGAAAGTCCAATCGAGCCCGGGGATAGCTGGTTCCCCCCGAAACATACCGCAGTATGACCCGCCCGGAGGTAGGCGGTGGGGTAGAGCACTGATTGGGGGAGCCGGGGGGTGACACCCTCGCCCCCCTGTCAAACTCCGAATCCACCGCCGCCGTAGATGGGCGGAGTCGGGGCGCGGGGGTAAGCTCCGCGTCCGCGAGGGAGACAACCCAGACCGGGGTTAAGGCCCCTAAGTGCCGGCTAAGTGTTAACGATAAAGGAGGTCCCGGGCCGAAGACAGCTGGGAGGTAGGCTTAGAAGCAGCCATCCTCTAAGGAGTGCGTAACAGCTCACCAGCCGAGGCTCGGGGCGCCGAAAATGGACGGGGCTCAAGCCGGCCGCCGATACCCCGGGGCCCCGAAAGGGGATCCGGTAGGGGGGCGCGCCGATGGCGTAGAAGCCCGAGGCGTAAGCTCGGGTGGAGCCGTCGGTGACGAGAATCCTGGCGGTAGTAGCAGCGTAGTCGGGTGAGAATCCCGACCGCCGGAAGGGCAAGGGTTCCACGGCGATGTTCGTCAGCCGTGGGTTAGCCGGTCCTAAGGCCGCTCGTAACTCGACGCGGCCGAAAAGGGAAGCCGGTTAATATTCCGGCGCCGCCCGCCCGGCCTCTCCGCAAGGAGAGGTTCCCGCCGCAAGGCGGGTCCGACGCTTCGGGATAGGCCGAGCCGGTGTTGCCAGCCGGTCCAAGCGCCGAAGCCCCCGGAGTTCCGTAATGGAGAGAAGAGGGTGAAGGCGTGATGGCGTAAGTCGGCCGACTCCCGGAGCCCGTGAAAAGGAGGGCGGGAGGACCGTACCGAGAACCGACACAGGTGCCCTGGGTTAGCAGCCTAAGGCGTGGCGGAACATTCCGGCCGAGGGAAATCGGCAAATTGGCCCCGTATCTTCGGTAGAAGGGGTGCCTGCGGTGGTAGTTCGCAGCTGCCACCGCAGGTCGCAGTGACTTGGGGGGGGCGACTGTTTACTAAAAACACAGGGGGCTGCAACCCCGTAAGGGTTAGTACAGCCCCTGAGTCCTGCCCAGTGCGGGTACCTGAAAGCCGGGTTCAACCGGCCGAAGGGCCCGTAAACGGCGGGGGTAACTATGACCCTCTTAAGGTAGCGTAATACCTTGCCGCTTAATTGGCGGCTTGCATGAACGGATTAACGACCCCCCCACTGTCCCCGGCCGGAAGCCGGCGAACCCGACATCCCAGTGAAGAGTCTGGGGACCCCCGATGGGAAGCGAAGACCCTGTGGAGCTTTACTGCAGCCTGCCGTTGCCGCATGACTGGGGGTGCGCAGCGTAGGCGGGAGGCGTCGAAGCCCCGTCTCCGGGCGGGGTGGAGCCGTCCATGAGACACCGCCCACCTCCAGTCGTGCGGCTAACCGCTTCGTGCGGGACATCGGTAGGTGGGCAGTTTGGGTGGGGCGCCACTCCCCCGAAAAGGTATCGGGGGAGCCCAAAGGTCGGCTCAGGCGGGTCAGAACTCCGCCGTAGAGTGCAAGGGCAAAAGCCGGCCTGACGTGACCCCGCACAATAAGGGGTCACGAGCCGAAAGGCGGGCCTAGCGAACCACCCTGGCCTTTTGGTGAGGCCGGGTGACGACAGAAAAGCTACCCCAGGGGTAACAGAGTTGTCCCCGGCGAGAGTTCATATCGACCCGGGGGTTTGCTACCTCGATGTCGGCTCTCCCCATCCTGGCCGTGCAGCAGCGGCCAAGGGTGAGGTTGTTCGCCTATTAAAGGGGATCGTGAGCTGGGTTTAGACCGTCGTGAGACAGGTCGGTTGCTATCTATCGGGGGTGTCTGGGGGGCTGAGGGGAAGGAGGCTCTAGTACGAGAGGAACGAGCCTCCGGCGCCACTGGTCGACCGGTTGTCCGGCAGGGCACTGCCGGGCAGCTACGCGCCACGCGGCTAAAGGCTGAAAGCATCTAAGCCTGAAGCCGCCCCCGAAAAGAGCCCCCCGTTGAGGGCGCGGGTAGAAGACCCGTTTGATAGGACCGGGGTGTAAGCGGCGAGCCCGTAAGGGCGAGCCGTTCAGCCCGCGGTCACTAAAGCCCGACGCCGGTAAGCCGGCTCCAGGCATAAGCTGGGAGCGGATCTCTGCACGGTGGAGCAAGAACTATTTTGGATTATACCGGCCAAAGGGTTACGGTTATGTAGTCTCCTGACTACTCTTCTTCGTGTATCGAATAATCGTTAGAGGAATCGTTCAAGGTGTCGGATTCAGACCGTTCGTCTATCGCTTGGCCAAATCAATGAACCTCAAAGGCTACGTCAAGAACACCGGAACCGGTTGCGTCGAAATCGTAATCGACGGCAAGGTTGAAGAGTTCGTGGAGAGACTGAAGCGTGAAAAACCGCCCATTGCAGAGATATCGAGCGTCGAAGTTGAAGAGATCGAAGATCTACCGTTGGACGATTTCTTTATAGAGAAGAGCGGAGGAAGGAAGGGAGGACTATCGTTACCTCCTCCCGACATAGCTGTATGCGATCGATGTCTGAATGAGTTGTTCGATCCCAAAGATCGAAGATACCTCTATCCCTTCATATCCTGCACGGACTGCGGTGCTCGTTTCTCCGTTGCAATAAAACTTCCTTACGACAGGGAGAACACGACCTTTGCCGATTTCCCGCTCTGCGAAGACTGCCTGAAAGAGTATAGCGATCCCATGGATCGTAGATACTACGCCCAATCCATAGCATGTCCGAGGTGCGGGCCCCGTTACGAACTCGTTTTGCCGGACGGAATCGTGGAGGGGTTGGAAGCCGTAAAAAAGACCGCCAAGCTCATCGACGACGGCAAGTTTGTCGCGATAAAGGGAATAGGTGGGTATCACATAGCGTGCGTGACTGAGGACGATATCGTTATGGTACTTAGAAAAAAGCTCGGCAGACCCCAGCAACCCTTCGCAGTTATGGCGAGAGACATCGAAGCTGTCAGATCGATAGCCCATCTCAGCGAGGAGGAAGAGGAGGCCATGACGAGTTACATAAGGCCCATAACGGTTCTGAAGAAAAAGGATCCAAAATCATTCTTTGCGGTAGCTCCTCACCTCGATACAATAGGAGTTATGCTTCCTTACGCACCCATACACTACCTACTCTTCAGATACCTCAAATCCGACTTCATCGTTATGACATCTGCAAATAAACCCGGGGAGCCGATGTTTATAGACGATGGAGTTTTCAGCTTGGAGCTCGATGCGGTTCTGAGGCACAACCTCAGGATACACAACAGAGTGGACGATTCCGTGATAAAGTTCGTCGCGGGAAGGAGGCTTATAATCAGACGATCAAGAGGATTCGTTCCGAAGGTCCTCAGAATAGATTCGAAGCTCGACGGCTTGGCCGTAGGGGCGGAGCTCTACAACTCTATAACCTTACTCAAGGACGGGAACGCGATAGTTTCGCAATACATAGGCAACACCTCAAACTTCAGAACCTTCAACGAATTTTTCAAGAGAGCGGTCGATTTCTTCATGAGATTCGTCGATCTAAAGCCGGATTTCGTGGTATGCGATCTACATCCCCAGTTCAACACGACGCTGTTCGCTGAAAAACTCGTAGAAAAGCACAACTGTAAATTGATCAGACTTCAGCACCACTTCGCACACGCTATGTCCGTGATGGCGGAGAGAGGGCTTACGAGGGCTTTGGCCATAACGGTCGATGGCGTGGGCTACGGGTTCGACGGCAGGATTTGGGGTGGGGAGGTTCTGCTCTTAGACTTCGAAAGGTGGGAGTTCAGGAGGGTCGGAAGGATCGAGAACTTCAGACTGATAGGTGGGGATTTAGCCACACACTACCCGTTGAGGGTCTTGTTTTCACTGATTTACAAAGAACACGGAGATTACGAAATTTTGAAGCCCTATGTAAAGTATCTGCGTAGAGGTGAGAGCTTCGAACTACTCGCAAGGATTCACGATTCGAGCGTTGAAAGTTCGTCGATGGGGAGGGTTTTGGATGCGGTCTCTGCGATGCTCGAAGTTTGCTTCGAAAGAACCTATGAAGGAGAACCGGCAATGAAGCTTGAGAGCGTAGTCGAGCCATCGGATTTGGATTTCGGTGAGCCCATAATAGAAACGGCTGAGGAGGAATCGGTGTATTCGAAACCATTCGTTGATGAGGATTGGAAGGCCAAGAGCGGAGAGGTAAGGATTTTGAAGGTCTCTCCGATAGTATGCGAAGCTCTGGAGATGTATCTTGAGAACAAATCTTTAAGGGGAGCGATAGCCTACGCCATCGTAGATTACCTTGCAAGGGGTTTTGCGGAAATAGCCAAACGTTACGATCTACCTATCGTCATGAGCGGAGGGGTCTGCTACAACTCATACTTCACACCTCTCGTCGAAAGGTATATCGGAAGGAGGATATATCTGAACGAGGAGGTTGCATGCGGTGATAACGGCATAAGCTTCGGGCAGATATACGTCGGGAGGTTCTTGGATGATGGTTAGGAGGGAGGACGGAGCTGGCGGAAAGTTCATGCACGAATTCCTCAAAAGGCACGTCATGTCGAGGTTCGGCGAATGCAGGTTGGGTGAGATCTCATTGGCGGATATGGACGATTCATCCGATTTCGACGGATTCGTTTTCACTACAGACTCATACGTTGTAGATCCGCCGATATTCAGAGGGGGAAGCATAGGTAGCCTTGCAGTGTGCGGAACTGCAAACGATTTGGCGGTTATGGGCGCTCAGCCTTACGCTTTCTCGCTCTCCTTGATCATTCAGGAGGGTTTCGAAGTTGAGAAGCTTGAGAGAATTTTGGACGACGTGAAGTTCTGGCTTTCGAAGCTCGACGCAAAGCTTATCACCGGCGACATGAAAGTCGTGGAAGCTAACGTAGGAATAATCGTAAACACGTCCGGTGTAGGAGTTAAAAACGAGCATCTCGCAAAAAACCTCGAAGTCGTTCGGGAGTTCAGGGATTATCCCTTCGGCTGGATCAGGGACTGCGGGCTGAAGGAGGGTGATGCGATAATAGTCTCTGGGAACATCGCGGAGCATGGAGTGGCGATTATGCTCGAAAGGGGCTTCGATTTCGAGCTCGATGTCAAATCCGACGTTTATCCGGTCTGGCTGTTCTTAAAGGATGCTCTGGATGTCGGAGGTATAACTGCCATGAAGGATCCTACGAGGGGGGGTCTTGCGAACGCGCTAAATGAGATGGCCGAAAAGAGCGGTGTGGGAATAATTATAGAGGAGGAGAGAATTCCGATCAGAGAGGATGTCAAGGGATTCTGCGAGCTTTTGGGCTTGGATCCTCTGAGCATGGCGAACGAGGGGAAGGTTGTGATGGGAGTGGTTGAGGATATGGCTGAAGATGTTCTGAAGGCTTTGCACAAAGCTGGACAGAAGGAAGCGGAAATAATAGGCTATGCAACTTCGGAGTTCGAAGAGGTCGTAATGGAAACATCCATAGGAACGAGGAAGGTCGTTCCTCCGCCGATGGCGGATCCTATTCCGAGGGTCTGTTAGCCCTCTTAAGCTCGCAAAGCTTTTCGACGATCTTCAAGTTCACTTCCCCTATTTCACACCTCTCCTTGAGAATTTTTGCGATTTCAGCGCCTATTTCGGTTCTAACGATGACTGTAGAATATCCTTCAGCACTTCCGACGCTCCCTACGCTTATGTCGCTTTCAACCGCCGTAAAGTCCTCGCAGACCTTACATCCTTCCGGCACGATACTGCTCAACTCTTTAACGGGAAAAGAGACTTCCCCGTCCTTAGTTTTGACGATGAACTTCCCCTTCCTAATCTCCATTTTATCGATGTTCCCAAGCTCAATTCCCTTGCCGGAAAGGAAATTTGCCAGACTTTCGTAATAGAAGTTCTCCATGCAGAAGAGTCCGATCGCAATCTTAACCTTTCTGAAGGACTTGACCTTACTCTGAAGACTTCTGAGCCCTGAAATCATGCACGGAGTCCCTACGAAGCCCACGCCCTTTTTACTCCTCAGCACGGCTTTCCTGAGTTCGAGCATCGAAGGAGAGAAGCTGTACTTCGTGCCTGCATACATCCCAAGATCCTCCGGCTTCGTCACCACCGTTGCGATTGGCGACCATCTCTCGTCCCTTCCCACAACTACCGCCCTATCGATTATCCCCTCCTCGAAAGCGATCGCGAGTATTTCAGTAGCTATACCACCGTCCTGTCCCCTGAACCTCTTGGATCTTGCTGAGAAAACGTCGATATATTCACCCATCCCGGATTTTGGCCTGTAATCCCATCTTGGGCAGAATCTAACGCACAGTCCGCAGTCCAAGCAGTCCTCCTCCCAATTCGGGAAATCTATCGGCCTGCTCGGGTCTAACACTATTCCATAAGCTGGACATATCGATGCACAAGCTCCGCAGTGACTGCATAAGCCGGAATCTATGACCTTAGCCTTCAGGCTCGCGAAGAACTTACCCTCCACTATCTTCTCCGGCAACCGAACTCTCACATTCACACCTCCACGAGGCTCAACGCGTAATTCGGACAGTTCACCACGCACATCCCGCAACCCTCGCAGACATTCTGACTAATCACGATAACTCTAATCCCGTTATGATCTTCGTAGCTTATCGCGTCGATTGGGCAAGTAATAGCACAGATGAGACAGCCCAAGCATTCATCGACGAATGCGGATTTCTTCTTACTTGATAAGCCCAATTTACGCTTTAATTCGACCAAAGCCCTCAGATCGTAAACCCCCTCCGGTTTTTCTCCATCAACTTCGACTATCGAATTCCTTCTGCACTTCTTTACGCATTCCATGCACGAATCGCACTTCGAGTAATCGATGGCGTAGGATTTGAGAAATCTTCTGCCATCGAACTTAACTTCAACGTCCACAGATATGGCGTTCGTCGGGCATATTTTGGCGCAGACGCCGCACGCGATGCAGTTTTCCATGACATATAGAGGATACATGCCACAAAATTCCGCATTGAATATTTAATGATTTTTGATTACGATTAGTATATGAGTTCCTCAAGCCTACCCTTTTCGATTCCCATCCTAATTTCTCTCGCAATCCTTCTGCCCATGAACATGTTCTCCCCCCAGATGATGTATGAATAGGGTGAGTTCGGAATTCCAACGTTCGTTCCGGCCACTATCCTCGCGGATATTTCGAAAACGAACATCTCCGCGTTGTCGTCGAATACCGCTTCCAAGCAGAACGGCCCGACCATTCCCGGCGGAGCTATCTCTTTGGAAACATCCACGACACTTCTCCCGGCTTTTAGAACCTTAGCCAGCAGACTTTCCCTCAAAACGACTGGAAAATTCCCGATTACGGTATAAGTAGGATGCAACCCCGCTTCGATCTGAACCTCGGCCGGAACCCTTCCCAATCCATCTACCGGCTCATACCTCCTATCCACAGCTATGAGTTCTACTCTGTCGAGCAGGGGGGAGTAGAAGAACGAGAAATATACGTTGGCTCCGACGATGTATTCCTGAATCTCCGCCTTAGCTATGTCTTCCTCCCTTATAATCCCGGCCTCGACCATCCTCTTAGCCTTCTCGTAGAAATCTTCCGGATTCGTTGCTAAGAAGTAGCCCTTCCCGCCCATAGCCCCCGGATACTTGACTATGACGAGTCTGTCGATGTCTTCGGGCCTCTCGAACCTCTTGGGCATCTTCAACCTGGCTCTTTCCAACCACTCCCTCTGCTTAGCCCTATCTGTCTCCCAGAGCATAAGCTCTCGGTTTCCGAAGAGGGGGATCATTATTTCGTCGAGCTTGCCGATGTATGCGTTGAACGAGCCGTGGGGAATCATTATCACGTTCATCTCTCTCAGCTTCTGCTGTAGTTTGGGATTGAGGACATCGGAATAGTCGGAAATTTCGATTATCTCGTCCGCAACACCAAAACTCTCGTAGATTATCCTCTCCCTGCTTCTGCAAACGCAGACCGTTCTGAATCCTTCGTCTTTCGCTCCCCTCAGAATGTTAAGGGCGGAGTGGCTTCCCAAGGTTCCTATCGCAATTCTATCGTAATCGTAATCTTCGAGGAGCTTCAGAATTCTATCCCTCATAGCCCCGCATTCGATGAAATGCATAAAGGTTTTATTCTTTCAACGAAATCTTTTTACATGCCGACATACCTCTTCGGCAAGGACTCGTTTTTGGAGTTCTTAAAGAAGTATCTGGAAGACGATACGGTCGTAATCGTTTCGAGCGACGTTACGGACATCAGCTTGGAGAAGATGGAGTCTCACTTGGGCGTTAAGGATTACTTCAAGGTGGAGTTCACGATATCTGCAGATGTTTTGAAGAGCAAAGACGTCGACGAATTCGACGAGAAATTTAAGTATGCGATAGTCTTCGTCAAGAAGGACGAGCTCACGGACGAAGCCTTGAAGGCGGTGAGATGAAGATCATCGTTCTCTCCGACACCCACCTGAAGGAGGTAGGCGATCTCCCCGATTTAATTCTCAAGGAACTCGCTGATGCCGACTTAGTAGTCCATGCCGGCGATTTCGACACCTTCGAATTCTACAACGAGCTAAAGGATACGGTGAGGCTTGAGGCCGTCGCCGGAAACAGCGACGATTATGAAATAATTCGAGAACTGCCAGAAACCCATCAATTCGAAGTAGAAGGGCTGAAAATCGGAGTTACACACATGCCAATCTTTGACGACTTCTCTGATTTGGTTTACAAGGCGAGGGAGCTCGAAGTGGACGTCATCATCTTCGGACACACCCACCGCCCTTTTCTCGGCAAGTTCGGAGGTGTAGTTCTGCTCAACCCCGGAAGTCCGACATTTCCGAGGTTTAGTTTACTGAGTTTCGCGGAAATCTTTATCGACGATACCGTTGAGATTCGAATTAGGGGTGTTGACGGTGAAGATCTTAGGGGATTTAGGTTCGATAAAAGACGGAAAGGTTGCTGTGGTGAGGGATTCGGGTGAATTCTATGACGTTTACGAAAACGACGTTAAAATTTTGAGCGTTCGGAAAGATTTGAATGTTTTGGAGATTTTGGCGGATCTGGGATTCGATTACGCGGTCTTTACCCATCAAAAGCCAGATGTGGACGAATACGAAACTTTAAAGTCCTTAATTCGAAGGGTTAAGTCCGCCAAGGGAGTCGAGAGATGCGGGGCGATTGCTATCTTCGTGGGCTTTGTCAGAAGAATTTCTGACGGTAAGGAAGTAGTCAGGCTCGAATTCGAGAGGTTCGACGAACTATACGAGATCAAACTCGATGAAATAAAACGCAGGATTACGGATATGGAAGGTGTCGTTAGCGTGGAGATTTATCACAAGGTTGGGGTTCTAAAGCCGGGAGAGGACATACTTTACGTGGTCGTAATGGGTAAACACAGAAGAAACGTTTTTAAAGCCTTGGAGGAATGCGTTGAACTGATAAAGAAGGATCTCCCGATCTGGAAGAAGGAGGTTTATGAGGATGGGGCGATTTGGGTTCACGACAAGCCTCAGTAAGGCTTTTTTCATCACCGATCTGTAAGGGGATCGCTCATCATCGGCTAAAGCCACCAAGCAGTAAGCTTGCAGTTGTTCCAGTCGTTTAAAAGTTTTGTAGCGGCTCTGTTCGTGTCGGGTTCACCTCCCTTTTTCAGAAACCTGAACTTCAGGGCTATCCTTTCGAGAGTTTCCTCACTCGGCTCAGGACTGAAACCGTATAGTTCCTCGAAGTTTGAGCCTTCGGCGTTTTTAATCTTTTCGAGCAGTATGAACGCGGATTCCTCAACATCGTCGGGGAAAAGTATCTTGGCCCAATCCCTGCTCGCAAACTCCTTCGGGATTACTCCGGGAGTGTCGGAAAGCAGGAGCTTACTGCTGATCCTTATCCACTGCTTTCCCTTCGTATGTCCCGGGACTGGAGCGGTTGAAACAACGGTGCACTGGGCGAGCATGTTTATCAGACTCGATTTACCGACGTTCGGAAAACCAACGACGACGAGTTTAGCTTTATTATCACGAAAATAGCTCTTCAAGGATCTCCTTAGAATCCAGAATCCGTAAAATTTCTTGCTCGAAACGTGGACGACGTCAACGGCGTCGCTGTTCTCTTTGAGAAACTTCTTGGATCTGTCCGCGAACGCCTTCGGAACAATATCTACCTTGTTTATTATTATCCAGAACGGTTTTTCCCACTCGTTGAACAGTTCTTCGAGCCTTTTACTCCTGAACTCGTTAGGACACCTCGCGTCCACGACTTCCAAAACGCCGTCGCTACTCTTTATTTCATTTAAAACCGTTTTCCAAGACATGAAGAAGTTAGAAGAGTAGGATATTAAAATATGTAGGCTTGAAAACTCGAACTCTCAATCATGCTCAATTCGAAATGCGAATAGGAAAAATCGTTTGAGGATTGGAGATTACAGATCCGAATGTTCCGTCGAAGAAATTAAATTTTAATATTCCTCAGTAATCTTGCTCAGCTATTATCAATGAGAGTTGGGGGATTTCCTCAAATACTATAATGGACAGCTAATGAAGATAAGTTTGAACAGCTTATTCCTTTTCTAAAAGCGAAAAAATAATGAAGAATAATAATACAGAAAAGCTATTAAATATCCTCAAAAAATAATTAAACAGTCTTCAACTCCAAAATTCTTGACAGCTTATCTGAATTTGAACTACAATTTTATGAGAATTACGAGAATTAACGAATAAGAATTAACGGCAATCGTTTGGACTACTCGAACAGAAGATTATCGAGCTGATAGCTTTATACGATGCCGGTTTGAGAAATGGGCCCGGAGGGACTCGAACCCTCGACCTCCGCCTCGTGAGGGCGGCGTCATAACCCCTAGACCACGGGCCCCTACTATTATGTTCGCGGGGCTGTTAAAAAAATTTCGCATCTGGAAAAGATTTGAATACCCGACGACATCCTCGGCTTATGAAATATCTCCTTCTAATTCCGGACGGCATGGCGGACTGGAGGATCGAGGAGTTAGGAAATAAAACACCCTTAGAGGTTGCAGATACTCCCAATATGGATTTTTTAGCTAAGGAAGGAGCTTGCGGAATTGCAGAGACCGTCCCTAAGGGATACGAGCCGGGGAGCGACATCGCGAACCTAACGATTTTGGGTGTCGATGTGCGAAAATACTACACCGGCAGGGGGCCGATAGAGGCTCTGGCTAAGGGGATAAGGGGAAAGATCGTTTTCAGATGCAATCTCGTTTACGTCGAGAACGGGATAATGGTGGATTACAGTGCGAGAAGAATAGAAGACGAGGAAGCGAAGGAGGTGATAGACGCTTTGAACGAGGCAGTGGAATACGATTTCGTGAAATTCCATCACGGAACGAGCTACAGAAATCTGGTGACTATAGATAGGGAATTCGACGAGAACGTTAAGACCACACCCCCCCACGATATTCAAGGAGAACCCATAGCCAAGTATTTGCCGAAAAACGGAGAGCTCGCGAACCTTCTAATAGAGCTTATGGAGATCTCCAAGAAGGTCGTGCCGGAAGTTACGAGAAAGGCCAACATGGTCTGGATCTGGGGTGGAGGGAAGATGCCGAAGTTTCCGAACTTCGAGAGGAGGTGGGGAGTTAGGGGAGTGATGATCTCGGAAGTGGACTTGCTGAAGGGGATAGGAAGGGGACTGGGGCTGGAGGTAGTCGATGTGCCCGGAGTTACCGGATACATAGACACTAACTACAAGGGATTAGCAAAGGCTGTTTTGAAGAGTCTCAAGAGGAGGGATTTCGTAGTTCTGCACACGGAGGGAATAGACGAAATCGGGCACGAGGGGGATGCGGAGAAGAAGGTCGAGGCGATATCGATATACGACGAAAAGATCGTGGGTTACATCATCGACAGAATAGATTTAGAAGAAACGAGGATCATGCTCCTTCCCGATCATCCCACCCCCGTAAGGGTAAAAACTCACGTTGCAGAGCCGGTTCCGTTCCTAATCTACGGATTGAAGAGGGATGACGTCAGGAAGTTCGACGAGTTCAGTTGCAGGAAGGGGATGTTCGGATTGATAAACGGCTTAAAGCTGATGGATATCATGTTCGCAAGATGACGACCATGGACGTCTCTCTGATGGAGAGGTTTTACTCCAAGCTTTTCAGCACTCCCAAGGAGTTAGTGTCCACGGTCGTTACAGCGATTTCGATCGTCCTCGCATCGTTCCTAAACGGTAGCGAATCTTTCTTCGGAACGAGATACATTCTCTTAGGATTAATCTGCCTGGCGATTCTCTTAGTCTATCGGAAATTTTTGAGAATGGCGATAAACAAGAAGAGGTCGCTTTTTTTCGTGATGGTCATTCTGATATTCATCGAGGTGTTCGACGCAGTATCCGTCCACATCTTAAGTAAAGACCTGATAGTTCTTGCTCCCGCCTCCATTACCGCTCTGCTGACCGTTACATTTTACTTCACATCCGAAGCTTCCGAGCTGAAATCCGCCTTAGCTTCGTTCCTGCTCTCGGTAATTCTTTACCCCGTATCCTACGTTTTCTCTTTTCAAGCTCCGCACAGAACGTTGGGATACGTCCTAACTTCGCTAATCGGATCCGTATTGGGATACCACTTCCTGAGATACTTGGACAGGGACTTCGAGTTCTTCAACGTCAAAAGGTTTCTCAAGGCTTTTCTCCTCTTCTGGCTAACTTGCGACGCCGAATACTTCGAGAGGGAGCTCAGAAGAGTTGGCGTAAAATTCAGGGGGTGGGTTAAGTGCCTCAGGATCGGAAGGGCGAGGCTCATTACCACTTCCTTCCACCCCGGTCCTATGAGGAACATAGGAGGAGCGAAGCTCGTCGGTAAAATTCTAAGCGAATTTGAGAACTCCATGTACCTCCACACGGCCGTCGGGCATGAGTTGAACCCCGTGGATGAAGAGAACGTCGAAAGGATAGTTTCGGCCGTTAGATGCGACGGGTTAAGGCTGAAGGCGGAAAGACCGTTCGAAATCGAAGGCGAGCATTACGTTCTAAGAGTGTTTCCCTTCGGGAAGGTCAGGCTGATGATTCTGTTGGGTAAGGAGGTGACGGACGATCTTCCCTACGAGTTGAACGAGACGGTCGGGAGAAACGTGATGCTCGTCGAAGCTCACAGCGCTTACGGAAAGGAGTTCGAAGTTGGGGAAGAGCACGTTAGGGATGCGAAGGAGTTGATAAAGAGAGCTTTGAACGTTAAAACCGAAGAAATCGAACTCCAATATTTCTTCTGGAAGGAGAGATTGAAAAGCGAAAACTTATGCGGTTACGTCTCAACGTTGGTTCTGGACTATGGGGGGGAAAGACACGCCATAATAATGCTCGACGGAAACAACGTTTCCTTAGATTTCAGGAGGGAGATAGAGAAGTTCTGCAGAGTGAAAGGGGTAGAAGCTACCGTAATCTCTACGGACAACCATTCAAAAACGGGAATATCTCCGAAGATAGGATATAAACCGGTTGGTGCGGACGAATCGGACAGAAAGGCCGTATTCGATTTTCTCGAAAGAGTTTTTTCGGACTTAAAATTCGAGAAGTGCGAAAACATACTTTATGGATACAACGATGTGGAGGCGGTCGTCATGGGAAAGAGATTCTTCGAGCTCGTCGAACTGGCTTTCAGAAGTGTGGGCGAGAAGGCGATATACTTATTCTTCGCTATGATTGCATTCCAGTTTGCAGTCGCGTTTCTGTTGGGCGATGTTCTGATTTAGGATAGGTTTTTATGTCCCCGCATCACCATTCTTTCGAATGATGAAACATCTCTCACCCGAGCCGGTGTGATGATCTCCCGATAGTCTGAGATGTGATGATCAAACGGGTTCCCGACCGGTGATGAGGAGGGGTATACGGACTGATCAGAGGGAATGCAGGTTCTCCACGACGGCTTTGGCGAACTCTTTCGTTCCAACCAGAGTTCCTCCCACGTGCCTGTGAATGTCGTAAGTTACTATCCTCTGCTGTATCGTCATCTCCACCGCCTTCTTTATCAACTCCGCACCCTCCTTCCAGCCCAAGAACTCGAACATCAAAGCTCCGGTTAGTATCATGGCCGTGGGATTCACCTTGTTCTGTCCGGCGTATTTCGGAGCGGAACCGTGAACAGGCTCAAATACGCCCATGTCCTCCCTTATGTTCGAGCCGGGGGCAATACCCAATCCACCTACAAGTCCGGCAGCCATGTCGCTCAAGTAGTCTCCGTTTAAGTTGGGAGTCACTATGACGTCGTATTCTTCCGTCCTCGTCAGCAGTTGCTGGAACATGTTGTCAGCGATTCTATCCTTGATAACAATCTTCCCCTCCGGAACCTCTCCGCCGTAGTCGTTCCAGAGCTCTTCCTCGGTGATTACGTAATCTCCGAACTCTTCCTTCGCCACCTCGTAACCCCATTCTCTGAAAGCTCCTTCGGTGAACTTCATTATGTTGCCCTTGTGAACCAGAGTTACGCTCTTCCTTCCGTTCTCTATCGAATACCTTATTGCGAGCCTTACTATTCTCTTCGTAGCGAACTCGCTTATCGGTTTTATGCCTATTCCGGAATCCTTCCTGATCCTTACTCCGAACTCCCTTTCCAAGAAATCCATCAGCTTCAGAGCCTCCTCGCTCCCCCTCGGCCACTCGATTCCCGCGTAAACGTCCTCGGTCGTTTCCCTGAATATGACGATGTCGACCTTCTCCGGATTCTTTATCGGACTCGGAACGCCTTTGAGGTAATAGACAGGCCTCACGCACGCGTATAAGTCCAAAACCTGCCTTATCGTCACGTTCAAACTCCTGTAACCTCCGCCCACTGGCGTCGTCAGAGGGCCTTTCAAAGCGACTCTGAACTCCCTTATCGCCCTTAACGTGTCCTCCGGAAGGTAGTCGCCGTAGAGCTTGTAAGCTTTCTCTCCGGCGTATATTTCGAACCAGACTATCTCCTTCCCTATCTTCTCCGCCGCTTCGCTCAAAACGGTTATAGCTGCTGGCACTACATCCACGCCGATCCCGTCGCCGACGATGTATGGGATAACGGGGTTATCGGGAACTATCAGCTTTCCGTCCTCGAACCTTATCTTCTCCCCCTCTTCCGGCGGTTTTACCTTCTCGAACATGTTCCGAGCTTGGAATCTAACTTAAAATACTTAACGTTCTTAAAGCGAGGAGAATCGCTAAGGCCATCAAGCACGCCAGTTCTCTCACGAGGAGGTTTATGATTGCCAGCCTAACTCCGAGCTTTCCGAAGAAGGACACGTTTATGGCCAAAGACCTCCTAAGACATTCCACGAAACCGTGGAACATCGATGCGACGAATATCGAAATCAGTGCGGAAAAACCGTCTATCGCCCCTTTGGCGAGTAGAGATCCGGCGACCCCTATTCCTGCGACCATGCTCGTAGTTCCGGCGGCTATTATCATCAGGCCTGATGTGGGAATTCCGAACCCGTCCATGATAGGCCTGCAAATCTCGTTCAGAACGTTGAGAAACCCCGCATCGAGCAGCAGCATGACTAAGAAGACCGAAGGAACGAATACGGCAATTGTCCTGAGGAACAGTCTAAGGGATCTGACCACGCAGTCCTTTAAGGAGAAATCGTTGAGGTGATCGGATTCGACGGAGCAAGATCCGTCAACGAACCTTTTGGCGATCATCATTCCGATTACTATCACAGTCAGGCGGGTCAGCAACTCTAAGGCAGAGTATATAGCTCCCAAAACCGGTCCCAAGGCGGATAGAGCGATGGGAGCCAAGAACATTAGAACTATCCTGATGTTTCTCGGAATCAGGGAGATGATATAGATAACGGTCACCTCCCTATCCTTCAAGGTTCCCTTTCTGTAGAGGTCGGACAAAACCGACAGACCGGCTATGGGATGTGCGAAGAAGGCTAAGACGACTGTTCCGCACCTCACGTTCGCGAATTCTGTTATTCTGTCAATAGGTTCGACGAATTTCCTGACCTTGGGGTGAAAGAAGACTATGTTAGAAAAGAGCAGTCCGAAGAACATTATTGGAACTACCATCCTCAGCAGTTCGAGCGTTTCGTATGCAGGCTTCGTCAGATCCATTCAGACATTCGACGACGAATAACTATTTATAATAGGCGTTTAACATCTATTGTTCGAAAAACAGAGACGGAGGCGAAAACAATGAAGGCGCCAGCGGATACAACGAAGTACCTCATCCATGCCGAAATCGTTGCGGATGGGGTTGTTGAAAAGCCCGACGTTGTTGGAGCCATATTCGGGCAGACGGAGGGTTTGTTGGGAGACGATTTGGATTTGAGGGAGCTCCAAAAAACTGGGAGAATAGGGAGGATAGAGGTGAAGATAGAGAGCAAGGGAGGGAAGAGCTTCGGAGAGATAAAAGTTCCATCGAGCTTGGACAAGATAGAGACGGCGATACTCGCAGCAGCTTTGGAGACCATCGAGAGAGTTGGTCCTTGCTCCGCGAGGATAAAGGTGAAGAAGATAGAAGACGTGAGGGCGAACAAGAGAAAAAAAATAGTCGAGAGGGCTAAGGAGATTCTAAGGGAGCTGTTCGAGGAGCCGGAGATAGAGTCCGAGAAGATAGTCGAGTTGGTAAGGCAGGCTGTTAGGGCGGAGGAGATCATAGAATACGGCGAGGACAAGCTTCCAGCTGGACCGGCGATAGACGAGTCGGATGCGATAATAATAGTGGAAGGGAGGGCGGACGTCCTGAACCTCCTCAGACACGGAATAAAGAACGTCATAGCGGTGGAGGGAACGAACATTCCGAAGACGATAATCGAACTGTGTAAGAAGAAGACGGTCACCGCCTTCCTGGACGGAGATAGGGGTGGAGACCTAATTCTGAAGGAGCTTTTGCAGGTTGCGGACATAGACTACGTCGCGAGGGCTCCGGAGGGAAAGGGTGTTGAGGATCTAACGCAGAAGGAGATAATCAAAGCCTTGAGGAACAAGATACCGGTTGAGCAGTTGCACATGGTCAAAATGAGGAGGGAGGAGAAGAAGGAAAGGGCTGAAAAAGTGGACGTCCTTACCGCTTTGAAGAAGCACAAGGAGGAGGTTGAAGGAAAGCTCGTTGCAAGGTTGCTCGACAGGAACATGGAAGTGATAAAGGAGGTTCCGGTGAGGGACTTGGTTAGGATTCTAAAGAGCGACAACGCCAAGACTTCGAGCATAGTTTTCGACGGAGTGATCACTCAGAGATTGATAGACCTCGCGGCGAAGAAGGATATCAATTACCTCGTAGGTGTTAGGTTGGGTAACGTCGTTAAGATTCCTACTTGCGTTAAGATAATCACTTTTGATAAACTTTAATTTTTTTATGTTTGTAATTTAGAACACTTCGTGGAGAGATGGACGGAGTGGCTAAATGCTGGGCTTTGAGATCTTAACACGAATAGAGTATAGAGTTCTTATTTTTTAGAAAAAATTCGCAAACTTTTAACAATAAGCATATATAATTTATTTCTGTTTTTCTTTTGATTATCGTGTATTTAGGCCTTCTAACTCTTTTTAGAATTCTGATGAGAGCTTTACGATATATTATTTAGAAACATAAAAATAGATAATGTTATATAACTACGATTTCAAAAATAGAACGATCGAGATGAACGTCGGTGTTATTATATGCACGTGTGGTAACACGATCAACGAACGGATAGACGTGGAAAAGCTTGCAGAACTCGCCAAGAGTCTCGAAGATGTGTCTTTCGTTAGAGTCGTGGATAAGTTCTGTAAGGAATACGATAAGATGGATTTAAAGGGAATCGATCGGCTGTTGTTCGTTGGGTGTTCTGAGAGGTCATCGCTAACATTCAACGAGGACAAGATAAAGCAGGTTCTTGAGGAGATTGGGATTGACGGGGCGATGTTCGAAGTTGCCAACGTAAGGGAGCAGTGCGCCTGGATCCACGAAGATAAGGAGGAAGCTACGAGAAAGGCTATGGATCTACTCCTAATGGCATACGTAAAGCTGAGATCGAACAGACCTACAAAGAATGTTAAGTTGGAAAAGAAGGTTCTCGTGATAGGCGGCGGAGTCGCCGGAATGAGGTGCGCCATAGATCTCGCGAAAGCGGGGATAGACGTGGTCGTGGTCGAGAAGAAACCCTACTTAGGAGGGCACACCGCTCAAATCCCGTTGCTGTTTCAGTGCGAAGGATGGAGTTCGATGTGCACGAGCGAGTGCATACTGCCGGTGATAGCGAGGGAGGCGATTTTCAGCGATAGGGTCAAGGTTCTGACGAATTCGGAGGTTAAGGAGGTTAAGAAGGTTGACGGAAACTTCAGGGTTAAGATAGAGAGGAAAGCGGAGTTTGTCGATTCAGAGAGGTGCGTTAGTTGCGGGAGGTGTGCCGAGGTTTGTCCCATAGAAGTTCCGAACGAATTCGATTTGGGTTACGGAAAAAGAAAAGCAATATACAAGGCGTTTCCTCTCGCTATTCCAGACAC
>JALSOQ010000017.1 GCA_026986375.1 Archaeoglobaceae archaeon
TCAGCCATTCCTTATCTACATCGTGGTTTCCGGGGATAACATACCAAGGAACGCTTAAGGATTCGAGAGCCCTCAAAGCTGCGAAGTGGTTCTCTGGCTCAGAATTCCTCGTTAGATCTCCTAATACTAATACGAAATCAACCTTCCCGTCAACACTCCTCAAGACATTCTTGAATCTCTGATAGCTGTAAGAATAAAGTTTGGCCGTGTTCTGCGTTTTGAACACGCATACGTGTGGATCCGCTATTACTGCGAACTTCAATCCCATCGCTGGCGTAATTGCTATCGCTATAACCATCGCCATTGCAACCAACAGCTTCTTCATTATCGAATTCAAATAACGTAAATTTAATAAAATTTTCCTATAAATTTTATGTATTGTAACGATCGGTAGTTGTGGTTTATGTCGGTGTATACGATAAGAGTTTTTAGTAGTCGTTAGCCAAATTAGGTGTGCTTCCGAAGGAGCTTCTGGAAGTTAAAAGGGCAGGAGGTATGATCTTTCCGAAGTTTGCCGGAAATAACGACTTGATGCTGGCCAAAAGAGTAATAGACATCTACAGAAAAGGATTGGGGAAAAAGATGAAAGTCGTCCAAGCCAAACTCAGAGAAATAGAGAACGCCCGAAATTACAAGAAGGTTAGGGCTTTTGCGAAGTTGATAGAGAGGGAGTGCGAATTTGAAAAGGTTACGGACTTAGATCCTCTCGCGGTTAGGATGGCGTTGTTCGAAAAGGGTTTCGTCACGACTCTGGAGGGGAGGAAGAAGATTTTGGAGGAGGTAGCGGAAAAGTTTGGAGTGGATTGCGAGGAAATAGAGAAAGCCATGTTCGCAGACTTGGAGGAGGAGAAAATCCTTAAATCCGCTCCCGACGTAACTCCTGACCAACTCCTGAAAAGATACAACCTTTCCCTTCTCCAGACGGTCATATTCAACTGCCTGAGGCTTACTTTTTGGATATCTTCGAACCACAAGAATGTATTCAGGAGGATGAAGTTGCTCGGTCTGATGTATGAGCTGTTCGAAAGCGACGGGAAAATGCTGATCAGCTTAACCGGTGCGGCATCCATAATAAAGGTTACGAGAAGATATGGGACATCGATGGCCAAACTGATTCCGGAAATAATTAGAGCCAAGGAGTGGTGGATTAGAGGCGAGATTTTGGACGAGTTCGAGCGCAAGATTTACTTTTTGGAAATCTCACACAGATTTCGATCCCTTTTTCCAATAGAATTCGATGAGAAAATCGAATACGATTCGTCGCTCGAGGAGGAGTTCGCGAGGAGGATCAAGTTTCTGCTGAACTGCGAAGTTGTAAGAGAACCGGGAGTGATTAAAGCCGGAAGATACGCATACATTCCGGACTTTTTGATAAGGAAGGGTGATAGGGAAGTATACGTTGAAATAGCCGGATTCTGGACCGAAGAATACGTTAAGAGAAAACTTGAGAAGATAAGAGAGGCGAACGTTCCCCTCATTCTTATAGTAAGGGAAGATTTGGCCTTGGACAGGCCTAAGGGAGTTTTGGACGTGATAAGGATAAAGAAGGGTAAGATTCCGTATAGGGATGTCGTCCGCAGAATAAAGGAATATTTAGAGTAAACATATAATCTTGAATTTTGATTGAACTCGGTGTAGAAAACGTTTAAATAGCCGTCCGCAGAGCTCGATACCATGATCTGGCATGGAAGGAGCAGGAGAAAGCCGACGGGTGGACTTTACAGACCTCACAGGAAGAAGAGGAAGTATGAGATGGGAAGACCTCAGGTTGAGACGCTCATCGGGGAGAGGAAGATAAAGAAGGTGAGGGTTAGAGGTGGAAACTACAAGATAAAGCTGTTCAGGGACATGTTCGCGAACGTCTATGTGCCCAAAGAGGGGAAGGTCGTGAGAGCGGAGATAAAGAGAGTCGTGGAGAATCCGGCACACGTTCACTACGCGAGGAGGAACGTGATAACGAAGGGGGCGATAATCGAGACTTCCGTCGGACTCGCGAAGGTCACGAACAGACCGAGTCAGGAAGGAATAATAAACGCGGTGCTCATCGAAGAATCGTCGTGACATGTGGCTGATAGTTGCGGAGAAGGATAAGACTGCAAGAAGAATTGCCCAAATTCTTTTTAAGGATTTTAAAAAACTTAAAAAATACGGCGTGAACTACTATTTCTCCCCCTCCCAAAACGCCTCGGTTTTGGGTTTGAAGGGGCACATAGTCGAGGTGGACTTTCCTTCCGAGCTAAACGACTGGAGGAGAACTCCTTTAAAGGCTCTTCTAAAAGCAAAGTTCGTTTGGAGGGTAAAGGAGAAGAACATAGCTAAGCTTCTCGTCGAGCTCGCGAAAGAAGTCGATAGGGTAACGATAGCTACGGATTACGACAGGGAGGGGGAGCTGATAGGAGTAGAGGCTATAAAGATAATCCGAAAGGTCAATCCGAACGTTAAAGTCGACAGGGTTCGTTTCAGCGCCGTTACTCCTGCCGATATAAGGAGAGCTTTTGCAAATCCCGTCGGTGTCGATTACAACCTCGCGAAGGCGGCGGAGGTTAGGCAGAAGGTCGATCTGATGTGGGGTGCGGTTCTTACGAGGCTACTCTCCCTATCCGCCGGAATGATCGGAAGGGACTTTCTGAGTGCGGGAAGGGTTCAATCCCCAACCCTTAGGCTTGTAGTCGAGAGGGAGAAGCAGATTCAAGAATTTAAGTCGAAGAAGTTCTGGGAGGTTTACGCCAGAATAGGAGGAGTGGATGCGAAGCTCGAAAGGAGGTTCGAGAGGAAGGAAGAGGCGGAAGACGTTCTGAGAACTGTAGGAGATTCCGCGAGAGTCGCGAAGTTTGAGGAGAGGACGGTCAACGAGGGGAAGCCGATTCCCTTCAACACCACCGAATTTCTCAAGGAAGCTTCGAGGTTCATGAGCCCCGACAGGGCTATGAGAATAGCGGAAGAGCTCTACATGAGCGGTTACATATCCTACCCGAGGACGGACAACACCGTCTATCCTCCGACCTTAAACCTCAGAAGGATCGTAGAGATGTTCTTGGGTTCGGAATTCGATAGAGAAGCCAAGCTGGTTCTTTCGGGAGATATGGTCCCTTCCAAGGGGAGAAAGGAGACGAAGGACCACCCTCCGATACATCCCACCGCGGTAGCGTCGAGGAAAGATCTGAGCAGGGAGGAGTGGATTATATACGAGCTCGTCGTTAGGAGGTTTTTAGCTTCCCTCGCCCCTAAGGCTGTCTGGAGGATAAGAAGGGTGGAATTCTCCGTTAACGGCCTAACTTTCAGAGCTTCCGGGAAGGTTTTAGTGGAGAAGGGGTGGAGGGAGGTATACCGCTACGTTCAGGCTGAGGAGAAAGAGATTCCCAAATTCAGCGTTGGAGAAGTCGTTGGGATTGAGAGGAAGTGGATAGAAGAGAAGAAAACCAAGCCTCCACAGAGATACACCACTGGAAGGCTGATAAAGCTCATGGAGAAGCTGGGCTTGGGAACGAAGTCCACGAGGCACGAGATCATAAAGAAACTCTACGACAGGAAATACGTTTACGGGAATCCTCTAAGGCCTACGAACACCGCTTTCGCGGTCGTGGAGGCTTTGAAGAGGACGGCTGAGGTGATAACCCTTCCCGACATGACCGCGAAGCTCGAGAGGGATATGGATCTGATAGCTGAAGGTAAATTGGACGAGAAAAGCGTTTTGATCGAATCCGCGAAGTTTCTCAACGAAGTTCTGAGTAACGTCGACTTCGAGGAACTGGGGAAGAGCCTCAGGGAAGGGATAGAAGAGGACAGAAAGAAGGAGATCGAAAAGAATTCAGTGGGCAAGTGTCCGAAGTGCGGGGGAGTTCTCGTTATTAAGAGGAAGGAGAAGAGGTTCGTCGGATGTAGCAACTATCCTAAGTGCGACTTCACCCTACCTCTGCCCCAGAAAGGCAGATTATACGTAACTTCGAAGGTCTGCGATGAGCACGGAATGAGGAAGTTAAAAATTAGGGATAAAAACGGAGTCTGGGATCTCGGCTGTCCTTACTGCAGTTATCTGAAGTGGAAGGAGAAGACTATTTGAATATCTGCAAGACGGCTATGTAATCGGTTGCGAGTTCGGAGTAATAATATGTACGGCCGATTTCTATCGTTCTTCCCCTCTGAACTACCAACACGATCATCTCCCCGTTTTTTATGTAATTTTTCATCTGAGTTTGATTCAAACCTACGCTGAGCCATATTTCGTTCGGTGAGTCTGTAGATACTATATAATCGTATCTGTTGGATGTGTAGTTCCAGAGATACAAAGTTTCACCATTTACTTGGTTGTAGAACCACCACCACCAACTATAGCCGTATCCTACTCCGTAGCCGTTCCAATATACGTATGTTTCGATAACGTTTGTGGTGTTTAGTCCAAATATCTCAAATCTCTGCGCGGAATAGTTGTTTAACGATTTAGCAATGCTTACGAGATAAATTCCATCGTCCTTGGTGATGTTCGTAGTGTTGGTTAAAGGTGTTGAGGGTATCATATTTGAGATAGGTGGATTACTGCTAACGGAATTCCCGTAAGCAAATAAAGCTCCCTTCCTGTTAGCATCGAACGTGACTCCATACGGAAACTCCGCCGAAACTCCCGTTCCTATAACGTGCAATTTATATGAAACCAGACCGTATTTTGAACTAAAATTTACGATTGCGTTGCCCGTTCTATTTGACTTGAAAATCGCATATCCGATTCCGTTTGAATCTGTGATAACTTCTGGGGGGGTAACCTCCCCAACTCCCGTAAGATTCACATTGACTACAACACCCGATACGGGATTCGTAAACTTATCCATAATTATAACTCCCAACGACTTGGATTCATTTAAAAGAACGTTTAAAATCGTTTGATCGGTCGGGAACATCCTGAAGGGTTCTCTGAGATTAGCGAAGTTGCCTAAGAACTGCTTAGCCTGAATAGATATACCCTTATACAGCATACAGTAAGATACCTCCAACGTGGTCTCGTTTTTGAAAACTACTGTAACGTTTTTACCTGTAACGCTTATGTTATAGCCCATACTCTCCAGTTCATCCTTCAAACTCCTCCAGTAATCCGGGCAGGACGTTTCGAAAGTTATCGTGAAATTCCTGACGACGTTCTTTCCTCCGTAGGAAATCGGAACCAAAGCTAAATCAACGGGCTGGGATGCGGAGAAGGATGAGAAAGTAGAGTTGAGAAGGACTATTCTTATACCTCCCGACGTAAACGAGCTCTGATCGGAATACGAAAACAGATATTTCCAGTTACCGTTCTCATTTCTTAACCTTAAAATGGCAGTGTTTTCGAGAAGAATGCCTATCCCGCGTGAGTAAAAGTAGTTCGGGACTATCATTAGGTCGTCGGTGTAGGTATCGATATTCCAAGGAATCCAGCTTCCGTTCGGCAGTAAGAGTTCGAAAGACATCCTCACGGGCATCCTCTCGACCTTGACGAGAGAAGACATCGTCGGAGGGGTGAGAAGCATCGGATACTTAGGATAGCTCATTCCCAAATCCAAAGTTACTGTTGCGAGCTTATTTTCGAGCAAATTCTCCTTCAACTGCTGGACTTCGTCGATCAGCCTATTCAGATGCTTAACCTCCGCATCCTTGCACATCCCCGGAACCATGTAGGCCTGTAATATGGAAAGGAATATCATCAACGTGAGCACGAGGAGTATGAATCCCACGAGCACCGAAACTCCCTTCCTGTCCATCTCAACCACCCAAAAGGACTCTAAATACTATATATGTCGCCATGAGGAATACGTAAGCGTGCTTGAGTCCCGCCTCAACTCTCCCTTCCCCTATCACTCCGGCTATCATCCCTGAGAAGAATCCCACCATCAGTGAAACCTCGAAGAAAGCCTCTTTAACGCTTTCCAAATTCAGACCAAGGTGTATCGTTCCCATCGAAGTTGCGTTGACGTTGAAGGCTGAGAAGAAGCTCTTTATGAATATGTAGACGACGAGCAGAAATATGAAGATCGATAAATATGTTATGACGACGTATGTGAACATGTGAGCTCCAACTCTCTTCCTGAAATTTATCTCCGCGTCCGCAAACCTCGCAACCGTAAGGAAGGCGTCCTTAAACGTAGGAGAGACCTCCAAAGCCTTCGTTATTATCGGCACTATTTTAGCCGTCAGATCGCTCCTAATCCTATAGGCGAGAACCGAAAATGCCTTGTGGACGGTCGTTCCCCACTCCATCCTCCTCCTCACGATGTTTATTTCTTTGGAAATCAGTCCCAATTCGGATGCTGACAGAACCTTCAAAGCCTCTATTATGTTGAGTCCGGCCTCATTTAAAACGGAAAGTTCCCTGAAAACGCTCGGAATTCTCTCCTCCAACTTCCTTATCTTTTTATTCCTTAGCTCGACCAATATTATTAAGGGAATCGCTACGGCGGAAACTGTTATTATAATTGTCCTTTCTACTCCGAAGAACTTCGACGCGATTGCAAAAGTTAAGATCGCTATCAGAGCGAAATGAAAGCTAAGAAACCTGAATTCGAGCGTGTAAATCGTTTTCTCCTCAAAAGGATACAGAACGATCTTCCTGATTTTTCTAAAAATTCTCTTCCATCGGACGATTTCGAACGAATTTACCCTTCCCTTTTCAACGCTTATAAGCGGTCTCTCCTTCGCATCTACCTCCTCCACAACCCTAACCCTCGCCATCGGAAGGCTCGACCTTATGAGCCATATGAAAGATATCGTTGCGATCGGCAAGACTATAGCTATCGCAATTCTATAGAGGTTTATCACGTTCTCTCCGATGAGTTGCATGACTACGAGAACTATCAGCAGGAAGAGAGGGAGGAGGACGAATATCGCCAAATAAACCTCCGCCATAATCCCCAAAAAATCTATGTAGGATTCGAAGCTCGTCTCCTGCTCCTCAAGAGCTTCCTCCGACTTTCCCTTCAGAAAATCCTTCAGCTTACCCCCACTGCTGAGTATGTATATGAGGTCGTCCAGAAAAGCGGCGAGTTTCTCGCTCGGAGTCGTATCCCTCACGAACCTCATAGCATCAAACAGGTTGTGCTTGAAGTCTTCGACGAGCTTCACGATAACTTCGAACTCCCTGCTTAATTCCCCGCACATCTCCTTCGATTCCGCTATGCACTTTATTATGTCGTAAAACCTGACTCCTCCGACCGCCATTCCGAGCATCATGTTTATCGCATGGGGCAAATAGAGGTCTATCTCGTTCTTCCTCCTCATAGCGACGAATATCGGATACGTTAAAACGATGTAGTGCGTGAACTTGAAAGATATCAGACCCATCATCAACGCTCCCAAGATGACGTAAGCGTAGTTGAAGAGGGTGAAGTTGTGGATTAAGATTTGTGGAGGAATTATTCTCGCCAGATACGGCGTTACGAGTCCGAAGGGGATTATATACGTGAAGACGATCGCACCTATGATCGCTCCGATAGCCCCGGAAATAATCGCGTAGAGCAGAGCCTTTGCCAGAAATCTCTGGACGGTAGTGGGCATTCTCGCCGTGATTATCGCCTTCGAAATCTCCTCGAACTTCTCCGGATTCTCCCTTATCCTTTCGGCGTATCTATGGATTAGTAGCCTCGTAGTTCATCACCTCCTCGAAAGCCTTCTCCGGCCTTCTGTAATACTCGTGTATGAACCTCGTAACGGTCTTGTAGTGCCTTATCCCCTTTCTATCCATCAACTCAAGGAACTCCTTCCTCCTCTTAAGCTCCTCTAAGACCTCGAACGGCTCCATTCCCATTATTTGGGCTATCTTTTCGAGCTTCTTCGAATCTCCCACTTGGACGAACTTGTCCTCCACCGGATCCCATCTGAAGAGAGGGTTCACTAAGAGGTTCTTGTTCGCCGGATCTATTCCGAATATCTCATCTACCTCCTTCGCCCTCCTCTTCCTTATCCCCTTCTTCACCCACATGAACTGGACTATCACCGCATCCAGGAACTGGATCATAACTCTGGGAACGTTGAGAGGCTCGTTTTCAAGCCTGTAAACCATCTGGTTTATGTCTCCAGCATGCAACGTAGCGTAAGATGCATGGCCCGTGCTCATCGCTTGGAATAATGTCTGTGCCTCTCTCCCCCTAACCTCTCCGACTATTATGTAATCGGGCCTCTGTCTCAAAGCGGCTCTCAGCAAATCGTACATATCGATTTCGGTTCCCTCTATACCCATCCTCGTCACTCCGGCGATCCAGTTCTCGTGGTAGAGCTGAATTTCCCTCGTGTCCTCTATCGAAACTACCTTGGCCTCTGGAGGTATGAACATCATCAGAGCGTTCATAGTCGTGGTTTTTCCTGCTGCCGTTTCCCCTATAACCATGAAACTCATCTTGTTTTCGACTAGCAACCAGAAGTAAGCCAGTAAAGCGGAGTTCATCGTTCCGAACCTCATAAGATCGATGGGCGTGAAAGGCTCCGCCCTGAACTTCCTTATCGTGAAACTGCTCCCCCTCGTGGTCACTTCAGTCCCGTATGTAGCCTGTAACCTGCTTCCGTCCGGCAGAGTGGCATCCACCAAAGGATTTGCGTAGGATATGTGCTTTCCGGACTTCTGGCAGAGGAGTAGCACGAGAGAATCCAACTGCTCCTTCGAAAACTTTACGTTCGTTTTTAGGCTTCCGTGCCTTCTGTGGAACACGTAGATGGGAATGTCGTAGCCGTCGCACGATATGTCCTCCAAGTTCGGATCGAGCATGAAGCACTCCAAAGGGCCAAATCCGAAGAAGTCCCTTAGGAGATAGTATATTATCTTGAGAGCGAACTCGCTACGAATTTTTATGGCGTATTCGTCCATCAGCTGATCGAGCGTTTCGGTTAGCAGTTGAATCTTTGCATGGACATCTCCGCCGTGCTCCTTCAAAACCAGAAGCCTCTTGAGGTCGTTGTAGAGAATCGTCATCAGTTCGTATTCGTCTTCCGCAAGCTTCGGCTCCAAAACGTGGTAAGTCCTTTGGAGAGTTTCCACGTTTTTCCTTATCTGAACTTTAAGGAATTCCGGAACTATCCAGTATTCGTCGATTACTTCCTCGTTCTCTGGAACTTCGACTTCCAAAATGGGCTTCTCGAACTTCTTGTGGAGTTCCATCAGAACTCTGTAATGAATCGGTAGTGTTAGTTCGGTGGCCATTATTATGATAATGTTCAGCGGACTTTAAAAAAAGTTCGACGAAAAATAAAATTTATAAAAAAATTAGGAAGGTGTTACCGGTTTTATGTATACTCTGACTGATGCAATGAATGTAGATGTGGCTTTGCCGTTTTTGATAGCAACTGCAGTTAGGTTGTATATACCTGGCGCGTTTGGTATGAAATATGTTTCATTTGTGAAATTGATTGGATTCGGCTCTGTATGATTCCAGATCAATATTCCATTAGCTCTGATTTCTCCCTCTGTGGCATTTACGAATTTAACGATCATGGGTATCCTATTGCCTACGTAATACGTTGTGTTGTCCGGTGGTGCATACAGCACTTTTGGATACGGATCTGTGCTCAGATTAACTGATGCGTTATTTCTTATTGTTACATTAGTCGTATTGCTTGCAACAACGCTACCATTCAGAATAGCGTTCCAGACTATTCTAAACTTTACATACGTTATGTTCGGATTGATTATAAAGTCGTATTGCGGTGTTATCGATTTTACCCATTCTGTGTCACTTATTCTCATTAGATTGTCATCCTTCAGTGTTGGACACGATTCTCGTATATGTTCTACAGTCAGATTTGACGATAAAGGTATTATATTACCTATCACGACACTGTCTGGAATAAAATTGATCGCTCTTACGTTTACAACGGCCATGTTTCCTTCCGTTACGTTAATGTCCTTTGGAGCCTCTAAAATCCATGGTATATTTTTAACGAGAACAGATATCTTTGATGAGTTCGATTGACCATATATGTCAGTCACGCTTACATTCAATGTTACATATCTATCCTTATCGACGTAATTACTTAGTGGCGTCCAGTATATTGTGGCGTGATTTCCATTAACAGTTGTGTGCACGATGCTGTTGTATG
This sequence comes from Archaeoglobaceae archaeon, assembly GCA_026986375.1. Classification (GTDB taxonomy): domain Archaea; phylum Halobacteriota; class Archaeoglobi; order Archaeoglobales; family Archaeoglobaceae; genus WAKM01. Next base: position 10,048 of record JALSOQ010000017.1, read on the forward strand.
AATTTATTGCTGGCGTGCCGGTTAAATCGACGTTAGCTAATTTATTGCTTGCAGTAACGTTTATCTCAAGCGTTTCGCATTCCTTCATCTCAGATCTGTTAGCTTTGACGTATATTGTAAGGGGTGGTATGTTTTTGACATTAAATACAGATACCTTAACGCTCGTCGTATTCCACAATCCGTAAACGCTCGTAACGTTGAAGGCAATCGTTGCGGTCGTGTTGGCGTTAACGTAGTTGTAGAACGGAGTCCAGCTGAAAACGGCCTTCGTTCCGCTTATCGTAATGTTAACGTTGCTGTTGCTTGGTGTTATCGGCGGAGTTGCGGAGTAACTTACGCTCGCTATCGGATAGTTCGCTGTGATCGTGACGTTTACGGTTTCTCCCTCCCAGATTGCGTTTTTGTCCGAAGTAGCTTTAACTACGAAGTTTCCGGTGAAGTTCATGACAACGTTAAAGCTCTGATGAGCGGTTGTGAAGCTACCAGTTGTGAAGTTGTAGTATTCGAACGTCAGATTTCCTACGGCAACGGTCAGATTTCCTGCCTTAGTCGAGTTCACCCACACCTCCACCGATGTCGAGTTCTTAAGCTCGCTCCATTGCCAAGTTACCGTATTACCGGTTACTTTTCCGAAAGGAACGGACTTAACGTATTTGACGTTCGGATTTACGAATTCGAGCTTCAGCGTAACGTTCCTTGCGTAGGTAACTATATCGTGGTAGATTTCGTCGAATATTTCCTTAAGGTCGTCGCAACTCGGAGCGTAGTAATACTTCCCTCCCGTGATTTCCGCTATTTCCTTAAGCAGAGATTCGTTAACCACTCCGAAGCCGATTGTGTAGATTCTGTATCCTAAAGCTTTCGCGACTTCGGCCATGTCTATCGGGCTTACTCCGTTGTTCCAGTCTCCGTCCGTCAGCAGTATTATCGCCTTGACCGAATTTCTGTTGGATGCGTTCAAGGCATCGCATGACTTTGCAATTCCCTCTCCCAAAGCGGTTAGTTCGAATATCCTCACGATTCTACCGCAATTACATCCACAGCTACCGTGACAGCCGTGGTGCCAACCGCCTTTTTCGTCTATGCATATCCATTCATCCAAGCTCAGCCCATCTATCGTGCTGTTGATGGTGGCTTTGTCGTTCGTAAGAGGCAGGACGATCGAAGTCGTGTTCACCGAACCGATCCTAACGATTCCGGCCCTGTCGTAATCGCTCAGCATTCCGACGAACTCCTTAGCTACTTCCTTGGCCGCGTCTATCTTCGAAGGCGGCAGAGCTACGACGAGCACCCTCATCTCAGTCCTCGGTTTCCCGTGTAACTTCGCGTATATCGTATGCTCTCCTTTTGGAACGTTTTCGAATAGGAATGCCGCCGGATCTCCGCACTCGTCTTGCCATTTACAATGTTTACATCCACAGCAACAGCCACACCATCCATGGTGCATGGTCGTATAGTTGCTTATCCAGATGTCTATCCTGTCGCATCCTCTCCAGCTTTCGTTGTAGTAATCCTCGTGCGGATAGCTTAGTATTATTTCAACGTCCGAATCTTTATCGAGCGTGAAGTTCGCTATTGCAACCCATTTTCCGCAACAGCATCCGCACTTCTTCGTTATGTTCACGGTTTCCGGCCCGTATATGACCTTGCTGAACCTCTCCATCGAAGGAGAGCAGTCTATCGCCAGAACGACGTCTATCGGAATATGACCTTTCGCGGGATTGACTGTTAGATTTATCTTGAAGCTCGAAGGAACGCCCACGACTCCCTTTGAGTATATCTGAGATGGAACGCTGACCACTTCGGCACTCGCGCTCGGTATGAGCATTAAAATCAGGACTAACGGTAGTATCTTTCTCAATTTAACCACCCCCCAAAAACGTATCCTCTATGAGATAGCTCATTGGGTTGAACGGATCCGTCCCGTGCTGAACCTCGACTATGTTTGGCACACCATCCCCGTCGATATCCTCATCTATCGCGTTGGGAATTCCGTCTTTGTCTTTGTCCTTTATCTTGGCAACGCTTCCGAGCGTTACGAAGGCGAGTAGCAGTATGATAATGAGCAGATTTCTCATATAATATCTCATATTATGATCTTCTTCAAGAAATTACTTAAACCTTTCCTTAACGAAGATAACCTTCAAATCATCCCTCATTGGCATGAATTCGTGGCCACAACGGCATTTAGCCTCCTCCGGAACGTCCATAATGCTTTCAAACTCCGCACAAACCCTTCCGCAATTCGGACAGATCAGCTTGAACTTCATCTTTAACTTTCCCTTCTCGACCAACTTTAGGCAGAGGTTGGTGGCCTGACAAACGCTGATACCGAATCTCTCAGCCACGATCTTGGGGTCTATTTCCTCGAATTTTAAAATATCGTTGATATTCATAAAAATTTAAAAAATTATCCTGCCTGAACCCCGCTCAGCATCGACTTTATCTTCTTCTGCAACTCCTGCAACCTCTCTTTAAGCTTAGCCTCCTGCCTCTCCAACGTCTTTATCCTTATCTCGAACGTCTCCTTCTTTTCCTTCAACTCCTTGAGAACTTCATCCTTCGAAGCCTTCACGAGAACCGTCCCGACGGTTTTGAATATCGGAGTTCCTTCATCGACCTTTTCCACCTCTCGAATCGCGTTCTCCAACTCTTTCAGCGAGTTCTCAAGCTGAACCTTCTGCGTTATCACCATCTGCAGTTGCTGTTGCGTCTGCTGGAGCTGAGCGATCATGTTCTGAACTTGGGGAGGGAGTTCTCCCATCACAACACCTCCAAACACGCCTTGATCAGCCTCAACCACGCGTTTACAGCCGCTCTCAAATCCGATAACTCGTCAGCTTCGAGTCTTAGCATTAGCCTACCTCCTTCTAAATAAATCTTTGCCTTGCTTATCGCATCCCTCTCCTCGACCTTCAGAGCTCTGTATAGAATTTTTGCCTTCTCCTCTTCTATCTCGAATACGAATTCAGCCTCCAAATCTGATTCCTCCTCTCCTCTTTATCTTTATCTTGAAGATGAGAATGTCCTCATACCAGAATTCGAGCGTTATCCACTCCTCATCCTTCCTAACGTAAACCTTCTTCTTCGAATCTATCTTCCTCGCGAGTCTCAGGCCAGCTTCGTTCTGCGGAAGTGCTCCAAGCAGAAGAGGATCGAAAGGTGCTTTGCCGACGAAAACGACGGGACTGTCGTCCATCTTAATCTTAACCACGTTGCTCACGTTGAAACGGATCCTCAGCAACTCTCCCCTCTCGGGATGGACTATCTTGAGGATGGCCGGATTCCCCTTCACCTCCTCTATTATCGCCAAGTTTTCGTTTTTGTTGAGCATGGAGTAGAGTTCTTCCAAGCTCAGCTTTCCCCTCTGGACGTATCTCCAGTTCATGAACCTTGCCAAAACTTTTGCAAGCCTCCTCGTTCTTCTGCTCGGCTTTCTTGAGGTGGTCAGTATCACGCCAACGATTACGCCGAAAAGTTATATAACGTTTTTATCCCGTTATTGCGTGAGCCTCAAGGAGGCTTTGAGGGGTAAGGTAAGCGAGGAGGAGCTTAAGAAGGTTACGAAGAGTTTCGAGATAATAGGAGATGTCGTGCTGATAAATCTGCCGGATGAAGTTTTACACCTCAAGGATCTAATAGTGCAAGCTATTCTGAGCAAGCACAAGCACGTTAAAACGATTTTGAGGAAAGTTGGGGAAGTAGAGGGAGTTTACAGAATCGCCAAATACGAGCCGATCTACGGAGGGGAAACGGAAACGATAGTGAAGGAGCACGGGTGCAGGTTTTTGGTCGATCCAACGAAGGTTTACTATTCTGTAAAGCTTTCCGGGGAGAGGGAGAGAATAGCCAAGCTCGTAAAGCCGGGGGAAAGGGTTTTGGTCATGTTTGCTGGGGTCGGGCCTTACGCCATAGTAATAGCGAAGCTCGCCAAGCCGAAGGAGGTAGTTGGTGTGGAGATAAATCCGAAGGCGGTCGAATACTTCAGAAGGAACGTGGAGCTAAACAAAGTTCAGGACATCGTAAAGGTTTACGAGGGCGACGTTAGGGATATCGTTCCAAAGCTCGAAGGTAAGTTCGACAGGATTTTGATGCCCGCCCCATATTCAGCTGAGGACTTCGTTTACCTGCTTAGGGACAAGGTGAAGGTGGGTAGCTACGTCCACTTCTACACCTTCGCCGGGGAAGAGGAGGAAGACGAAATCCTTCCTAAGAAAGTCAAAGAGCTATTCAGAAAGCACGGGATGGTCGTGGAAGTCGAAAAGATAAAAGCGTGCGGTAGCTACGCTCCGAGAGTTTACAGATACGTTTTGGATTTGAAAGTGATCAGCCTATCTCTATGACTAATCTATCGACGCTCGCCTCTATTCTCCTCACCCTCCTCCCTATTTCGAACCTGACCTTGTCCGAAATTCTTTCCGAAGGTAGGCCGAGAGATGTGAAGATGTAACCCATGAGCAGGGAGCTGTTTACGAAAAATAGCCCGGCGAGACCCATTTCTAAGAACATCCTGAAGTTCTGCTCTCCCATCCTCTTGTCGTATCCCCTCTCCCTCAACCACTTCTCGAACTCTTCCAAGCTCAGCGAAACGGTTTTACCCATGAACTGCACTTTTTAAAGAGAAATATAACCGTTTGGGTGAAAGCGATGAGGGGAGAACTTATTACTCCTGAAGGCGAAGTGTTAAGGGGAGAAATCGTCGTTGAAGGTGGTTTGATTAAGTTTGAGGAATGCGAGTGTAAACCCGAGTTCGTTTTCTCTCCGACATTCTTTAACGCACACACTCACTTGGGGGATTCGATAGCAAAAGAACCGCCTTTCATGGATTTGGTCGATCTGGTTGGGCCGGGGGGTTACAAGCATAGGGTTTTGGAGAAAGCGGGGGAAGAAGTCGTTGATGGAATCAGAAACTCCTTGGCAATCGCTTTTGAATCCGGAACTACCGCACTGCTCGATTTTAGGGAAGGTGGAAGTAGAGGATTGGAATTCTTGTTGAAGGCCGACGAACGAAAGCTCTGCTTACCCCTTACGAGACCCTCGGATTTGGAGGAGGCTGAAGATGTAATCGAAAAGTCCGCGGGATTCGGAATGAGTTCCGCGAGAGACCACGACTACGAGTTTTTGGAAGATCTAAGAGACATCGCAAAGAAGAGAGGGAAGATCTTTGGAATTCACGCTGGAGAGATCGATGATGGAGATGTGGAAGATGCCGTAGCCTTAAGTCCCGATTTGATAGTCCACATGAATATGGCAAGCGGGAGGCAATTGAGGGAGGTCATGGATGAAGGTATTCCGATAATTTCCTGCATACGCTCCAATTCATTCTTCGGGTTGTTGAATCCGAAAAATTACAGAATTCTCGCGGAATACGAGCTATGGCTTTTGGGAACTGACAACGCCATGATATCGAAACCTTCGATGCTCGAAGAAATGCACTTCGCCTCACTTATAGTAAAAAACGACCTCGCAATCTTCAAAGCGAGCGTTAGGGGTTTCGAGCTCTTCGGAGGAATTGGAGGTGTAATAGTCTTTCATAGGAGGAGAAATTTCAAGCATAGCAGAAATCCCGTTTCCACTCTCGTCAGAAGGGCTGGAGTGGAGGATGTTGAAAGGATTATAGTGGCAGATCTAAGATTCCTCTAAGATTCCCAAGTCCAACCCTATCTCGAGCCACGCCCAAGCCCAAACGACGCATTCAAATGCCCTTATGAGGTCGTTTTTTTCGAGGAAGTATTCCGAATCGTATACGTATGCCTCTATGTTTCTCATGAACTCTTCCCCCTTACGATTTACTGCCCTAACGCTTCCAAGTCTTTCCTTTATCCTTTCGAGCCATTTGACAGTCTCTCTCCTCAACTCCTCCATGCCGATCACTTCCTCCTAACGAAAAGTATCAAGCCTTCCCTTCCAACTACCACGACTTCGTCCCCTTTCTTCAGATCCTCGTCGCTCTTACACTGCCACAACTCGCCTCTAACCTTTACGAGTCCTCTTCCGTTTTCGAATTCGATTACCTCCCCGACCTCACCTATCATTGCCTCTCCTCCAACCTTCTTCTTCATCCTCCTCACCTGAGCAACTTTCAATATGACGAAAGTCATTATGGTTGCCATCCCTAAACTCATACCTCCAGCGAACATCGCAAAATCCCTGTAGAATCCCTTAGGCATTAGGGGTTCGTTGAACAGCATTATGCATCCGAGAGTTACGCAGATAACTGAAACTACTCCGAGAATTCCGTATGTAGGAGTTATGAGTTCGAGGACGAGAAGGAAAATTCCTAAGAGGATCAGAAATACCGCAAAGACGTTCAAGCTTATGGCTCCCAGTCCGAACAGCGCGAGTATTAGGCATATCGTTCCGAATACTTCCATACCCAAACCGGGAGTCATGAGTCCGAATATCAGGCAGTATATTCCCAAGATCAGCAAAACGAACGCTACAATCGGATTTGTAAGGATGTCGTATATAACCGCCTTGAGAGGAGCTTTGATTCTAACAACTTCTACCGTTTCGAAGTTGAGCTTTACCTTTCTCCCCTTTACCTCTACCGTCCATCCGTTAACTTTTTCAAAAAGTTCCTGAGGTGAATCGGCCAGAACGTCCACAACACCTCTCTCGTATGCCTCCTTAGCCGGGAGACTCAGTCCCTCAGTTACGAACTTCTCGATCAAATCCGCAGGCCTGTGTCTCATCTCCGCTATACTCCTCGCGTAGCTCGCTATGTAGTTGATCGTCTTGTTCTCAACCTTCGGCGGAAAGCCAGCGACGTATGGTGTTGCGGCTCCGACCGAAGTTCCGTTCGCCATCGCCGCGATGTTTCCCGATATTAGGATTAGGGAGCCGGCTGAAGCCGAAAAAGCTCCGGAAGGGTAGACGTAAGTTATCACGGGGATGTCGCTGTTAAGTATGTCCGATATAATTTCCTTCGTTGCGGAGAGCAATCCACCGGGTGTGTCGAGAACGATGAGTATCGCGTCAGCGTTCATGTCTTTTGCCTTCTTGAAAGCGTAATCGACGAGCATAGCAGTTCCTTGATTTATCTCCCCTTTTATGTCGACTCTAACGATGAGCGCACCGCTTGCGGTCGGAATTAGGAGCATGAGGAGTAGTAGGATTATTAGCGCGCGCATATAGTAGTTCATCGCCAAATGTATATACCGTTAACGTCGACTCGGTTCGATGAGGGGTTTTTTAGTAATAGGAAACAAAGCGGTAACGAAACCTTTCAGTTTAAAGGATTTGGCAGGCTCCGCTGGAAGAATGGACATCTTATGCAGATGCGTTGCTCAAGCGCTCTTCATATCCCACGGAATAAGGAGGGATGCCGAAATATACCTCCTTCTTTTAGGCCCACCCGATCCGCCGAAATCTCTTAGGATTTGTGGGGGAGAAGTAAGATACATGGCTCCGGACGAGAGGAACATAGGGGGGCTCATAAGGAAGGCATTGAAGATTAATGCGGGCGAAGATTGGAAGGATAGCACGCCGGGAATATACGTTGCGAAGAAAGATTTGAGATCTCTACTGGAAGAACTATCAGAAAAATACAGAGAGATCATCTACTTGAGGGAGGACGGGGTGGACATAGTTGATGTCGCCTGTAGGCTTAAAAATCCCCTGTTCGTTTTGGGAGATCACGTCGGAGTTAGAGAGAGGGAGGAAAAAATTGTATTAGAATACGCGGATGAAGTGGTTTCCCTATCTCACCTCCCCCTTCAGGCGGATCAGTGCATAGTCATAACACACTACGAATTGGATAGGTGTAGCAGAAGATCGCTATCGAGAGTAAAAGCAGAAGATAATCCTTGACCTCGGGTTTTCTGAACCTCACAACCTTTTTGTCGAAATCGAATCCCTTCGAGTAGAGGGCTTCCGCTACCGAAAACGCTCTCAGAACCGCTATCGAAGTTAGAACTTTCAAGAGCTTTAGGTGGTATCTCCTCTCCCCGTTCACCCTGAGAGCTTCGGTTGAGAGTTCGAAGTCTCTCAAGATGATTTGAAACATCCTCATTGCCACAATTATCGAGTTCGCAAACTTCGGAGGGACTCCTATGCCCATTAAGGTGTAACCGAATTCCTCAGCTGAAATTCCATTCAGCAAACATCCTATGCAGACGAGAGAAATCACCGTAGGTATCTTTTCGAAACCCCCGAGTAGCAGGCTGATAACTGCGAAGAATAGCAGAAAAGGTAGGGAGATTTTTAGACCCTTCAAAGTTCGTTTTGGATTAAAAATCAGTGTTACTAAAGTTATCGCTAAAGCTGTATCGATTCTGAATGAATAGGCCGAAAGCGTTAGAAGGATCACCGACAGAATACATGTCCTCGGTTCAAAGCTCGACGATTTCATCGCAACACTCCGCAAGTTTCAAATCGTGTGTTGCAATTATTACGGTCTTTCCCATCTCTCTCGCTATGTTCAAAAGCTTGGCTTTGAATTCGTAATCTTGCCCTGCCGTTGGCTCGTCTAAAATGACCACATCTCCGCGAAACGCCTTGGCTATTGCCACTCTCTTTGCCTGTCCGAAGCTTAAGGAGTGGGGATTTCTCGTTGCCAAGTCTACCAAATCGAAACGCCTTAGAAGTTCCGCATCCACTTCTCTGTCTACCCTGCTCTCGAATAGGTGGTAGTTGGGAAAGTTGAAGGCCATTCCTATCTTCCCCTTCACCTCAACCGATCCGTCCCACGGTTTCAGAGTTCCGGCGATGATTCTAAGCAGAGTCGTCTTACCACATCCATTTTCTCCTATTACCGCCACAACTTCCCCCTTACGAACTTCGAAAGACAGATCCTCGAACAGAGGTTCGTCGTAACCGAACGTTACGGATTCCACCTTCACGACGACTTCATCCTCGATCCTGCCTTTCACCAACCTGAATTCTAATTTTGGGGGTTTGGACAACCTTCCATCGTCGATCCAAAAGAATTCATCAAAGTATTTGGCGAACTCCAACCTGTGCTCCGAGACTACTGAAAGTCTACCACTTTTTAGAAGAACTTTCAGGATTTTCTTCGCCACTTTCGGATGTAAGTTCGCGAAAGGCTCATCCAAAGCCAAACATTCGAAATCTCCAGCGAGCGCGGAAGCTATAGCGACGAGCTTTTTTTCGCCATCTGAAAGCTTACTCACTTCCTTGTTTAAATCCAAACCGCACGTCTTTGCGACCTTCCTAATCCTTCTCTCAACTTCCTCCCAGTCGTGTCCTGAGTGGAGTAAAGAGAGAGCGATTTCATCGTAAACCCTGCTCGAGATTATGAAATCGTCCGCGTTCTGGCATACGAAAAACACCCTTCCTTCGATTCTCACGAGACCTTCCAATTTCCCTCCATAGAAGTTGGGTATCAGTCCGTTCAACACCCTCAAAAAAGTCGACTTACCACCTCCCGTTCTACCCCCTATGAATGCGTTCTCTTCGATATCCAAGCTCAATCCTTTCAAACCGACGGTTCCGTTTGGATAAACGTATTTCACGTTTCTAAGGGAGATCATACCCCTTCTCCCTAAGTAGTGAGTGAACGTATTTGAAAACGATTAAAGCGAGGACGTGATCCATGAACAGATCCTGAGGGACGAATACCAAAACCGTAGCGAAGAAAACTGCCCAAAAACCGCTAAAATTAAATCCGAGCTTCGATGCGATCGATATACACCAATTTAAAAGTCCCGAATTACCGCTCGCGAATTCATAAAACACGGCAAATCCGGCGAGATACATCGGAGTCACGGCCACTAAGCTTCCTAACCACAGCAGAAACAGTTCCTTCGAGCTTCCCGTTCTGTAGACCTTCTCCCTTATGAGTCCCATTATGAACGCTGAAATCGGAAACATCCACAGATATCCGGCGGTGTATCCGAACAGAACCCCCAGTCCTCCCTTATATCCCGCTCCCGCCGGTATGCCCAATGCAATCATCGCCAAGTATATAAGCTGTGCAAGGGCTCCGTATTTACCCAATACGAGTCCAGATAGAATTACAGCGAAGTTTTGCATGGTGTAGGGAATGGGTCCAATCTTTACTACTATCTGAGCAGATATGGCGGTTAGAACGGCGAGTGTGCACGCAAGCGTTAGCCTGACGTATTTGTTAACCATAATCGTTACAAAGTTTACAGTTTTATAACGCTTACGTCCTGCGATCGTCGGCGAACTTATGGATTCGGGCGGTGACGAATAGCCCATTATCGAAAAGATTATAAATTAATGATGAAAAAACACGTAAAATTTATTAAAGTTAAACGACGAACTATACATTAGGTGGTGGTCAAAATGAACCTGAGTAAAGTCCTGTTGCTTGCGGTGATAGTGGCGGCAACGGGCTTGGTCGTTCTTCCAAACACGGTATCGCTGTTTGCAGGTCAGCACTACTGGTATAACATAAGCGGGCCTGGTAACCAGATTCCCTGCCAGAAATGTCACGCTGATGTGTTCGAGGAACTGGCCCTAAGCAACTTCCACACACACTGGGGCCCTAACGGATGGAACCCATCATCCAAGGGAGTTGCGGATCAATACGACTGTGCGGCTTGTCATAGAAGTAACCTCAGCATTCAGTACGCCCTCGTTAACGGTAGTGTTGTGAAATATCAGCCGGGTAAGCAGGCTCACGCTGCGAGCGTGGTTGCATGTATGCTCTGCCATCAGATAAACGCCAGCAAGGCTACTTGGGCTCCCGGATTCTACGCCGGAGGATTTAACATAACTCCCTTTGTAAAGGCCGGTGAGATACCCAAGTCACCGTACAAGTACTCGAACGCAACTTACAACGGTCTATACGCTGCTCACAACGCTTTCATAGCTATGGCTATAAAGAATAACACACTTCCTGACTCGACTGAAGCTTGCATAGCGTGCCACACTCATGTTGCCGTTAAAATTACTTGGAAGCACAAGAGGAGTCTCGAGTTTACTGTAAACATAACGAATCCAGTTACTCTCAGCAACGGAGTGCATAACTGGAACGTTAGTGATTGGAAAGTCAACGGAACGGCTACCGCGATATCTTGGGGTAACACCACCGGATACGGTAATACGAGCTACTGGTCTGGATGGCCCGGTAACGTTAGCAATATCTACAGTTGATCGCGTATTGATTATTTTATATTTACTTATTTTTATACTTATTTTTATAAAGTTATTTTTTATAAAGTTATAAGCCAGCTATGGTTTGGCGAAAACATTATATTTTAGTTTAAGATATCGCAATTAGGGAGAAATGTATTACTGGTGATAATTATGGATATTATGAGAAGAGAAACATTATCGTTCATGTTAAAGTTCGCATTTCCAGCGGTTATAGTTGGCGTGATACTGTTACCGAATATATCTATAGCCATACTCAAGCACTCCGAACATAAATTTCGATCCGTGGAACATCCTACATTGGAGGAAAGGTTAGTTTTTTCGGAAATAATAGACGTTCCAGCATCCAAACCCGTTAAGGTGAAACTTCCAAAGGATGTGGCGAAGGGCTTGGGGTTACTTTCGTTGGAGATTAAGCTACCCAAGAGCATGAAGTTGATAGTTAACGTGTCCGAGGTTTTGAATCCGCCTCCACCCTTGGAGGAGTTCTTGCTCATTTCAGTTTTCGACATAACTTTTAGAGATGCCGAAACGGAAGAAATCATGGAGCCTTCCGGCAGGATTTACTTCTCGGTTTCGAAGGACTTCTTCGAATCGACCAAGTTCGATCCAAAAAAGGTCGTGATGCTGAAGTTTCGCGGGGATTGGATTAGGCTGAGGACCGAGATGCTCGGTGAGGACAACGAGAGCTACTACTATGTTGCGGAAACGAAATCTTTCAGCGTGTTCGCGATAGCGGTTTACAGAATTGCGAGCGAAAACTGTAGCGAGTGCCATCCGGATGTCGCTACCGAGGTGAGCATGTCTCCCTACCACAACTTTAACTGCACTTTCTGCCATCCGGGGATGAGCAGAAACGTTACGTGCGTTCAGTGCCACTTCGATATAGGTAGCTTCTCCGCTCACAAGAATTTCATAGAGTGGGCGGAGAACAACTCCCTAATGATGGGATCGAACGAAGCTTGCATAGGTTGCCACACAAATGCCAAGATCCCGATATACAACGTCACCGAGAGGACGCACCTATCCTTTACGTTCGACATGTCGGAACTTCACGGAAGGTGATGAACTTTTAATAAATCGTTAATAAGAACTACTATTTTAATCTTAAAAAATTTTTTATAATCTCTAAGCGTTCCTTGCCTTATGATGTTGCATCCCTGCTACAGCAACTCCGCGCACTTCAAATACGCGAGAATTCATCTGCCCGTCGCCGAGAATTGTAATGTCCACTGCAACTACTGCGTCAGAACGTTCTGCGTGAACGAAAGCAGGCCGGGTGTAGCGGACAGGATAATTCGACCCGAAGGGGTTCTCGAATACTTGGACGATATAATGAGAAGGATACCGGCAGAAACGACTGTAATTGGTATAAGTGGTCCGGGAGAGCCGTTGTTCAACGAAGAAACTTTTGAAGCCCTTAGGATCGTAAATGAGAACTACCCTAATCTTTTTAAGTGCGTAGCTACTAACGGTCTTCTTTTGGAAGACCGAATTGACGACTTAATCGAATGCGATGTTACGCACGTCACGGTCACAATTAACGCCGTAACGCCTTACACCGCATCTCGCATATACTCTTGGATCTACTACAACAGTAGGGTCTACAGAGGAATAGAGGCGGGAGAAGTTATGGTTCTAAAGCAGTTCGGAGGTTTGAGGGAGGCTGCCGAAGCCGGTATTCTCGTCAAGGTCAATACTGTCTATGTTCCCGGAATAAACGATCACGAAATAGTCGAAATAGCCAAGGCCGTCTCGAATTATGCATACATCATGAACATAATGCCGCTCATACCTTTGGGTAAGTTCAGAAATATCCGGAGACCGAGTGTGGAGGAGATAAGTGCGGTGAGGAAAAAGGCTGGAAGATACGTTAAGCAGTTCTACCACTGTAAGCAGTGTAGGGCGGACGCATACGGTGTTCCGGGGTGTCCAAATGGTTGAGCTCGAAACAACACCTGGGGATTTTACCGAGAGGGGGTTGCTCCTTTTTAGGATGTAGGGTGGTCATATGCGGGCAGATAAGAAACGTGGTTCACATAGTCCACTCTCCTATAGGATGTGCATACTACTCTTGGGATTATAGGGCGGACTCAAGGGGATACTGCTTTACGACCGATTTAAACGAGATGGATATAATCTTCGGTGGAGAGAATAAGTTGCTTAAGGCGGTTCTTAAGGTGATAGAAGAGTTCAAGCCTGATGCCGTATTTATATATGAAACTTGCAGTAGCGGGATAATAGGAGATGATATTCAATTCGTCGCAGAGAAGGCGAGTCAAATTACTGAAGTTCCGGTTTTAGCGTTCGAATGTGCTGGATTTAGGGGGAGAAGTCAAAACTTCGGGCATAAAATAGCGAACTTGTGTCTCTTCAAGCTGATGCTCGACGGGGAGAGAAATGCTATTCCGAACGGGGTGAACGTCATAGGTGATTTTAACTCGAAGGATGCGGAAGCTTTGGAAGGGATGCTTAGGAGAATAGGTCTAAATGTCGTATGCACGTTCACAGCAAACGCCACCATCGAAAAGATAAGGAACATGAAGAACGCGAGCCTCAACTTGGTTCAGTGTAGCAGAAGTTCGGAATTCTTGGCAAAATTGATGGAGGAGAAGTTTGGAATCCCCTATCTGGATGTGAACTTCTTCGGCATAGAAAACTGTTGCGAGTCCCTTCGTAGAATAGCGGAATTTTTTCCGACGCATTCGAGTGTAATAGAGGATTTCATTGACAGGAATCTGAGGAGGATCGAAGGTAAGTTAAGAGAATACAGAAAGAGCCTCGAAGGTAAGACTGTTTTTATATGCCATGGGGCGCAGAGGGTTTTTTATTGGATAAAACCCTTCGAGGAGTTGGAAATGGACATAGTGGGTGTGGCGACGTACTTCAGCAAGAAGGACGATCGAGAAAAGTTGCTGAGGATGCTGGGGGTTCCGGTAGTCGACAATCCGAGCGTAGATGAACTTGAAGAAATGCTGTTGGATTTAAAGCCAGATTTAGTCGTTTCGGATGATAAAATAAGACATCTTGTGCACAAGCTCTCAATACCGTTTTTAAACGGTAGGGGGCAGGGAAAGGCATACGTTGGATTCAGCGGATTTTTGGATTTCTCTAAGGATGTTTACGAAACCGTGAATACTAAGATTTGGACGCTCGCGAGGAGGGATCGATTTTGGAATTGAAGATCAATCCTCCTAAGATGTGTCAGTTGGCGGGAGCGATAATCACTACGTTGGGTGTTGAGGGGGCCGTTCCTCTCATTCACGGTTCTCAGGGTTGCGCGAACTTCGTAAAACATCTCATGACGAAGCACTTCAAGGAGCCAATAGAGGTGGCGACGACCGCTCTTAACGAGAAGGTAATAGCTTCTGGCGGTGAGAGAAACCTTGTCGAGGCGATAAAGAATCTGAAGGAAAGAATCGATCCGGATCTGATAGTAGTTATGACCACATGCTTGACGGAGACGATAGGTGAAAACGTCGAGATAGCGAAGAACTTCGACGGAGTTGTGGTCGTTAGAACACCCTCCTACTCGGGAATACATATAGACGGTTACGATAAGACCGTGGAGGCCATACTTTCCATCTGTGAGAGGGAAGAGAGGGAGGAAAGAGTAAACGTAATAACGGGGTTCGTGAATCCGGGGGATGTCAAAGAGATAAAGAAAATCTGCGGGGAAATGATAGATTACATGCTCGTGACCGATTTAACCGCTTTGGACAGACCCGTCCTTAAGAAGAGGAAAAGCGAGACGTGCGTTGAAGATTTGAAATCCTGCGCCAACGCTATTGCCACGGTCTGCTTCGGAAGTGAAGGATTGAGCGGTGCCAAGCTTTTGGAGGGGTTCGGCGTTCCAACACACAACATCAGGTTTCCGATAGGGATTGAGAACACGGACAGATTCGTCTCCACGTTAGCGAGAATTGCTGGCATTGAAGTTCCGGACAGTATTTTGGATGAGAGGGGTTACGCTTTGGACGGCATAATAGATACCAACCACGTTTTGAGAGGTAAGAGGGTGGCGATATTTGGGGACCCTGATAAGGTCATAGCTTTAACGGAGTTCGCCTTCGAGGTGGGAATGAGGGTTGTGGCTGTGCTGAGTCCGATTAGGAGGATGTATTTTGCTGAAGAGGTAAAGGCGATAGCGAATGCCAACCGAGTTAAGATTGCCGTGTTCGAGGATTCCGATCTATACACATTGCACAAGTTTCTCAAGAACAACCGCGTGGACGTTCTTATAGGAGATTACAGGGGAAGGTATATAGCGAAGGAGGAGAAGATACCCCTGCTTAGAGTTGGATTTCCGATTTGCGACAGGTTCGGATATCACAGAAAGCCTATGCTCGGATACGGCGGAGCTTTGAGGATGGCGGAGGAGATCGCCAACATGCTCGTCGGGGGATACTACGGATAAACGGATAATTTATATACAAATATACCCGACGAATGGCATGGAGTTGAGAAAAACGCTCGATGAGTTCAGAAAGGTTTTGGAGGAGAAGGAGCAGGCGAGAGAGGAGTTGCTGAAACTTACGAGAGAGATGAGAATAAACGCTACGAAAGCGATAGCGTTGCTCCATGCAGAGGATTTCGAGAAGGCGGAGGAGCATCTTTCTAAAGCCTTGGAGATTATGGACAAAATTCACGAATTCAAAGATAGGTATCCTGACATATATTACCCCATAACGTTCGATGCGATGCAGGAGTTGGTCGAGGCTTATTCCTTCCGCCACGTCCTAAAGCACGGAGATCTGAACATCGACTTTTCTACCCTCAAAGTGGAAATAGCACCAATTCTAACGGGGTTGGCGGACATGGCCGGAGAGATAAGAAGATACGTTCTCGATTTGCTTAGGAAGGGAGAGTTCGGTAAGGCGGAGAAACTCATCGGTCTGATGGAGGAGATCTATCTTAACCTCATAACGTTCAACTTCCCGGACAAGCTCACGCCGAACCTTAGGCCTAAAGTGGATTACGTTAGGGGAGCTATAGAGAGAACGAAATCGGATTTCATATCCGCAAAGGTCGCATCTTTGGAGAAATATTTTAAGAGTATTGCAGAACGTCTTTCCTGATCCATTCCACAACTCTTTCCACCCTTTCCTTTGCCGTTCCCAAGTAGTTTTCGGGTTTGAGGAGGTTTCTAAGTTCTTCCTCGCTCAAATATTTCTTAACGGAATCTTCTCTTAGCAGTTCATCGAGCAAGCTCGTCCCTCTCTTGTAAGCTCTCATCGACGCCTTTCTGATCAACTCATGAGCTTCCTGCCTTTTCATTCCCCTTTTGGTCAGAGCGATCATCACCGCTTCGCTCAAATTCAGACCTCTAAGCCTCTCCAAATTCTCCGCGATTCTCCTTTTATCCAACCTAATTCTCTCGACAACCTTCAGCATCTTCGTGATTATGTGATCGGCGAGAACGGTGGCCTCCACGAGTATTATTCTCTCAGCGGACGAGTTCGTGAGATCTCTCTCCTCCCAGAGAATGGAGCTCTGATGCTGGGGTTCGACGAAACCCCTTATAACCCTCGATATTCCGCAGATATTTTCGCAATCTATAGGGTTTCTCTTGTGAGGCATTGTGGAGCTTCCAACCTGCTTCTTTCCGAATTCCTCCATAACTTCCCCAACTTCCCCCCTCTGTAAAATTCTGAAGTTCGTGGCAATCTTCTCAAGCGTCGTAGCAAGATTCGCGAGGAATTCGATGTATTCACAATATAGATCTCTCGGAACGATTTGAGTTGAGATTATTGCCGGTTTTAACCCTAGCAACCTCATAACTTTTTCCTCTATATCAAATCCGTCCTTTCCGAACGCCGCCTGAGTTCCCACCGCTCCGCTCATCTGCCCCACTAAAACTCTTTCTTTCATCTGCCTCAGCCTTATGAGGTGTCTCGCGAGTTCGGAAGCCCAAACGGCAAATCTGAATCCGTATGTAGTGGGTAACGCCGGCTGTCCGTGGGTTCTTCCCAAGCATACGACGTCCCTGTATTCCAAAGCCTTCTCGCAGAACAACTCAACCAACCGCCTTAGCTTAAGTTCGAGAATCTTTAAGGAGTCTCTAAGCTGTGTCGCAACCGCCGTATCTATGATATCGTTTGATGTAGCTCCGAAGTGAACCCACCTCGCGACATCTTCATCTACCACCTCGCTTATGGCCTTAACCAACGCCATCACGTCGTGCCTTATTTCGGATTCAATCTCCTTAACTCTATCAGGCGTAACGTTTAAAGCCTTTTCTTGTGCCTTCTTAACTTTCTCCTCGCTTAGGTAACCATTCTTAGCCAGTGCTCTGAGCAGAGCTATTTCGACCCATATCATCCTTTTTATCCTGCTTTCCTCACACCATATCCTCTTCATTTCGGGAGTTCCGTATCTGTAGTCTATCGGATGGACTATCATGAATTCGAATTCGCGGGAGATTTAAAAACAGAATCGATTTACCCATAGGGATGCTCAGGAGGGAGAAGAGACTCGAGAGAAGGATAGCCAAAGAGAGGATTAGAATACTGTTTGAGATGATGGAGAAAATGAAACACGAAGATTACGAACTTGCGAGGAGATACGTAGAGCTTGCAAGGAGGATAGCGATGAAGTATAGGCTAAAGCTTCCGAAACGCTACAAGATCTTATTCTGCAAAAAATGTCTGTATCCTTACGTTGAAGGTAAGTTCAGAGTTAGAGTAAGAAAATCGAGAGTCATAATAACTTGCCTGAACTGCGGATTCGAGCGTAGAATACCCATAAGACCAAAAAGACAAAAATATAAATAAAGAAAAATAGAAAAGGGAAAGGTTGATATATGAGTAGCGCGAAATCGCGAAAAAGGTGAATGAAATGGTGGTAGATGCGGTTAAGGCGAAGGCTTTGGAGCTTGCGAATGCAATAATGCAGTTGGAGGAGTATAGGGAGTTCGTTGAAATGGAGCAGAAGCTTAGAGAGGATGAGGTTGCGCAGGAGTTGTTGGTGGAATTCCAGAAAAAGCAACAGGATTTCGTTGCGAAACAGCTTTCTGGAGAATTCGATCAGGAATTACTGAACGAGTTGACCGAAATTCAATCGAGGTTAAACGCGAGGGAAAGCGTGGTAAACTTCCTTGAGGCCTATAACAGACTTTTGGCGGTTTTGGGGGAGATCGTAGACCTGATAAGCGAGAGAATTAACCTCGATCTCGGCGAGGTATACAGACAGTGATTTCAATTTTTTATGAAGATTCTGCTCGTTACGGGCAGGATCGCAGAAAAAGAGGTCAAGAGAATAGCTGAAAAGTTCGGATGCGACATATATGTTGCTGACGTGGATGTTGCATCTTTTTTAACACCTTCCCACCTTAAAGATTTGGACTTAAGCCGTTACGATTTGGTCATAGTTCCCGGACTGGCAAAAGGGGATTGGAAAAAACTTGAAAAAGAAAAAGGAGTTAAAATTAGACTTGGACCAGTTCATTTTTCTGATCTCCCTTTCGTTCTCAAGAACATAGACAAAATCGAGCTATCCCACGAAGTTCCCGCATGCAGACTTTTGAACGATTTTAGAGTTAGAGAAATACTCGATACCATCGACACATCTGGGGACTGTAAGTTCAAGATAGGTGGTGTAGAAGTAGGTGGAAGGGCCAAGATAATTGCAGAAATAGTCGACGCCACAGAGCTAAGTGATGACGAGCTCGTCGAAAGGGTAGAATACTACTTGGAGAGTGGAGCGGACATAATAGACTTGGGAATTCCGATCGAGTTCGACTCTAAGGATGTGAGAAGAGCGGTAAAGGTTGCGAGAGATCATTGTGACGCTTTAAGCGTCGACACATTTAATCGAAAGGCGATCGAAATAGCGATAGAGCAGGGAGTGGATCTGATAATGAGCGTATCATACGAAAACTACGATTGCGTGGAAGTTATAAAGGATGTGGCGGTAGTGGCCGTGGAAAGAAATTTGGAGAAGTTAAGGAAGCTCGTGGAAGAACTCAGTAAAAAAACGGAAAAGATCATAGCTGACCCTCTTTTAGATCCGCCTCCCAAAGTTTTCGAGTCCTTAATTCGCTATTACGAATTTCGAAGGCGAAATCCCGGTATTCCCATGCTTATGGGCGTGGGTAACGTAACAGAACTCGTGGATGCGGATTCGGTAGGAATAAACGCACTGCTTGCGTGTATCGCGGAGGAGATAGGTGTTGAACTTCTATTTACGACGGAGGCTAGCAACAAAACGAAGGGATGTGTGAAGGAGTTGAGAACGGCAGTTTACATGTCCAGAGCTTCCAAGCTTATGAACAGACCTCCCAAGGATTTTGGATTCGACCTCCTTATGCTAAAGGAGAAGAGGGCTGTTTCGGGATTATCTCCGAGTAAGAACGTCGTGGAAGCTGAGGAGTCGAAGGAATTCGTTAGAGATCCGAAGGGAGATTTCAGAATATGGATATGGAACGGCAGAATAGTATGCGAACACGAAAGCGTTACCATAGTCGGAAGAAGTGCGAAGGAAATCTTGGATACCGTTGTAAGATTGGATCTCGTTTCTCGATTGGATCATGCCGGATACTTGGGAAGGGAGCTAATGAAGGCGGAAATAGCCCTCAAGTTAGGGAAGAACTACGTTCAGGACGAACCCCTGAACTTCGGCAGATTGATTAACAAAGTCGGAAGGGATTGAGCATGGATCAGGTATTCGTTTTCATGGTAGGAACGGCCGGAGCGGGAAAGAGCTATTTAACAAAAGCCTTTTCAGAGTGGCTCGACTTCAAGAAAATCGACAACATAACGGTTAACTTAGACCCCGGGGCGGAAAAGCTTCCTTACAACCCGGATATAGATGTCAGGGAGTGGATAACTCTGGCGGACATAATGGAGAAATACGATGTGGGCCCTAACGGGGCGCAGATAATAGGTGCGGATCTGATAAGCACGATAGCTAAAGATTTGAAGGACGAAATAGAATACGAAGGTGCGCCATACGTCATAATAGACACTCCCGGTCAGATGGAGCTCTTCACGATGAGGAGGAGCGGGGAAGTGATAATTAGAGTTTTGGGGAGGGAGAGGAGCGTAATGGTTTATCTGTTCGATCCTGTAGTTTCGAAAACGCCGTCCGGATTCCTGAGTTGTCTTTTTATGTGCTCATCAGCAGTTTTCAGGTTGAACGTTCCGCAGATCCCCGTGTTGGCCAAAGCGGATGTTTTGGAAGAACACGAGCTTGAGAAAGTTTTGGAGTGGAGCAACGATCCCGACGCTCTATACGACGATCTCCTCAAGGAATCGGAGAAAGTTCTAAGCGGGGAACTTTTCTACATGCTCAGGGAACTCGGTCTTTTCAGGCCTCTCATTCCCGTTTCAGCGGTAACCGGCTACGGAATGGACGACATATACGACGGGATTCAGGAATTATTCTACGGAGGAGACGATTTGGAGAAGTTGATCTACTAAGGTTTATATTCAGCCCGGGAGAGTTTTCTGAGATGAAAGACTACACAGCGGAGCAGATAGAGGTCTTGGACGATCTTGAGGCCGTAAGAAGAAGACCGGGAATGTATATAGGCGGAGTCGGGGTTAGGGGGCTCCATCACCTTCTTTGGGAGATAGTGGACAACAGCATAGATGAGGCGCTGGCGGGTTACTGCGATAGGATAACTGTCGTCCTCCACAAGGACGGATCCGCGAGCGTCGAGGACGACGGAAGGGGAATTCCGGTTGACGAGCATCCGGTCTTCAAAAGGCCGGCGTTGGAGATCGTAATGACGAAGCTACATGCGGGAGGTAAGTTCAGCAAAAAGGCATACAAGGTTTCCGGAGGTTTGCACGGGGTTGGGCTTTCCGTAGTTAACGCACTTTCGGAGTGGCTCGAAGTTTGGGTTAAGAGGGACGGAAAGGTTTACTATCAAAGATACGAAAGGGGAAAGCCGGTAACTCCGCTTAAAGTAGTTGGAGAGGCGAAGGATACGGGAACGAAGATAAGGTTCAAGCCCGACGAGGAGATATTCGAGGTCACGGAGTTCGACTACGACATAATCGCCCAAAGGCTTAAGGAGTTGGCCTACCTAAATAGGGGCATCAGAATCACTCTGATAGATGAGAGAACTGGAAGGAGGGAAGAGTTCTATTCTGAAGATGGAATAAAGGGGCTCGTCGCCGAGCTCAACAGAAACAAGCCGACTTTACACGATATATTATACTTTTCCGGGGAGAAGAACGGAATAATAGTCGAAGTAGCTCTGCAGTTCACGGATACCGATTACGAAACTCTCCTCGCCTTCGCGAACAATATACACACAGTCGAAGGAGGAACGCACGTTTCCGGATTTAGAGCTGGACTGACGAGGGCGATAAACGAATATGGTAAAAAACACATTAGGAAGTTCCAGCCATTGAGCGGAAGCGACATAAGGGAAGGCTTGACGGCCGTTATTTCCGTTAAGGTTCCCGAACCCCAGTTTGAGGGGCAGACCAAAACGAAACTTACGAACAGCGAGGTTAAGACTGTAGTGGAATCCCTCACATATTCGGAAGTCCTGAAGTGGTTAGAGAAGCATCCTCATGAAGCAAACAAGATCATAGAAAAGTGCATAATCGCAATGAAAGCGAGAGAGGCCGCGAAAAGGGCGAGGGAACTCGTCAGAAAAAAGAGCGAGCTATCCATAACTCTTCCGGGAAAGCTTGCGGATTGTTCATCTAAAAATCCGGAAGAGAGGGAACTGTTCATCGTCGAAGGGGAATCTGCCGGAGGTTCCGCGAAGCAGGCGAGAGACAGAAGGTTTCAAGCTGTGCTACCGATAAGGGGAAAGATCTTAAACGTTGAGAAGGCAGGGATTTTGAGGGTTTTAAAGAACGACGAGATAAAGGCGATAGCTTCCGCTATAGGGGCCGGAATAGGAAAGGACTTCGACATCAGCAAGGCGAGATACAGGAGAGTTATCATAATGACCGACGCAGATGTCGATGGAGCTCACATAAGAACGCTACTGCTCACCTTCTTCTACAGATACATGAGACCTCTAATCGAGCACGGATACCTATACATCGCTCAGCCTCCTCTCTACAGGGTTAGAAAGGGCAAAAACGTTTACTACGTTTATTCGGAGAAAGAACTCAAGAATTTGCTCAAAAAGTTAGGAAACGCGGAGGTTCAGAGGTTCAAGGGTTTGGGTGAGATGAACCCCGAACAACTATGGGAAACCACGATGGATCCGGAAAGGAGAAAACTAATTCAAGTTACGATAGAAGACGCTTTGAGGGCGGAGAGGCTTTTCAGCATACTCATGGGAGAAGATGTGAACGCGAGGAGGGAGTTCATAATGAAGCATTCCAAGGATGTTAAAAATTTGGACGTCTGATTACCAGAGGTGATCGCAATGTCCGTGTCTGTGGAAACCTTCCCTCTTTTCCCATTCCGTATCCAGCACAAGGGTTCCCCTTAGGAATCCCTCCAGAACGTCTCTAACTCTTCCATATGCTCCGGTTATAACTCTTATACCCAACTGCTCGAAGAACATCCTCGCCCTCATTCCCACGCCATATGCGAGGACGACATCAACTCCCAAGGAGTATAGGAATTTAGGAATCTGACCGGGAACGTGATCGGCGAAAGGTAGCTCGACGACTTCAACGTTCACAACTCTTCCATCCACGACGTCGGCGATTAGGAAGTATCTCGCCTTACCGAAGTGCATAGCCACGTTGGAGTCCAATCCCCTCGCGTCTTCGCACGGAATAGCGATTCTCATAACATTCCGATGTTTCTCAAGTATTTCACGTTTGCCACTATTTCGGATAATCCTAAGAAAAAGTTAAATAAAGGAATGAAAATAAATCTAAAAATAGAATTACTCCTTCTTCGCCAAAATTATCTCTATTGCGGATACGTTGGCCGTTCCCTGCTCGCTCTCTATTTTTTCCGTGGATATCTTTATGTCCTTTACGTCTACGTCCGTAAGGAATCTCTTTCTCACTATTTCGGCGACGTCCACTGCCCTGCTTATGGCTTTACCTCTCGCCTTTATGGCTACCTCTTTCGCTCCGCTGTTGAACTGCGTCAATACCGCCAACACGTAGTTCATTACCGGCTTGTTACCAACAAACACGGCGTTCTCGGCCATCCTTTCACCTCCCTCCTTCGCAAAATCTCATACTATATTAATTTTTCTTTAGCGCAACATCTATATGCGGAGGAGTTTTAGAAAGGATATGAGACAGGGTGAAATTCTCGTCTACTTTTTCATTCTGACTCTTCTGTTCTTCGCATCCATTTACATGGGTTACTTTACAGCAGAAAATTTTCCCGGCATGGCTAAAGGTTTCGTGGAGAAGTTTTCTTCTGAATTCGGATTCATAAAGAAATTACCACCCTTCGGGATACTTGCAATTATATTCCTCAACAACACCGTAAAATCCTTTGTGGCTATGCTTTTGGGTCTGTTATTCGGAATAATTCCCGTTCTCTTCGTGTTCATAAACGGATACCTTATAGGGGTCGTCGTTTATGTCGTGGGCGGGAGAATAGGCATGGACAGAGTCTTGATGCTACTCATACCTCACGGAGTGCTCGAAATCCCGGCGGTGTTGTTAGCGTGTAGCTATGGCGTGTGGCTTGGAAAGATGGTTTTAAAGAAAATGGCCGGAAAAGACGTATCCTTAGGGGAATGTATAGATATGGCCGTTAGAGCTTACATAAAAACGGTAGTTCCCCTTCTCTTAGTGGCCGCATTCGTAGAAACGTTCATCACACCGCACATCGCCTAAATCCTGAACCTCGTTATTCCGGAAAGCAGTAAAACTACGCTGACGAACGGAGACCTCGGAATGGGATAGTCTCCGTATCTGACCACTATATTTTCGTTGAGTTTTTCCACCATTTCTATGCACGAAAACATGCCGTCCATCGTTATCTCGTTGGGATTTCCCGCGAATACTATTAGAGCACTCTTCGCCGTCTCCACGTCACCCTTAACGCTCAGATTTTGCAGAGCTTCTTCCACCATTTCCATCATCCTCTGCGTTCTTACCGCTATCACCTCGCTATCCTTTCTCAGCAGAACCTTGTATAACCACGTTACTGGAAGCCTTCTCTTCGCGAAACCTATTGCCGAAAATCCTTCGACCATCAGAGCGTTGAAAACGTCCGAAGTGTCGATTACAACCTCTCCCGCAATTCTCTTCTTCAGATCTATCTCTCCCACCCTCGCGATGACGTTCAAAGCTTCTACGAGGTTCTGTCCTATCATTTCCTCCTCGACGAGCACGAGAACTCTAACGGCTTCCCTGAACTTCCTTATCCTCCTCCTCAAATCGTTGGGATCTACCCTCTCGAAAGGAGGAACGATTCCCAGTCCAATAACGGGATCGTCCGAAAATTTCATCAGATTTTTCCCGAACTCTACCGCTGTATCCACCCCGAATTCGTCGTCTAAGGACGTTATTATTAGAGAGCCCTCGTGCAACTCGTATCTGCTGAGCATTTCGTTCAGAACGCTTCTAACGTCTATCCTCCCGTCCCTCGCCATCAACCAGAACTTGTTCTTCTGGCCGAGCTTTATCGCCTTGAGATCGTCCAAGCTGTTCGTGACGGCGTAACATCTGAATAGGGGGATTCTGTTGACCTTCACACCCTTCTTGGTAAGTAAGCTCGAAACCTCCGAGCCCTTCCTGCCGATTCCTATCGTTAGGAGCTTCATTTTTCAGCCGATCCACGGCCAAACTAATAACGGTTTCGTAAATCAACAAACTTAAATAAAATTCTCCTTTTCGTGGCAATATGGACGTTTTGGAAGAAGAAGGTAAGACGGTATTTCTTCTCGGGAACGAGGCGATTGCGAGAGGGGCTTTGGAGGCGGGAATAGACGTATTCGCATGCTATCCCGGAACACCTTCCTCGGAAATTGGAGATACGTTGGCGAAGGTTTGCAGGTTGATGCCCGGATTCATGCACATGGAGTATTCGACCAACGAGAAGGTAGCTTTCGAAGTCGCTATGGGCGCTTCTTTGGCCGGAAAGAGGGGAATGTGCGCGATGAAGCACGTCGGAGTAAACGTGGCGAGCGACGCCCTCTTCAGCTTCGCATACATAGGTGCGAGGGGTGGTTTCGTTTTGGTGTCCGCGGACGATCCGTTCATGCACAGCAGTCAGAACGAGCAGGACAACAGATGGTATGGCATCTCCGCAAAGATTCCGGTCGTAGAGGCTTGTAGCGTTCAGGAGCTAAAGGATTTAACCGTCGAGTCTTTCGAGCTTTCGGAGAAATTCAGCCTACCATTCATGCTCAGAACATACACCCGCCTGAGCCACGCGAGGGGTGTGGTTAGGCTCGGAAGGATTCCAGAGAAAATGCTCGAAAAGGTAGAGTGGAGGAGGAATCCGAAGACGGATGTTGTCCTCCCCTCCCACGCGAGGGAGTTGAAGAAGAAGCTCTGGAAGAAGCTCGAAAGGCTTGAGAGCTTCTTTTCGAAGTGGGATAGGAATTGGATAGTTGAAGGAAAAGACAGAAGGCTCGGTATCATAGCGTGTGGGCTCAGCTACGCATACGCGAGGGAGGCGGTGGAAAGGCTCGGACTGGACGTTCCCATTTTAAAGCTCTCCTCAATGCATCCCCTGCCTATGAAGCTCGTCGAGGATTTCGTTTCGGAAGTGGATAAGGTGCTCGTGGTGGAGGAGGTGGATCCCTTCGTTGAGTTGCACGTTAAAACCTTGGATAGAGAGGTTTACGGGAAGTTGAGCGGGCATCTGCCAATGGACTACGAGTTCAACGTCGCGATAGTGGAGAAGGGTATAGCCAAGCTCTTGGGGATTAAAACGAGCGTCGATTACGATAAAATAGAAGAAAGGGGTAAGGAGCTCGCCAAATTGGCTCCACCCCGTCCGCCCGTTTTCTGTCCCGGATGTCCTCACTCCGCAACCTTCTACGTCATAAGGAAGGTCGTGAACGAATTGGGAAACGCCTGCTTGCCAAGTGATATAGGATGCTACACGCTCGGAATAAACAAGCCGTTCGAGGCCGTGGATATATGCGTGTGCATGGGTGCGAGCGTCGGTGTTTCGAACGGTCTCAGCCGGGTTCTGAAGGACAGGATAGTAGCCACTATAGGAGATTCGACGTTTCTACATGCCGGAATTCCACCGCTGATAAACGCGGTCTACAACGGAGCGAATTTCGTCCTCGTGATTTTGGACAACCAGACTACGGGAATGACCGGCCACCAGCCCCATCCCGGAACGGGAATAACGGGTTGTGGAATGGGAAGGGCCGTGAAGATAGAGAACATCGTTAGAGGCGTAGGGGTGGAGTTCGTCGAAGTGGTCAACCCATACAACGTATCGAAACTCGAAGAAACTCTCAAGAGGGCTTTAAAGCACGAAGGGGTTGCCGTAATAATAGCGAGGCAGAAGTGCTCGATTTTGAGGGTTAGAGAGGCGAAGAGGAAAGGAAAGAAGCTGAAGCCTTTCAAGGTCACCGATGCATGTGACGGTTGCATGAAGTGCGTTAGGGAATTCTCATGTCCGGCGATTTTCTTGGAAAATGGGAGGCCGAAGATAGATCCCTCGCTCTGCACTTCTTGCGGAGTCTGTGCGAAGATATGTCCGGAGAACGCGATAAGGGTTTAAGCTCGCACGGCAAAAATTTTTAAACAATCGTCGGTGTTAAGTGAATGCCTATGAAGAAGGACGACATAGTCACGATAAACGTAGGAAAGAAGGGAATTACGGAAGGACTGATAAACGAGATAAATACGATACTCGAAAAGCACGGAATAGTCAAGGTTAGGATGCTGAAGAACTTCAGAATGAAGGGGGAGTTGGAGGGAAAGGATAAAAAACAGCTTGCCAAGGAGATTGCGGAGAAGGTTAACGGTAAGTTGGTGGACTTTAGGGGTTTCGTTTTAACGTTCAAGAGGTGTTGATATGGCGACGGTTTATGACGTTCCGCCGGATTTGCTGATTCAGAGGGTCGCGGAGAAGCTGAAGGAGATGCCGGAATTCGAGCCTCCGGAATGGGCGAAGTTCGTTAAAACGGGCGTTCACAAGGAGAGGGCTCCGGAGCAGAAGGACTGGTGGTGGATAAGGGTGGCGGCGATATTCAGAAAGGTTTACATAGACGGGCCGGTGGGAATAGAAAGGCTCAGAACCGCATACGGCGGAAGGAAGAGGAGGGGTGTGGAGCCACCGAAGTTCAGAAAAGGTAGCGGTTCTATAATTAGAAAAGCACTTCAGCAACTTGAAAAGGCTGGATTCGTGAAGAAGACGGAGGAGGGGAGGGTGGTAACGCCCAAAGGAAGGTCTTTCTTGGACAAGGTTGCCGCTGAGATAAAGAGAGAACTCGTTCAGCAGATTCCGGAGCTCGCAAAATACTAAATACTTTCAAACCTAAGTTCGGGTGGTGATCGACATGGACGAGAGGGAACTTGAAGAGATCCGAAGGAGGAAGCTTTTGGAGTTACAGAGGCAGAGGGAACTGGAGGAGCTCAGAAGACAGCAGGAATTGCAGAGACAGATCGAGTTGCAGAAGAGGGAAATTCTGAGAAGGATACTCGAACCGGAAGCGAGGGAAAGGCTCGCGAGGCTGAAGCTCGCTCATCCCGACATAGCCGAAGCTGTGGAGAACCATCTGATCGCTTTAGCTCAGGCCGGAAGGATAAGGCAGAAGATTAGCGATGAGGTTTTGGTTTCCATACTCAGGCAGATATCCGCGAGGAAGAGA
>JALSOQ010000018.1 GCA_026986375.1 Archaeoglobaceae archaeon
ATGATCAAGATTTCGACTGGTATAGAGGGTTTGGATAGAATGCTGAAAGGCGGTCTTATAAGGGGAAGGTGGATACTCAGGGTTTTAAGTCCATGCTCGAAGCTAAGTTCGATAAATCCGTTCCGAACAGACTCGTAATAGATCCGATATCCATGCTCAGGGCATCGGCGAAGAGTGACGTCGAATACAAGAGGGATCTGTTGCTTCTCATAGGACTGCTGAGGAAACACGGAGTTACGACCTTACTTACTTCGGACGTTTACGAAAACGGAATGGAGGATTACTTGGTGAGCGGGGTTATAGAATTGCACGTTATGGACGTTAGGGGGAAGATCGTTAGGGGGATGAGGGTATCGAAGATGAGGGGAAGCGATTTCGACGAGGTCATGAGGCCTTACAGGATAGTTAGAGGGGGTATTGTCGTTTACGACGATTTGAACATATTCGAGGATGTAATGCGGAAGTGAGTATGAAGGTGGAATTAAAAGGAATGAGGTTGATAGAGTTGCCTAAGCCTTTGAGTCTGATATTGGAAAGGATCGTGGAAGGTGAGGTAGTTTTAGTGGAATACAACACTCTATCGAACGTCGAACTGCTTCCGCTAAAGCTTACGGCGATAGGCAATTCCGTTCTGGTGGAGATAGGGGATAAGTTGCACGTAAAGCTATACGCACTCGTAAACGCATTAAAGAACATGGATCCCAAACTACTCGATGCCATAAAGAAAACCCCGATTCTGAGCGTTTCCAACTTCTCGGTATCTTTCCCCGGTTTCAACATAATAAACGTTCCACTGAACGAGATTACGAAGATGATTTCGAAGTTCTACTCGTTCATGAAAGACAGCCGTGAGAACTACTTTCTCATAATATCGGGGATAGAAAATATATCAATATATTTTGACATAAACTGCTTCCTGAGGGAGTTCGCGGGCTTAAAGGTCGCGTTGCCCAGCGTAACTTTCATAGGCTTTTTGAACTACGATGCCGTGGATAGAAAGGTGTTGGCGATGTTCGAAAGCCTATCGACAACTGTCGTTAGAATTGAAGGGATAGTGAACGTGGATAGGAAGGAAATAAAGAAATATTTATATCCTGTAAAGTCTATAAATCCGGTAAAATTTGAAGTTGTGGAACTGGACCATGAAATTTGACGTCGAGAAATTTAACGAAATCATAGGAGAAGTTGGGAAGGGAAGGGTAATTCTCATAGAGTCCATAGGAGATTTAGGATTGAGGTTAGCTTTGGGTTTTCTCAAGAACGCGATTAGGGAAGGATACGACGTATACGCTCTGGTTCCGAAAAGACTTAAAAACTATCTAAAAAGAGAGCTCGGCGACGCGAACATACTGATTCCGAACAGGGAATACACCCTCCACGAGCTTTTCACGATATCCTTGGTAATGAGGAGAATGGAAGAAAAGATCGGTCTGATCGACATACTTCAACCTCTACTGATAATACACTCGCCGGAGAAGATCTACCAACTCTTTCAAGAGATATGCGATGTGGTTAGAGATAAGGAAGGGATTCTGCTTGTCATAATAGATAAGAAGATAGTGAGTTCGAGGATTCTTGCTATGTTCGAAGGGGAGGCAGACTACGTGATAGAGATAGAGGAGATAGTCGACGGGCTGAGGATAAGGAGGGGAATAAGGGTCAAGAAGAGTCCGGAAAATCTGCCCACGAACTTCTACGAGCTAATAATAAACGGGAAATTCATGAAGCTGGGTGATAGGATTGATTGAAGTGGAGTTAGTTTTTACGACCGTATTCGCAATGCATATTCGACTCTCCTTATAGTGGTGGTCCCACTTTGATCGCATCAGCCGTTGAAATTTGGAGTAAAAGCGCTAGTGGGAGTATCCTCTGAATTCTATCTTCTCTCTCCTACCATTCCTTACGAGCCAGACCCCCCTCCCTTCCACGACTTTCCCTATTTCTATATGTTCGCATTTCTTGGAAGTATAAACGAGCTCGTAATCCCCTCCAGAATACAGAAAAAGCTCCAGAGCCTTATCGTAATCTACGTAGTCGAGCAGGTGATCCAAAGGAATTCTATCCTCGTAGATTTCTATTCCAACACCGCTACTTTCCGCTATCTGGTTTAAGGATATGGCGAGGCTGTCGCTTACATCGGTCATCGCGTTAGCGTGCTTCGCGAGTTCTATTCCTTCATTCACCCTCGGCTCAGGTTTGAAAAGAGCTTCGGGGTAAGCTATTTCGTCTCTGTCCATTCCAGAAAACAGCTGGTCCAAGCTCAGCTGAGCTTTTCCGAGCAATCCGGTGATGCACACCCTATCTCCAACTTTCGCTCCGCTCCTCGTCACGAACCTCTTTACTTCTCCAACTGCAAAACCTGAGATGTGTAGCTCGTCTCCGAAGTCTGTATCTCCTCCGATTACCGCCACTCCGTATCTGTTGGCGAGCTCCTTCATTCCTTGAAGTATCCTTCTGAAGAATTCATCATCATCGTCCGTTAGTGTGATCGTGTATAGGAAGAACAACGGCTTGGCTCCGCAAGATGCTAAATCGCTCAAATTCACGGCCAAAGCCAGATGGCCTATTTCTTCTGGCTTTATTCCACGGGGAAAGTCCGTCTTTTCGTGAAGGCAGTCGGTCGTAAGAGCTAAATCCCTTCCCCCACATCTCACGATCGCACAATCGTCTTCGCAAACACCAACCACTATGTCTTCCCTTTCAACTCTTAGAATCTCCTTGGCGATCTCGATCAGACAGAACTCTCTCATCCTCGTAGATACAGATCACTCTATTCGTTATATAAAGACTCGTTAGGGGTTCGTCCGCTATAGACACGAATTCGACCTCTCCCAAAGATTCTATGGTATCTTCATCAAAGTCCCCGTGAGGAAACGCCCCGATGCATATAGCTACTCTACTCTCTCCACCAAAAGCCTCTCTCAAAAATTCCTCTCCCTTTTCACCCCTCTCACTCAAAACGATTACGAGATCGACATCCTCAACCAGATCTTCGAGCTCTAAATCAAGGATCTTAAGCAGAACTTTTTCTCCAGCTTTTATCTCCTCCTTTTCGAACAGATCCTCCATCAAACCTATGAATCGGTTGTAGTTTCTCGGCAATCTCGTTTCGTTGTTTATCCATATTATTCTATCGTCTATCGTGTGGACGTATATTTCCAGAAACCTCGAAGCCCTTGAATCTAAAACCGAAAGGAGGCACTGATGAATTATGTCCGGCCTTCCTCTCTTCTCCTTTTCATCCAAATCCCTCATCGCAGAATGGTGCTTAGAATCGTCGAGCACTATGGAAGTCGGTTTCTTCTTCCTTCTCCTCGCGTCCTTTACAATTGCAGGATGACGGGCGATCTGAGGGGGAACCAATTCGAGAGAGGATTCCAGAAATATTATCCTGTCCATGCTCAGCCCTCTATAACCTTAACGATAACTCTCCTACTCCTCGGCCCGTCCAACTCTAAGAACATTATTCTCTGCCAAGTTCCGAGTTCGAGCTTTCCGTTCGTTACCGGTATGACTACGCTGTTACCCAACAGCATAGCTCTTAAGTGAGAATCGGCGTTGTTGTCTATTTCGTCGTGCATGTATCCGGCACCCCTCGGAACGAGCTTGTCGAGAACGAACACTATGTCCTCTATAAGTCCCGGCTCGTTTTCGTTAATTACGATTGCGGTCGTCGTATGGGGTGTATAAACTACCGCCAACCCATCCTTAATTCCGGACTTCTCCACTTCCTTCTGAACGTCTGGAGTTATGTCAACGACTTCTACCCTTCTACTCGTGTTTATCTGTATCATGTAGAACCGGTTGTATTCGAGTTTAGAAAAATTTTTCATGGGACTCTGACGATCTCTTCCCTAAGCTCTTCGTTGAGCCTGACCTCTCCGAACTCGACGATTTCTACATCATCCTTTACGGACGTTAGGACTTCTATGGTCTTGTTTTCGAAATTCAAACCCTTGAGAAGTCCGAACCCCAGATACCTCCCGTTCCCATTGTATAGTCCGACCATGAGACCTTCCAACTGCTTTGGTGAGAATATGCAGATGTCCTTTACATCGTAAACCTCAAGCAGAGCCTTTATAAGCTCACCTCCGACTTCGACCTCCTTTTCCACGCAGACGTTCAGGAAATCCGGTCCTTTTTCGGAAAAAAGAACCTTGGCATCCAAAACGCCCTCCAAGAACTCCACAGGATCACCTTTGAAGAGTGTCGAATTCTCGATTTTTTCTGCATCGAACTTTCTCAATTCCGCGTTTTCGAGCCATTTAGCGTATATGTTGCTCCTTATAGAACTCCTGACTTCCCTACTCCTCTTCTTAAGAACGAATGAATCCACCTCGAACGTGTTGAATCTCTTTAAATAATACGGCGTTTTTTCGAAACATACTATCAAATCCGGTTTTATTATCTCGATCTTCGCCAGCTTGTAATCCCTCGCCCTCTTCCCTTTAGTCCATCCCGTAGTGTCCACTATTACTCTGTCCTCATCCCTCGACAAGTCTTTAACCTTCTCGAAAACCTTAGTAACACCTCTCAAACACCTCGCTTCCCTTCCCGTTGGGGAAATCGTTCCGATGAAACTTCCGTCCACCATATGAACTTCGGATATAGAAATTATCCCTCCCTCCGTAAATCCTATTCCCATCGCACACGGATGCGCTATGTCGGACTGCCCTATGTCCAAATCTACGATCCACTTCCTTCCCTCCAATTTGTTCGCCAGAAACGTGGCCAAACTGCTCTTACCGGAATCGGTATCTCCAAAAAGCACTATCCTCGAATAGTTCTCCTTTTCAATCAGATCTACGAGTTCGTTCCAGCTTTTCGGTATGGTAGAACCCTTTACCGCTATGTAGTTGCCCTCGACTTCAACTTCCGAATCTTCCACAACGTATACGGGCAGTATCTTGCCCTCGCTTACGACTAAGCTTTCGACCGGACAGCCGAATATCTCAGCCTTTCCCTCTATCCTAACGCTCGCCCTTCCTTCGACGAGCAGAGTCGTGTCTTTCTCCACCCTCATGCTACTTTCCGATCTTTATTATCACCGCCCTTATCTCAGGAGTGGTGTTGATAAGCTTTGTCAGGTTGTAGTCGTCCATAACCGCAATGCTGAAACCGTCCGGATAATTCTTACAGTAATAGTATTCGGTCTTGTTGGATTTTACGATGAAGTAGTTGCCCAAGAAGTGTATTCCTACGACCTTCTCGAACATGCTACCGTTCATCCTGTATCCTTCGAAGTAAAAGTCCGCCATAGGCGTTCCGTTGTTCTGAATCGTTTTCATCGCCATCCTTCCTACGACCATTATCGCGTAATCGAAGCTACCGTTTATCCTTTTGGTGTAATTTCCGTATTCGTCGGCTATGCTCGTTCCGTTTCCGGCTATGACGTTAAGGACACCCAAAACGCTGTTGAGATAACCGTAAACTACGGGATGTATTTCGGAAGCCAAGGCGTAAACCGCTCCGGCATATTTTCTCATCTCAACAGTGTATCCGAGGTAATCCTGCTTAGTTTTAAAGGCGAAGTATACCTTCCTCATGCCCAAGTCAATTAGGTAGAGTTCGGGATATCCCACGACCATCTGCCTATACATCCCTATGTAGCTCGGCTTGAACAGGAGGAATGCGTAGGGATCTAGATTCTTCAGCGTCGAGTTGTATATCAGATTGAGCAGAGTCTTGTTTTTAGCGCTGTAGTTGAAGTATATCAGGTATTCAGTCGTGTTTGGAATGTATTTCAGCCAGTCCTTAAAGCTATTTCCCATGTCGAACTTGATACCCCTTTCCTCCGGTTTCGAAGGGCCACGAAAGGCGTATGCCAGAACCGAACCGATCATTATGAGCGCGAGGATTAGAGCTAAGATTCTCGCCGATTTTTTTTCCATCACTTTGGCCATAACACTCGGTCTTCCGAATGAAGATAAAATTTGCTATAGCACCCTTATGAAGTCCCTTCTCATCAGCCTCAGAACTCTTTCCTCGCTCTCACATATCTCCTCCGCAACTCTTTTGGCATCCCTAATCCCCGTCATCGCTATGTAGTTCGTTATGAAGTCCTCAGCCACCTCATCATCGTCCAAATCCCACATTCCAGAAAACATCGGATGGGAGTCGTGCAGGAAGTCTATCACCCCGTCCAGATTTACACCGCTTAAGAGATCACTTACGTAGTCGTGTTCGAAGAAGAGACAGTCCCTAAGTATTTCGAGCACCGCATCTCTCAGCTTCATAGCGTTGTATTTTCTTTTAGCCGGTGAATACTTCTCGACTATTCTATCCATCTCCTCTCTGGTGTAATCGAATATCCTCTGCTTTCCACCCTTATCTTTGCATATCTCCATTGCTATTTCGTAAGTCCTTCCGTCTATCGGTGCTACTCTCGTCTTTCCACCGGAGTTTAGCCTAACCGTATAAACTGGTTCACCGTTTCTGTTCATTACTCTGAAGTCCCTCTTCACCAAATTTTCGAGCTCCATGGGGGTGGCTAAGGCCGAAATTATCAGCCTTATCAGGCAGTGCTCCTTTAGATCCTTCCTCGATACGGCGTTTATGTATCTAATGTCGAACTCAAGCTGAAGCAGATCCATCACAACTGGCTGTGTAAACGGATATATAAATGTTTGATCCAATGCGGTTCGTGAAACATCCGGCGATAGTTCAGATTAGGGGAAACTTAGAGAGGGAAGAGGAGATGATTAAGGTGATTGAAAGGCATGGAGAGGAATTCGAAGTTGAGAGGGTTAGGGAGGGATTGAACATATACTTTTCAGACGTTAACGTTGCGAGAAGGGTCGTTTCAAAGCTTAACAGGATTTTTAATGCAAACGTCAAGATGAGCACGAAATACGCCGGACTGAGGGGAGGGAAGGTTAGAGTTCTGTTCGTATACAGGTTGAAAATCGACTAAATTTTTAAATATTGCGAATGTATATTATTTATCGGTGGTAAACATGTGCGTGGAGTTGGGTGAGGTTTATAGGTTCTCAATCTGCGACGCTGGAGATGCAATCGAACTGAGGCTTTACGAGAACAGAGAGGGCAAGGAGAAGGACTTCGAGTGGGGGATCGCCGGGGAGGTCATAGCGAAGAGGGTGAAGAACTTGGGTGGTGTCGTGTGCGCATGCTACTCCCCGACGATGAAAAGGCTCTGCGTCAAGATCTGCAAGAAGACGGAAGCCTTGGATTCTACGGTTAGGGCGATCCTGGACATAGCCGGAGAGGTCTTAGCGAAATACATGACTCCAATAGGTAAGGCGAAGTTGTCTCTCGAAGATTACGGAATTCAGCCCCTATAATTTTTTTTGCGAAAGTATTAAAAGTTGCATTTCTTCAGATGGCTTGATGCTGGAAGAGGAGTATTTGGACATCACGTTTCTCAAGGAAAACGGTTTCGTCAGAAAGAAATGTCCTATTTGCGGTAAGCACTTCTGGACGGCAGACGAGAGCAGAGAGGTCTGCGGGGACCCCCCCTGCGGAGAATACGAGTTCATAGGAAATCCGATCTTCAAGCGGAAGTTCACGCTGGATGAGATGAGGGAATTCTACCTTAGCTTCTTCGAGAAGAGGGGGCACGAGAGGATAGAAAGGTATCCCGTGGTTGCGAGGTGGAGGGACGACATATACCTTACCATCGCATCGATAGCGGATTTCCAGCCGTTCGTAACATCAGGAGTGGCTCCTCCTCCGGCAAATCCCCTCACAATTTCCCAGCCGTGCATAAGGCTCGACGACTTGGATTCCGTCGGAAGGACGGGGAGACACCTCACCCTCTTCGAGATGATGGCACACCACGCCTTCAATTACCCGAATAAGCATATATACTGGAAAAACGAAACGGTTCGGTTCTGCACCGAGCTTCTGAGTGAGCTGGGGGTTCCGAAGGAAAGGATAGTTTACAAGGAGGAGCCTTGGGTCGGCGGAGGGAACGCCGGGCCGTGCTTGGAGGCGATAGTCGGAGGAATAGAGCTTGCAACTCTCGTCTTCATGAACCTCGTGGAAGACGAAAACGGGGATATCGAGCTTAAAGGTTTGAAGTTCAGGAAGATGGAGAACTACATCGTCGATACCGGATACGGGTTGGAGAGGTTCGTCTGGGCGAGTCAGGGAACTCCAACGGTTTACGACGCTATATTTCCGAACGTGGTGGAAGCTATACTCGAAAACTCGAACGCTCCGGAGATGGACGAGAAAGCCAGAGATATCATCGCAGAAAGCTCGAAGTTGGCGGGAGTAATGGGAGAACTGAGGGGCGAGAAGCTTTTGGAGATGCGTAAAAAGGTTGCGGACAAGTTGGGAATAAGCTTGGAGGAGCTCGAAAGAGTCGTAGTGCCGATGGAGAAGGTTTACGCTTTGGCGGATCACACGAGATGCATACTCTTCATGCTCGGAGACGGCTTGGTTCCTTCGAATGCCGGAGCGGGATACTTGGCGAGGTTGATGATAAGAAGGAGCTTAAGGCTCGCGGAGGAGTTACAGCTCAGCTTAACTCTTTTCGACCTCGTGGAGATGCACAGGAGGAATCTGAAAGTTTTCGAGTTCGACGTTCCGATGGAGATAATTCAGGAGATCCTGGAGCTTGAGGAGGACAGATACAGGAAGACGATATCCAAGGGAGTCAAGCTCGTGGAAAGGGTGATCCAGAAAAAGAAGAAGATAGGAAAGAGCGACCTCGTGGAGTTCTACGATTCCCACGGAATCCCACCGGAGCTCGTAGTTAAGATTGCGGAAGAGAGGGGCGTTGAGGTGGAGATGCCGAAAGACTTCTACGCCGAGCTCGCGAGCAGACATGCCAGAGCGGAGAGGAGAAAGAGGGAGAAGAGGCTTAAGGGGGACTATCTAAAAACGGAGAAGTTATACTACGACAACCCCAAGCTCTTCGAATTCGAGGCGAGAGTCGTCGGGGTTGAGGGGAACTTCGTAATCCTCGACAGGACGGCATTCTATCCGGAAAGTGGAGGTCAGGATTACGATACCGGATATTTAATAGTGAACGGTGAGAAAGTGGAAGTTAAGGCGGTTTTTGAGGAGGATGGAGTGGTTCTGCACGAAGTAGCGAATCCGGAAAGGTTCAGGGTTGGGATGAAAGTTAGGGGCGTGATAGACTCCGAAAGGAGGTTAAGACACACGAGACACCACTCCGCGACCCACATACTGCTGAACGTTCTGAGAAAGAAGTTAGGAGCTCACGTGTGGCAGGCCGGAGCTAAGAAGGAGTTCTCGAAGGCGAGGCTCGACGTGACCCACTACAAGAGGCCGAGCGAGAAGGAAGTTAGGGAGATAGAGAGGTTGGTGAACGCCGAAGTTCTGGCGAACAAGCCCGTAAGCTGGGAGTGGATGGACAGAATAGAGGCGGAAAGGAGATACGGGTTCAGGCTTTATCAGGGAGGAGTTCCGCCAGGGAAGGAGATAAGGATAGTCAGGGTTGGAGATGACGTTCAGGCTTGTGGAGGAACCCACTGCAGTTCTACTGGGGAGATTGGACTGGTCAAGATAACGAAGGTCGAATCGATTCAGGATGGAGTGATAAGGTTCGAGTTCTGTGCCGGGGAAGCGGCTCTCGACTACATAACACAGCAGGAAAACCTGCTGAGGAGGGCGAGCGAAATACTAAGGATAGAACCGGCTAAGCTTCCTCAGACGGTTGAGAGGTTCTTCGAGGAGTGGAAGGAGAGGGGCAAGGAGATAGAGAGGCTTAAGGAGGAAATCGCCAAGCTTAAAGCCGAAAATCTAATGTCCAAAGCCGAGGAGTTCGACTCGATAAAGGTCGTCGCCGAAATTCTAAACGTTGACATGAGGGAAATGATAAAGATAGCGGAAGCTCTGGCCGATAAGGGATGCGTGGGCTGTCTGATGAGTTCTGAGGGAAAGGTTAGGGTCGTTACGTTCAGCGGAGTTGAAGGGATAGACGCGAGGGATCTGATGAGGGAGATAGGGAGGCGCATAAAGGGGAGCGGGGGTGGAAGGAAGAAAATAGCTCAGGGAGCGGGACAGATTCCTCTAAGTAGAGATGAGCTTATGAATGCGATTTTCGAGTTCTTGGCGAGACATGAAGGCGGTCGAGCTTGAGAACGTTGTGAAGAGGTTCGGAAACATCGTGGCACTTAGGGGAATCACACTAACGGTCGAGGAGGGGGAATCGATCGCCCTTCTCGGCCCGAACGGGGCTGGGAAGACCACGGTGGTCAAGCTGATAGCCGGTCTCCTAAAACCCAGCAGAGGAACGGTGAGGGTTTTTGGGGAGGTTCCGTGGAAGAACTACGGGGTCAGGAAAAGGATAGGAGTGGTCTCCCACAACACCTTTTTATACGAAGATCTGACCGCATACGAAAACCTCCTTTTCTACTGCAGGCTTTACGATGCCGAAGAGGGGAGGATAGACGAGTTGCTCGAATTCTTCGGTTTGAAGGGTAGAAAGCACGATTTGGTAAGGGGATTTTCGAGGGGCATGAAGCAGAGGCTTTCGATAGCGAGGGCGCTTCTGCACGACCCTCCCCTTTTAATTTTGGACGAACCCACGACCGGACTGGACATCGAGGGGAGAAGGGAGTTGCTCGAACTTCTGACGGAGGTGGGAGAGGAGAAGACTGTGATCTTCACGACGCACGACGTTAGAGAGGTGGAAGGGATATGTGGGAGGGTCGCGATAATCAAGGACGGCAGAGTGGTTTACTGCGGGGTGGTGGAGGAGGATCTTGAGGAGCTCTACATGAGGGCGATTTATGAAGGCGCTTGAGGTTGCAAAGAAGGATCTCCGGATAGAGTTCAGGACTAAGGGGACGCTAAATCTGATGATTCTCTTCGCCTTGGTAACCTCGATGATGTTTTCGGTATCGATTCCGATGAGCGTCGCGGAAAGAGTTGCTCCATCCCTGATGTGGCTCGTGTTTCTATTCGTCGGGATGCTCGGATACGGTAGGGCGTTTCTGAGGGAGGCGGAAACTGGAACGCTCGAAGGGCTTAAAATGGCTCCGATTTCGCCAGTAAGCGTTCTGGTCGGGAAAGTCCTCTACAACATCGTCCTAATGCTTCTGATGGAGGCGATAGTTCTGCCGATATTCGTCGGACTCTTCGATCTGAGCGTTTCGAAACCCCTCCTCATGCTCCTTTCCGTAACGTTAGGAAACGTCGGATTCGTCGTCGTAGTTTCTTCCCTATCGATTTTGGTTATAAAGTCGAAAACGAGGGAGATGCTCTTGCCGATTCTGATCTTTCCCGTCGTTTTTCCGGTAATAACCTCTACGATTGTCGCGATAAGGATGTCCATCTCTGGAGATATTTCCGGAATCGTAAGCCCTCTCTCTCTGATATGCGGGTTCGCGATTCTGATGTTCGTAGTTTCTTGCCTTACGTTCGAGCACGCTTTTACGGATTGAGTAATACGAAACGTATTACGAAATGAAATACAAAAATTATCACGTAAGAAATTTTTATAAACACGTTTCTCGAATGTTCGAGTTGAGATGGTTGTGGTGTTCGAGGAGATAATTCCGACGTTGGAGGGTAGGTGGACGAGGTTCATCTGCGAGCAACCCTTCGTAAGGGATGCCATTCTTACGCAGGTAGTTCTGCCTCACTTTTCTGATAAGAGATCTTTTGTGGTCGTGTATTCCGAGGCGATGTTCAGGAAGTTCGCGAAGTTTTTGGAGATCTCGGTTTCAAAGTTTCCGGAACTGGAGCGTGTCTTTGAAAGGATAAACTTCATAAAGATCGGAAAGAGGGCGGAATGTAAATTCGGAGATTTATACGCCTTCGTTGAGCAGGGAAGTCCAAACTTAGTGACCGAACTCGTTCAAAGATTCGAAGATTTGAAGGATAACGATGTTCTGATACTGCACGAGAGCTTCGGACTCTTGCTCGAACTTTTAGATTTGAAAGATATACTCGAAATTTTCAGCGTTTTGCCGGATGACATAACTCTGTTCGGTTTCAGGGGATACGAGAGTCATGTGGATCGTGTCGTAAACGAAGTGTATGACGTGGTCGTGAGGGTCGAGCCGGACGACATGATAGACGAGACTCACTACATAGTCAGCGTCGAGGACTTTTCGGACTGTTCGAAGGAGTTCGGAAGATTTAGAGTTAAGGAAGGAAAGCTCGTCGATTTAGAATAGATCCTTAACGTGGGTAACTTTTACACCGGCCTTGGATAGAATGTCGTAAACTTCATCGTCCGCCGTTACGTATATGTCTCCCGATCTCTTGGAGAGAACGACGCACGAAGCTACGTTGAAATCTACTCCGTATTTTCTGTAAATCTTAACAGCCTCGTCGAGCATGTCTCCTTCCAGCTTAACTGCGAAGTAGCTCATGTATTCGTAAGCTAAGTGGGCGAGCTTCGATGCCGTATCTATCGGAATGTCGCTTTCGGCGAGCTTAATGCATACATCATATACTACGAATTCGGGCACTCTAAGTCTTACGCTACCGTTCTCGAAAGCCTTCCTCAACTTGAGACACTCCTCTTCGAACTTCCCGCCCTTTAAGAGCCAGTTTAGAATTATAGAGGAGTCCACTATCATACACTACTCTCCTTCAAATCTTCGATTTTGCTCCATATCATTTTCATCTTCTCCCTGCATATCTTATCCTCGATGGCCTTTCTGAGGTATTCGCTCCAATTGATGTTCAACTTGCTCATCTCGTCCTTCAACTTTTCTGGAATTCTCAAAGATATAATCACGTCCTTCTTCTCTTTACCCATATTTTAGGGCGGGGAAGCAGAAATATTTATAAGTTATGAAATACATTTTAAATATTATTTGTAATACATTAAGTATTTTATATTTATTTTACGTAATGTAAATCTCGAAAATAGTTTGAACCAACCCCCGAAACATTATTATATAACCGCGAGGATGGTATTCATGCAAATCAGAATTTCCGATTTCGTTCTATTTCAGAAAGACGGAAGCGAACACTACACCGGATATGCAAATTATTTTGGAATCGAAAGGCGTAGTTGCATAATAAGGAAGACGGGAAAGAGTTTCGTCGTTTTGGTTGAAGACCGTGGAAGATGGGTTCAGATAGGACTTTTCTATCCAAAGAAATCAGAAAAGGTAGTGGGAGCGAAAGTTTACGACTTAGTCGGGTTAATATGGACCCCCGAACACACCTTCCACCTCGTCAGAGACGGAAACAGGTTCTTGGGACTATGACTTCTTTCTCTTTATCGGCTCAGTTACGATCGGTTTCTCCGGTATAAGTCCTTCAGGCTTGTAGAAGAGTATCAGTAGCATCAGAACTCCGAACAGAATGTATTCGAGCCACACGGCCTCTACGGGAAGGTGTAGCGCGGAGACTATGTTATCCTTGTAGAAGTCCACGAGCTCCCAGAGGGTTGCGAAGATTAAAGATCCGAGCACCACTCCCCTGTTGTTTCCTGCTCCTCCGAGCAGAATTATCAGGAACGGGAAGAAAGTCCAGAAAGTTCTTCCGTAGTTCATGAAGGAATCCGGCTGAACTCTAAGGGTGTAGAACGTCAGAAGAACTCCTGCTATTGCGGCTATTCCCGATCCCAAGGCCATAGTCTTAATTCTTATGTTCATGACGTTTCTTCCGTATGCCTTCATCACGTCCTCGTTCTCCCTCACACCCCTCAGCAGTCTTCCGTATGGAGATTCGACTATCCTTTCGAGAACTATGTATACGACGAACGCGGTGATCAGGATTATACCGACTATTGTCTGATACCTCACAGATGCGGGAATGAATGCGAATAAGTTCGGCACCGAAACACCGTAGTAGCTACCAACTATTACAGGATTGTAGTAGCAGACCATCGTAAACGTTTCCGCTATTGCAAGCAGTGTTATTGCCAGGTAGTCCTCCTTAAGCCTCGCGCTCGGAAGTATGAACACCGCTCCGACCACCGCACCGATTATTAAGGCAAGGATAATGTAGACTAAGAACAGCACTATTCCGTAGAGGGGGTTGCTCTTAACGAGGGTCGTCACTTCTCCGCTAACCGCGGAGCTTCCAGTAATTATGTCGCCGTGAACACCCATAGCAACCATTAGAATCCTCGTCATCAGTCCTCCCGCGACGACCGCTCCTACTATTACCGAAAGAGCCTTTCCGAAGTTGGGAATTCCGCAGTATCCGTATTCGACGTTTAAACTCAGTGAAACTATGACGTATAATCCGAACCAGAGGAGTATGTTCGTTATCAGCGACCAGATCTCCATCTTATCACCTTCCTCCACCTAATTCCGGCCAAACCCCTGGGAGCTACGAGAAGCGTTACGACTATTATTACGAGGGACACGACTTTACCGTAAACCAAAAGCCCCGCGTTTCCGGTTACAACGGATAGGTAATAAGTTATCAGAGATTCCGACATCCCGACTATGTATCCTCCGAGTATCGCACCGGCTATGCTACTCAACCCACCAACTATGCTCGAAGCGAATATCGAAACTATCACGAGTTCGGCGGTGGCCGGAACTATTTCCTGCTTGAAGGGCAGAAGAACGCCAGCCATAGATGCGAGAGCCCCGGATAGAAACCATGAGAATAGCCTCGTCTTCTCCACATCTACACCCATTATCTCCGAGAGCATCGGATTTTCGACCGAAGCTCTCAGAGCTATCCCAAACTTGGTCTTGTATAGGAGAAAGAAAAGACCCAAAAGCGTAAGAACGATTACTAAAGACGATACCAGGAGTATGTCGGGAACACCGAAAACGGGCTTGACGAGGTATGAGAACATGAACATCTCACAGGGTTGTCTCGTGATCTTACCCAAAATCCCCGCGTATATCCCTCTGAATCCCAACAAGATTAAGTCCAAAGCCAGAGTCGCTATCATCAGCGTTACTACATTCGCTCCTCTCCTTATTAGAGGCTTCAGAATTAACAGATAGGACCCCGCACCGAGCAAACCTCCCAAGACGAAGGCTATCGGAAGGGATTTGTAGGGGTGTATTCCAAAGAGTCTCAGCAACGTCAACGCGATGTAGGATCCGAAAACGGCGAAAGATCCCTGAGCGAAGTTGGGGACGGCTGTGGTCATGTATGTAAGCGTTAGCCCTAAGGCGAGCAGGGCCAGTAAGTTCGAGTATATAAGCGCTCCCTCTACTACGCCCATGCTGGGGAGGTGTTAAGGAAAAGCTTTAAAATTTTAATGGTATCAAGCAGATATGCGCGGTATAGTTGGTATAGTTTTATGTGTATTGTTAGCAGTTAGCTTATGCGGAGTTGCATCCGCGAAGGATGTAAAGACTATAAAGATAGGAGTTCTCTGCGATCTCTCTGGACCGCTTTCGACTTACGGAAACGACATAAAGAAGACCTTGACCATAGCCCAGAAGAACATAGACGAATACTTCAAGAAGCACGGACTGCCTTACAAGGTGGAGTTCTACTTTGAAGATACGCAGGTGAACCCGACAATAGCTCTGCAGAAGATCCAGACGCTATACTCCAAAGGAATTAGACTTATAATTGGGCCAATGGGAAGTGGAGAAGTTGCCAACATAAAGGACTTCGTTAACTCCAACAAGATAATTATAATCTCGCCATCGTCGACGGCCATTCCGAAGCTGATCGGTTGCACGAAGCCTTCCGACAAGAAGTTCATATTCAGGTTCGTAGCTACCGACGACTTCCAGACGAAGGCGATAGCGGATGAACTGAAGGACGTCGGAATAAAGGCTGTTGTGATACTTTACGTCGGCAACGCTTGGGGTAAGGGGCTTTACGAGTGCATAAAGCCGAGGCTCGAGAAGTATGGAATAGAGATAAAGGACGTAATACCATACGATCAGAACACCGCCGACTTTACTCCATACATACAGAAGATGACGAACGACGTTAACGACTTGCTTAAGAAGTTCAAGCCCAACGAAATAGGAATAGTCGCCTTCAGCTACGAAGAAGTGGCCAACCTCCTCGCCCAAATTCCTGACAACTCAATACTGTTCAAGGTTCTCTGGTTCGGTTGCGACGGATGTGCCAAGAGCGATCAGGTGATTAACGTCGCTAAGAAGAAGCCTCAGGTAATAAACATCGGTCTCTACAGCACGCTCTTCGATTCAAAGGGTCCAGCTTACGCGGAATTGAAGAAGGAGTATCAGGAGATGGGCTACGGTGAGACTCCATACCAATACGCCCTCAACGCTTACGATGCCGCGTGGGTTCTCTGCCTTGCTTACGTCGAACTGATGAACAAGACCGGCGGAAAGTATGATCCGGATCTAATGGCCGAACTCATTCCGAAGGTCACCGAGAACTACAGCAAGGGAGTTTACGGAGTGGAGCCTGTCACGGGATACATAAAGCTCAACAAGTGGAATGACAGGGCGAGCGGAGATTACGCCATATGGTTCGTTTCAGAGAAGTGCGAGTGGGAGAAGGCGGGAGTCTGGCACTACAAGAACGAGACCATAACTTGGATCCACAAGCCCTCCCTGCCTAAGCAGGTAACGACTCCGGCAACGACACCTCAGAAGACGCCCACCAAGAAGGGACCGGGATTCGAGATAGTTCCGGCCGTCTTGGGTCTGATCGGAGTTGCGTATCTGCTCAGAAGGAGAGCATGATCGTCCTCGAAACTCAAAACCTTTCCAAATTTTTTGACGGACTGAGGGCATTGGACGGAGTGAACGTAAAGGTCAAGAAGAAGACCATAACTCTGATAATCGGCCCTAACGGTAGCGGAAAGTCCACGCTGATAAACGTAATATCGGGATTTTACAAAGCTACTTCCGGCAGGGTTATTTTCGAAGGGGAGGACATAACGAACAAGCCACCATACGAGATCTACGAACTGGGCATAGTCCGAACTTTCCAGACTCCACAGCCGTTGAAGAAGCTTACAGTTCTTGAAAACCTTCTGATAGCGGAGAGGCACGTTGGAGAGGGGGTTCTCAGCGCTCTGAGGCATTCGAAGTGGCTCAAGCACGAGGAGGAGCTCGTGGAGAAGGCCTTCAAGATACTCGAATTCCTCAAGATAGACCACCTATGGGA
This sequence comes from Archaeoglobaceae archaeon, assembly GCA_026986375.1. Lineage (GTDB taxonomy): Archaea > Halobacteriota > Archaeoglobi > Archaeoglobales > Archaeoglobaceae > WAKM01. The sequence continues at coordinate 16,975 of JALSOQ010000018.1, forward strand.
CAGAGAGTCCTACAAGCTCAGCGGAGGGCAGTTGAAGCTCGTAGAGATAGGTAGGGCTCTTATGACGAATCCGAAGCTAATAATCATGGACGAGCCGATAGCCGGAGTTGCTCCAGCGTTGGCACACGACATCCTATCAAGACTTACGGAGTTGAAGGAGAGGGGCGTAACGTTTCTGATAGTCGAACACAGACTCGACATAATTCTAAAATACGTCGATTACGTTTACGCGATGGCGAACGGGAAGGTGATAGCGGAGGGTTTGGGTGAGGAAATAGTTAAGAATCCGAAGGTAATCGAGGTGTATCTGGGTGCTACGCACTGAGAAGCTCAACGCCGGATACGGGGAGTTGCACATACTCTTCGATGTGGACGCGAAGGTCAACGAGAAGGAGATAACGTGCGTAGTCGGGCCTAACGGTAGCGGAAAGTCCACACTGCTCAAGGCAATATTCGGACTGGCTACGATTTACTCAGGGAAGGTCGTTTTCAGAAACGAAGACATAACGAAAACACCCCCTCACGAGAAGACGAAGATGGGAATAGCCTATCTCCCCCAGACTGACAACGTCTTCGTTAATCTCACGGTAGAAGAGAATCTGAAGATTGCCGGCTACACTCTCGATAAAGAAGAACTGAAGGACAGAATAGACTTCGCCTTAGAGGTATTTCCGGAGCTCAAGTATCAGATGAAGAGGAAAGCCGGAACGTTGAGCGGTGGAGAGAGGCAGTTTCTGGCGATAGCTACTGCATTGGTCAGGAAGGCGGAACTCCTGATGCTCGACGAGCCGACCGCTCAACTCTCTCCGAAGTTCGCGGAGGTAATATTCCAGAAGGTGGTTGATCTCAGGGACAAATACGGACTTACGATTCTGCTCGTCGAACAGAACGTCAAGAGAGCTTTGGAGATAAGCGATAGGGCATACATGCTGATAAGCGGTAGGGTGGTTTTCGAGGGGAAGGCCGAAGATCTGATGCACCACGAGAAGTTCGAGCGGTTCTGCATAGGGTTACAGTAACGAATTTTAACAGTGCCGTGGCAGTGGACACGATGCTCCTCGTCAAAACACTCAGAGAACTCGAATATGTTGCGGCGGATCACATAAGGGAAAGATTGGGTGACGTAAAGCTTGAGATTAGGCCTTCAGGTTACTTGGGACTGATAATAGTCCATTCCGACGAAATCGACAAGATAAAGGATATTCCGGAGATAGAAACGATAATACCGATAAGCATCGTCTGCAAGGCGGATCCGGACGAGATTGCTTCTCATGCAGAGGAGATAGTAAAAGTGGCCGGAGATTTCAAGACGTTTGCGATAAGAACCAAGAGAAGGGGAAGGAAACACGACTTCACGAGCACAGATGTGAACGTCAAGCTGGGGGCGAGGATAAAGGAGATCACCAACGCGGACGTCGACTTGAATTTTCCGGAAAAAGCGATATACGTCGAAATAATAGGAGACAAGGCGTATATAGGGGTAATAGACGGAAAGGAGGAAAGAAAGAAGTATACGCCGGAAAAGGTAGACGTAAGAAAGCTCTTGGAAAAGATCTCTATAGTTCAGATACCTTACTTGGAGGACATAAGCGCCGCTAAGGAGATGGGTGAAAGGATAGGAAGAGCCGCTCAATCGTTCGAAGTCAAGGAGCTGATAATAGCTCCGTTCGGATACGTCGATGCTTTCGAGCTCGAAGCTTTTCTCAAAGGTGTCAGGAAGGGTAGATGGACGAGGCTCGAAATTCAGAAGAAAGCCTACGCGAGGGATGTGAGAGAAGTGCCCGTTTACGTTCAGGACCTCTACCAGACCGCAAGGGACAAGAGACGGAAGAATTACGTCTTAATCGTCACGGATCCTACGGGAAAGCAGTTGTCAGACGTTAAAGATGATTTGAAGAGAGATCTAAAGTATGCAAAGGAGGTCGTCGTTTTCGTGGGGAGCAGAGTCGGAATACCGAAAGGCGTATTCAGACTCGCGGACTACGTGATAGACTTGGCACCATACATAACGTTCGCGACCGAGCAAGCTATTCCAGCGGCTTTGATAGCGTTGATAGGTGTTTACGAGGAAGCGGAGCTCGAGTGATCACTCCTCCCAGAAAAGCCTCCTCTGCCTTGCCTTTAAAACGGGCTTTTCCTCCTTATTTCTTTCCCTCCAAGATATCCACTCCATCGGAGCGTCCTTGCTCGTTCCTCCGTGACTCGTAAGCCTCTTTCGAACCCTGATCAGCACGGGCGCGTTTATCGAAACTCCAGCAACAAGAGCCTGCCCCTTCGTAAGCCCGGGTAACTCCTCTATCATCTCCTTTCCCAAGCTCTCTATGCTGTTCCTTATGTTCTCCTGATCCGCTGGATTTACTATTCTCATGATTATATGCGTCATGCACTGACTTAAGATGTCGGAATCTATCTTGGCCGGTCTCTGGCTTATGAGGCAAACTCCGACTCCGAACTTCCTCCCCTCCGCGAGTATGGTTTTTAGCACCGGATAGCTCCTCGCATCCCTCGAAGCGAAGCGATGTGCCTCCTCTATTATTACGAACACCGGATATTCGAGTTTCTCTCCGTTCCTACCTTTCTCGTAGTTTATCCTCGCGTTCAGAATTCTCTTAAGAAGAACACATGCCAAGATCTGCTGTTCTATTTCCTCCATCTCGGTAAGCTGTAAAACCGTAGCTTGGCCGGGTTTCAGTATCTCCTTAAGTTCGATGTGCTCGTAGTCGTCCAGAACGCTCGTGCTCTGAACGAACCTCCTTATCCTCCATATCAACCCGTATGCGGAGGATCTGTAGTTTGAATCCTCCTGAGCTATCTCCTCAAGCTTTTCTATCAGATCCTCGCTTGTCCACAGCTTTCCCGAAAGCTCTCTGTAAACCTCGTTCAGCAAAGCCTCCATCTTGTCCGTAAGCCTCGGAAGTAGCGTTACGAGCTCGTCGTAGTCGAGTTCGCAGACCCTTATCTTTATCTCCCCTTTTCCCAAAACCTTAACCTTTGGAGAGTAATCTCCACGCCTGAACTCCTCCAATCCTTCCAGTTCCTTTAAAGTGTGGTATTCCCCGTGCGGATCCAGTATTAACACCGCTCCGCAGTTGTATGGCTTTAATAGCTCTTCAACTACAACTCCGGCTAAGTAGCTCTTACCGCTCCCCGTAGATGCGAGAATGCACATGTGCTCGCTCGTAACCAAAGCGGCATCGAGGACGACCGGGACGTCTTCATCTCTGTTCAAAAGGTAGCCTATGTGCATCGAACCTATTTCTCCCGGTCTTTTCTTCATCAAAGCTTCTTGAATCGTCTCAGCTTCCGCCAAGTATATCGGCTGACCCGGTTTTGGAGGGATTCTCGGATTGACGAAACCCAAGTTCGGATCGTAGTATCCCATTATCGTCGCCCTAACTTCGAAAAGCTCGAACTCCTTCGCGTTGATTCCCAAAGCGTTGACTATCCTTTCGGGACTGACCGTAGGCTTGGAAAGATAGAGGTCGGGATAGAGGCGGAGAGGATATCTTTTAACCACTCTGCAGAGAACCTTTTTGCCGTTCAAATCGTAGTAAACGAACTCTCCGACTTTGAGCTTAGTCTTGTCGGGAGTTATGAACTTGAAATCCAAGGGGGTTTCCGCCGGCCCCTTTACGAGTCCTATGGGTGTAGGCATCCGATATCGATTTGTCGGTATCTTTATATTACTTCTGCCAGCGTTGCTTAGAGATGAAACTCGTAACCTGCGGTCTGCCATACGCGAACGGAAAGGCTCACATAGGTCATCTAAGAACCTACGTTCCCGCGGACGTTTACGTTCGCTACCTCAGGATGATGGGTGAAGAAGTTCTCTTTATATGCGGGAGCGACTGCCACGGAACTCCGATAGTCGTAAACGCGGAAAAGGAGGGAATTAGTCCGAAGGAACTCGTCGATAGATACCACGAGCACTTCCAGAGAATTTTCAAAAAGCTATGCGTAGAGTTCGACTTTTACGGGAGGACTGATGCCGATTACAACCACCGCAGAACTCAGGAGATCGTTAAAAAGCTCATAGAGAACGGATACGTTTACGCGAAGGAGATCGAACTGGCATACTGTCCGAAGTGCGACAGATTTTTGCCGGACAGATACGTGGAAGGAATTTGTCCATACTGTGGAGCCATTGCGAGGGGTGATGAATGCGATCAGGGTTGCGGAAGGCACTTGGAGCCGGGGGAGATAAAGGAGCCGAAGTGCAAGATATGCGGTAGCAGGGCGGAGTTCAGAAAGCAGAAGCACTACTTCTTCAAGCTGACGGCTTTCAGGGATTTCTTGATTGATTACTTGGAGAACAAACTGCAGGGAACGGAAAACGCTCTGAACTACGCGAGGCAGTGGGTCAGGTCGGAGCTCAGGGACTGGTGCATAACCAGAAACTTGGAGTGGGGGGTAAAGTTTCCGGGGGAGGATCTGGTCGTTTACGTGTGGGTGGATGCCCCCATAGGATACATATCCTTTACGGAGCAAGCGTGTAGGCTTAAGGGGCTGGACTGGAAGGAGATATGGCAGAACGGAGAGATCAGCGATATAACGCACTTCATAGGCCTCGACATAGTTTACCACCACTGCATATTCTGGCCTGCGATGTTGAAGGGGGCAGGATATTCGTTGCCAAAAGCGGTGGTCGCGAGCGGGATGGTTAAGGTGGAGGGAAAGACGTTTTCGAAGAGCAGGGGTTACGTCGTATGGGTTGAGGACGACTACTTAAGGGCGGGATTCAATCCGGACTACCTGCGTTACTACATAGTAAACTACACGTCCCACGAGAAGGATCTGAACTTCTCTTGGCGTGTTTTCATGGAAAAGGTCAACAAGGAAGTTATCGGGACTCTGGGCAACTTCATATACAGGGTTCTCCACTTCGCATGGAAGAACTTCGGAACCCTCGCCGGGGAAGTGGATGGAGTAGTCATGGAGAAGATAGCGGAGGTTAAGGAGAAGATAGTTTCCGCAATAAGGAGATGGGAGTTCAAGGAGGCGAGCGACGCTTTCATGGAACTGGCGAAGTTCGGAAACGAGTATTTCCAGTCGAAGGCTCCTTGGGATCTTATAAAGGAGGATAGGAAGGCATGCGAGAAAGTTTTAATATCGTGCGTTCAGATCGTGAAAGCGCTTGTGATTTTCTCCTACCCGGTCATGCCGAAGACGATGAAGAAACTTGCCGAACTGCTCAGCATCGAATTGAAGAGTTTGGATGAGGCTTTAGAGCCTATTGAAAGGATAGAGTTGAAAAAGCCGTTCATTCCGTTCGAGAAGGTGGATGAGAAGAAGATAGAGGAGATGGAGAGGATCATGATGGAGAGGATAAGGAGGGCGGAGAGGGCGGAGGTCGAAATAGACATAAAGGATTTCTCGAAGCTCGACATAAGGATAGGCAAGATAGTTAAGGCGGAAAAGATAAAGGGAAGCAGAAAGCTGATGAAACTCGAAGTCGATGTGGGTGGGGAGGTTAGGCAGATAGTGGCGGGAATAGCGGAAGTTTACGAACCGGAAGAAGTCGTAGGAAAGCTCGTTCCCGTTTTGGTCAACATAAAGCCCGCGAAGCTCATGGGCGTCGAGAGTATGGGGATGGTGCTCGCCGCGGATGTGGACGGAAAGCCGGTTCTGCTCCATCCGGATAGGGAAGTCCCTCCGGGTTCGAAGGTGAGATGATGAGGAATCCACGTTCTGATTAGATGATGAAAAAACGGGGGCTGATCATAGAAGGAAGTCGGGAATTATCTGCTTGTTTATCAGATCGTAGTAGCTCTCCCTTTCCCTTATAACGAACCACCTATCTCCGTCCACCAAAACCTCCGCACATCTCGGCCTACCGTTGTATTGACTGCTCATAACGAATCCGTATGCTCCGGCGTCGAAGATCGCTATTATATCCCCCTTTTCGACCTTCGGAAGCCTTCTGTCCTCCGCGAGAACGTCTCCGCTCTCGCAAATAGGTCCGACGATTGTGTATGTCTCTTCCTCGGGCTCGTCCATCTTGTTTGCTACGGCAACCCGATGGTATGCCCCATACATCGCCGGTCTTATCAGAAGGTTGAAGCCAGCATCAACCGCTACGAAGTTCTTATATGATTTCTTGACGGCGTTTACCTTAGTCAGAAGGATCGTGGTGTTCCCGACTATGCTCCTCCCCGGTTCGAGCCAGAGTTCGGGTTCGGATTTTAACTCCCTGCAACGCCTTTCGAACACCGGCAGTATGGCGTTCGCAAAGTCCTTCGGAGTCGGAGCTCCCCTTCCTTCGTAATCTATTCCCAATCCACCTCCCAAATCCAAGAACTTAACTTCCACACCCATCCCCTCAAGCTTTAAAGCTACGTCGAAGAGCCTGTTCAGAGCTTCTACGAAAGGACTCAGTTCGGTTATCTGACTTCCTATGTGGCAGTGAACTCCTACGGGGACGACGTTCGGTAGTTCCAGAGCTTTTCTGTATGCGTCGATGACGTTCTCCCAAGGAATTCCGAACTTGGAAGTCCTTAGGCCGGTAGCTATCTTCGGATGGGTTTTCGGATCTATGGAGGGATTAATTCTGAAGGCTATCTCAACTTCCCTCCCCTCCCCCACGGCTATTTCCGAAATCGAGTGTAGCTCGTCCAAACTGTCCACGCTGAACTTAACTCCCGTCCTAATTCCCATCCTTATCTCCTCGTCGCTCTTCGAATTTCCGTTGAATAGGATTCTTTCCGGCTTAAATCCGGACAACAACGCCATGTAAAGCTCTCCTCCGCTAAAAACGTCCGCACCGAATCCGTGCTTCGCCACGATCCTCATGATGGAAAGGTTGTTGTTCGCCTTAACCGCGTAAAGCAGTCCGGCGTCGGGAAAAGCATCTTTATAAGCTCTAAGGTTCTCTTCGAGCTTGGCCTTGGAAGTGACGTATAGGGGAGTTCCCAACTCATCGACGAGTTCGACGCAACTCACATTTTCGACGTGCAACACACCACCTACACTCCTGAACATGCCCGAACGTTCTCCTCCAACTTATTAACCCTTTTGTCGGAATCGAAATATAGTTTTGGTGTAGAGATGTTATAGATGTTGAGGCCGGATTCGATATTCGTCTGGGACGATCCGGAAGTTCGCAGGAGGCTCAGCTGGTATAGGGCGGTTATGAACGACGAAAAACCGGCGAAGTTCAGAATATGCAAGAGTATTCAGGCGAGGGATCCTTCCAAGCTCGGAACGAAGGAGCTATGGGAGTTGCACGACAGACTTTCCAAGGAGTTCGATGCCGTATTCAGCAAGGTGAAGGCCGAAGATGTCGATTTGGATGAGGCGGAACCGAACTTTCTCGACGTTAAGATAGAGATAGCGAATAGGATCTACGAGAGGTGCGAGTTCTGCGAGAGGAGGTGCGGAGTGAATAGGAAGGAGAAGGAGGGGGTTTGCGGGGTGGATAAGGCTTACGTTCACAGCTACTTCCTTCACTACGGCGAGGAAGCTCCTTTGGTTCCGAGTGGGACGATATTTTACGGAGGGTGCAACTTCAAGTGCGTCTTCTGCCAGAACTACGATATAAGTCAGGAGTATCCCAAGGATGGCGTGGAGGTTGACGCCTTAAGACTCGCTCTGATTCAAAAGGAACTCAGGGAGGACGGGGCAAGGAACATAAACCACGTCGGAGGAGATCCCACTCCAAATTTAAACGTGATACTCGAAAGCTTCAGGTATCTTGAGGTGAACGTCCCTCAGTTATGGAACAGCAACATGTTCTGCAGCGAGGAGACAATGAAACTTCTGAGGGAGGTAATAGATATATGGCTTCCCGACTTCAAATACGGGAACGACAGATGTGCTGAGAGGCTGAGTCTCGTCAAAAACTACTGGAAGGTGGTTACGAGGAACGTGAAGTGGGCTCACGACTGGGCGGACATAATAATAAGGCACCTCGTCTTGCCTAACCACTTGGAGTGCTGCACCAAACCAATTCTTAAATGGATAGCCGAAAACTGCCCAAGAGCCCTCGTCAACATAATGGAGCAGTATAGGCCCGAGTATCTGGTAGCGAGGTATCCGGAGAGGTGGAGGGAAATAGCAAGGAGGCCATCCTTCAACGAGATGAGAGAGGCATACGAATACGCCAAAAGGTTGGGAATAGTCTTCGAACCAGTATCATGAGACTCGTCATATTGGCGAACGTTTTGAACGTTATAGACATTGCTACGACACTGTACGGAATGAGCATAGGGTTGCAGGAGGCGAACGAACTCGTCAGAAGCATGAGTCCGATGGAATACGTAGCTATCAAGATAACGTCCATGCTCATTCTATCGCTCGTATACGTTCTTTCTCCGAGAGAATCCATCCTATATGCGGTAAGGTTCATCAGTGGATTTCTCCTGATCTGCGTAACCGTTCTGCTTGCCGTAGTGATTTGCTGGAATCTCGCGATGATTATTTAAGACGGCGGGGGGTGCTCGAAGCATGGACTTGGAGGAAAAGGTGGCCCTCGTCAAGAGGAACGCTGAAGAGGTGGTTACGGAGGATGAATTGAGAGAACTCTTGGAAACAAACGAAAAGCCCACCGCTTACGTCGGCTACGAGCCAAGCGGTGAGATTCATCTCGGCCACATGATGACCGTTCAAAAGCTGATGGACTTACAACGGGTCGGATTCAGGATAATAGTCCTGCTCGCAGACGTTCACGCGTATCTGAACGAGAAGGGAAACTTCGACGAAATAAGGAGGATAGCGGAGTTCAACAAAAAGGCGTTCATAGCCTTGGGTTTGGACGAAACCAAGGCAAAATTCGTTTTGGGGAGCGAATACCAGCTTAGCAGGGATTACGTTTTGGACGTTCTCAGGATGGCCAGAATAACTACCCTGAACAGGGCGAGGAGGAGCATGGATGAGGTGAGCAGGAGGAAGGAGGATCCTATGGTATCGCAGATGATCTATCCTCTCATGCAGGCCTTGGACATAGCCCACCTGGGAGTGGATTTAGCCGTTGGGGGGATGGATCAGAGGAAGATACACATGCTCGCGAGGGAGAATCTGCCCAAGCTTGGTTACAAAGCTCCGGTCTGTCTGCACACTCCAATTCTCGTAGGACTGGACGGGGAGAAGATGAGCTCTTCTAAGGGCAACTACATATCCGTGAGGGATTCGGAGGAGGAAGTTGAGAGGAAGATACTGAAGGCTTACTGTCCCAAGGGTCAGATAGAGGACAACCCGATAATCCAGATAGTCCGTTATTACATATTCCCGAGGTTCGGTAGGATTCTGATCGAGAGGGAGGAGAAGTTCGGCGGAGATGTTGAATACGTATCGTTCGAGGAGCTCGCTTCCGACTTCAAATCCGGTAATCTCCATCCTTTGGACTTGAAAAAGGCGGTAGCAAAGTATTTAAACAAAATCTTAGAAAATGTTAGAGAAAAATTAAGGGGAGGTGATTGAATGGAGGAGGAGGTAGTTAGGGTTAAACTGCCGGATAAAAGTAAAGGGGAACTGCTCGCAATAGTTACGACGATGCTCGGTGCGGGACACGTTAAGGTTAGGTGTGAGGATGGTGTTGAGAGGTTGGCGAGGATACCGGGCAAGATGAGGAAGAGAGTCTGGATTAGGGAAGGAGACGTCGTGATCGTAGTTCCTTGGCCTTTCAAGAAGGACAGAGCGGATATAGTCTGGAGATACACGAATCCTCAGGTGGAATGGCTCGAAAGGCACGGCTATCTGAACTTTTAGGTTTGAACATCAACGGGGATCTGCCCGATTCGGAATTGGTGGATGTGGCGGTTAAGGCGGATAAGGCCGGAGTAGTAATCTGGATCGGCGAAAATCCCCTTTTCAAAGATCCGTTTTACGTTGCGGACTTGATTTCCGACCACGTTTCCGTTCCAATCGGTTTTGGAATAGTCTCTCCTTTGAGGAGGAGTTGTTCGGAGATAATTCGTAAAATCAAAAAGTTAGAGAAAAGGCATGAAGTTATTTTGGGAATAGCTCCGGGGAGCTTCGAAGATCCGAAAAAAGCACTCGAAATAACGCTCAAGTGCTTGGAAAGGGCGAAGAGGGATTTGGATGTTCCGGTGTTCTGCGGGTGTTCGAGTCCGATAATAACGGCCAGAGCTTCCGAAATTGCCGACGGAATTCTGTTCAACTACTGTTATCCCGAATTTCTGAGGTGGATATTCTCCTTTTTAAGGAGAGATGTCGTGAAGGTGGCGTATGCTCCTTCCCTAATCCTTCCGAGCGAGTTCGAGCAGGATTTACTGCTGGCTACCGCCATAGTTTCGTGCAGCAGTAAGAGGTTCGTCGAAACTTTCGGATTCTTAGAGATGTGTCGCGAATTTTCTAAAATCGATTTCATGAGGTTGATTTCGGTAAGGCAGAGAGGAGGAAATCTCTTCGAATTCGACGAGTTCGGTAAAATCTTGAAGTTCAGGGATGTCCTTATGGAAAAGTTCGCCATATGCGGGAGTTTGAGGGAGGTTAAAGAGAGTATAGAAGAGATACTAAAAACGTGCGATCACGTCGTTTTAGGCGATCCCTTCTTCAGAGATAGTGGGGCGGTCGATTCCTTACCAAAAATTCAGTCACCCCTCTGAATCTTCGCGTGTCCTCCTATTATTGAACCGCTTAGCTCTAGATTCCTTATCTCGCAATCCTCATCTATGATGCTCCTCCAGATCCTCGCCCTCCTCAAAATTACCCTATCGAATATCACGCAGTCGCTGACGTCCGAGCTCTCTATTATGCAGTTCCTTCCGATGTAGGCGTATGGACCGACTATCGACCTTCCCCTAATCTCCACACCCTCTTCTATGACTACGGGCGGGATTATCTTGGCAGCTTTGTCTACCTTTACACTCTCATCCACGAACTCGTCCATGTAGAACTTAAAAGCCTCTATGTAAGAGTCCGGGTTACCTACATCATACCATATTCCGTTAAATGGATAACCATAAACCTCGCTTCTTTCGCACAGCCAACTTAAGAAATCACCCAAGTTGTCCGGCTTCTCGTTAGTCCTGACGAATTCCCAAAGTAGTTCTATAGTATCCTTTGGTAGCGCGTAAATACCTACACCCACAAGCGTCGATTTCGGCTTTTCTGGCTTTTCATAAAACTTCACCACTCTCTCCCCGTTTACGTCCGCGACACCGTATCTCTTCGCGAGCTCGTAATCTCCTACGTCGTATAGAGCAACTACCGCTCTCCTCTTCTCTTCGTAATACTTAACGAATCCGTCCAAGTCGAAGGAGAACAGGTTATCTCCGGCGACGACCAAAAGATCGTCGTCTATGACTTTGGCAACCTCCGCCAGAGCTCTCACGGCACCGAGCTTCTCTTCCTCCCTCGTCGTATTTTCCACTATGAGTTCGACATCCTTTCCTTCGGCCCATCTCCTGAAGTCCTCTTCGAACCTTTTATTAGTCGAAATGTAAACATCCCCGAACTTGGAAACCTTCTCGTATACGTGGTCTATTATCCTCTTCTTGCCTATCGGTAGGAGGGGCTTAGCCTTAGTCTTGGTTATCGGCCAGAGCCTCGTCGCGTAACCACCGGCCATTATGACTACCTTCATCGAAATGACTCGTTTGTATAGATTAAAAATCGTTTTCGGTTAAATACGCAAACGTTTTTTCCGCTCGAAGAAAACTTTCCCCGATGATAGTAACACTACTCACGGACTTCGGAGACTTCTATCCCGGAGTTATGAAGGGCGTAATACTGAAGATAAATCCAAACGCTAAAATAATAGACATAACGCACTCCATAGAGCCTCAGAACGTTTATCAGGGTGCGTTTTTGCTGTTTCACTCCTACAGGTTTTTCCCGAAAGCTGTGCATGTTGCGGTAGTCGATCCGGGTGTTGGGTGCGACAGATTAGCTTTGGCTTTGGAATGCGAGAATTACGTGTTCATAGGACCGGACAACGGAATTCTCTATCCTTCGGCCAAAGAGGACGGCATAAAAAGGGTTTGGGTGATAAATGAGGATAAGACGTCGAAGTTAACTGGAGAGCTTTCTGCAACGTTTCACGGAAGGGACGTCTTTGCTCCGGCCTCAGCCTACGCTTCATTAGGAAGGCTCGAGGAAATCGCTGAGCCCTACGATGGAGATATAGCGGAGCTTGAATTGGACGATTACGATATCGTGGAAAACGAATTGAAATGTAGGATAGTATTCATCGACAGATTCGGAAACGCGATAACGAACGTCAAGGCAGAGGATATAAGGAGAGCAAAAGGCTTTTACTTTAGGGGAGAACACATCCCCATGGTCAGAACGTATTCGGATGTCGAGTTGGGCGAGCCTCTGGCGTTGATAGGGAGCTTCGGAACGTTAGAGCTTAGCGTCAGAAACGGAAACTTTGCCGAGGAATTTGGAGTTAAATCTGGTGATATTAAGTTGGAGGTGATTTGGTGATGGAAATATCCGAAAGGGCTCTGGCGAGGATGATAGAAGCCGTAAACAAACACCTTCCGCAGAGGAGCAGAACTCTCGCCGAAATGCTTAAGGAGAAGTATCCGACGATAAGGGCGAGGGATGGAAACGAATACCTCATAGAAAGAAAGGAACTCGAATTCATAGCCCAATACGTGGACGAGTTGGACTGGAACAAATTCAAAATCCCGATAATATTGGAGATGTGCAGTATCGGCAACGACACGCTCGTATACGTTAGGGACAGGCTCCATGCGGAATTCATAAAAAGGGCGTTCGGATACGACAGATTCGTCGAGGACGTCATGGTTCTCCACATGTATGAAATCGCCCCGATTAGGAGAAAGCTTAGAACCGCCACTCAGGTTATGTTTACAGTTCCGTATTAGTTATTAATCCTCCCATCTTCCTGACATCATGGAATCCAGAATAGAGAACCTATACTGCACGAGATGTGGCTCGGAGTTCGACATAATAGTAAGGCGGGTTACAGGTTATTCCGGCCCTCTCCACATACCAAACCTCTACTGTCCTTTCTGCGGTAGCAGAAGGCTTATAAAGAAGCAGGGACTGTTTTTCAATCGCCGATGATGAGTTTCGGTCGCTCTGAGTGGTGATGAAATTTCCTGCGACTGAGAAGTTCGTGAGGAAACTCATAGAGCTCGTTGAAATTGAGAGGGAAGCGGAAATATCCGCGATGAGAGAAGAGATGCGAAGGCTCAGCGGTGAGCAGAGGGAAAGACTGGGTAGGGCTATTTTGGGTTTGAACGGCAAGGTAATAGGGGAGGAGTTTGGATACAAGCTCGTGAAGTTCGGGAGGAGCAGGAAGATAAGGACAGACATAGCCGTTGGTGATTCGGTAATAGTTAGCTACGGGAATCCTTTGAAGAGCGATTACGTGGGTGTGGTTGTTGAGAAGGGAAGCAGATACGTTGTGGTAGCGCTCGAATCCGTTCCCAAGAACTTGAGAAACGTCAGAATAGATCTGTTCGTAAGCGAGATAACGTTCAAGAGGATGATCGAAAATCTGAGGAATCTGAACGAGAACGGAGTTAGAGCTTTGGAATTCGCTTTGGGATTGAGAGCTCCCGAAAAGCCCGAGCCGGAGGAATTCCACTCCTCGAAATTAAACGAAAGTCAGAGGAAGGCGGTTAGCTTGGCTTTGGGGAGCAAAGATTTCTTCCTAATCCACGGCCCGTTCGGAACCGGAAAGACCAAAACGCTCGTCGAGTTCGTAGTGGAGGAGGTTAGGAGGGGAAATAGGGTCCTCGCCACCGCGGAAAGCAACGTTGCCGTGGACAATCTCGTAGAAAGGTTGAAGGGAAGGGTGGAGTTGGTTAGACTGGGTCATCCGGCGAGAGTTTCGAAGGATCTGAAGGAAACCACTCTCTTTTCTAAGATCGAGAGGCATCCGAAGTTTTCGGAGGTTTTGAAGCTTAGGAGGATTGCGGAAGATATAATCGCAAAGCGCGATTCCTACAGGAAACCTGTTCCCCAGCTGAGAAGGGGTTTGAGCGATGAAGAGATACTGGAGCTTGCTAAAAAGCGAAGGGGAGCGAGGGGTTTGAGTGCTAAAGTGATAGAATCCATGGCGAGGTGGATAGAGTTCAACAGAAGGGCAGGAGAGCTTTTGGAAAAGGCCAAGGAGTTGGAGGAGGAGATAGAGAAGGAGTTGATCGAAAGCGCGGAAGTGGTCTTAAGCACGAACTCCACGGCGTTCCTTCTTGAGAACGATTTCGACGTCGTGGTCGTGGATGAAGCTACTCAGGCTACGATTCCGAGCGTTCTGATTCCGATCTCTAAATCTCTAAGGCTGAGAGGTTCGTGATGGCTGGAGATCACAAACAGCTACCTCCGACGGTTTTGAAGGCTAAGGAGTTGAGCAGGACGTTATTCGAGATGCTGATTTCCAAACATCCTCAGAATTCTGCAATGCTCGAAGTTCAGTATAGGATGAACTCCTGGCTGATGAAGTTCCCGAACGAGGAATTCTACGGCGGAAGGATAAAGGCGGACGAGAGCGTTAGGAACATAACTCTCAGGGATTTGGGCGTTAAACCTCCTGAATTCGGAGAGCCTTGGGACGAAATACTAAGGCCGGAGAACGTTCTGGTCTTCGTGGACACGTCCAAATGTCCAGACAGGTGGGAAAGGCGGAGGAGGGGATCGACATCGAGGGAAAATCCATTGGAGGCAAAAATAGTCGTGAACATAGTAGAAAGGTTGCTCGAAATTGGTGTTAGGGAGGAATGGGTGGGTGTAATAACGCCATACGAGGATCAGGTGGATCTCCTCCGCTCGAAGCTCGATGTTGAGGTGAATACAGTCGACGGCTATCAGGGGAGGGAGAAGGAAGTGGTAATAATTTCGTTCGTCAGGAGCAACAGAAAAGGAGATTTGGGGTTTCTCGCGGATCTCAGAAGGCTTAACACCGCGTTAACGAGGGCTAAGAGGAAGCTGATATGCGTCGGGGATGGTGAAACCCTAAACTCGCACGAAACTTACAGGAGGTTTCTGGAGTTCGTCAAAAGGGAGGGTAAGTTCATTCCCTTCTGCTGAGCTCTTCCTTAAGCTTTTCCACGTAGGTTACGGTTTTCGTGACTATGCCGTGGAGGACCGTAAGCTCCCTCTTCGTTATCACCGCCCTCCCCAAGATCCTCCTCAGAGCTATTTTCGTCCTCTCTATCCTGTGCTTGGGATACCACACCGCCCGCATCAGCCTTTCGAAGTTTTCTACGAGGTTCTCGATGTCCTTTGCGGTGGCGTAGATTTTCCTCTCAACCTCGAATTTACCCTTGCTGAGCTCGTATAGAACTATTGCAGCTGCGTGACTGACGTTCATAACCGGATACTCGGGATTCGTGGGAATCGTTACTATCGCGTGGCATAGCTTCAACTCCTCGTCGAAGAGCCCGTAATCCTCCCTTCCGAAAGCTACGACGATCTTTCCCTCCTTTCCCTCCAAAAACATCCTCAACTCTTCCGGGCTGAATACGGGTCTCCTTATGTATCTCTCCTGAGCTTTCGCGGTAACGCCGGTCGTTCCAACTAAAACGTTCGTGTATTCGAGGACTTCCTCGAAATCTTTCAAAATCTTGGCATTTCTTAGGAGATCTTTGGCGTGGGATGCGGTCATGAAGGACTTCTTCGTAACCCTGCAGTCGCATAAATACAGTTCCTCGAATCCGAAGTTCTTCATCACCCTCGCTATAAATCCTACGTTCTCGGGAATCTTAAGCCCGACGAGTAAAACTCCCACTTTCATGCTTTCAAACCCCGAACAAGCTCCAGAACATCCTCAACATCCCACATGTCTATTCCTTCCGGTTCTCTTTCGACACAATTCTTATCCGGAACTATCAAAACCCTCCTGCATTTGAACTTTCCGAGGGAATCTTCGATCTTTCTGATTTCACTTCTGCTGACGAAGTTCTTCCACTTAACTTCTCCGACGAGCTTGATTTTCTTAAACTCAAACAGAGCTACGTCTATATCAAAATCTCTTTCTTCGATTCTCTGATGCGTCAATCCTAAAACTTTAGAGAGAAGGTTTCTGAAGAACTGTTCGACGTGAAACGGAATCTTCGCATTTATCACTTTCCTTATGAAATCGACGCTGACATCTATCTCTGTGTAGGAATACTTTTCCTCCAAGTAATAGTGCAGATCGATTAGAGGGGAGGCATGGTAGTATCTGAACCTCTTTTTTCCGTAAACTATTACCCGTTCGAGAACACCCATTTCCGTTAGAACGTTTAGATACTTCTGAAGGACTCCGGGGTTATCTTTCGCCAGCAGACCTCTCGAAAAAAGTAAACTCGAAATTTCGGTGCTGACGTTTCTGCCATCCGCGACCGCCTTCATTACTCCCTCGTATACGTTTGTGAGCTCCCTCCGCTCTTCGTCGAATATCTCCCCTATCAGCTCTTTAATCATCAATCGAGCTTCGTATAGGTAGCTCGCCAAGAAATCTCTAATCGGAGGTTTGTAGTATGGAATTAAGAACGGCTCCCTTAGATACACAGCCGTTTCGATAAGTTCTTTTCCCGACAAGTCCTTAGAAAGTTCAAGTAAGATGTCCCTTTCGTCTATCAACCCTATTCTCACAGGATAGACCAGTCCCAGGAGAGGACTTCTCCCGCTCAGAAGTTTTTTCGAAAGCCAGAGGGTAGAAGTTATCAACGTTAGCTCCCCCTTCTTACCGATCGAATGCAGAAAGTCCAAGAAGTCCTCCGGCAACCTGTGAAATTCGTCTATTACGATCCGATTACCCATTAAAGCTCTCAGAATTGTCAAAAATTCCTTGTAGTTGTATTTTTCACCGGTTTTCTTATCCAAAACTGTGGTATCACGATTTACGAAAAAGAAGTAATCGTAATCCGTGAAGTTTTCGATCAGGAACGTTTTTCCGGTCTTCCTTCTCCCGTATATCATTCTCCAAGGCTTTGCCTTTTCCACCCTTTCGATATCTATTCTTCGAGGAATAATTCTCATAGGAATAATTCTTGATGGAATAGATGTTAACACTTTCGCTTTTCCCATTGGTCGTAAGCTCGTTCATTACAGGATAGTCTTAGCTATTTCGAGTGCCTTGAGGATGTGCATTCTGGCGTTCTCCACCGGTTCCTCGTGTCCGGGGTAGAGCTTTTCCACGTCGAGCTTCGAAAGCTTTTCAAGCGATTTTATGAGCTCCGAGGAGTTTCCGCCGGGCAAGTCGGTTCTCCCGAACGCTCCGTGTGAGAACACCGTATCCCCGCTGAACAGCCACTTCCTGTTTGGCTCGTAATAGCAGACGCTTCCGGGAGTGTGGCCGGGAGTGTGGATTACCCTGAGCTCTATCTCCCCCAACTCAAAAACGTCCCCATCTTTAACGAGAAAGTCCGGCTCGACGTAAAAGCGGTAGCCGAACAGCGAGTAGCCGGACTTCAGGAGCTCGAACTCCATCTCGTGCATGACCACCTTGCATTCGAACCACCTCTTCAAATCCGGAGACGCCATCGCGTGGTCGAAGTGGGAGTGCGTCAGGAATACGAACTCTATCTCCTTCGGATTCAGGTATCTGCTCAAAGCCTTTACGATGAACGAAGAGTCACCTCCGCAGTCTATGATGGCGGGTCTTTCGTCCGCCAGAAGGTAGCAGTTCGCCATCAGAGGTGGAGTTACGATTCTTATCGGCTCCATGCCGTTAATTGATCTAACCGTATAATAATCATTCCAAACCCGTTCTCTCGAAGGATATCGTTGCGAGCAAAATCGAAACGACAGAAACTATTGAAATTGCCAGAAAGTCGAAAGTCGCTCCTATTTCACCAATTCCGGTGAGGAAAAACCTCGCCCCATCCACGGCGTATGTCATCGGATTCAGGTAGGCGATAACTCTCATCCAAGCGGGCATGTATTTGATGGGAAACAAAGCCCCGCTGAGGAATATCGTTGGCAGGATTAAAACGCTCATTATCGCGTGAAATCCCTCCATACTTTTCATTTTCAAGGCTATTACTACACCCATGCTGGAAAAGCACAAGGCCACGGCAAAACCGAAAAACGTTGCGGGAGGTATTCCGAGCGGATTCATTCTCACCAGTCCGAAGGATAGAATAAGAATCAGCAGACCCTGTGCTATTGAGACGAGGGAATCTCCGAATATCCTTCCCGCAATCACTTCCTTCCTTGAGGAAGGAGCTACCAAAACCTCCTTGAGAAATCCGAACTCCTTATCCCATATAACGCTCATCCCGCTGAAAACGCTATAATTGAAGACTGCCATGATGAATATTCCGGGGGCGAGGAAGCTCAGGTAGTTTTTTACGAATCCGCTGAAACCCACTCCGAAGAAAACGAGCCATACGACGGAGTTGGCGATCGATCCGATTAATCTCGACCTCGCCCTAACGAATCTCTTAAGCTGTCTGTAAACCATCGTGGTGAACGGTCTCATCTTCTAAACCTCCTCGCGATTGCGAACTTGAGCGAATCATCCTCTCCATTCCTGATCTCCCTCCCCGTCAGCTGAAGGAAAACATCGTTGAGAGTCGGTCTTCTGTATTCTATTTCGACTATCCTAAATCCCTTGGCCTTTGCAAGTTCGAACAGTTCCGGTATGAACTCCGTGGCATTCTTAACTTCGATCATTATCCTCCCGTCGGGCAAAACGACGTGCTCGATTCCTTCGAATTTCCCTTCGACCCTAAGGAATATCAGATCCCCACCCACCATCCTCTTCAACTCCTCTACACTTCCGATCGCTATTATCCTTCCCCTATCTATTATCGCAACCCTGTCCGCGAGTCTCTCGGCCTCATCCATGTAGTGTGTGGTCAGGAAAACGGTAACGTCGAGGGAATCTATCAGCTCCCATATCTTGGCCCTCGTTTGAGGATCGAGTCCGAGGGTGGGTTCGTCCAAGAACAGGACTTCGGGTTCGTGCAACAGCGCTCTCGCGATTTCAAGTCTTCTCTGCATACCTCCGCTAAAAAACCTCACAACCTTGTTCCTGAACTCCCAAAGTCCGACGAACTCGAGTGCCCATTTTATGTCCGGCTTTTCTATTCCGTAAACTCCCGCGTGAATCAGCAGGTTTTCGTATGCCGTCAGATCCCTGTCAAGGCTCGGATCCTGAAAGACTACACCTATCTTCCTCCTGACATCCTTAGCGTTTCGGACGACATCGTATCCGGCAACGTATGCCCTTCCGCTCGTCGGCTTTAACAACGTCGTGAGGATGTTTACGGTCGTTGTCTTTCCGGCTCCGTTGGGTCCTAAGAAGGCAAAAACTTCACCTTCATTCACTTTAAAGCTGATACCGTTCAGAGCTCTGAATCCGTCGAACTCTTTAACGAGATCCTCCACCTCTATCATATTTCGGCACACCTAATTCATAATTATTATATATTTTCTTTAGCGGTATATATGATGATGAGGTGGAAATACATTCTGCCCCTGCTTTTGGTGGCGTTGGTATTGGCCGGATGTTCTACGCAGGAGGAAACGAAGACTGCTGAGAAGACCGAACAAACCGATAAAACCATCCCGCCGAACGTTCACCCGAATCCGATAACTGAGTGGAATAAGAAGCACACGATGCCGGACATAGATCCCACGGCCTTCGTCCATCCCTATGCTACCGTAATAGGAGCGGTTCACATAGGAAAGTTCGTCTGCGTATCGCCTCATGCTTCGATTAGGGGAGACGAGGGTATGCCGATATACATCGGAGATTACTCGAACGTGCAGGATGGTGTCGTAATTCACGCCCTCGAAACTTACGATAAGGAAGGAAAACCGATCGAGAAGAATCTTATAGAGGTCAACGGTAAGAAGTATGCCGTTTACATCGGCAACAACGTTTCGCTTGCCCATCAGTGCCAGATCCACGGTCCGGCTTACGTCGGAGATCACACCTTCGTAGGAATGCAGGCTCTAATTTTCAGGGCTAAGGTGGGTAGCAACTGCGTAATAGAGCCGGGTGCCAAAGTTATAGGAAGGAACGGAATAATAACGATTCCCGACGGAAAGTTCGTCCCGGCCGGAGCGGTCATTACCACCCAAGAACAGGCGGACAACCTGCCAGACATAACGGAAGACTACCCGTTCAAGAACACGAACAAGGCGGTAGTTCACGTCAACGTAGAACTCGCTGAGGGCTACAACGAGATGTTCAAGGGTTAATTATTTTTATATATTTTTCTAAATCCGATTTGAG
>JALSOQ010000019.1 GCA_026986375.1 Archaeoglobaceae archaeon
GCAGAGGACAGTAGGTAGGGACGCGCAGAGGATGAACATAATGGCCGCGAGGGTCATAGCTGAGGCGGTAAGAACGACCTTAGGCCCGAGAGGAATGGATAAGATGCTCGTGGATAGCTTGGGTGACGTGGTCATCACAAACGATGGAGTTACGATTCTCAAGGAGATGGACGTAGAACATCCTGCTGCGAAGATGATAATAGAGGTTGCCAAAACTCAGGAGAACGAGGTAGGAGACGGAACAACTACGGCAGTCGTTTTGGCCGGTGAATTGCTCAAGAAAGCTGAGGAGTTGCTCGATCAGGACATCCACCCGACGGTAATCGCGAGGGGTTACAGGCTCGCTTGCGAGAAGGCGATGCAGATACTCGACGAGATAGCGATAAACATCGACATAGAGGACGATGAAATACTGAAGAGGGTTGCCGCCACTGCCATAACCGGAAAGCACGCCGAATACGCCGTGGATCACTTAGCGAACTTGGTCGTTCAGGCCGTCAAGAAGGTCGCCGAGAAGACCGATTCGGGTTACAAAGTCGATGAAGACAACATAAAGATCGAAAAGAAGCACGGTGGTGGCGTCGAAGACACGCAGCTCATCGACGGAATCGTCATCGACAAAGAGGTGGTTCATCCGGGAATGCCGAGGAGGGTGAAGAACGCTAAGATAGCGGTGCTCAAGGCTGCGTTGGAGGTTAAGGAAACTGAAATAGATGCGGAGATAAACATAACCGATCCGGAGATGGTTCAGAGGTTCATCGAGCAAGAGGAGAGGATGATCAAGGAGATGGTCGACAAGATAGTCGAAGCTGGAGCGAACGTGGTGTTCTGCCAGAAGGGTATCGACGACTTGGCCCAGTATTACTTGGCTAAGGCCGGAATATTGGCAGTGAGGAGAGTCAAGCAGAGCGACATCGAAAAGATCGCCAAGGCTACCGGTGCGAGAATAATAACGGACATCAGAGACATCAAGCCGGAAGACCTCGGAGAGGCAGAGCTCGTAGAGGAGAGGAAGGTCGGAGACGAAGAAATGGTGTTCGTAACCGGCTGCAAGAACCCGAAGGCCGTAACGATACTCGTCAGAGGTGGAACCGAGCATGTCGTCGATGAGGTCGAGAGGTCGCTCACGGATGCCATAAAGGCAGTCAAAGCTGCGCTGGAGAGCGGTAAGGTGGTTGCCGGTGGAGGAGCTCCGGAGATAGAGCTCAGCCTTAGGCTGAAGCAGTGGGCTCCGACGTTGGGTGGGAGAGAGCAGTTGGCAGCCGAAGCTTTCGCGTCGGCGCTGGAGATAATTCCGAGGAGCTTGGCAGAGAACGCCGGGCTGGATCCGATCGACATCCTCGTAGAGCTCAGGAGGGCGCACGAGGAGGGCAAGGTAACATACGGAATCGACGTGTTCGAGGGTAAGGTAGTGGACATGAAGGAGAAGGGTGTCCTTGAGCCGCTCAGGGTTAAGAAGCAGGCGATAAGCAGTGCTACAGAAGTGGCGATAATGATACTGAGGATCGACGACGTCATCGCAGCCAAGGGTATCGAGAAGGAGAAGGAGAAGGGAGAGACCGGCGAAGAATCCGAATCTGAATCCGACAACGAATAAATTTTTAAATCTTTTTTCTCGATTTTAATGCTGATAGTTATTGAAGGTATAGACGGTTCGGGTAAATCTACCATAGTTCGATTTTTGGTTGAGGAGCTCAGGAAGAGAGGATACGACGTCGTGTCCTTTAAGGAGCCTACGGACAGCGAGTGGGGAAGGAGGGTTCGGCGGGAGGATTTAAGTCCGGAAGAGGAGTTGGAGCTATTTTTAAAGGATAGGGAGTGGAACGTTAAGAACAACGTCGTTCCCTCGTTGAAATCCGGGAAGATCGTAATTATGGACAGATACTACCATTCAACGATCGCCTATCAGGGTGCGAAGGGTATAGATGTCGATTACATAAGGAAGCTGAACGAGAAGTTCCCTAAGCCGGATCTGGTGATCGTCCTCGATGTCAATCCCGAGACGGCTTTGAAGAGAATCGAAAGGAAGAGGAAGCCGAGCAAGTTCGAGGACGTCGAATATCTGAGGAAGGTTAGGGATATCTATCTTTCGATGGACGACGTAGTGATAGTGAACGCGGAAAGGCCGATCGAAGCGGTTAAGGGGGAGGTGCTCGACCTCGTTTTGAGGCACATATCAAAAGGTTTACATAGTTGAGATGCATCTCATAATTGAGATGCTCGAAGTCTTGAAGCGGTTGGCGTTGATGAACGCGACGAGGAGGGTTTTGAAGATAAGTTCTAAGGAGCTTGCGGAAAAAATAGGGCAGAGCGTTCAAACGGCGGCGAGAAAGCTAAAGGAACTTGAGGAGGAGGGGTTGATCGAGAGAACTCTGACGAAGGACGGGCAGTTCATAGTGATCACGGACAAGGGAAAGAGGTTGCTCTACAAGGAATATCTGGACTACAAGAGCATATTCGAGGGGGACGAGACGGTAACGATTAAGGGGAAAGTCTTCAGCGGAATGGGGGAGGGGAGATACTACGTTTCGTTGGATGGATACAGAAGGCAGTTCGTCGAAAAGCTGGGTTTCGATCCTTACCCCGGAACTCTTAATCTGAAGATTCCGAAGGAGCAACTCTACTTCAGGAGAAGGCTGGACGAGGAGGAGGGAATTCTAATAGAAGGATTTTCCACTCCCGACAGGACTTTCGGGGAGGTGAAGGCTTTCAAGTGCAGGGTGGGGGGAATAGATGGAGCGATAGTCATGCCGAAGAGGACGCACTATCCCGAGGACGTTTTGGAAGTAATAGCCCCCGTCAAGCTTAGGGACGCTCTGAAGCTTAAGGATGGTGATTACGTCGAAGTGGAGGTGATTTTATGATTGAGGAGGCGTTGAAGCAGTTCAGAATGGGTAAACCCGTTCTGATATACGATTTCGACGACAGGGAGGGGGAGACGGATATAGCGATCCCCGCGATAGCGGTAACGCCGAAAGACGTCGCTATGATGAGGATCGACGGAGGCGGTCTGATCTGCGTTTCGATCCATCCCGTTGCGGCGGAAAAACTCGGACTGCCGTTCATGCACGACATCCTTAAGGTTGCGAGCGAGAAGATGCCGGAGTTGGCGAACGTCTCCCGTTTCGACATAAGCTACGATTCCCGCTCCTCTTTCTCGCTCTGGGTCAACCATAGAAATACCTTTACCGGAATAACGGACAAAGATAGAGCTTTAACGATCAGAAGGATTGGAGAAATCGTAGATTACGTGATGCTGAACGGAAAGAGGTTCGACTTCGGAAAGGAATTCAGAAGTCCGGGACACGTGGCGGTTTTGAGGGCGGCCGACGGTCTCGTTTACGACAGAGTAGGACAGACGGAACTCAGCGTCGCGTTGGCGGAGATGGCCGGAATAGCTCCCGCAGTTGCCATCTGCGAGATGCTCGATGCTGAAACCGGGAAAGCGTTGTCGAAGAAGAAGGCGAAAGAATACGCTGAGAGCAGAGGTATTCCGTTCGTGGAGGGGAGGGAAATCGTCAGGTTGTATAAGGAGTTCAAGGAAGTTAGGATGAACATATTCGAATGATCGAAAAGTATTTAATTTTTCGTTTAACTTTTAACGCATGTTTAAATTTCTACTGTTGATTCTCTTGATATCTCCAGTCAGTGCATCTATCATACTCGAAGTCTGCCCGAACCCCTACGATCCAAATTCCGAATACGTAAAGGTCTTCGTCGATTCGAACTGCACGTTAACGGACGGAGAAGGATCGATAACTTTCAACCGAACCGGAACTTTCTACGTGGCTAAGAATTCGACGGCCTTCGAAAGATCCTTCGGATTCCCTCCGGATTACGAGTTCAAAGGCAGGTTTGCCCTATCCAACTCCGGGGAGAAAGTTTGGATCGTCCGGAATGGTAAGATTTTGGACGAATTCTCTTGGAAAAATGCTGACAAGGGTTTGATATACTACAGGACTGATAGGGGCTGGGATTTCAGGTATGAGGACTGGACGGATTTCGATTCGGTTAGAGATTACGTTTCAGGCAGTGTAATCGTTTCTCCTGCAAATTACAGAATTAAAGCAAATTCTATCGTCTTGGCATCATACACCCTAACCGATCCAAGTTCGATCGATTGCGACAACTTAACGATATTTTTGGATGGAAACGTGGTCGGAGGAATTCCCGCCAACGAGATGACTCTGCCGGGGGACGTTCACTTTTTGAGATCGAATTCATACAGACACTTCCACTGGAAGTTCGCGGTAGCGGACGGAGATAGGGTTGTAATAACGACCGAAAACTGGAATTTCAATAAGAGAGGATACATAGTGGAGTTCAAAAGCGAAAAGATCGCAAAATACCTTCTATCCGTCCTCGATCACGATAGGAGGTATGAATACGATGTGAAGAAATTTTCCAAGCCAAGACACTCCTTCAAGTCCTTCAAAACGGGAAAAATCGTGAAATTCGAGTCGCAAGTTGAAGTTTTCGTTTTACCAGACTGCAATCCCGTGCTCAAAGTTATGAGATCGGCGAAAAAGAGACTGCTAATTCAGGCACCGTATTTAGGGGTGGAGTGGAAACCGCTTTTAAAAACAATAGAGAACGTTTCAAAACACGTCAGAACTAAAATTATTTTGAACGACGACGAAACGAAAGAATTCTTAGAAAAGCTCGCGAGATCGAAAGATCTTAAGCTTGAAGTAAGAAAGATGGAGAGTCTTCACGGAAAGATGATCGTAGCTGACGATGTTGCACTTATAACTTCTGCGAACTTAAACGAATATGGACTCGAAAGGAATAGGGAGGTAGGCATATTGATCTACGACAAAAAAGTTGCAGACTTTTTGGCGAACTCCTTCGAGGAGGACTGGAGCTCTGGTAGGGGTAACGTATGTCATCTGTTAGTCGCCGTGACAGTTTTAGCAGTCGCTTTACTATTAGCTCACCGAAAGCTCAGGTAACTCTCTTCTTAAACTCTTCCGGAAGCTTTAGAATGCTTGCCAATCCTATTAGGTTTTCCTTGGACAGCGTTCCGTCGGCCACTTCCTTCAAAACGTCCTTGGCGTTGAAGGCTATTCCCAATCCTGCGTTTTCTATCATTATTCTGTCGTTCGCTCCGTCTCCTACCGCAACTATGTTTTCCTTGCTTATTCCCTCCTTTTTGGCGAGTTCCTCTATTATTTTCGCCTTCTCCTCAGCATCTATTATCCTTCCCTTTATCCTTCCCGTGAGCTTCCCGTCCTTTATTTCGAGCTCGTTCCCAAAGGCGTAGTCCAGTCCGAGCTCCTTCTTTAGCTTTTCGGTGAAGTATGTGAATCCTCCGCTCACTAGCGCTACCTTGTATCCGGCCTTCTTCAAAGCCTGAATGAGCTCCTTAGCACCTTCCGTAAGCTCGATGCGGTTGTATATGTTTTCGAGGACTTCGACCGGCAACCCTTTGAGAAGCTTAACTCTCTCGATCAGAGCCCGCTTGTAGTCCATCTTTCCTTCCATAGCCTTCCTCGTTATCTCTTTAACCTCCTCCTCAACTCCGGCCGCCTTCGCGAGCTCGTCTATTATCTCAGCATCCACTATCGTTGAATCCATGTCGAAGACGACGAGCCTCTTCTCCCTCTTGAATATCGAGTAGGGCTGGATGACTATGTCCAAACCGTAGCTCTCCACATCCTCCTTCAGCCTCCTCTTTATCTCGTTCGGATCCGCATTGCCTATATCCACGACGAACTCGATGGATATCAGCTTGTCTCTTGCAGTCAAAGACGTCCTTTCGATGTTGACCCCATGCTCTAACAGTATCTTCGTTATGTCCCTAACTATTCCGACTCTGTCCTTACCAAGAACGGTTATAACGTAGAGGTTCTTCTCCTTCTGCTTCGGCCTAACGAAGGGAGAAACGTGAACGTGAACGCCCAGCTCCTTCCCCTTCTCCTCAAGCTTCTTTCTTAGCTCCTCTACCGAAACCCTGCACCTCTCCACATCTCCTATTATGAACATGACGAACATTCCCTGAATGACGTTCTGCTCTATGTCCACTATGTTCACGCCGTTATCCGCCAGAACTTTCGATATCCCGTAGATTATTCCGGGTTTATCCAAGCCGTAAACCGATACAGCTACGAGTTTCACGAATTCTGTTTCGGTGGAATCGATTAAAACGTTAACGAAAAAATTTAAATTTTAAGTAAATCCAGAGCCAAGATCTTGTTCTCCTCCCACTCTATCGCGAAGTTGTCCCAGAAAACGCACGTTCCTAAAACTATAAGTTCCCCTTTCTCCATATTTACCCTAACACCAAATGCGGGATTTTCTACTCCGGTGGGATGACATTTAGCGGTTTCGAACGAATTTACCAGAATCCCGTCCTTAGCAGTGACTGAAGCAGAACACGGCATAACTACGGTATGTTCACCGTATTTCCCTTTGGGGAACAGTATGTCCTCGTAGTTGTTTTCGGGATCCATAACAACATCGTTGTTTATCTTTACGGGAACTTCTATCTTAGCTAAAACCTTGTTTATCCTCTCAGCTACGCCGTCCATGTTACTGTAGTATGCCGCGAATATTATTCTCTTTCCCATCCTGAGCCATCTTTTTATTTTCGCAATTTCCTGACTTCTGAAGTCCTTTTCGGGATAGTTAAAAACTATTACGTCATAATCGCCCAACTTGTTGAAGCTTTTGATCTCGTATATTTCCACACCCTCTTTTTCGGCGAACTTTCTGAGCTTCGAGAAGTAGTAGTAATCCTCTATCGTGAACTCCCCGTGGCTGTTGTCCCAACCCACGACGCTCATGGATTCATTTAATCGGTTCGTAAAATAAAATTTACCATGCGAAATCTTTTTAAGCCCCGAACCTATAGATTTCCACGAGCGCGGGTAGTCTAGCCTGGTAGGACAACGCCCTTCCGAGGCGTTGGCCCGGGTTCAAATCCCGGCCCGCGCACTATTCTAATAACCTCAGTCCGTCGTGATATCATCATACATCAGCACGGCTCTCCTTCATCATCGGCTTTCGTTATTAATCGCCAACGCTAAATATACGTTTTGGATTTCCGATGTTGATGATAGCTTCGGCTCCGGCGAAGGTAATTCTCTTCGGAGAACATGCGGTCGTTTATGGTAGACACGCAATCGTTTCGGCCATAAATCTGAGGTGCTACGTTAAAGTGGAGAGGAGCAACGAGATAAGAATAAAATCTCCCATTGGGATTACCGGGCTTGATTTCGAAGTCCATCCATACGTGTCGTATGCCATAAAGAGGTTTCGCGAGATAAAACCCATAAATGGTGTGAATGTAGAGATAAGGAGCGAAATTCCAGTTGCATCGGGGCTGGGAAGTTCTTCAGCCGTTACTGTTGCTGTCCTTAAGGCTTTGGATGGCGAGTTCGAAACCGGTTTGAGTGACGAGGAAATATTCGAAATCGCTAGGAAAGTAGAGTTAGACGTTCAGGGTATAGGAAGCGGAACCGACCCGTTCATCGCAACCTTCGGCGGAACTTGGATCGTTCCTGAAAGAAAAGCCGTTAAGATTGGAAAGATTCGACTGATAGTGGTAAACACCAAGGAGAAATCGGTGACTGCCGAGATGGTGAAGAAGGTTGCCGAGCTTAGGAAGAAATATAGAAACATCGTGGACGGGATTTTCGATGTAATAGATGCGATAACTTTGAATTCCGTCGACGCTCTCGAGAAAGGAGATATAAAGACTATTTCGGAACTTTTCTTCTTCAACCAGTGCATGCTCAAAGCGATAGGAGTGAGCAACAGGAAGATAGAAGAAACGATTGAAAAGCTTAGGGAGTTGGGTGTATCGGCCAAGATAACCGGAGCGGGAGGAGGAGGGTGTGTTGTAGGGATAGGCGACGAAGGATCCATGCTTTCTGCTTTAAAGGAGTTCAGTGGATTCTTGGTCGAGCCGGGTGCGGAGGGTGTTAGATTCGAGGACAAATTTTAAATACTGCATCTTCGAAGTCCAATGAAACGCAATCGGAGGAGTTGGAATTGGCGGAGATTACGGAAGTTAGGATATATAAAGCGAAGGGGAATGGGGCCGTAAAGGCGTATGCATCCGTGAGCTTGGATGGGGAATTCGTAGTGAAGGGAATTAAAATTTTGGAGACTGAGAAGGGACTTTGGGTTAGTATGCCAAGCAGGAAGAATAGAGACGGGACTTATCAGGACATATTCCATCCGACTAACAAGGAATCGAGGGAAAAAATAGTCAACGCGGTTCTTCAGGCGTATAGGGAGCAGATATAACTGATATAGCCTAACGAATATTTATTTACGATATTCGTCATTACTATACTATTATTTTTATTTATGTGGGTATCCACTTCTCTATCAGCGTGCATATCAAAGCGGTGGCAATTCCCGCTACCGCCATCTTAAATCCTGAAAGGATAAGGTTTCCCTTCGAAATCTTACCCATGTATCCCCCTATTGCAAACAACAATGCGAGCGTGAGGACTATTGCCATTATCAAGGCGTCGGTTTTGTTGATGTGTAGAATTAAGGCCAACGCGAAAGGAATTACGGGAATTAGCGAACCGATTATCGTCGCAACTCCATCCGCCAATCCGCTCAAAATCGTCGACTTCAGCATGTCTCTGTAAAGCTCGGTCTTCCTTAGCTCGGGATGAACTATCATCGCCTTCTGAATCTCCGCCAGCTTCCTCTCAGCTTCCGACTTCTCCGCTGTGAATGCACCGAGTATGTTCGAAAGGCCGTTCGCAATTCCTCCTCCAATTCCAGCGGCTATTATGACTCCGATGCTCGCACTCTGTGCACCTATCACAACGCCCAATGCTGAAAGAGAACCGTCTATCAATCCTCTGAATATGTATCGTAGCATCCGAATGGTGGATCCTTTCGTTCAAATTTAACCCTTACGCTAACCTTTTTAATTATTTTACATACCGCTTTTCATGGGTCGAGCTTGGAAGTTCGGAGACGATGTGGATACGGACGTGATAATTCAGGGGAAGTATCTAGTGATAAACGATCCGAAGGAGCTTGCGAAGCACGTTTTCGAGAGCATCCGTCCGGAATTTGCTGAAAATGTTAAGCCCGGTGATTTCGTGGTTGCCGGAGAGAACTTCGGTTGCGGCAGTAGTAGAGAGCACGCCCCCTTAGCTTTGAAGGCTACGGGGATAAAGGCCGTTATAGCGAAGTCTTTCGCGAGGATATTCTTCAGAAACGCGATAAACATAGGTTTAATGGTTTTGGAGTGCAATACCGACGATATAGAAGACGGAGACGAGCTCGAAATCGATTTGGATAGGGGCGTTGTGATAAACAAGACTAAGGGGAAGGAGTATCCCGTCAGGCCCATACCTGAGTTTTTGAGGAGCATCGTCGAGAAGGGCGGACTCATAAACTTCGCCCGGGAGATATACGAGAAGGAGGTGGGAGCATGCTGAGCGTGAACGAATTGGCGTTGGACATAGTCGAGGACATGCTCGATTACGAGGAGGAACTGAACGTTCGTTCGAGGAAGTTCAGCAACGGAGCAACGGTGATAGACTGCACCAACGGAGGTTACGATGCGGCGATAATGTTCGTCCAGATTTGCATGGGCGGACTTGCGGGAGTCAACGTTGAAGTAGATGAAGTAAACGGAATTCCGATACCCTTCGTTTGGGTTTACACGGATCATCCGGCTTTGGCTTGCTTGGGCTGTCAGATGGCGGGGTGGAGGATAGAGCTCGACGACTTCAAAGCCATAGCGAGCGGTCCGGCGAGGGCTTTGGCTCTGAAACCTAAGAACGTATACGAATTAATAGAATACGAGGACGACACGGATTACGCCGTAATCGCTTTGGAATCCGACAGACTACCGAACGCCGAAGTCATGGAGTTCATAGCGAGGGAGTGCGATGTCGACGTTGAAGAAACATACGCCGTAGTCGCTCCTACGAGGTCTCTCGTCGGAAGCGTTCAGATATCTGCGAGGGTGATAGAGACCGCTTTGCACAAGATGGTTCAGCTTGGTTACGATCCCAAGTTAGTTAAAAACGCGATAGGCAAGGCTCCTATAGCTCCGATAATGGAAAACGAAGTTAAGGCGATGGGAGCTACGAACGACAGCGTGATATACTATGGAAGCGCGATTCTGACGGTGGAAGGTTACGACGAAATACTCAAAAACGTTCCTTCGACGGGTTCTCCAGCTTACGGAAAACCGTTCCATGAGATATTCGAAGAGGCGGGGAGGGACTTCTACAGGATAGACGAAAACGTCTTCGCTCCAGCGATGGTCGTGTTCAACGACGTATCGACCGGGAAGACTTACGTCCACGGAAAGCTCAACGCGGAAGTTCTGCTGAAATCCTACGGACTCGTCTAATGCTTCTTTTTCTTTTTCAGAAGTGATGGAAGGTGAATTACGTATCTGCCTTCTTCCTGCAATGCTATGACTATCCCATCTCTGCTGAAAAGGTTCTCCAGCTTTATTTCATATCTTCCCGGAGCTATTATCTTGACGCACTCTATTCCCTCGAATTCTTCTACTCTCACCTCTTCTTCAGTTTTTGACTCATGCTTTTTTCTAACCGGTCTCTCTTTCGGAACGTAGAGGAATTTGTTGTTTCCACACTCACAACCGTTTAAAATCCTATAATCTCCGTCTGGATATTCCTTTCCGCATTTGGTGCACCTGTGAGGCATGATATCACGGCCTCACGAGGGCTTTTATCAAATCGTTCCTCTTCACGAGAGTCTTGAGCTTGTTCGCCGGGCCTATAACGGTAAGTCTTCCCTCCCTCTTTCCCAAGAGCTTGCTTAGGAAACCTCCCGATTTCTGCGGATATGTCTCCACTTCTATCCCGACGAAGTTCTCGTGATCTATTTCGAGCATAGTTAGTTCTATGAGCTTGGCTTCCTCTTCTGGAGTCAGACCAGATTCCAAAACCACTATCGTTCCAGACTTTACTTCGTCCAAAATCATCCTGAGCTTTTCCATCGAAGACATCTTCTCCAATCTTTCCTTCGATATCAGATTAAGCTGAACGCCCTCCATAACTCTCACCCGAACTTCTCCGCAATACACCTGTAAAGAGCGTCAATATTCAAACCCTTTAACGCCGAAATGGGAACTACCGTGTGCTGAGGAAATGCGGCCTTTATTCTTGCGGGAGATGCGTTGGGAAGGTCTATCTTGTTCGCGACTATTATCAGCGGAAGATTCCTTGCCTCTATGTTTCCGACGATCGTTATGTTCACCTGAGTGAAGGGATCTTCCGTGGCGTCCATGACCAGAATAACACCGTCCAAGTCGTCGAGCCACTTTATGGCCTCTATGACTCCCTCAGTAGCCTCCTTTGCCCTCCTCTTTGCCTCTTCTTCGCTCAGACCGTATTTTAGGAAGTCGTGAAAGTCTATTTTTGTGGCCAATCCGGGGGTATCCACTATGTCTATTGTAACCGATTTTCCGTTTACTTCGATCGTAACACCCTCTCTAAGCCTTGCTCTTCTCGTTTCGTGCGGGATTTCGCTGACAGAACCCAAGACATCTCCTCCACACCAGTCCATTAGAATCCTGTTCGCCAGAGTGGTCTTGCCCGCATTCGGAGGCCCGTATATTCCGATCCTCAGTCGATTCTTTTTCCTCAGAAACTTGAGGATTAAACCGAATTTCTTCTTTATTCTGAGTATAAGGCTCATGCGTTCACCTCTAATCGTTATTTGATGTGGAAGATTTAAACCTTATTCAATCGTTATCGCATCGTTCGGGCATACGTCTACGCAGGTTCCGCACTCGGTGCATATATCTTCATCTACGTGAGCTACATCGTTCAGCTCTATCGCTCCCACGGGACACTCATCCACGCATTCCCCACATCCATCACACCTGTCCACATCAACGACCGCTGGCATGTTCAACCATCTTCCGAAGTAATTATAACGTTTTAGGGAAACAGCGGCGGATTGTTCAGCCCCACCCATTCCTCTAACCCGAACATGACGTTCATGTTCTGAATCGCCTGCCCGCTCGCACCCTTCACGAGGTTGTCTATGGCGGAGCACACCACGATTCTGTCTTCTCCGACGAATATCGCGATGTCGCAGAAGTTACTTCCCCTCACCCAGTTCAGCCTCACCTCATCCTGCAGCCTAACGAAGTAGCAGTTCCCGTAGAACTTCTCGTAAATTCCGTATAGCTCCTCCCTCGATGGAATGTCTTTCATAAAAACGTGGGCGCTCGTCAGAATTCCCCTCGAACCGGGGAAGACTTGTGGTGTAAAGGACACCTCGATTTCGGGATTGAACGCTCTCAACTCTTTCACAATCTCCCAGTAATGTCTGTGGTTCGTTACCTTGTAGGGGACTATCGCCTCATGCAGGTTCGGGTAATGTGTGAACTCCGTCGGCTTGGCTCCCGCACCCGTTATACCACTCTTGGCATCGAAAACCACCCTCTCGACCTTTTCCGCTATAGGCGCAACTGCCAAAATCGCCCCGGTCGGATAGCAACCCGGATTGGCCACTAAATCCGCTTTCGCTATCTCATCTCTGTGAAGCTCCGTAAGCCCATAGACGGCATCCCTGTATCCTTCGTGCTTCTTCCCGTAAACTTTCTCGTAAGTTTCCCTGTCCAGCCTGTAATCCGCGGAGAGATCCACTACCTTTATTCCTACATCCATCAGTTCCGGAACGAACTTCATGGCCTCCCCGTGAGGAACCGCCGTAAATACAACGTCGCAATCCTCCAAGTTCCTCAACACCGGCTCGACGAATTCGAGGTCGTAAAATCCCTTCAAGAATCTGTGAACCTCGTGTATCGGCTTTCCGGCAAGAGTCCTCGACGTTACGGCTACGACTTCCGCCTCTGGATGCATCGCAAGGAGTCTCAGGAGTTCAGAGCCGGTGTATCCGGTTCCTCCGATTATTCCGACCTTCATACCGGAATCTTATTAGTTCGCTATAAAACCGTTCCAATATGCGGATGTTCTTCGTCATCGATTTGATGGGTGGCTTAGTTGTTAGAGCTTTCAGGGGGGAGAGGGAAAGTTATAGGCCGATAGGAGAGTTCAGCAAAGTGGTGAATTCGAGCAATCCGATCGATGTCGTGAAGTCGATTGAACCGAGGTATCTTTACGTGGCGGATCTTGATAGAATATTGGGGAGGGGCGACAACTTGGAAGTAATTGAGACGTTGGGAAATGAGGTGGATCATCTCATTGCGGACTGCGGTTTCAGGAGTGCCGATGAGTTGGGGGATGTGGATTTCACACCCGTTTTGGGAACGGAAACGTTCGACCTATTAGAGCTTGAGAAGGTAGAAGTTCCGGCGTTCGTCAGCTTGGACATGAAGGGAGGAAGGCTGATGTCTGTGAGGAAATTCGAGTTGAAAGAAGCTCTAGAGTTTCTGAACTCTTTCGACCTCCTCGGAGTCATAGCTCTGAGCATGGATAGGGTTGGAACGCAATCCTTGGACTTCGAAACGATCGAAAGAGTGGTTTCCGCATCCGACAACCCCGTTTTCGTCGGGGGAGGTATTTCTTCCGTCGAAGATCTGATGAGGCTAAAGGAGATGGGATGCGAGGGAGCGCTTATATCCACCGCGATCCACACGAAGTCCATCGACGTTGAAGTCGTTAGGAGAGGTTTTCTTTGACCTTTTCAAGAACTCTAATATATTCTATTGCGGTTTGGGGGTAGTTTCCGCTTTCGTCCTTCTCCAAAGACTTAACCATGTCCCATACCGTTAGCAGAGCGACACTGACTCCGGTGAGAGCTTCCATCTCCACACCGGTCTTTCCTACGGATTTTACGGTGCACCTCACCTTTACACCATCCTCTAAGAGTTCGAAATCAATCGAGACGGAAGTTATCGGAATCGGATGGCACATCGGAATGATTTCGGGAGTCTTTTTGACCGCCATTATTCCCGCAACGCTCGCGACGGTAAGAACGTCTCCCTTAGGAACTCTTCCCTCTCTTATGGCTTCGATCGTTTCCTTCCTCAACCTTATCATGCCTTCGGCCACCGCAATCCTTATAACGTCGTTTTTCGCTGAAATGTCCACCATCCCGGCCTTCATGTTCGGTTTCGGTTGGGAAAGTTTAAATAGGATTTCGGCGAAATCAAAAGGGGTGATGTGAATGGGGACGGTCAAGCCTGCTTACATCAAAAACATAGCGATGGAGTTGTTGAGGAAGTATCCTGAAGTGTGGACGGGTGATTTCGACGTCAACAAGAAGCTCGTCCAAGAGCTAACGAACATAAAGAGCAAGAAGGTCAGGAACAGGGTGGCCGGTTACATAACGAGAAAGGTAAACAGAGGGTGGGTGAATGTTTGAAGGCGTTATTCCCGCCCTCGTAACTCCCTTCAAGGAGAACTTCGAGGTCAACTACGAGGGAATAGCGAAACTCTTGGATTACGTGGAAAAGCACGTAGATGCTGTCGTTCCCGCCGGAACGACTGGAGAGTCCGCAACTCTCAGCTATCAGGAGCACATAGATGTCGTAAAATACGTCTGCGATGTCGCTAACGTTCCGGTGATAGCCGGAGCCGGCTCGAACTCGACGAGGGAAGCGATATTTCTCGGAAAAGAGGTTGAGAAGGCCGGTGCGGATGCGGCGATGTTCATAACACCCTACTACAACAAGCCCAACAAGGAGGGTCTTTACCAACATTACAAGAGGATCGCCGAAGAGATTTCGATTCCGATAATAATCTACAACGTTCCGAGTAGGACGGCATGCAACATAACTCCGGATGTCGTGGAAAGGCTCGCGAACGATTTCGACAACATAATAGGAATTAAGGAGGCGAGCGGAAACCTCAGGCAGGTATGTGAGATACTCGCAAGAACTCCGGAAAACTTCGTTCTGCTTTCTGGAGACGATTTCCTGACTCTGCCGATTCTGATGCTCGGCGGTAGAGGTGTTATAAGCGTAGCCGCGAACGTCGCGCCCCATCTGATGAAGGATATGTATACTGCCTTCAAGGAAGGGGACGTTGGTAAGGCGAGGGAGATGCACTACAGGCTTATGCCCCTCTTCAGTGTTCTGTTCATTGACACGAATCCCATTCCGGTAAAGAAGGCTTTGGAGCTCATGGGATTTCCAGTAGGAAAACCCAGATTACCTCTGGTCGAACTGGATGAGGAGAAAACCAAGAAAGTGGAGGAGGTTCTCAGGAATTTGGAACTGCTCTAATATTTGATCTCCGCCTCCGCCTTCTTTATAGTGTTTACTATGTCGTCGACGATGTCGGCCATTACCTCCTGCTTCGAAACCTCCTCCTTCAACCTCCTTACCTTTTTCTCCAAGTCGTCCAAAACCTCGACTATCCTCTTGAAGTGCGTGCTTAACTGGGAGATGGCGTAGATTTCGAGCATCTTGAGGTTGTTCAAAGCCTCCTTGTCCGTTATGTCCCCTCCGTAGAACTTGTCCATTATGAACTCCACGTCGTTCCTGAAAGTCTCCTTTATCTTCTCCTCGTCCGTCAGCTCTTTTACTGCTGTTTCTATGTCGTTGGCGACATCCATAACCTTCTTCAGCAGTTCCCCGATCTTGTCGAGATACGTGTTCCTATACATCATCTTCACGACTCGGAACCTCTCTTTATAACCTTTCCCTTTTGAACTCCAAAGCCGCTTTTACGAACCCTACGAAGGGTGGAGAGGGAGCGTAAGGACGGGACTTGAACTCCGGATGGAATTGGGTTCCCAAGAAGAACCTGTTCTTCGGATACTCTATAATCTCCACTCTCCTTCCGTTGTCAGAATAGCCGGATATGACGAGTCCGTGCCTCTTCAGGTCTTCGATGTATTCCGGATTTACCTCGTATCTGTGCCTGTGCCTCTCGTATATCTTCTCCCTTCCGTATAACTTATGTGCAATCGTTCCGGGAACGAGGGTCACCTCT
The DNA here is from genome assembly GCA_026986375.1 of Archaeoglobaceae archaeon. Classification (GTDB taxonomy): domain Archaea; phylum Halobacteriota; class Archaeoglobi; order Archaeoglobales; family Archaeoglobaceae; genus WAKM01. The sequence continues at coordinate 15,873 of JALSOQ010000019.1, forward strand.
ATCTCCCCCAGCCTCATCGTCCCTCCCAAAGCGTCTATCTCCTTCTGCTCTGGAAGGAGGTCTATTACCGGATGCTCGGTTTCCGCAAGCTCGCTGCTGTTGGCGTCCTCCCAACCTATGACGTTCCTCGCGAACTCTATCACCGCAAGCTGGAATCCGAAGCATATCCCCAAAAACGGGATGTCGTTTTCCCTCGCATACTGAATAGCCCTTATCTTTCCTTCGGCACCCCTCTTTCCGAACCCACCCGGAACGAGTATTCCGTCCGCCTCTATCTCTATTTCCTCGTGTTTCTCAAGCTCCTCGCTCTCGATCCACAGAACCTTCACCTTGCATCCAGCCTCGATCCCTCCGTGCTTTAAGGCTTCCCTTATGCTTATGTATGAATCCCTGACATGCGTGTATTTGCCCACAACGGCTATGGTCACTTCCTCCTTCAAATCCTTCAGCCTTCTGACCATTTCCTCCCATTCCTTCCTATCTTCCCTCTTCTCCAGCTTCAGCCTCTTGAGTATGTATTCGTCCAGTCCCTCCTCCTTGAACTTGAGCGGAACCTCGTATATCTCCTCGGTGTCCTCGTTGCTTATCACAGCCTCAACCGGAACGTCGCAGAAGAGGGCGATCTTCCTCTTAGTTTCAGGCCGGAGTTTTTCCGAACACCTCCCGACTATCACGTCGGGCTGAAGTCCTATGCTCCTCAACTCCTTAACGCTGTGCTGCGTCGGCTTAGTCTTCTGCTCCCCGCTCTTGTCGATGGGAATTAGAGTTACGTGGACGAGCATGAAGTCCTCGTCCTTCTCCTCGTTCTTCATCTGCCTTATAGCCTCCAAGAAGGGCATTCCCTCTATGTCTCCGACCGTTCCTCCTATCTCTACGAGGCAAATCTCAGCCCCGCTTTTTTCGGCAACCCTCCTTATCCAGCCCTTTATCTCGTCCGTGACATGGGGGATTATCTGGACGGTCTGCCCCAAATACTCACCCTTCCTCTCCTTCTCGATGACGTTTCTGTATATCTTGCCGGTGGTTATGTTGTGCTCTCCGGTAAGCTCTATTCCGATGAAACGCTCGTAGTGGCCCAAATCCAAATCCACTTCCGTTCCATCCTTTAAAACGTAAACCTCTCCGTGCTGAAACGGGTTCATCGTTCCGGCGTCGATGTTTATGTATGGGTCTATCTTTATCGGAACCACCTTGTATCCCATGTCGACCAATAGCCTACCTATGGACGCTGCAGTGATCCCTTTCCCCAATCCGCTCATCACTCCGCCCGTAATGAATATGAACTTCATGGCGATCACTTCCTCAGTTCAGGAGGAAGCATGTTCGGAATTCCGTCCTCGATCGGATAATCCGTCCCGCACTTTGTGCAGATGAGCTTGCCCGAAATTATCTCCTCTTCGTTCTCCTCTTCCACCTCAAGCTTTAAATCCCCCTTACAGATCGGACAGGCTAAAATGTCCAAAAGCTCCCTCTTCATAATACTGCACCTCTAAGCCCTCACTTTATAACGGTTATGATGTCGTTCTCAAGCTTGAGATGTGGTGTCAAGCGTTCCAAAACTTCCTTGTTCCTCAGAACCTTGAGTAAAGTCTTCTCGTGATACTTCAGAGCTTTTCTGATCTGCCTCGGCAATCCCGAAATCTTCTCCCCGAAGAGGTATTTGCCGAACACCTTTTCCACTTCGTCCAGCCTTACGGAGTACACCTCCCTGTATATTTCTCTAAGAGTCGGCCTCAGCTCTACGTCCATTCCATCCAAACCGCAACAGTTCGAAGTTTCAAGTTCGAAAAGTCCCTCCTTGCACAATCCGAAATCTAACCCGTATTTTTCGCAGGCGTTTTTCAAATCCCTGAGAACTTCGGGAGCTTCGACCTTTATCACGTCCCCCTCGAAGGAGTAGTCGCTCCACCTATCCCAGAATCTTCCGTAAACCTTTAGCTCCGATCTCTCTATCCTCAGAGGTTCGACGGTAATCTGATCGACGTAATCCTTAACAGATCTGACGAATTCCTCGGCATTTTCGAACGAGTAATTTGGAATTAGAGGTTGTAGTCTGAGGAGCCTTGGGGCATCTACATCCTTCAAAGCTTCGAGTCTCTTTAAGGGATGAGGGGCTTTCGGTTCGAAATCCGTTCTTTTCAAAGAACTGACGGACATCTGAACTATTACGAGCCCTTCGTCCGCCAACTCCTCTACGACGCTTTTCCAAGGATCCTCAGCTATCCTGTCCGATTTCGTGCACAGTATTATCGGAACTTCGAACTTCAGAGCGGTCTTCATCATCTTTAAGGAGAGCTTGAACCTCTCCTCCACATCCTGCAAAGGCTCGGAAAGGGTGGCGAGTCTGAACGGGATTCTTATTTCGAGCTTCTTAGCGACCTTTTCGAACATCCCCAAAGCCTTGTAGCGCGGGGCTATCCTTCCACCCCTATACCACCTCGCGTAGCAGTATGAGCAGTTGAAGGAGCAGTTCGTATAGGGTTCGAGGCGGAATATCGAGTAGCAGAGGGAGCTTATTATCTTGCTCGGGTTTATGGCGAGTTCCATAAAACGTTTATTGAGATCGCTGTTTATCAAGGACATGCAACTCAGGATCACTTTCTTGGGAACTTCGGGAACGGTTCCGAGCGTTAACAGAAACCCTTCCGCGATTCTCATTCAATACGGAGGGGAAAGGATACTGTTCGACTGCGGTGAGGGAACGCAGAGGCAGATGATGATTGCGAGAGCGGGTTTCAGCGGTCTTAACAGCGTCTTCATAACCCACATGCACACGGATCACTTCATAGGCGTGTTCGGATTGATAGAAACCCTTTCGCTTAACGAGAGGAAGGAGAAGCTGACGTTCTACGTTCCGGTTGAAAAGACCAAGTTCTTGGCCAGCCTTTTCAGAATGTTCGGATATCACAACCTCAACTTTCCGATAGAGGTTGTAGGCCTTAGCGATGGGGATGAGGTCAACTTCGGCAGGTTTAAGGTTGTCGCCTTCAAAACCGAACACACCACGCCGAGCTTGGGATACGCTTTGATAGAGAAAGATAGGCCCGGGAAATTCGACAGAGCTAAGGCGGAAGCCTTGGGAATTCCTCCCGGCCCCCTTTACGCGAAACTCGTTAGAGGAGAAAGCATAGAGATAAACGGGAGAATTATAACTCCGGACATGGTCGTCGGTCCGCCGAGGCCGGGGAGAAAGATCGTTTACACGGGAGACACGAGGCCTTGCGAAAGAGTGGTTGAGATTGCAAGGGATGCCGACGTTCTCATCCACGACGCATCCTTCACATCCGATCTTCAGGAGTGGGCCGAGCAGACGAAGCATTCTACGGCTAAAGAAGCTGCGGAAATAGCTAAGAGGGCTGGAGTAAGGCAACTGATTTTGACGCACATAAGCGCGAGGTATTCCAAGGACGCGACACCTCTGCTTGAAGAGGCTAAGAGCGTTTTCGAGAACGTCGTTGTTGCGGAAGATTTCATGAGCTTGGAGGTGAAGTTCAGGGAGTGAAGGTTTAAATGGCCGACAAAATTTAAAAATCAAAAATAATTTAAATAAATATAAAAACTGGAGTTACTCGTATTTTGCAGCCAGCTTGATGTCTTCCACCTTTACGGTCTTTCTGCCGGCGTGCTTGGCAATCTCAACGGCCTTCTTCGCGATCTCCAACGCCTTCTCCTCAAGAATCTCTGCCATCTTTTCCACAGCCTCTGCACTCACTCTCTCGGCTCCGGCCTTTCTGATCAATCTGTCGATGGGGGCAAGTGGCAACTCACCCATTTACTTCACCTCCGATCGATCTTTTCGCACAAGGAGTATATAAATTTTTATCTCAAGCCATCCCCCATGCGTGGAATGTCAGAAGGGTGATCGGTGAGGTCTGGTAGGAATAGGGGTCGTTTGCTCGGATCAATATTATACAAAAATAAAAAAATAAATAAAATTGGTGGTGATAGCGTTCCTCCTCACAAGCCCAAGACGTCATTCATTCCGTATATACCCGGCTTATCCACCTTGGCTATCCACTTCACCGCCTTTATAGCACCACTCGCAAAAGCCTGCCTACTCAAAGCCCTATGCGTTATTTCTATCCTCTCGCCCATCCCTATGAAGAAAACGGTGTGCTCTCCGACGATATCCCCTCCACGAATCGCGAAAACGCCGATTTCATCTCCCCTCGGACACACTCCCTCTCTTCCGAAAACGAGCTTTTTGTCGCCCAAATACTTCTTGATGATCTCGGCGGCCTTCAAAGCAGTCCCGCTCGGTGCGTCCTTCTTGAATCTGTGGTGCATTTCGAGTATCTCGATGTCGTAGTCCTTCAGGAATTGAACCGCAAACTCTACGAGCTTCCAGAAGATGTTCACGCCAACGCTGAAGTTCGGAGATATCACGGCCGGAACGTTCTTGCAGAACTCCTCTATCCTCTTCCAGTGTTCCTCCGTAAAGCCCGTCGTCCCTACGACCAACTTCACACCCTTCTGCGATGCGATCCTTATGTTCTCCACCGCCCCTTCGGCAGTCGTAAAATCGACCAAAACGTCGGCATCGAGCTTTTCTTCCATCTCCTTTGCGTCGGTAATTGGGACACCTATCCTTCCCATTCCTGCCAACTCGCCAGCGTCCCTGCCGATCTCTCTCAAGTCGAAAGCCTGAACCAACTTCAGCTCTTCATCCTGCACGACGTTCTGCACTATTAGCCTTCCCATCCTTCCAGCGGCTCCGGCAACCGCGACTCTGACCATGGCTCATGTTTTTCCATTAAAACAATATTAGTTTCGATTATCTTTGTGCGACCCCTAATAGTTAACTGGCAGATCTTGCGAATTTGTCTTAAGCTATGGACGAATTTCAGTTCACCTGTGCGGAGGAGTTCATAGAGGTTTAGAGCATACGAATCTCAAGCTCCGAAAGCGCTTAGGGATGTTGAAGATAGGTTTACCATGTAGAGTAACAGGTAAGGGTGTTCATAAAGCGTGGGCAGTCGTTACTAACGTAGGAGATCATAAAACAATGATAGCATTAGCTGGCTTAAGAAAATTAGAAAAAGAATTGAAAAAGCTTTGACGATTTTAGTATTTTCGTTACTATTTCTAATTCTAATTTTATAAAAACGCCCGAATGTGGATACCCCCTTTGTGCAAAAAGTGGAAAAAGTGTATTTAGTCGAATATTCACATTAACGAACGTAGGCGTCAACGTGGAAAGAAACCGATTTCGTATAGCGGATTAATCAAGGCGATGAAACGTTACGGCTTAGTAAAGAAGATCGCTATGAATTAAATTTTAACCTTTTTAGCGGATTCTAACGATTTTAGAATCTCGGAAACGACGTATTTTCCCGCCTGCCACATCTCAATACCGACAATATTACCGTTTTCGTCGTATTCGACGAACAAATCCTCGTCTATTTCTTCAGTATCCTTAACTTTCCCTTCCTTTACGAGAACGTATAAGATATCCGCTTCGGGATCGTATCGAACTTTCATAGTCTCACCCATCTACCTCTCTTAACTCTGTTTCTCACGATATTTAACTTAGACGTCACCAACGCGGATACGACTTTTATAGGTTTCGTAGGCGTGTAGATAACGATTAAATAGTAATCGTTTATTTTGCGTATTGCAACCAAATTACCTTTTAACGTGTCAAATAAAACCTCATCTGGATTTGTTATAACGTTTATAACTTCCTCTTTCGTTATTCCCCTTTCCTTGAGTTTTTCTTCCGCGTGTTTCGTAAATTCGATCATTTAATCACCTTACATTCTTAAAACGTCTTAAGGTTTAAACGTATTAAAATAGACCGCACCCGCACCCTCCAAGATATAACAATAATAGAGACGGAAACGAGATAAAAGAAAGAACGAGAAATATTATTTAGTTCGTTAATATTACGTATTTCCACGAATAGACGTATTTAAGATTACGTATCTATTACGTATATAGGCGGGAAAAACGAAGGAGATAACGCCGATCGTGGAAAGAACGGATTATATCATTTTTTCGTGGAAATAAGACGTTACGGTTGAGATCGTGATCTATTAAAATGATAACGCTTATAGTGGATTCCACGTGGAACTTACATATGGGTAAGAAGACGAATTTAACGCTATACGTCGATAAAAATCTCGTGAAGGAAGCGAAGGAATTGGGGATAAACCTATCGGCGTTTTTCGAGATAAAGCTTAGGGAATACTTAGCGTTGATAAAGCCGAGAGAAGACGTGAAAGCATGCCGAGGCCGGGATTCGAACCCGGGACCTACGGATTATGAGTCCGTCGCCCCAACCAGCTAGGCCACCTCGGCTCAATAAGATGAATAATATAGCGTTATTAAAAACTTTTCGCAGACCGTAATAAAAAATAGATGTTACTTCACGAGTTCCTTAGCTGCTAACTTTATATCTTCCGCCTTTACGGTCTTCCTGCCGGAGTTCTTGGCAAGTTCCACCGCCTTCTTGGCTATCTTTATAGCGTATTCCTCTATAGCCTGCACGAGAGCCTTTTTTGCCTCCTCGCTCACCCTCGAAGCTCCGGCATTTCTTATTATTCTCTCAACCGGCGCGAGAGGTAACTCCACGTCCACCACCTCCTTTTAATTTTTTACACAACACTTATATAAATCTTTAGGTTCATCGGAAGGTTTATAGAGCGAGAGGTCGGAATCGATACAACGAAGTTGCCAAGTTCGAAGTTTAGTCTGATCTGACGTGTTCGTGTTTGAAAAGTAGCCCTAATTCCGGAGAGCGTTTTCATACGGGGTTCGTGAGAGTTTTCGTGAATTAAGTATAAATAACCCGAAATTAAGGATGATTTTCGAGGTGATGCGCATGGACGTCGAAAGTCTGAAACAGCTGATAAGGGAGGACTACAACGTCATAGACGCCAACGAGACGATTTCGAAGGTAATACCGATGCTCGAAAAGTGGGAGGAGAAGAGCGCGATTTTGGTCGAGGAGGAGGGCAAGATCATAGGAGTCGTGAGGGAGAGGGATCTCATTAGGGGTAGCGTTATGGTCAACCCCCACGAGACGAAGGTAAAGAACTTCGTCGTCAGGACGGGCATTCTGTCGCTCGACGATCTAACGCCGGAAAAGGTTGCGAGGAGGTTCGTCGAAGACTCTACTCCGTTCGTAATAGTGAGGTTGAACGGAAAGCACGGCGTCGTTTTCGTCGACGATTTCCTGAAACTGCTGAAACCCGAGTTCGAGGACGTCAAGGTTAGGGAGGTCATGAACCCCGAAGTCGTTACGGTCAGGGATCACGATACCGTAGCCAAGGCTTTGGCGACGATGAGGAACCACGGAATAGACAGAGTCGTCGTGGTGGACGACAGCAACAAGGTTGTGGGTATCGTTACGGGGAAGGACATCGTGGACAGGGTTCTGGCTCCGAGGAAGAGGGCGAGGATGGGTGACGTGAGCGGGGACAAGGAGAAGACGCTATCGATAATGGTAGAAAGCATAATGAGCTATCCCGTAATAACCGTGGAAAAGAACGACAGCGTTGCGAAGGCCATAGACGTGATGGTGGAAAACAACATATCGAGCTTGGTCGTTACTAAGGACGGATATCCCGAAGGCATACTGATTAAGAAGGACATACTGGAGCACTTCATAAGGAAGGCCACTCCGACGGAATTCGAGGTTCAGCTGATATTGAAGGACGTTGCGCTCGACGAGTTCGAACTTTCGAGGATACAGGCGGACTTGGAGAACTTCATGAACAAGTTCAAGGATTACTTCGGCGAATCCGTTCTCTTCGTCTATCTTAAGAGGCATAAGGAGTTCTACAGAGGACTGCCGTTAATACACGTCAGGCTGAAGCTTTCGAGCGACAAGGGAACTTATGTGGCGGTCGGAGAAGGATGGGGTGCTGAATACGCGTTGCATGCGACTTTGAGAAAGCTTGAGAGGGAGATTCTGAAGGAGAAGGAGCTTCTTATGGATAAGAAGAACATAAGGAGGTTCTACGAGGACGTTTTCTCCGAATTCACGAGCACGAGCGCTTAACTTTTAAATTTTTAGCAGATCGAGCAGGTATTCCCCGGGGTATTCCTTCAGAGGAATCCCCAATTTTTCGAACGCAAGCTCCACGAACGTCGACTGGAATCTCCTCCCTCTGAACATCGCTATGACATCTCCGTAGTCGTCTTCTCCGTGGACGATGTAGTAGTTCGAGGAGTCCATGGCGACCTTAAATCCCAAAGCCCTCTTCAGCGTGTGAACGAACTTCACGAAAGCCCTCTCGTCGTGAAACTTGAACCTCCTCACGTCATCGTTGGGTATTCTCTCTTTGTAAATTATCGCATCCGCGAGAGGCATGCTCAGAGCCTCCCTGATGTCGTTCTCTACGAGCTCGAAATCTAAAACCTGCATTCCCGACACCCATGAACGTTTAATCCTCAAACATTTAAAAATTTTTGATTTATAATTTAGCTATAAATTAGCATATGGGAGAACGCGGGAGCTTGTGTAGGTGCTTATATCGGAAACCGTTATATTTTGTTCTCTCGACTATATTTTATGAAGACAATAATACTGGCCGGTGGAAGGGGAACGAGACTTTGGCCCTTGAGTAGAGAAGAATTTCCCAAGCAGTTTTTAAAGATATTTGACGATAAATCCCTCCTTCAAGAAACTTTGGAGAGGGCTTTGCTCTTTTCCAAACCCGATGAGATTTACATAGTTACGAACGAGAAGTATAAGTTCATGGTCGTTCAGCACATAAAGGAGATAGAGGCCGACATTCCGGAAGATAACGTAATATTGGAGCCGATGGCGAAGAACACGTTGCCGGCCATATTTTACGGCGTGAAGGTTATATTGGAGAGGGACGGCGAGGACGTTGTATCAGTTCTCCCTTCCGATCACCTTATAAAGGTGAATGAGAGTTACAAGAAAGCCTTCAAAGCCGCCGAAAAACTCGCGAAGGATTACCTCGTAACCTTCGGAATCAAACCGAACAGACCCCACACCGGCTACGGATACATAAAGCCCGGAGAGCCTCTGGAGTGGGGGTTTAAAGTTGATAGGTTCGTGGAAAAGCCCGACTACGAGACCGCAAAGAGATACGTCGAAGAAGGATATTTGTGGAACAGCGGTATGTTCATGTTCTCCGCGAGGGTTTTCATGGAGGAATGCCTCAAGCTCGCTCCGGAAGTTGCGATGGCTTTCGAGGAGGAGGACGTGGCTAAAGCTTACGAAAGAGCTCCGGAAATATCGATAGACTACGGTCTGATGGAGAAAACGGACAAGGCGGCGGTGGTTCCTCTGGACGTCTTCTGGAGCGACGTAGGAAGTTTCGACGCCATATACGAGATAATGGAGAAGGACGAAAACGAGAATGCGGTTAAGGGGGAGGTGCTGTCCATAGATTCGAGGAACAACTTGATAATAGGGGAGAGTCTGATAGCGACGATAGGTATAGAGAACGCAATAATAGTGGATTCCGGTGATGCTATACTCGTCTGTTCGAGAGATGAGTCGCAGAAGGTCAAGGATATCGTGAGGATTCTCAAGGAGAGGGGAGATAGGAGGGCGGACGTTCACAGAACGATCTACAGACCTTGGGGATGTTTCACGATTCTTGAGGAGGGGAAGTTCTACAAGATACTGAAGATAAAGGTTCTTCCGAAGAAGAAGCTCGGCCTCAGAATGCACTACTACAGAAGCGAGCACTGGATAGTCGTTAAGGGAACCGCTAAGGTGGAGGTGGACGGGAGGGAGTTTTTACTCAGAACTGGCGAGAGCACTTTCGTTCCGGCGGGGGTTAGGTATAGGCTCGAAAATCCGGGCATCCTTCCCTTGGAGATCATAGAGGTTCAGATAGGCGAATACTTGGGGGAGGACGACATAGTGAGGTTCGAGGAGAATGAGTGAGGTAGAGGTGAAATGTCCAGTATGTAAGAAGAAGTACAGGTTCAAACCGGAAGTTCAGGAGTTCCGATGTAAGGGCAAACTCCTCGTCCTCCTGAAGGACAGGTTGGGATGGAGGCTTATGGAGGTCAGAATTATAAGCGAAAGGGAAGATGCGGAGCTCGATGAGATCTGGGGATCTGGCTGAAGTTTTCGATCTACAATTCGATAGCTAAAGATCAATCCAAAAAGAAATTTTTTGGAAGATATGGATATACTCACAGTCTTAGTTTATCTGCTTTCGTTGGTGTGTTACTCGCTGTTTACGATATGCTTGACCAAGCGGGCGTTAAAGTTGAGGAAAAACAGACGGTTCGTAGCATGTTTGATACTCGTAGGTGCGATTGTAAACGGTTTGGGAATAGCGCTTAAGGAACTGAACATGCCGTCCGGTGGTTTAATCTGCATCGGGTTTTTGGTGTTTTTGTTCGGTTTCGTCCTGCTGTTATACGGAAACTTTAAAGAATACCAGTAAAATCTCAAACTTCAACTATAGAAACGCCGTTCTCCTTTTTCACCTTTATCGCGTGCTCCACCATCTCTTCGAACGTGTCGTCGTGGCTTATCACGAAAATCTGCCTGAACCCGTCTATTTTAGACAACTGCATCGCGAAGTTTCTCCTCCTCGTCTCGTCCATGTTCTGAGTCGGCTCGTCCAAGAAGACGATACCCACGTTGGAGAGAACCTTCAGCAAAGCCAGCCTTACAGCCAAAGCCGCGCACATCTGCTCTCCTCCGCTCATCTGGGAAAAGTCGATCTCCCTACCCATGAACTTCGCCCTTATTCCGAAGTCCTCCGTCCACTCTATCTCCCAGTTGTAGTCCCCCATGATCTCGCAGAATATCCTGTTGGCTTCAACCGAAACGGCGTTGACGTATGCTTTGGTGATTTCGGGAATTGCCCTCTTGAAAATCTCCCTGAGATCTCTAACGAACTTCAGCTTTTTCTCGAACCTCCTCTTGCTCTTCCTCCTCTTCTCCAAAACCTTCTCTTTCTTCTCGTGTTCCTCCACTTCCCTCTCGATTTCCATCATCTGGTTTTCTATCTTCCCGAGTTCCCCCTCAAGCTTCGCCATCTCGTTTCTTAACTCCTGAACCATCCTCCTAAGCTCTCGATATTCCTCCTCGTCGCACTCGCCTTCTATCTCCTCCATATCCTTCCTGATCCTCTCAAGCTCTCTTTCCAATTCGTCCATCCTTCCCCTCAAATCTTCGAGCGAAGATATCAGTTCCCCCTTCCTTCCAACCACACCTTTCAATTCTACAAATCTGTCGTATCCCGCCCTGTGCTTCCTCATGGAATCCCTCAACTCTTCGCATCTTCTCCTCAAATCCTCGAACGATCTTTTTAGATCTTCGAGCTCCGAAATCTCCTCGGATATCTTCTCAATCTCCCTCTCCTTCTCCTCAAGCTCTTTGACGACTTCTTCCTTCTTCTTAACCCTGTCTTCGAGGGCCACCTTTCTCTCTATCGAACCCCTCACTCTCTCGTATTCCTTCATAACGTCCTCCTTGGCTGACACTACCCTTTCGACTTCTTCCAACTCCTCTTCCAACGCCCTCAAAAGTTCCTCCTTACGCGAAATTTCATCCTCGACCTTCACCTTAGCCTCCACCTTCGCCCTGACGAAGTTCAGTTCCTTTTCGAGCTCCTTCCTCTTTCTGTAAAGCTTATCCGCCTTTTCGAGCTTCTCCTCGTATTCCCTGAGCTTCTCCCTTATCTTTTCGAGCCTTTCTTTCCTCACTTCAGCGACTTTCGCTATTCTGTCGCACTTCTCGTTCAGAATCGGACAGATCCCGCTCTTTATCCTCTCGTATTGCCTGATCTCATCTCTTAGCATGTGTTCCAATTTCGCGATCTTCTGAACGATTCTATCCCTAATCTCGTCGATGTTCTCAGGCATCTTGCTCAACTTCTCCTCTATATCCCTCAACCTCTCTGCAATCTTCCCGATCTCCCTGAGCTCGTCTTTCAGATTTGCTAAGTCCCTCTCCACTCTCTCCTTCTGCTCCTTAAGAGCTTTCAACTTCCCCTCGGCGATCTCTATTTCCCTAATTCTCTCCATCAGCTCCTTCTCCTTCTCTGCGAGAGGTTCGATCTCTTCGAGCTCCCTCTCGCACCTCTCTATTTCCTCAAGCTTCTTTCTCAGATCTTCTATCTTCGACTTCAGTTTTTCGAGCCTGACGGCTTTTTCCCTCAAATCGTCGATTCTACTTTCCACCTTTGCCTTTTCCCTTTCCAACCTTTCGAGCTCCCTCTCAGCTTCGACGTATCTCTCGTAATCCGTTCTGAGGGATTCTATTTCCCTCTCCGCCTCCTCTATCCTCTTAAGCTCTTCTTCAATATTTCGGACGTTATCCCTTAAGTTTCTCAAATTCGCCGAAATCTTAGCCTCCTCGACCTTCAGCCCCTCCAGTTTCTTCATCAACTCCTCCATCTTTTCGATTTTCCTTTCCATTGGCTCGATCCTTTCCTCGACTTCCGAAATCTTCGTCAGAATCGATTTCCTCTCTTCCTCAAGCTCCTTCAGCTTAACCCTAAGCTTCTTCAGGTTTTCGACGTCCTTTTCGAGCAGGGCTATCTCCTTGTCCAAGTCCTTCAGCTTGCCCTCCAAGAACTTCTCGTATTCCCTACTTTTTTCGTATGCCTTCTCGTAGCTCTCGACACCAATTAAGGGGGCGAATATGTCCTTTCTAACGCTCGGCTTCTCCAAGAACTGTGCAGTTATCTTCCCCTGTCCCACTCCGATTGCGTTTTCGAAGATCGTTTTCGCATCCACTTCCAAGTTGAAAACGTCTCTTATCCATTCCCCGACTCCCGCAACGCCCTCCGCCCCTTCGACCCTCATCCCGGTTTCCGCATCTCTGACGAAGTATTCAACCGTTCTCCCGTCCTCGATCTTCCTAACTACTTCGTATAGCCTTTCGTCCTTCGGATTGATGATCTTAACCATAATCTCGGCCCTCCTTTCCCCCCTTCTAACGAAGTCGGATATGTTGTATGGGAGAGTGTTGAAGAGGGCGAAACCTATGGCTTCGAGTATCGTCGTCTTTCCCGCCCCGTTCTCACCTATTATGGCGTTCAATCCCTTCTCGAACCTCACAACTTGATCCCTATAACTTTTGACGTTTACGAGCCGAACCTCTCTTAACATACGCCCTCCTCCAGTCCCAAACCTCTTCACCCGATTCCTCTTCCTTGGGTTGCTCTTCGCCCCTCGATTTCCCTTCGATCGGTTTATTTTCGAACAGTATGCCTTCCACCAGCCTGTCCACCATGGTAACGTTGAAAGACCTACAGAAGATCGACTTTAGTCTTAGAATTTCGTCCACTATATCCCCGTAATCGTAGTTCTGCAGTATCTGCCTCAGAACGCACCTTTCTATCGATTCCTTACCGTCGAAATCGATTTTCGGCTTGAAGAATCCGTCCGATACGTTCCACCTTACCCTTACGACCACCGGTTTTAGAACTTCGGCGACGATCTTCTTCACCCTCTCTTCATCTACCATCCCCTTCGTGGCTCTGTCAGTCGTTATGGTTAGATCCACGACTGGATTCGTATTCCTCCTATGCTTCTCCAAATAACTCCTCAGCCCTTCGTAGTCCGGAGCTTCCATTCTGTATTCGAGCAGAACGAAGTCCCTCCTCTTATTTTCGATCAGTTCGTATCTAATTCCTTCATCGACCTCGACGTAGAAGAAACCCCTTCTGAACTCCAACTCCGATATCTCGCACGTCTCCAAGCTACCGGGGTTGAATATGAAATCGTCTTCGACGAAACTCTTGTGTATGTGCCCTAACGCGACGTAATCCACCTTTCCCTTAAGCCTGTGCAGTCTGTTCGAACTTATGCATCCGTGCATGTTGACGTATCCCTCTACGCCAACGTGAGCCATGAATATCGTGAAATCCCCGCTCCTAATCCTTTTAGAATATTCGTCGAGAATTTTCTCCGTAAGGGATCCGTAATACTTCATCCCGTATATCCTAACTCCATCCAAGTCAACGTAGGCTCCCTTTTCCCCATCCCAATCCTCGACTATCATCTCCCCTTCGTCGAATTCGGGCTTCAGATTGACGATGAGTCCCGCTCTGGCGAGGTAGTCGAGCCAAGAAAACGTATCCTTGTAATACGTCGAGTCGTGGTTTCCTTCCACGGCAACGACTGGAATTCCAGCCTTCTTCGCCTTCTCCAAAGCCTTCGTCGCTTGGGCGAGCGTTAGAGGGTCTATGTCGCTCCTTTTGTGAAAAAGATCTCCAGCAATCAGGACGAAATCCACCTTCTTCTCAACCGCAAACTTTATAGCGCTCAGAAAAGCTTGAGCGAAATCCAAAGCCCTTTCGTCGGAGTTGTATTGTCTGTAGCCCAAGTGAACATCCGCCATGTGAACGAATTTGAGCATGAAGCTCACCCGTGAAATATAGGCAAAAACAATATATCTCATTTTTGCTCGGAAATATAAATTATTCAGAATATATTATAAAAATCTAAGAAATTAAAAATCGCTACATCTAAAAATTGCTTCGACGAAGCGAATCCGATGGCCGAGGCTTCGAGAGTATCCGGTATATCCACCTCTCTGATAAGAAGGATGTTCGAAATAGTTGAGAGGGCGAAGAGGGAGGGGAAGGACGTAATAAACCTCTCCATAGGAGAACCCGACTTCAGGACTGATGATGCGATAATAGAGAAGGCTTGCGAGGCTATGAGGGAAGGTTTTACCCACTACACATCCAACTTCGGAATTCCCGAGCTCAGGAGTGCGATAGCGGAGAGATACGGCGTCGATGAAAGGAACGTCATGGTTACGGCGGGAGCGAGCGAGGCACTGCTAAACGCGAGTTTGGCCTTCATAGAGGAAGGAAGCTCGGTCGTAATTCCTTCTCCGAACTTCCTGTCTTATTTCTCATACGCGAAGATGTGTAAGGCAAAGGTTGTTCAGATAAAGACGCACGAAAACGGATTCGTCCTTAATCCCGATTCGCTGAACGAGGTAATGGACAGGAACGTTTCTATGATATTCGTAAACTACCCGAACAATCCCACCGGCGTAGTAGCAGATAGAAGAACTCTCAAAGCCATAGCGGAGATCGCTCGGGATTACGAAGCCATAGTCGTCAGCGACGAGATCTACGATCAAATATACTACGACAAAAAACCCTTCAGCCTGGCAGGATACGAGAACGTGGTTGTAGTGAACGGATTTTCGAAATCCTTGGCGATGACCGGGTGGCGTGTTGGATTCGTGATAGCCGAGGAGGATCTGCTCGATTCGATTCTGAAGGTTCATCAGGTGAACGGAGTCTGCGCTCCTTCCTTCGCGCAGAAGGCGATTGCCGAAGTTCTGACGGACGGAACCGCCGAAAAGATAACCAAGAGGATGGTCGAAGAGTTCAGGAGGAGAAGGGATTTCGTCTATTCAAAGCTCAAAGGGATTTTTGAGGTTGTGAAGCCGGAAGGAGCGTTCTACGTATTTCCCAAGGTGAACGGAGACTGCATTGAGTTCGCGGAAAAGCTTTTGCTCGAAAAGGGTGTCGCTTTAACTCCGGGAATAGCTTTCGGAGAAGGAAACGAGAGCTACGTCAGAATATCCTACGCGACCTCGATGGAAAAATTGAAGGTCGCAATGGAAAGGATAGAGGAGTTCGTCCATGGAGGTAAAACCGCTTGATAGAGAAGAAGTGAGGGAATTCGTTAAACTGCTGTTCTTATGCCACGAGGAGAAGTTCACGCACCTATTCGGGGATACGTTTTTGGCCATGGAGATATTCGTCGATTACTACTCGAAGCTCGACGATTACAGCGGAATATTCGTGGCGAAAGCGGGAAAGAGGGTTGCCGGATTAATAGAGGTATGGGTGAAGGAATTCAAGCGTGAGAGGCTTCCTGTAAGGGATTTCGTTAGAGCTTTCGGATATCTTAAGGGTTTGAAGTGCAGGTTGTTGCTTTCTTACTTCGGAACTAAGCCGAGGAAGGACGAAGCTTACATAAGGTTCTTCTGCGTTCATCCGAGAGTTAGTTTGGATTACGGTAGGGCTCTGCTCGATAAAGCTTTGGAATTTGCGGGTAGCATGGGGAAGAGGAGGGTAAGCGTGTGGTTGCCGGTTGAGAGCGAGTTGGTCGATCTTTGCGTGGAGAAAGGGTTCGAAATAAAAAAGATGCTTGACAGCAATTTTGCTGAAAAAT
>JALSOQ010000020.1 GCA_026986375.1 Archaeoglobaceae archaeon
AACAGGTTGGAAGTAATTAAGAGTGCTGTTAGGTAAGAATTTATGGACACATTAATCTAAGCTTCTTCTTCTGTATCTTGAGAGTTCAACTATTATTATTGCATTTCTGAGTTCGTCCTCACTAACAGAGCTAAAAAATTCTTTTATCTTCTCATTTATCTCCTTAACAGTGAAAGTGTATGGAAGTCTGAAGATTATAGCTCCTGGATGTTTCGGATATCTAAGCACTTCACCAAAATCGGTATCTCTCGTCACTATAATTCGATTGTTCTTTAGAGCGTATTCTATTATCTCTTTGTCTTTCGCAGATCCCAATCCAATATCTCTCACATCTTCGACATCGTAACCGAAGCTTCTGATCACCTCAGCACTCGATCGCGGCATATCTGCATCCAAGAGAAACTTCAATTTACGCATATTCCTTTATCTCCTCTCTAGCTATAATCTTCGCAGCATATTCTATCGCTGCCAAAACATCCTCCCTCGAAATCCCATACTCCTTCGCAACCTCTTCTACACTCATTCCTCCGGCTAAAGATCCCAATATCACATCCACCGGTACCCTAGTCCCCTTTATAACTGGCTTACCGTGCCTAACCTCAGGATCTATAACTATCCTGTCCTCGTACATCTTACCACTAAATACCTTCAACCGTATTAAAAGTTTATTAAAAGTTTCAATCCTATATTAGTCTGATTTTAACTGTGTATGTTTTGTGGGTTTTTAGCCATATAAATGTTTCTGAATTACTCTTTTGTTTAAATACTGTCTGGCATCTCCGATGATGCAACCCATTTATAAAGATCCCCGACTTTTATCCCTCTGTTCTTTTCAAAATTAAAGAATCCGTAAACCTCTAATCAAAAATCTAAAGAATCTTAACGTGATACACCAAGAAAATAATTTTCTCGTCTCTTTATTCCCCAAAACCTCAAAGCAAAAAATATAAGTTTTATCAATACTAAAACTAAATCAAATCATGCCAGATCCAATAAAATCCGTCCTCTTCGAAATCAAAACCCTATAAACCTCCTAAAATCACATTTAGCTCAATTTCCTCGGGATGCGAGCGAAGGTAGGTATAATCGCGAGTTCGACCACAACGATTTCATAGATTTTTTTTCCAATCCCATTATGCCCCATAAATTCGATGCCAAAAACTGGAAAATTTTGGAATCGGAGTGGAGAGGGAAGATTTTACCGGCGGAACCCCTTCTAAAAGTTTTGGAGAAACTACCTAAGAGAGATGTCGCCTTCGATGTAGGTGCTGGAACGGGATACTTCACCGTTCACCTCGCGAGAATGTTTAGGAGGGTTTACGCTGTGGAGATAAACTTGGAGATGGCGAAAATCCTCTCATCCAAGGGGTTGAAGAACGTCGGAATAATAATCTCCGATAGACCTCCTGAAGTGGACTTCGAAGTGGATTTCGTCCTCTTTGCGGATTCCCTGCACGAAATAGATTGCAAGGAGGAATACGTCGAGTGGTGTTGCAGAAACGCGAAGAGCTTTGCGGTCATAGATTGGAGGAAGGACTGCGATTTCGGGCCTCCGAAGGAAGACAGGCTCGAGGAAGATGAAGTCAGAAGGTGGTTCGAGAGGTGTTTCGAGGTGGAGAGCTTGGACGTTTACGAATGCCACTTCTTTCTGTTCGGAAAGAAATTATAGGGGAAAGAACTCGAAGAAATCCACTTCGTAGGCTTCTATTTTACCCATATCCGTCAACTTCGTCAGGTTTGGATCTATCGGAATTTCTACAAAGAACGGAATCCTGTATTTGGCCGAAAGCTCCCCTCCCTTCCCCTTTCCGAATATGAACTCCCTGTGTCCGCACTGAGGACATTCGTAGTAGCTCATGTTTTCCACGAGTCCAACCACAGCGGTTTCCAGACTTTCCGCCATCTTTATCGATTTCTCCACTATCATTGCAGTCAGATCTTGTGGGGAAGTAACAACCACGACTCCTTCGGGCTTTACCTCCTGCAAAACCGTCAGTGGTGCGTCTCCCGTCCCCGGAGGAAGATCGAATAGTAGGTAGTCGAGCTCGCCCCAGTCGGTCCTACCCAGAAAGTCCCTCATAACTCCCGCGATCAGCGGCCCTCTCCATATAACAGGCGATTCCCTCGATGGTAGAAAGAACTGTATCGACATTATTTTTATTCCGTATCTGTCGCTGTAAACGGGCTCCAATCCTTCCTCTCTAAGCACGGGCCTCTTCCTTTCTACTCCGAATATCTTAGGAATGCTCGGACCCAAGAAATCTGCGTCGAATATACCTACCTTTTTCCCCTTCTTGGCGAAGTGAATCGCGAGCAGAGCCGTTACAGTGCTCTTTCCCACCCCTCCCTTTCCGCTCATTACGGCGAGCTTGCACTTCACTCTTTCGAGCCTCTTCTTGATGTCTTCGTCCGTAACCCTCTGCCTCATCATAGCAGACCCTCCAACTCCTTCCAGATTTTAACTATTTCCTCTCCCGCCTTTCCCTCGAACGGAAGTTTCAGTTGCGATATCTGTTCCGGTATGCTCTCGTCGAACGGAATCTTTCCGACTATCTCTATCCCCCTACTTTCACAGAACTCTTCTATCTTTCCCGTAACGTTCGTATTAAGGTCGAACTTGTTTATTGCAACGACGGGTTTTACTTTGAAGTGCTCAGCAAGTTCCACAACTCTAATCATATCGTTTAGACCGGAGAGAGTTGGTTCCGCAACTACCAGAGCGACGTTAGCACCGGCGAGGGACGCTATTACAGGACATCCCACTCCGGCAGGTCCGTCGAGGAGGAGAAGATCGATTTCCTTCTCTTCCGCTATCTTTTTCGCAACATTCCTAACCTCGCTTACGAGCTTTCCGCTGTTCTCCTCACCGGGATACAGTAACGCATAGACGAAATCCCCGAATTCGGTTTCGGATACGTATATATCCCCTCTCTTTTCCGAGACGAACTCGATGGCCTTCTCCGGGCAAGCTCTATAACATAATCCGCAACCTTCGCACCTGAATTCGTCCACTTCGAAATCCTTTATGGCGTCGAACCTGCAAAGTTCAACGCAAAGACCGCATTCCGAGCACTTTTCCTTTAAAATCCTCGCCCTCTTTCCTCCGTAAAATGGAATTGTTTCCTTAACTTTTGGCTTGAGGAGGATGTGAAGGTTTGGAGCATCTACATCGCAGTCCGCTATTACCGCGTTGGCCATAGTTGCGAGCATAGCAGTAACCGTGGTCTTTCCGGCTCCGCCCTTACCACTTATCACCGTCAACTGCCTCATAGCTCTCTCACCCTGTCGTATATCTCTCCGAATACTTCCTCGTATTCTGTCAGAAGCTCTCCTTTTGAGTATTTCTCCGCGATCTCTCTTTTGAACGGAATCCTACCCAGAATAGGAGCGTCCACCTTGCTCTCTATGTCGAAAGGAAGTCCATATTTATTTATGACTACACCAAACGGCTTTCCTATCTTTCTCATGACCTCCATTACGAGCTTCAGGTCGTGGTAGCTGAACGGTGTGGGTTCGCATACGAGTATGCAGAAGTCCGCATCTAATACGCTTTCAACGAGAGGACAGGAAGCTCCGGGAGGGCAGTCTATTATGGCTTTTCTACCCATTCTCCTCTTTACCGCCCTCATGAGCGGAGTAGGCTGAGCCTCGCCTATCTCCAAAACCCCGTATGTAAGCCTAACATTCGAACGGACTTCTACCACCTTCCCTATGCGCTTGTTGACCTCTACTATCGCACCTTTCGGACAGAAATACGAGCATGCTCCACAACTGTGGCAGAGCTCCGGAAAGGTATACGCTTTATCTTTTAGCACGACTATCGCGTTGAACTCGCAAACGTCCCTGCAGATCCCGCAGAAGTTGCATTTGTCCTCTTCTATTTTTGGCACCTTTCTGAATACGGCCTCCTCTCTACTCTCCCCTCTGAAAAATATGTGACAGTTTGGCTCCTCCACATCGAGATCGAACAAGTCTATTCCATTGAAGTAGGCAAGATTAACCGCAACTGTCGTTTTTCCCGTTCCACCTTTGCCGGAAGCGACCGCTACCCTCATACCCTTCTGTGCCTCCCGAACTTCGGATCGCTCGGAACCAATATCTGTTCAAGCTCGCCTTTCAGGAACTTCTCTATCGCCTCCTTGACCTTCATCCCTCCCGCACGATAAACTTTAATTCCGGCGGAGTTCAAAACGGAAAGGGCGTTAGGCCCAACATTTCCGGTCAGAACGACCTCCACTCCTTTGTCCGCCAAGAACTGTGATACAGCTATTCCCGCACCGCCACCTCTCACGGCGAAATCGTTTCTAACGACTTCTACAGACTTAATATCACCGTCTTCGACATCGACTATCGTAAAGCTCACCGCCCTACCGAAAACGTCAGAAACTCTGTCATCAAGCCCTCCTTCGGTCGTCGAAACAGCTATCTTCATAGTATGGTCTTTATTACGACGTTATTTAAAGTTTAGGTAGGCCTAAACAAAACGTTGATCTTTCCACTGTCCAACGTTAAGTATGGACGCATTCGAAATAGTAAGGGATGCGGCGGATAAGATAAAGAGGATGGAAGTCAGAGGAGCCGCGAGAATAGCCAAGTTCGCCGTCGAAACGCTGAAGAGATTTGCGGAGCTCGTAAACGAGAACTTCGACGAAAACATGAGGAAAGCTGCCGAAATCCTTCTGAACACCCGTCCCACCGCAGTAAGCCTATTCAACGCGATAAACTACGTTATGAGGTATTCCGGAGAGAGTTTGGAGGAGAAGAGGGAAAGCGTCATTAGGAGGGCCGAGGAGTTCATAAACTGGGTCGATACCGCAAGAGCTAAGATAGGGGAGATAGGAGCGAAGAGGATAAAGGACGGTTACGTCGTCATGACCCACTGCAACTCCTCCGCAGCTTTGTCCATCATAAAGACCGCGTTCAGGCAGGGGAAGAGCATAGAGGTCATAGCGACCGAATCGAGACCGAGGTATCAGGGGCACTTGACTGTAAGGGAGCTTAGTGAGGAAGGGATTCCCGTCACGTTGATAGTCGATTCTGCAGTCAGATACTTCATGAACGAAGTGGACTGCGTCGTGGTCGGTGCGGACACCATAACGGTTAACGGAGCTCTGATAAACAAGATAGGAACTTCCCAGATAGCTCTGGCAGCGAAGGAGGCGAGGGTTCCGTTCAT
This sequence comes from Archaeoglobaceae archaeon, assembly GCA_026986375.1. Lineage (GTDB taxonomy): Archaea > Halobacteriota > Archaeoglobi > Archaeoglobales > Archaeoglobaceae > WAKM01. The sequence continues at coordinate 5,177 of JALSOQ010000020.1, forward strand.
GGTTGCGGCAGAAACCTACAAGTTCAGTCCGAAAACGCTCTTCGGCGAGCTCGTAGTTATAGAGGAGAGAGATCCGGAGGAGGTTGCCCCTAAGGAAATACTGAGCCTCAAGAACGTCAAAGTCAGGAATCCGGCGTTCGACGTCACGCCGAGGGATTACATAGATCTGATCATAACCGAAATAGGGGCCATCCCACCGGAGATGGCCTACATAATCATAAGGGAGAGGCTGGGATATTCTGGAATGGAATACGAGGAGATAAGGGTTTCGGCGAAACACTTCGATTAAATGAGGGTAGTGCTCCGGCCGGGATTTGAACCCGGGTCACGGGATCGAGAGTCCCGTATGATTGGCCGGGCTACACCACCGGAGCCTGAGATATTATTTTAGGTAAGTGTTTTTAAAAATTTTGGTGGAGTAGTGGACTCGGCGGGATTTGAACCCGCGGCCTCCGCCTTGCGAAGGCGGCGCTCTACCAGGCTGAGCTACGAGCCCACGATAGCAATAGTGGCCGATCGCTATTTAAACTTTGCCGAGGAACTTTTTTATATTTTCCGTTCCAAGTTCGACCATGATCAGAGAGAACGTCTTGGCCAGACTTCTCGTTTACGCTTATAGAGCAGAGTTAAACGAAGCTGAGGTTATATTCACACTTCTTCCGGAAATTCCGAGCGAGGAGGACTGGAAAACGCTCATGACGATGTTGAAGGACAACATGATACACGCCGAGATGCTCGAAAAAGCGATGAAGGCCTTGGGGATTGATGTTCCGGAAGTTGAACCGGTAAAGCTCCATCCGGTATCGGACAGGAACAAAGCCTTAGAGTTCATAGCGAAGTTCGAGAACACCGCCTACAACTACTACAGATATCTGCTCGAAAACGTCGACTTCGAAAGTCTGAACAACGGGAATGAAATAAGAAACACGCTCAGAACTCTGACGGAATGGGAGAAGAAGCACATAGAAATGATAAGAAAGACTTTGGACAACTTCAAGGTGAGATACAAGATACTCTAATACTCCTTCAGCATTTCCACGTATCTGTCGAAGAAGAAGTAGGTGTCATGTGGGCCGGGAGATGCCTCGGGATGGTATTGAACGGTCATTAACGGAAAGTCCTTGTGCCTAAGCCCTTCGACCGTATGATCGTTCAGATTTATCTGCGTGACCTCTAAACCCGTTCCGTCCAAACTCTTCTCATCGACGGCAAAGCTGTGGTTCTGACTTGAGATGAAAACTCTGCCGGTTTCGAAATCCTTCACGGGCTGGTTCGCTCCTCTGTGCCCGAACTTCAGTTTGAAAGTCTTCGCCCCTAAAGCCAAAGCGGTAAGCTGATGACCCAAGCATATTCCGGCCATCGGAACTCTTCCAGCCAACTTCCTTATCGACTCTATCGTCGGTTTCACCCTCGCCGGATCGCCCGGGCCGTTCGAAACGAAAACGCCGTCCGGATCCATATCCAAGATTTTCTCGGCTGAGTAGTTGTATGGAACCAACGTAACGTTAACCTCCCTCTTCAAAAGCTGTCTGACGATGCTCATCTTGACCCCGCAATCGATCAGAACGACCTCAAGCTTTCCACCGGCTTCGAACCTCTTGGGCTCCTTCACGCAGACCTTGTCAACCAGATCCTTTTCGGTTATGGGTGTAACCTTCTTGGCCCTCTCGATAAGCTCTTCTTTATCCAGATCGTCTCCTACCGCCAGAATAGCATTCATAGCCCCGTATATCCTTATCTTCTTCGTGAGCATCCTCGTATCCACACCTTCGATGCCGGGAACGTCGTATTCCCTAAGGAGCTCGTCCACACTCATCTCGCTCCTCCAGTTGCTCGGCTCCTTGCATAGCTCTCTGACGACGAATCCCTCCACCTTAACGCCGTCGCTCTCAAAATCCTCTCTGCAAACACCGTAATTACCTATGAGCGGGTAGGTCATCATGAGAATCTGTCCGGCATAGCTCGGATCGGTCAGAGCTTCTACGTAGCCAGTCATCGAGGTGTTGAAGACGAGCTCTCCCTCAACGGTTTTTTCCGCTCCGAAAGCTATTCCTTCGACGTATGTGCCGTCCTCAAGAACCAAGACGGCCTTCATCCCTAAGAGTCCTTCGAATCAATTTTTTAGTTTTTTGCTTCGAACTCTGAATAATATATCGGATAGTGCATAGTTTGGATTCTCTTCAATCTTGATGTATTAGATAAATCGGTGAATGGAAAAAAATTTATATAGTTCTTAGTATAACTAAACAGCTATTAGGAGGTGAGAATAATGGTGGAAGAGCTAACGGAAAAGGACGAGAAGATCGTGAATCTGTTGACCGAAACCGGACTGAACAAGAACATAGCCAAAGTCATAGTTTTCCTCTCGAAGGTAGGGGAGGCTATATCGAGGGATATAGAGAGGGCGGCGAATCTCAGACAGCCCGAAGTCAGCTTGGCGATGAAGGAGCTCAAGGAGTGGGGGTGGGTGAAGGAGAGGGAGCTAAAGAAGAAGGGCAAGGGAAGACCTCTCAAGAGCTACAAGCTGACGATGGATCTGAAGGAGATAGCGAAGGAGCTTATAGAGAAAAAGAGGGAGGAGATAAAGAGGATCGAGAAAGATTTGGAGGAACTCGAAAAGCTCGTGGGTCTGAAGTAAACCGTTTTATATTCAACGGCAAACTGAAAACATGCGTTGCTTCGGAATAATAGGTTATCCCATAGGACATTCCGTCTCCCCCGCGATGCACAACGCCGCTTTTAGGCACTTGGGAATCGACGCCATATACCTCAAATTCGAGGTAAAGCCCGAAAATTTGAGGGATGCGGTTTTTGGGGCTAAAGCTTTGGGATTCGTGGGTCTTAACGTGACTATTCCCCACAAGGAGGAGATTCTGAAGTTCGTAAAGCCGGTGGGAATAGCCAAGCTCATAGGAGCGGTGAATACGGTGGTCGTTCAGAAGCTTGAGGGATACAACACCGACGCATATGGGGCGATGAAGGCTTTGGAATCCGCAGGAGTGGACGTTGAAGGGAAAATCGCTCTCGTCGTGGGAGCGGGAGGGGCCGGAAGGGCGATAGCCTTCGCGCTGGCGGAAAGAGGGGCGAAGGTTATAGTTACCAATCGAACGGAGTCGAGGGGGCTAAAGCTCGCTGAGGACGTTAGAAAAGTGGGGGAGTGCTTTTTCCATCCATACGATAGGCTTGAGGAGCTGAAGGGCAGGATAGACTTAATAGTAAACGCGACGCCCTTGGGTATGAAGGGATTCGAGCAAAAGCTCCCGGTTCCAGAAAGTCTTTTGGAGGATGTGGTCGTTTTCGATACGGTTTACAATCCGCTCGAAACTCCTCTGATAAAGAAGGCCAAGGAGAGAGGGTGCAAGGTAATTTACGGAATAGACATGCTCGTCTATCAGGGAGCGGAGGCTTTCAGAATCTGGACAGGAATGGATCCGCCCGTAAATGTGATGAGGGAGGCCGCGCTCTCAGCCCTTAAGTGATTTCGTAACCAAGGTGTATCTCATGAATATCGACGATGGCATGTTCCTTATCTTGGGAATGAAAAGTCTGCTGACCATTTTGTCATTAACCCTCTCGCAGTCCACGTCTATTATGACGTCGCATATATCGAGGATCGTGTTTACGACGGATGTGGGATGGACGTTCTTCATGAGGTAGATGAATATAAGGTTTCCAGTGTTCTTTGAGGCCATGTATAGCTTGTTTATCAGCCAGTCCTTTAAACCGGAACTGACGTTCAGCTTCAGGAAGAATGATATGGTGTCGAAGATTATGTTGAAATCTCCTCCGTCCTCCTGCAGGATTTTAGAAAGGCTGTAATCGACGAAGTCGAATATCTCCTTATCCCTGAAGTTGTCCTCTATCACGAACTGTCCGTATTCGTTTAGGTAGTATTGGGAGAACACGTCGATGAATTCCACGTTTTCCGTATCGAATCCCATGCACTCCATGTTATGCCTTATGAACCTCGCCGGGCGGGAAGTGTTGAAATAATAAGTTCTCCTCGAATTCGCTATCTGGTAAAAGAATATTTCAGGCATGCTCATCGGATTCGCGTATATGCAGACCAAACTTCCCTCCGGCAAACCACCGTGAAGCTTTTCATCCAAAACGTCTATTCCCGTCCTCTTTACGGCATACCTCCCGTTATTCCTGATCATAATTATAATCACCACCAATATATGTATGTGCATAAAGAAATATCAACTTTACGCTCTCATCATCCGAAATTAAATTTTATATATTAAAATTTATTTTGATCTCCGCTCATCGATATCCTTATAAATAGACTCCAAAGCTTTAGAGGTATGGAGTTTAAGGTCGTAATATCGGATCCAGCGACCGGTAAAGCTTATCAGAAGGTCGTGAGCGGAGCCAATGCAAATAAGCTCATAGGGAAACAGATAGGCGATGTTATAAACGGGACTCTCGTCGATCTTCCGCCGGACTACGAACTGCAGATAACCGGCGGTAGCGACAAGGACGGCTTTCCTATGAGACCGGATTTGCCGGGGACGGGAAGGAAGAGGATTCTGCTTTCGGGAGGAGTAGGTTACAGACCGAAGGAGAAGGGGGTCAGGAAGAAGAAGACCGTTAGGGGCAGAGTGATATCTAAGGACATAGTCCAGATAAACGTGAAGGTCGTAAAGCACGGTAAGATTCCGCTTGAGGAGTTCTTCAAGAAGAAGGAAGAGGAATCAGAAGAGTAACATGGGTATTCTGGACGATAAGAAGAGGGCGAGGATTTTTTACAAATACTTTTCCAAGGTATACGACTTCATCAACCCCTTCTTCTATTCCGAGGAGATGAGAAAGACCGTAGTCGATATGGCCGAGCTTAAGCCGGGAGACTTCGTTCTGGAAGTCGGTTGCGGAACGGGATTTACCACATACGAGATCGTCAGGAGGGTAGGGGAGGAGAACGTCGTCGCGGTGGACTTAACACCGGAGCAGATGGTAAAGGCAATAGAGAGGTTTCCTTCGGCTAAGTTCGTTAGAGGGGATGCTGAAAGTTTGCCGTTTAAGGATAACACGTTCGACGCATCTATTTCCGCCGGAAGCATAGAGTATTGGCCCCATCCTGCTCTGGGAATTCAGGAGATGGCGAGGGTTACTAAACCGGGTGGGAGAGTAGTAATTTTGGCCCCGAGGAAGCCGGACAATCCGATTGTTAGAAAGTTCGCGGAATCCATAATGCTCTTTCCTTCGACACAGCAGTGCGTGGCTTGGTTTTTGAAAGCTGGTCTTGAGGATATAAGATACGTCGAAACCGGCCCATACTTCTTCTGGAGCAAGCTCGTGGTAATAATATCGGGAAGGGTTCCGGGTTAAATGCTGGTCTATTTTCGCCTAAACGGAAGTATGGCCGGAACTTTTCTCATATATTCCAAGTAGCTGTCGCCCCAATATTCGATTAACTCCTTTTCCTCAAGTCTAATCAACACATACCATCCGAAAAGTAAGACCATGTAGGCTAACAAGCCGGGCCAACTCGTTAGCATTATCGGAATGGATAGTTGATTGACCATTAAGGAGAGGTAGAAGGGGTGCCTACAGTAAGCGTAAGGTCCGTCCGTAATCAACTCTTTGAAATCCTCGGGCCTGTCGTGCCTATCCGGGAACATCGAATGTATCTTAGCGGCGACAACTGCGGAAATTACGAATATTACGACACCTATCAGGCTCAAAACGGTAAATCCGCCTAAGCTCAGCAGGGAAAGTATCGTAATGACCGTGTAAGAAAGGAGTATGAAAACCTTTCTGAACACGTAAGACTTCACTGAGATCACCGGAAGGGAAACTTCCTCCTTACCTCTCTGAGGTAATCCAAATCGACTTCGGCCGTTATTACGCATTCTTCCCTTCCGGCTTCCGCCAAAACTTTCCCCATGGGATCTACGATCATCGAATTCCCTCCGCAGAACTCTCCGACGCAGTTGGCTCCGACGACGTAAACCTGATTCTCTATCGCCCTCGCTCGGAGGAGAATTTTCCAGTGCTCTATCCTCTCCTCCGGAAATACGGCTAAAACCGTTAAAATCTCAGCCCCCTGCCTCACCAACTCCTTGGCTATCTCGGGAAACCTGAGCTCGTAGCAGATTAAAACTCCGATCCTGCATAAAGGTGTGTCTATAGCTTTAAGTTCCGATCCGGGCTTGAAAACGTCCTTTTCGTGGGTTAGAGGAAAGAGCTTCGTCTTCCTGTGCCTCCCTATCACTTCACCCCTGTGAATCACGAAAGCTGTATTGTATTCCCCTTCAACGCTCCCCGCAACTATTACCGCATCGCAGTCCCTCGAAAAATTGATGATAGGAGATATATCGCCCAATTCGTAATTCTCGGGATAATAGCCGGTGTCGAAAAGTTCCGGAAGGACTATCAGGTCGGAGTTCGATTTTTCGATCAACCTCAAAGCTCTTTCGACGTTATCCTCCACGCTCTTCGAAGACTTCAGCTGAATAGCTGAGATCCTCATACCTTCCTCGGATCCGTGATGACTCCGTAGATGGCTGAGGCCGCTGCTGTTGCGGGGGAGCAGAGGTATATCTCACCCTTCGGACTCCCCTGCCTTCCCACGAAGTTCCTGTTGGAAGTCGAGAGGCTTACCTCCCCGCTCGCTATGAGCCCGAAGCTTCCTCCCATGCAAGGCCCGCAACAGGGATGCTCGACTATCGCTCCAGCTTCGATTAGCACTTCTATCGTTCCGTCCTTCAAAGCCTTCAGATATTCCGATCGGGATGCGGGAATAACTATGAGCCTAACACCCCTTGCGACCTTCTCCCCTTTCAAGATCTCCGCAGCTATCTTCAAGTCCTCATACCTACCGTTCGTGCACGAGCCGATGAAAACCTGATCCACCCTTATTCCCTCAACCTCCTCAACGCTTACGACGTTGTCGACTCTGTGGGGTTTCGCAACCTGAGGTGGCATTCCCGTTACGTCGAGCTCGACGATTTTGGAGTATTCCGCATCCTCATCTCCCCTAAGACCCTCAGCTTCTTCCTTATCGAATTCGATCCCCCTCTCCTTGAGGTATTCGAAAGTTTTTTCGTCCGGCTCGATTATTCCAGCCTTACCTCCCATCTCTATCGCCATGTTGGACATCGTAAAACGCTGGCTCATGCTCATGTTCTCCACTGCTTTCCCTGCAAATTCGCATGCTTTGTAATTCGCTCCGTCCGCACCTATCGTTCCTATGAGCTTGAGAATCACGTCCTTCCCGTAAACGTGCTTACCCAACTTTCCGTTTATCTCGAACCTTATCGTCTCGGGCACTTTAAACCAGAGCCTACCTAAGGCGAAGACGCATCCCATATCCGTTGAGCCTATGCCGGTTGCGAAGCATCCTAAAGCTCCATACATGCAGGTGTGACTGTCCGCTCCAACGACGAGCATCCCCGGCTTCACGTGCTTTTCGACCATAAGCTGATGTGCTATTCCCTCTCCTACATCGTAAAAGATCACACCCTGCTCCTCCGCAAATCTCCTCAGCATCTTGTGGTTCTCGGCCGCCTGAACGCTATCCGCAGGAGATTGATGGTCGAGGACTATCGCTATCCTCCTCGGATCGAAGACCTTTCCACCTTTCGTTATCTCGTTGAACGCCTTTATGGCCAAAGGAGCGGTTATGTCGTTAGCCATCGCAAAGTCTATGGGAGCGAAGACGAAGTCCCCAGCTTTAACGTCTTTCCCGCACGCTTTGGAGAATATCTTTTCGGCTACCGTTTTTCCCATGCTCCGATTTGACCTGATTTATTATTTAAGTTTAATCCCTCAAAACCTCTTCCACCGCCTCCTCCGGAATATCCACAACCTTAACACCCGGAAGAACCACCAACGGCTCTATGGCCACGACCTTCTTACCTATCTTCAGAGCTATCGCCATTTCGGAAATCGTTCCGTATTCTCCTCCTATAGCTATTATAGCGTCGCACGTGTGAGCTATTATGACGTTCCTCGCGTGTCCCATGTTCGTAACGATTTTGATGTCTATGTATGGGTTAGCTTCTTCTTTCGAGTCTCCGGGAAGGATACCTACCGTCAGCCCACCCTTCATCTTCGCCCCTTTGGCGGAGGCTTCCATGACCCCTCCGAGCCCTCCGTTAACTACAACGCAACCTCTTTCGGCCAAGAGCTCCCCGACCTTCATGGCCATCTCGTAGAGCCTCTGATCGCATCTCGATGAACCGATCACACCAACTTGGATCATGTCCGATTATTCGAGTATTCGCTTTAAAGCTTCTATCAATGCGGAATTTTCGTCCTCTCTGCCTACCGTAATCCGAACGTGTTCCCCCTTAAGCCCCATCAATCCCGTGACGTCTCTGACCGCTATACCCTCCATTTCAAGCCTCCTCGCAAGCCCAATTTCCTTCCTAACCTTAACGAGCAAAAAGTTCGCCTCCGAAGGAAAGACTTCAAGTGACTCGAACTTACTCAGCTCCTTTGCGAGTCTATCTCTCTCCTCGACTATCCTGTCCCTTATCTTCGCGTAGTAATCAACGTTCTCCAGAGCCGTGATAGCCGCCTTAACCGCCACACCGTTTATGCAGAAAGGAAGCCTTATTTTCTCGATCGCCTCCACTATCTCCTCACAACCTACCGCGTAGCCTACCCTCAACCCCGCGAGTCCGAAGAACTTAGAAAAAGTTCTAATTACGATTAAATTCTCGAATTCGTCCACCAAATCCACCGCACTCTTCCCGCTGAATTCCGCGTAAGCTTCGTCCAAAACGACCAGACCATTAAATTCGCTCAAAATTTCCTCTAAGCGATCGATGGTATTTCCCGTGGGGTTGTTAGGGGTGCAGAGAAACATGAGTTTCGAACCCTTCGATTTTCTGATGAGATCCTCCGCCTCTATTCTGTAATAGGGATACTCGACGAAGTTCAGGCTCGCGTCTCTCAGCATAGCACATATGGCGAACATGGTGTAGCTCGGAACGGGAATCGTAACGGGATCCATCACGTCCAAAACCGCAACGCAAACGTTGTATATTATCTCGCTCGCTCTGTTTCCGACGGCTATGTTCTCCACACCCACGTCGAGGTAATCCGAAATCGCCTCCTTAAGCTCGGAATAATCCGGATTCGGATATCTGTTCGTATTGCGCAATTCGTCTTTGACGGCCTCTATAACCGCGGGATGCGGAGGAAAAGGATTTTCGTTCGAGCAGAGAACTATGAAACCCTTCTTGAGGTATTCCGCGGATCTTCCGGACTCGTAGGGATTTATTATTCGGACTACGTCTCTTATCATGCTCCCTACCTCAAACTCACGTTCAGAATTTGGATTATGTCTCCGGCATCCTCTATCAGATCGCTGACGTTCGTCAGATGCCTTATGAAGTTGTATATCGCCATTCCCTGCCAGAAACTCTGAACGTCTGTTTCCATTAGTCTGCGGAATATCTCTCTCTTTATCGCGTCCACCTCCTCCTCCATGATCCTTATCTTTATAGTTCTATCCCTCAGATCGCTCTCGTTCCTGAGAGCTTCGAACGTCTTAAGTAGCTCATCGGCCATCTTCAGATTTATCTCCGCGATCCTAACGCATTTCGCCATGACTCCTTCGTCCAGTTCGGGGATCATCATGAACATTATCGCGGCGTCCTCGACGGTATCCAAAACTTCGTCGAGCGTTTCCGCAAGCCTGTATAGGTTTCCCCTGATTCCGGGAAGGAAGGCGCCGTCGTAAAGTTTAAGGACTATCTCCCTCCTTATCGTATCCCCGAGCTTCTCCATCTCGCAGACCTCCGAAATCGTAACTCTATCTTTCTCCCTTATGCATTCCAAGAACAGTTCGCATGCATCTCTTATTATCGTGATGTGTTCCCGAAACAGGCTTATTATTTCACCCTCCTTTCCTCTTCCCAACTTCAGCCTCCAGAACATCCAACCATTTTCGACTCGAAACGATAAATACGTTCCCTTCCGCAACATTTTATATAATCGATCATGCTAAATTCGGCCATGGTTAGGGTCGGCGTATTCAAGATGGGTGCGATAGGAACCGCGGTCCTATTGGAGTATCTCTTGGACGAGAGGGCGGACAGAGAGGACTTGGAAGTTAGAGTCCTGACAACGGGAGCGAAGATGAGGGAGAGCGATGCGGAGATTGCGAAAAAGCTTAAGGAGTTCGATCCCGACTTGGTTCTGGTAGTAACGCCCAACGCGTCCCTTCCCGCACCTAAGGTTGCAAGGGAGATTTTGAAGAGTAGAACCATAGTGATAAGCGACGCTCCGGCGAAGAAGGTTAGGGAAGAGCTCGAAAGGGAAGGATTCGGATACGTAATAGTTACTGCGGATTCGATGATAGGGGCGAGGAGGGAATTTTTGGACCCCACGGAGATGGCCCTATACAATTCATACGTGATAAACGTCTTAGCAAACACCGGCGCTCTTAGGGCCGTTCAGATCGAAATAGATAGAGTGATAGAAGAGATAAAGGAGGGGAAAACACCGGAATTACCCAAAACTATCATTACGGCTCAGAAGGCGGTGGAGGCCGGAAGATTCAGCAACCCATACGCCAAGGCTAAGGCGATGGCCGCTTACTTCATAGCGGAGAGGGTTGCGGATATAACGGTAAAAGCCTGCTTTTTGGAGAAGGATCCGGAGAAATACATTCCCTTGGTGTGCTCCGCCCACGAGATGATGAGGACGGCGTCGAAGTTAGCTGAGGAGGCGAGGGAGATCGAGAAGTCGAACGACACCGTGTTCAGAAGTCCTCACGCCAAGGACGGGAGAATTTTAGAAAAAATAAAGCTTATGGAAAAACCGAAATAATTCCTATTTTTTCGATTTTTTAGGTCGATTTGATAAAAATGGGAAAAGTTTAAATTACATCCAAGCAACGCTTGAACAATGCTACTCGCAACGTTGCTCGCACTGCTAACGATAACGTCCATGAACGTTCATTACGGATACTCAAACGTGACGGTAACCGTGAACTACAGCCTGAACGGCCTCCAGAAGGTGGGTGTTTTTCTCTTCGGGGCGAAAAACATAGAGAAGGAAATAGTTGGTATATTCAACGCGACGAACTTTCAGATTGAGAAGATAGACATGAACAAGGCGATATTCAAGTTCAACGTCACGGATTGCGGGGATTATGTATTTTTCGAAGGTGTGAAGCTGAACGGGAAGTTCAACCTGACTCTGACTTTTCCGGGCAACGTTACGTTCACCCTGAACGATACGGATATGATACCCGAAGTTTATCTGTTCAAGTGAATTTGAAGTGCGTAAAGTTAAAATCCTCCCAACTTAAAAATTCTGGGATGCTTAATAATTTGCTCGATCACGCTCTGTCGATAGCTAAGGAGATTGGTTCGAACATAATCGTCGTTATATCCAAAAAAGAAATGGAGATTAGCGATGACGATGTCCAAATAGTTTTTGCGCCGAGGAGTTACGCAACGATGCTCGAAAGCTTGTTCTTTTCTATAGAGGAGGAGTTGGGAGACGAGTTCATAGGTAGGAGTTTGATAGAGAGGGCCACTGCGTTCATACAGACCAAGGATTACATTTCAACATTCCTATACTTCAAAGGTTTCGAACTTATCGGAAAGGCCGTCGGTGTGGTCGATTTAGATGCTCTTAAGGGAATAATTGTTGTAGAACTGGAAAAAAGTAAGATACAGAAAGCCTTGTCGGAATGCGCTGAGAGGGTTCACCCCAAAGTTTTGAGGGCCGTTTTAAACGTCGCTATGAGCATAGCTCAGAAGGGTAGGGAAGGAAGAAGGATAGGAACCGCCTTCGTAATCGGCGACGTTGAGGAAGTTCTCAAGAGGTCGAGGCAACTGATACTCAACCCCTACGAATGCCACCCCCCGCATGAGAGGGACATAACCAACCCATCCACTTGGGAAAGTGTTAGAGAGTTCGCTCAGCTGGATGGCGTCTTCGTTGTAGACGAAACGGGAATAATAGTTGCGGCCGGGAGGTATCTGGACGTTTCAGGAAAAGATTTGAAAGTTAGGAAAGGCTTGGGCGGAAGGCATCTTGCATGCGCCGCTATAACGAGGGAAACGGAAGCTATAGCAGTCGTGGTTTCGGAGAGCGGAGGGGATATCAAGGTATACAAGGATGGGGAAGAGATATTGGCGATAGACGTCGGAATACTCTGAAAAGCGTTAAATAGTGAACGGTATACGTTTGGATATGTCTTTGAGGAAGAGGGTTGAGGAGGTTATAGAGAAGGAGATCAGACCCGCTCTTATGAAGGATGGGGGAAACATAGAGGTCGTTGATGTGGACGAAAAGGAGGGCGTCGTGAAGGTTCAGCTTTTGGGGGCGTGTCAGGGATGTCCGATGGCCATGATAACGCTCACGATGTTCGTGGAGGAACACCTGAGGAGTAAGATTCCAGAAGTGAAAAGGGTAGTGGCAGTATGATATACTACGTCGATCCCCTTTCCATAGTTCTGTTAAATAACAGAGCTTTAAAAGCGGAGAAGATCAACGGTAACATCTTCGGAGGCTTCTGTCGCTGTGGAGGGATTATGCTACAGAAGGCGTGGGTTGATGAAAGCATTCTAATTTCCGAATGCGAACAGTGCTGGAGAACGGAAGCTTTTACGTTTAACGGGAGGAAGTTCTTAGAGAGAAGGGAAGTAAAAGCGGTATACAGGCATAACTTCGAAGAATTTTTGAGGGAAATTCTGACCTCATCAGAACTCGAGGCCGTAATTGGTAAGGCCAGAGGATATCAATACAGCTACAACGCATACAGCCGGGCGAAGAAAAAGTTGGAAGAAATGAACATAGATGTAAGTGAAGTTCTGTCCATCTTAAGATGAACAGAGCTTTTTGAGTAAGATTTCACCTTCTCTCGTTCCTTTCGCTATCAGCACGTCTCCAGCCTGTATCTTCGTGTTGGCCTTCGGATTCACAATCCACCTGTTGCTCCTTTTAACAGCTATGATGTGCATACCCGTTGTGGTCTCAACCTTGGCCTCTCCGAGTGTCTTTCCATCGAGTTTCGATTTTCTCCCGACTTCGACCATCGTCACGATCTCCTCGGTTTCTCTCATAGCCTCTTTGAATATCGGATGTATTTCAAGCCTGTTGAGGACTATACCCGCTATCTCCTTAGCGGAATCCGCTATCTGTTCCGATGAGTTCGCCAAGTCGAGCAAGGCTATTAACGGCTTTATCTTGTCGAACTTCCTGCTACTGCTCAAAACCCAGTGTTGCAGTTCGAACTTCATGTTGTCTATCCTGTCCTCCAAGTAGGCCACCTCCTGAGCTATGTCTTCGTTGTAGTAGAGCAAGGAAGAGTAGCTCAAGTCCACCGCGAGCTCTGAGAGGTTCTTCATTTCTATAACGGTATCAACCGCTCTATCGAGATCTTCTATATCTATCTCCTTTGCGGTAATTCCCAGATCTCTCGGTTCTCCTGTTACGATTTCGAAGAATTTCGGAACGCCAGTTATATCTCCTCTTGCAAAGAGGACATCCCCGACCGAAATTCTCGTGTTCCTATCTGGATTGAATATCCAGTCGAATCCCCTCTTTATGGCTATAACTCTCATACCAGTTCTCGTGTGGAGTCTCACTTCTCCCAAAGTCCTGTTAGCTATTTCCGATCCCTCTGCAACCACAGCCTTGACGCACGTCTCCTCGGAGTAGTAGAGTATGAGATTGACGAAGTCCTTCGGCAACTTGAAACCCCTAAGCACGAGCGCCGCAATATCTCCGGCCGCATTTCCTATGCGATGAGCGGCATCCGCTATCTGCAATATTGACGAAACTGATTCCGCCTCGTCCACTCTCCTCGCAGCTAAAATCGAAACTATCCTTATCTGTCTCAGCAGATTTAAGATTTTATCCTCGAGCTCGAGGACTTCCTCCGCTATGTCTTCGTTGTCGAAAAGCAAAGCGGAATAGGCAAGATCGACCATCAACTCGGAAGTATCCTTTATCTCCACGAGCAGATCCTTAATAGTTCTACGACGCATTTAAATCTACTCGCGATTTCAAAAGATATAAGGATTTCTCAAATCTCGAAACTCTCTCCCGGTTTCAGAACTACGACCTTCGCAAGCTTTTCCGCTCTCTTCTTAAACATCTCCACATCCTGCCTTATCGGCGGGAAAGTGTTGTAGTGCATCGGAATCACTATCTCCGGCTTTATCAACTCTATAGCCTTCAAAGCTCCCTCTATCCCCATCGTGTAGAAGTCACCTATCGGAAGCAGAGCTACTTTGGGCTTGTAAAGTTCTCCTATTAGCTGCATGTCCATGAATACGTCGGTATCTCCGGCGTGGTAAACGTTCACTCCGTCCATCCTCACGACGAATCCGGCCGGATCCCCTGCACTTACGATTTCCTCTCCGACCACGTCCGCGGAGTGAACGGCCTTCACCATCGTAACCTCCAACCCTTCAAACCTCGCAGTCCCTCCGATGTTCATGCCAATTGTCTCGGCACCTTTCTTGCCGAGCAAAACCGAAAGCTCGTATATGCATATTATCGGAGCGTTGCACCTCTTGGAAATCTCCACCGCATCACCCACGTGATCTCCGTGGCCGTGGGTTACGAGGATGTAATCGACATCGATATCCTCGGGCCTAACGGGAGCCATCGGATTTCCGGTGATGAATGGATCGATGATTACTTTCTTGGATCCCTCAAGGAGAAAAGCCGCATGCCCGAGCCACGTGATCCTCATAATAGTATATATGGGCCTATAACATAAAAAAGTTCCGTTACATATTTAAACGATCGAATCGATAATCTTCAGATGAATAGGCTGATTTTACTGCTCGTAGTATGTTTGCTGTTAATCGGATGTTCGGAACAGAAGTCCACATCGACATCGAAGGAGATCGAGATCTTCTACTACTACAGCCCTAAATGTCCTGCATGCAGGATGGTTAAACCATACATGGAACTCCTAAAGGAGAATGTCAGGGATGTTCGGTTCTATTTCTGCAACGTCTATGGAAACTGCTCGGAGGAGAGCGTCGAAATTGCGAAAAAGTATCCTTTCCAATACATTCCGACGGTGATCTTGATTGCTGGAAACGATGTCGTAAAGCTTACGGGCTGTTACGAGGTTCTGAAGCTTGGGGAGATATTGAAATCATACGGGATAGAAACTCCTAAAGTCGTTATGGATAACGTGAGCTACAGCGTTGATGAATGCATAAAATGTCATGAAAGGAGGGGCCTACCTCCTCCAACGAACTTCAGCTGTTCTTACTGTTGCCATAAAGCTCGCGGCTGATAATAACTTCATCGCTCGGCTCCCTTACGAGCTCGCTCCAAACTACTTTTCCGTATTCGCTCCAGATTCCTGCTACATCCCTCAAAACATCTCCATCACCGAAAGCTACGAAAGTCGGCCCGTTTCCAGAAAGTCCGGCACAGCAGTCCAAATCCTTCACCCTCTCGACGACTTCGAAAGGATAACCTATTCTGGCGCAGTAGTGCTTGGAATTCAGAATCATCGCGTTCTTGTAGTCACCTCTCATAGCGCATTCAACGGCTTCCTTAACTAACCCAACACCCTTTCTTATCTCTTCGATTGATATATTTCCCCTATTCCATTCAGGTATAAGTATCACAGCCTTTGCCTTCCTGAACTCCCAACTAATAACTTTCATGCCGAAGTTGTCCGTGAGAACTATGCCACCCAAAAGCGACGCCGAAGCGTCGTCGAATGCTCCTGTGTAGCTTATTCCATGTTCGAGAGAAAGTTTGGCGTTCGTCCTTAATATTTCGTGTGCGAACAGCCTTTTATTTAAATGCTTGTAAATTGCCAAAAGCAGGGCGTTCACGAAAGCGCTACTGCTCCCCAGCCCACTCCCTTTCGGAATTTCGCTCTTCACTTCAACGAAACCCTTCAATCCGAACTTCGACAATATGGAATCCACCAAATCATCCTCTCTTTCGCTCACACCATCCGAAAGCACGCTCTTCTTAAGATCTTCCTCAACCGACAGCTTGACTCTTGTCCTGATTCTTACCCCAAAGGCGCATCCGTATCCCGTTGCGAGGGCGTTTATTACTGTTCCGGCCCCGTAAGCTTCGCCTTCCATGCTTTAAATAATCTTTTGGAGTTAATAACGGTAAATGATCGCACTCGTCATGTGTGGAGGAAGGGGTAAAAGGCTTGGAATGGGAGAAAAACCGATGATAAGAGTTGCGGGGAAGTGTCTCATAGACTACGTTCTCGACGAGCTATGGTTCTGTGAAGTTTACTGCGCTACTACGAAATTTACCCCAAAAACGGAATCCTACCTGAAGTCGCAGGGAGTGAGTGTAGTGAGAACATCCGGCAGAGGATTCGTAGACGACTACATAGAAGCGATATTCAGCATAGGGGCCTTCGAACCGATTCTAATAGTCTCGGCGGATCTGGTGGTATTGGAAGAGGGTCTGCTGTTGAGAGTTGCCGAGAAGTATTTCGAAGTCGATGCGACCGCTTTGAAGGTCGTGGATGGGAGGAAAATTCCAGTCGGAATAAATATCGTCGACGGCTACTTTTACGACGTTCCTCAGGATGAGGTTGAGTTCGTCACGGACAAAGTTATAAATATAAATACACCCAAAGATTTGATGAAAGCTCTATGCTCGATTTCGAAGAGAAAAGGAGGAGAATGATAGAAAGACTTAGAGAGGAGTTGGGAATAAGCGACAAGGTCGCCAAAGCTATGCTGAAAGTTCCCCGCCACCTCTTCGTTCCTCCGCCATATGACAGAGAGGCGTATTTGGATACTCCCCTGCCAATAGGTAAGGGACAGACGATAAGCGCACCGCACATGGTGGCTATAATGTGCGACCTCCTCGATTTAAAGGAAGGGGAGAAGGTCTTGGAAGTCGGAGGAGGAAGTGGGTATCACGCCGCGGTCGTTGCGGAAATAGTCGGAAGGAGGGGTAAGGTCATAGCGATAGAGAGAATTCCAGAACTCGCCGAGAGAGCAAAACGAACTTTGGAGTATCTGGGATACGACAACGTCAAAATAGTAGTAGGGGATGGAACAAAGGGATACGAGCCTGAAGCACCATACGACAAGATATACGTCACAGCTTCAGCCCCCGATATACCGAAACCTCTGATCGATCAGCTAAAGCCGGGAGGGAGGATGGTAATTCCGATAGGAAGATACGAGCAATACTTATACATCGTGGATAAGGATGAGAGGGGGAGGATCAGTAGGAGGGTGTGGGGGCCGGTGAGGTTCGTTCCTCTCATAGGAGAATACGGCTTCAAAGAACCTATCTGACCTTCTCCCATTTGTATAATTCTACGACTTCAGCTAAAGTCTTTCCCTCCTCTATCTCCGCTCTAATCCTGTCCTCGTGTTTTTTAACCTCCAAGGCCCTTTTCGCTATTTCGTAAGCTCTTTCCTTCGGAATAACCATGACGCCGTTGTCGTCCGCCACTATCCAATCTCCCGGTCTTACCTCAACCCCACCGCAAACTATCTTTACGTTTATCTCCCCAAATCCCTTGGGATCTCCGGCGTTTGGAACTATCTTCTTAGCGAAAATCGGAAATCCCAACTTCTCTATGTCGTCCACGTCCCTAACTGCTCCGTCTATTATAACTCCAGATATTCCTTTGTTCATGCAACTCCTCGTCGCAAGTTCGCCCCACACAGCACTGCTGTCTCCAGAGCACTTTATCACTATCACATCACCCTCCCCTGCGACATCTATAGCTTCAACCGTTTTCGCCCAATCTCCGTCCATCGTGTAAACGGTTACGGCCTTTCCAACTACCTTCTTTCCTCTGACTATCGGTCTAATCCCCTCCATACCCTTGGCCCTATGCATGGCATCGCTGATGTTTGGCGTCGTAACCTGCATCAGCATCATTCGAATCTCCTCATCCATAGAAATTCTCTTGGGTTTTAGTGCCAAAGCGGAATCTATGGCTTTTCTTATCGTTTCTGCCGAAGCTTTAACGTCTTTCGACTTAACGATGTTGCTTCCCACTATGACGATCTCCGCACCAGCAGAAACGCATGCCGAAGCCTTCTCCGCATCCAGACCACCGGCAACTGCAACTGGGATATTGACTGCATCCACCACTTCTTTCAACAGATCTAAAGGCGTTTTGCCTGTCATCTGGACGTCTATCCCGACGTGAACACAAACGTAATCTACCCCCAATTCCTCAACCCTTTTCGCCCTCTCAACGGGATTGGGATGGTTTATCAGATCGACCATTATCTCGCATCCGTATCTCCTCGCCGCACTAATAGCTTCCCCTATCGTGGAATCGTCGCTCAGGGAGAGGATTATAACTACATCCGCACCACTCTTCGCGCACATCTCGACCTCCAAAGCACCTGTGTCAATCGTCTTCATGTCCGCGACTATCTTACTCCCTTTGAACTCTTTCCTCATAACTCTAACCGCTTCCATCCCCTCGCTCTTGATTAGCGGTGTCCCAACTTCTATCCAATCCGCTCCTCCTTCCAAAGCAAGCCTCGCTATTTCAACCGCTCTCTTCAGTTCAACGAGGTCCAACGCAACTTGAAGTATTGGCATGAACGTTCTCCGCAACATCGATATAAGAGTGAATCGAACCCATTCACGTGAAGTGCGAGATATGTGGAAATGAAACTTACACGAAAGCCATACCCATATGTCCCGAATGCTCTAAGAGTGAGAGGGCTTTGGAGTTCGTCGAAAGAATTCATCCCGACGTTCACAAAATAAAGGGAAAGGGAAGGGTCAAATGTAGACTTTGCTCAAACGAGTGCGGATTCGACGATAAGGGACTGTGCGGACTCAGATTCGTCGACAAAGTTCTTACGAGTTCAAATAAAGCGATTCTAAGCTACTACGAGGATCCTCTCCCAACGAACTGTTGCAACTCGTGGTTCTGCACCGGTTCGGAGCTAAGAGGGGTTAATTTGGCCGTGTTTTATTACGGATGCAACTTCGACTGCATATACTGCCAGAACTACACGCACAAATTCATCAGCGAGAAGAATTCGGTGACGGTTGAAGAAATGGTCGAAAAGGCGATGCCTGAAAGGGTTAAGTGCATATGCCACTTCGGAGGCTCCCCGGAACCTCAGCTTCCCTTCGCATTGAAGTTCAGTAGGGAGGTGCTGAAGAGGAAGAGGGTGATGATATGTTGGGAGTGGAATGGGGCCGGAAGGACATCTTTGGCTTTGAAAGCCGCAAAGCTTAGCCATGAAAGTGGAGGAACGGTTAAATTCGATCTAAAAGCTTGGAATCCCTACCTGCACATGATTCTTACTGGGAGAAGTAACGAGCAAACATTGAAAAATTTCGAGAGGATATTCGATAAATACCCCGAAGTTCTGTCAGCGACCACTCTTCTTGTTCCGTTCTACGTGGATGAGAGGGAGGTGGAGGGAGTAGCGAAATTTTTGGCATCACTCAGCGATGAAATTCCATACAGCCTCCTCATATTCCATCCCGACTTTCTGCTTTCTGACATGCCAATAACTCCTAAAAGGCAGGTAATGAAATGCTACGAGGTGGCGAAAAAATATTTGAAGAAAGTTCACATAGGGAACATCCACCTACTATCTCTTGCACCTTGAGGCTATGAACTCGACGATGAGCTTCGCGGCGAGCGTTTGGGTTATCCTTTCGGAATCGGGGACGACTTCGACAACATCCAAACCGATGATCCGATCCGAAAACTCTTCGAAAAACTTCAAAACTACGATCGGATTCAAACCGAACGGTTCGGGAGTAGAAACGCCTGGAGCGAATGCCGGGTCGAACGCGTCCATGTCTATGGATAGGTAGATGTTGCCGTTTCCCACGATCTTTCTGACGTTTTCTACTACCTCTCCGAAATCGTGCCAGGGGTGGAAGAGAGCTATTCCGTTCTCCTTAGCGAACCTAAACTCCTCCCCGGTTCCACTTCTGACCCCTATAAGAACTATATCGAATCCCAACTCGTATATCCTCCTCGTAACGCACGCGTGGTTGAAAGGGTTATCGTCGAACTCATCCCTCAAGTCTAAGTGGGCGTCGAAGGCTATGTAGCAAACGTCTTCGAAGTTCCTGAGAACGGCATACGTGATCGTGTGTTCCCCTCCCAAAGCGATCGGAATCGAATCTACTCCCGAAAGGAATTCGGAAACGTTTTTTACAACTCTATCGAAATTACCATCGACGTTCACATTGCCTGCATCGCATATCTTGGCGAACTCCAAATCGTAATCGAAGTAGACTGAGTAGCTCTCAAGATTCCAGCTTGCCTCCCTTATGGCATTTGGTGCGAATCTGGAACCGGGCTTAAAGGATTGAGTGCAATCGTATGGTATTCCGAATATGAGAAAATCCTCCTCCCCTTTGGAGGAATTCGAAAATGCGAAAAAAGAATCTATATGCATGCTACCTTTCCGCTATCTTCCTCTTCCCCAACGACTCTATATATACTATCTCCTTCCCCGGCTCGATTCTATCCTTGATCTCTTCTGGAATAGGTAGCTCGAAAGTCTCGTATGTTTCCAAGTCCATGAGTTGAGCGACGTTACCCATAACACTTATCACTTGGGCTCTCTTCCTCTCCACTATCGGAACGTAAACCTTCGCCGTTACGGGCTGAACTATGCTCCTCTTCTGACCGTCGAAGATACCTATGGCATCTATCCTCGCCTTAGCGGCGCCGTGTTTTCCGGGTTTACTTACCGAAATGCTCACGATCTCGCAAGGCTCGTCGTCGATGACTATGTAACCTCCTTCTTTAAGTTGCCTAACTTCGGTCTGCACCTTCATATTTTCAGCCTCCAGCGAATTATTTTTAAGGTTTTCTCAAGGTTCGGACTTCTCCTTCGGGATGGCCTTGTATATCTCTTCAAGCAACTCATCGTCGCTCTTTCCTTCTGGGTTTATCCCCAAATCCCTTGCAATCTTCTCGAGCTTCTCTCTCTTTTCGCTCGAGGTAGTCTTTCCCTCCCTCATCCTTCTCTCGAATTCGAGTAGTTCGAGTTCCGCTTCTCTCTCAGCTTTCTTGAACTCCGCCTTAGCCCTACCCAAACTCCTCGCGAGTTCAGGCAATTTGTTGGCTCCGAATAGGAAGAACGCAATTAGGAGAATCACAAGCAGTTCGTTCGGCCCAATAGGGAGTTGCATCTTTACGACCATCCGATCACCCCCTTTCCATAGACCGCTCACTATTTAAAGATTCCCTAATATCGGACATTATCTCCTCCATCTTCCTTCTCTGAATCTCCTTGAGTTCATCCTCGTTCGGAATCTCCTGACCGTAAAGGAGTTCAAGTTCAAGCCTTTTCTTAGCTTTCTGATATTCCGCATAGATTCTTCCGGCCGTTCTTGCCATATCCGCCAACTTGTCTGGGCCAAGAAAGATGATTGCGAGAACGGCTATTAATCCCAGTTCACCCCATCCGAACATCGTATCGAATTACGTGATATGATAATTTAAGGGTTTTTGAAGAAAGGTTCTCTGAGAGCTACGGCCCTCTTTATCGATTTAACCATATCCTCATAGCTCAAACCCCTTAGATCGATTAGTCCGTCATTTTTCATTAGGCAGGGCTTTATCTTCCCGTCCGACGTAACCCTGATCCTCGTGCAGTGCATGCAGAACTCCCCGTGAAAGGGTCTAACGATCTCGACAGCTTTTTTTCCTAAGATGAACTGCCTTCTTTTGTGCAATTTTCTCACTATTACTCTATCGGCCATTCTTTCGAATTTCGATTCGATTTCAGAGAGGTCGAAGTGATATTCGGAATTACCAACGACTTCGATTAGCTGGAGTATTATCTTTATTCCATTTTCGTTGAATTTCGATGAGAATTCGAGTAGATCGTATATCTCGTCGTCGTTTATTCCTTTCAAAACGACCATGTTCAATTTGATCGGAAAAAGAGAGGCATCGTATGCCGAATATATTCCCTCCAAAACATTTTTCAGCAATTTCCTTCCTGTTATAAATTTGTATTTTTCCTCGTTCAGCGTGTCGAGGCTTACGTTTACTCTATCCAATCCCACTTCCTTCAAGTCGTGTGCGAGTTTGGATAGCAGAGTTCCGTTCGTGACCATCGATATTTCCCTAAAGGGTGGCATCTCCTGAACTATTTCAACTATGTCCTTTCTGAGGAGAGGTTCTCCGCCGGTAATCTTCACATTCTCTACACCCAATTCGTAAAACGCTCTGCAAATTTTGGATATCTCGTCGATGTCCATTTCCATCCCTACGGAGAATTCTCCCTCCCTGTGGCAGTATAAGCATCGAAGGTTACACCTACTCGTTACCGAAATTCTGAGGTGTCTTATTGCCCTTCCGTATCTATCGATGAGCATTCCACCACCTTCAGCAACCTTTCATAATCTTTCATACTGTTTACGTTTATGAAGGATTCGAGACGCTCGTCGAACCATCTCAAGTTTTCAATCGGGTAGTATGCGGTGTTCATACGCTCTATAGCTTTATGAACTCTCCTTTCCCCTTCTTCAAGGCATTTCTCGATCGTTTTCAATGCCGAATGAGAGTAGCAGGCCAAGAGGGGTTCTATCTTTCCGTCACTCCAAGCTGGAACCACGGCATCTACGTCTGGGTAGGATTCGAACAAAAACTCCGCGAGCTCCCTCTTAACGAGAGGCATGTCCACGGCCAGAACCAAAACCCTATTCTCAAAGTGCTTTAGGGCGGAATATATTCCCGCCAAAGGTCCGAAATTCCTTACAGAATCGACCAAAGTTTTTCCAAATATGGAATACTCCTCCGCCTGCTTTTCGTCTCTACAGACTAAAACCAAATCGCAGTCCTTAAATCTATCCACGAGTATCTCGATGAAAGTTCTTCCGCACAATTTGAGAAATCCCTTGTCCAGCCCGATCCTTTTACCTCTTCCTCCAACGAGTATTGCGACGTTCACATTAATAAAAATTTAAACTAACTCCGTAGCTACGACCTCTACACTTTCTACGCCTTCTATGCTCTGAATTTTTTCTATGAGTTCGTCTCCGATCCCTCCTTCGTCGGGCATCACAGCCATTACGAGTAAAGCCTTCAGTCCGAACGCTATAGGCTCTATTTTATAGTCCTTTATCTCCACGTTCTCCGGAGCCACCTCTTTTATCTTCTCGTATATCTTTTCCAAGTCCACATCTATGTCTTCCGGCATCACTTTAAGCTTCATGTAAACGTTGCCCATATACCTCACCTCACGGACCTACGAACCCGCAGTTCGAGCATTTATACGGATTTGCCAGCTTCCTGCACTTCTTACACCTGTATATCATTTGTCCGCATTCGGGACACGGGAAAGCGACGTAGTTCGTTCCTATCAGATTAGCCCCACACGTGACGCACCTCGTCTCCATATCCACCACCTCCACCGACATGCCATTCCCGGCTATTTAATACTTTACCTCCGCGGTTCTATGTAATCCTTAGGAGCGAATTCTATGGGTTCGAGATATTTCCTTAGCATCTTCGGAATTTCTACCCTTCCGTCCTCAAGCTGGTAGTTCTCTATTATTGCAGTTATCGCCCTCGTAGTCGCTATGGCAGTCGAATTCAGCGTGTGGACGAAACCTTTCGTAGGCTTTCCCCTCTCTTCTGCGAACCTAATATTCAGCCTGTAGCTCTGCCAGTCCGTGCAGTTGCTGCATGAGACCATCTCCCTGTATCTGCCCTGAGCAGGCATCCAAGCTTCTAAATCGTATTTCTTCGACGCAACCACACCCAGATCTCCGGAACAAACGTTTACGACTCTGTAAGGAATTCCCAAACCCTGCCAGAGCTTTTCGGCGTTCTCAATGAGTTTTTCATGCCACTCCCAGCTTTGATCCGGCAAACAGAAAACGAACTGCTCGACCTTGTTGAACTGGTGGACTCTGAATATTCCCTTTGTATCTTTGCCATGTGCACCCGCCTCCTTCCTGAAGCAAGGGCTGACTCCGGCGTAGAGCAAGGGTAGTTCGTCCTCCTCCAGAACTTCGTTCATGTGCATCGCCGCAAGCGGATGCTCCGATGTTGCTATCAGATATAGATCCTCGTCCTCTATCTTATAGATAACATCCTCGAAGTCGCTGAAGGCTGTAACTCCCTGATAAGCTTTCCTCCTCATCATGTAGGGCGGATTTACGATCTTAAATCCTTCCTTGGCGAGGAAATCCAAAGCGTAGCAGGTTAGAGCGAAATCGAGCCATACCAAGTCGTCGAAGAGGTAGTAGAACCTCGAACCTGCAACCTTTCCAGCCCTAAGCGTGTCGGCCCAGCCGAACCTCTCAACCGCATCCGCATGCCCCAACGGAGGCTTTTCGATTATCTCGTATTCGACGTCGAACCCCTTAGTCTGCTCCAAAAACCGATCCAAGTGCTCTTTGTAAACTTTCGGCTTACCCCAGAACCTTATCGGAACGTTGTCGTTCTCATCTCTCCCTTCGGGAACGGATTCGTGCAGTATGTTCGGAATAGAAAGCAGAACCTTATTTAGCTCTTCCTCAATCTTTCTGAGCTCCTCTTCTCCTCTTTTAACTTTTTCAGAAATTTCCTTGGCTTTCGCTATCAATTCCGCCTTTTTCTCCTTCGGAGCGGACTTTATCTCCTGCGAGAGCTTGTTCCTCTCGTGCCTGAGCTTGTTCAGTTCTTTGAGCTTCTGCCTCCAGAGTCTGTCAAGTTCTATCGCCTTCTCGACTATTTCTACGCTTTCTCCCCTTCTCTTCTGCGATTCTATGAGAATCTGCGGATTTTCTCTCAAAGCCTTAAGTATGCTCCACATAACGGATGAACGGTCATCTGCGCTGATTAAAACGTTGCCGATCGGGAGCAGATAGGGTTAACTTTTTATAATGAATAATAAGGAAAGTTACGCGAATGATCCGCTACATACCGAAATACGATGTGTCGGACAAGCAGTGCAGAGAAGGTTTGCCGGTGGAGCCGGAGTTCATTGCGGGGCTTATAAGGTCGGCAAAAAGTCCCGTTCTAATAGTCGGGGGAAGGCTTTTGAACGACGAAAGACTCGTTGATTTCGCCGTTAGGTTTTGGAAAAAAGGAATTCCGATAATAGCCACTGGAGCTTCGAGCAAAAAACTTACAGAAAGAGGAATAAGGCCCGTATTTTCCTCAAGATCCCTCCATTACCTTATGCAGTATATCATGGACTCATGGGGTGGATACGATCTCGTCCTCTTCATGGGATTCAATCCCCACTACCTTTCGAGGATGCTCTCCGCTCTGAAGCACTTTTCAGACGTGATAACAGTAAGCATAGACGAGTTCTACCAGCCGAACGCTAAATACAGCTTAACGGATTTCGCTTTAATCGTGAAGGAAGATTCGTGTATCGGATGTGGAAACTGCGTCATAGCTTGCCCATA
Organism: Archaeoglobaceae archaeon; assembly: GCA_026986375.1. Lineage (GTDB taxonomy): Archaea > Halobacteriota > Archaeoglobi > Archaeoglobales > Archaeoglobaceae > WAKM01. The sequence continues at coordinate 30,485 of JALSOQ010000020.1, forward strand.
CAACGCCATAAAGTGCCATTCCCTAATTTCGAACGGAAAGAGGATAGTCGTGGACGTCAGGTTCTGCAAGGACTGTGAATACATGTTCTGCATACCCTCATGCCCATACGACGCGATAGAGTTCATGAAGGGAGGGGATATATACTACAAGGCGTTGGAGGAGATCCTGAACAACCTGTAAATTTCGTCCAAAAGCCCCTCCGCCCATGCCGAATTTTTGTTCAGGGTGGGTTTCAATTCTACCGTTTTGGCGGGTCTCAAAATAGATACGATGTCCTCGCTCGGAATCAGCCAAGGCGGGTTTAAGAGCAATTCCACGGCCTTCCTGTAACTTTTCCCTTCGAAAATCGCGACCTTCGAAGGAGCCACAATCAAAACTACATCGACGTCGAGCGATTTCCAAGTCGGAGCGGAGGCGTTGTTGTAGGATTCGATCAAAGTGAAATCGTGCTTCGATGAAATCGTTCCAACGCATTCGTCGGCAAGCTCTCCCAACTTCGGAATCAACTCGTCCACTTTCTCCACATCGAGCGGCTTGGGTTTAAGGGTATTCACGAGTTTCGTAGCTACATCCCTCAACGATCCAGTTAACCTGTTGAGGTTTTCCGGAACGTAAAAGTGGTTGGTTCCTTTCGGATTCGTTATACGAACGGATATTATCCGCTCTTTTAGATTTAGGGCGGTGTAGAAAGTGCTCCTCCACTCCACCCTCTCCGGATCCGGGGGCATGTGCATGAGAACGACGGGACTTTCGAGCTCTATCGGATCTTCGCTCTTAGCTGTTTCGTGGAGCTTGTAGATATCCTCTCCGACGAGCTTTCCCAATTCCATACTCTTCAGAACGCTCGAATACTGATACCATCCGCTGAATGCTGTAATCGGCTTCACCACTCCTACGTCCATCCCCCTTTCAACTGCTTCGTGGATAAGGGACAACGCCAAGCTCGTCTTTCCCGAATCGAACTGGAGGAGGCCGGAGACGAGAACCCTCATCAGAACCCTAACTTCGGCAACTTGAAGGGCAACCTTCCCTTCTCAAGCTTCTTCATCTTCTTCATCACGTTCTTCATCGTCTTGTAATACTTCAGTAACTCCTTAACGTCCTGCGGAGTCGTTCCGCTACCTATCG
>JALSOQ010000021.1 GCA_026986375.1 Archaeoglobaceae archaeon
TAGTTTTGATTGCCAAATTCGTTTGGAAGTGATTCTTTGGAGGCGTGGGAGGTTACCACGGCGGTAATAATAATGTACAGCATCCTCTGAATAGGAATCGGATACTTGGCCGGCAGAAGGTTTCAGAAGAGCGTGGAGGACTTCTTCGTTCTCAGCAGGAAGGCTGGACTGATAGTCGTATTTCTGGCGATAGCTTCGACATACCACAGCGCCTTCGCCTTTCTGACGAGCGTGGCGGTTTACGCATCGACGGGCATCTCCTTCTGGATAGCCGCGATGGCCTGGGTCATAACAGCATCTGTCTGGGGTTACTACTACGGCAGAAGGGTGTTCTTGTTGGGGAAGGCTAAGGGATTCGTCACTCCAGCGGATCTCCTTGCGGAATACTACGGAAGCGAGGCTCTGAGGTTCGTGACTGCGATAGTAATGGCAGTATTCGTCATAGCTTACATAGTCGTTCAGGCGATCGGGCTGGGAATCATTCTATCCATAGGTAGCGGAGGGCACATACCCTATCAGGAAGCTTCGCTGATTCTGATGCTGATAGCTGCAACATACGTGATATTAGGCGGACTCAGAGCGGCTTACTGGACGGACGTTCTGCAGGGAGTTTGGATGTATATAGGAGTTTGGATCGCCGGGGTAGTGATAGTCCTGAAGTTCTTCCCTCAGGGAATTCCCCACCTCATGCAGGAAGTTATCAGGGTTAAGCCGAAGCTTTTGACGATGAACTGGAGCCCGGAGATGCTTCTCAGCTGCATAATGGTTTACGGAGTCGGACTGATGATCCTCCCCCACCTCTGGATAAAATATTATGCGGCGAAGGACACTTGGACGATCAAGTGGTCGAGCGTTGCCACTGCATTCTACCTCAGCAGCTACTACATACCCACTGCATTCATAGGGTTGGCGGCGGCCGTGCTCAACGTAACTGGATTCCCGGCTTTGGGGCTTAAAGCTGGCTTTATATTCGAGTTGATAAAGCAGTTCGGTTCGAGGGATGCGGTGATGGCGTTCATGATATACCACTTCACGAACCCGATCTTAGCCGGATTCCTACTGGCCGGAGCGGCTGCTGCGGCAATGTCCACGCTCGACTCGTTCTTGGGTGCTACATCCTTAATCCTCACGAGGGACATATACCAGAGGGTAAGAAAGGGAGCGAGTGAGAGGGAGCTAATTCTGGTAAGCAGAGCCCTCCTCTTAGCTTGGGCGTTCATAGGCTGGTATCTCGCGGTTCTAAAGCCCGGGCTGATATTCAACATAACCGCGATAGCGTGCGCCGGTGGATTGCAGTTCCTTCCGGCCTTACTTCAGGCGATATATCCTAATAGGGCATGGCTCAGCAAGGAGGGAGCGATAGGAGGGATCTTGGCTGGAACCGCAGTTACCGCATTGCTCGCGAAGCAGATCGGAGGAAAGATTGGATTTCCGATAGTCTTCCACCCGGCCATGGCGGGAACGATAGGTCTCGCGATAAACTTCCTGATTGCGATGGCCATAAGTATAGCCGTAAAACCAAAGAGAAACGAAGAATTCGTAAAAATTCTTTCTCAATAAATTTGAATTATTTTTCTATTTTTCCCAGCACAATCTTTTTAAGCCGATCCGAGTAGTAACTATCGATTCCCGCCTTAGCTCAGTCTGGCAGAGCGCGGGCCTGTAGTTCGCCTTGCCCCCGGCAAGGGGGCAGAGAGCCCGGGGTCCCCGGTTCAAATCCGGGAGGCGGGACTAATTTCTCATTTACATTTAAAAAACTTAATTTTTATTTTAAAAATCAGTAAGAGTAAACCTTCCCGTATGGCCTCTTTGTCACCGGAATAAGTTTCATGAAGTTTCCGCCCAGTATCTCGTCCCTCTCCATCTTTATCTCCCTCCCGAAGTAACCGCAGAACTCGTCCACGACCTTCTCCAAGAACTTCCAATCTTCCTCTTCCATCTCGACTACACCCACTTCCTTGCCGAGTTGATATTTCTCAACCTTTCCCCTAAGATAAATCACTCCCCCGTGCATTCCCGTTCCTATGTAGTGGCACCTGTGCCTTCCGTTTTCCAAGTTCAGCCCCAAAAGAACCACCCTCCCGCCGGCCATGTATTCTCCCAAAAAGTCCTGAGCAGTTCCCCCCACAACGAGCAACGGAACCCTGTCCATGTATTCCTTCATGTGTATCGCCGTCCTGTATCCGACGCTGTCCCTTATGAAAATCTTCCCTCCCCTCATCGCCATCGCTACAACATCTCCCGCCCTTCCGTGCACGATGATTTCTCCGTCGTCCATCGTGTTGCCCACCCCGTCCTGAGCGTTACCGTAAACGACTATTCGATGCCCGGCCAGAAAAGCTCCCAAGTCGTTACCGGGTGTTCCGTAAATAATGATCTCCACCTTAACCCCGGGATTGAAGAAGAGCCTCGTCCCTATGTATCTCTGACCGCAGACGTTTTTGAGTATCAGCTTCTTCGCCCCCCTTTCGACGCAGAACCTCATTAGGTCGTTCAGTTCCTTGTGCTTCAAACCCTTGGCATCTATCTCAGCAACATCCCCCTCTATCCTCGCCTGATGAACTATCTCTTCGAGCCTGCGAACGCCGTCGAGGAACGAATCGACGAACCTCATTCTCCCGCCCCCTTAATTCCCAAAACTCTAAGCTCCCACTCCTCCAATCCTATTCCCCTCAACTGCTCCCTGTTGCTTCTCAGGCTCTCTATGGCGTTTATTCCCATACCTCCGAGCATGTCCTTTATCTCCAAGCTCCAAGCTCTGAGAAGATTGACGAGCCTCTTCGCACCTTCCTTCGGATTCAACCTCTTCGCCAGATTGGGATCCTGAGTGCATATACCCCAAGCGCATTTGCCCGTGTAGCACTTCTGGCACATCGTGCAGCCTAAGGCTATGAGTGCGGCCGTTCCTATGTAAACCGCATCCGCCCCCAAAGCGATCGCTTTGACGACGTCTGCTGAACACCTAATTCCACCGCTCGCGATTATGGAGCACTTGTGCCTTATCCCCTCCTCCCTGAGCCTTTGGTCAACGGCTGCAATGGCCAGCTCTATCGGAATTCCGACGTGATCCCTCATGACCTTGGGCGATGCACCGGTTCCCCCTCTGAAACCGTCTATGACTATAACATCCGCCCCGGCCCTAACTATTCCGCTCGCTATCGCAGCCACGTTGTGAACGGCGGCAATTTTAACGAACACCGGCTTCTCGTAGTTCGTAGCTTCCTTCAAAGCGTAGATCAGCATCGAAAGATCCTCTATCGAATAGATGTCGTGGTGTGGCGCTGGGGATAAAGCATCCGTCCCCTCCGGAATCATCCTCGTAGCAGAGATTTCGGCCGTTACCTTCTCCCCCGGAAGATGCCCTCCAATCCCCGGCTTTGCCCCCTGCCCTATCTTTATCTCTATGGCCGCGGCACAGTTCAGATATTCCGGATCGACTCCAAACCTACCGCTCGCGCACTGGACTATCGCAACTGGCCCGTATTCTTCCCTCATGTCCTTAGGCAACCCTCCCTCGCCCGTGCAGAAGAGGGTTCCGAATTCCTTTGCGGCCATCGCCAACGCCAAGAAAGCGTTCTTGCTTAAAGCTCCGTAGCTCATTCCGGCGAATAGTATGGGCGTTTCCACCACGAGGTTCGGATAAAGTTCCGTCTTTATCTCCACATCGTCTCCGTCGATCTCTATCTCAAGCCTATCGGGCTTCCTGCCTAAGAAAGTCCTCAACTCCATCGGCTCCCTCAGCGGATCTATCGAAGGGTTGGTAACCTGAGAAGCGTTTAGAAGTATGTGGTCGAAGTAAACCTTATAAGGACGATCGCTACCCGTTCCGACCAACAGAACTCCACCCTGCTCCGCCTGCTTCTTTATGTCCGAAATAACCTCCTTCGTCCAGTAAGCGTTCGGACGATAGCTTCCCGGATATGGACGAACGATCAAGGCTTTGTTCGGGCAATAGACCACGCACCTCTGACAGCCCACACATTTGGTGTAGTCTATCAGAATTTCCGTCTTGTCTTCATTCCAGCTGTAAACTCCCCAAGGACACTGCTTAACGCAAACACCACATCTGTTGCACCTCTCCTCAATCCTCTCGACGACGAAATCCGGAAGGAGATGAGACTTCATCCTATCACCTTCTTGAGCGCCTTTTCGTTTAACCTTCCTACCACAGGCTCTCCGCCGTGTGGAGTCCAGACCCTATCCAAATCGGGACAGACAGCCCTTATGGCAGCTTCCTCCGAAGATAGAAACAGGAGATCCCCCTTTTCCCCAGCGGTTATCGGCCTCAACCTTATCCTATCCGTCAAACCGAACATCTCACCGTGATGTGCAACTATGACCGTCCAAGGGCCGTTTATTAATAGAGGAGCGTAAACCATTCTAAGAGTCGTGTATAGCTTTTTCTTCTTCTCGTCCATGTGGTCTATTATGTCCCACATCGGCGGAGCTAAGATCTTCGCGACTATCTCTATCGGCAACCCCTGCCTCCTCATCAGCAGATCGAAGGCATAAGCCATCACCTCCGTGTCGGTCTGGAGCGTGCAGTAGTATCCGAACATCTCCAAATAACGCTTGTTCGTTCCGTATGAACTTATCTCACCGTTGTGAACCACAGTCCAGTCGAGGATGCAGAACGGATGCGCTCCACCCCACCAGCCGGGTGTGTTCGTCGGAAATCTACTATGGGCAGTCCAGATGTATCCCTTATACTTTTCGATCATGAAGAACTCCGCTATATCCTCCGGAAATCCAACGCCCTTGAAAACTCCCATGTTCTTGCCTGAGGAAATTACGTAGGCGTCCTTTATCTTGGTGTTTATGTGCATGACCTTCTTTATCACGTAATCGTCATCCGACAGCTTCTTATCCTCACCCTTCTTCTGAGGAGAAACGAAGTAACGCCAGAACAGAGGAGGATTCTCCACGTTAGCATCTTCGTTCGTCGGAATCTCCTCGTCGTGAACTATGTCGAAGTTCGCGTCCAAAAACCTGTCCACCTCCATCTTAGCCTCCTCGTTCCAGTCTTGGATCATGACGTGAAGGCAGTAATAATCCTTGTATTTGGGATAAAGGCCGTAAACGGCAAAACCGCCACCGAGCCCGTTCCCTCGGACGTGCATGTTTTTCATAGCCTCTACGATCATTTCACCATTAAACCTCTTACCACTCCGATCCATAACTCCGAAAATACCGCATCCCTGAAATTCCTTATCGTCTCTCGGCTTTATCATCGACGTTCACCCTTTCTCCCGATTCCAAGCATGAATAAAAAGCTTGCTCTTATTGGGCAAGGTTAAAGTTTCCCATAACGGATTAACTGGCATGAAGGTGAAGGACGCTCCGAAGACGTCCACATCCATAATAGTCCGTTCCGCATCGAACGCCCGAATTTCTCAGTCGAAGAATCCCCTGCTCGAACTCATGAGGAGGCTGTTCAGAAAGGAGGAAATCGCTTTGAAGGCGGCGAAGTTCGTTACCATAGTTGAGGAGAGGCAGAAGGCTGGAAAGCCTTTGAAGGTGGAGGAGTGGGAGGAAATCGTCAAGGAATTGGGTATGGCGAAATCTTCCTTCTACGCGATGAGGAACAAGCTGATCGGGGCGGGGATGATAGCGATAAAAAACGGGGAATACCACCTTTCCGGAGTTTTCAGCAGAGATCTGGTGGACATGGCGAGGTGGTGGTGGGTCGTAATGCTGGGATACGACGAAGATTCTCTCTGATCACTTCTTACCTTTCCTCTCCTTCGACTTCGGTCTAAGCCCCTTGTATCCGCACTTTCTGCACCTCGTGGCCCTAATCGGATTCCTCGCGTTACACCTCATGCAGATCTTGACGTTGAAAAGCCTCGCCTCCGCCTCTGGAAATCTCGCCATAGTTTGCAAAATTCCGATTCGCTATTTAACACTTTTGACCGGAAGGGTGAAATCTCCGGAAGATCAATTCGGATCGATGATGTCATTCGACGGGAACCTCATGGAGAACATAGATAAGTTCAGGGAGATGCTCGAAAGATACAACGAGGAAATCGAAAGGAAGAAGAGAAACGCAGAACACAAGGTTCTCAATGTTCTTAAAATAGAGAGGCTGGAAACTTCCGGTAAGTGGTTTCTTCGAGCTCTGAAGGGAAGGAGAGTCGTTGGAGTCGATGGAAGTCAGATGTCTCCCCTTAAGGAGTTCGGAATACCCATAGGCGTGGTTCAGGTAGCGAAGATTTGGGTCGTTCACGGAAACGGGGAATTTGGCAAAAGATTCAGAACAACGTTCGTCGGCTTGGATGAAAACTTGGATTTGGTAAGATTCAAATCGGAACTCGAAATGCTCATGGAGGATATGGACGGAAAAAGCTGGTTGTTCTTCGACGGAAGCTTTACTCCATACGTCGCCGATCAGAATGTTAAGGAAGAGATCACAGAAAGCGTTTCCGAAATCATGGGGAGGAGTGAGGAAACGGGAACGCCGTTGGTGGGTTACGTGGATAGAAGCTTTTCCAAGGATCTGGCCAAAAGCTTGGGACTTGACGTATACGATACCTACCTGCTTTCGGATGTAATGGACGTATTTTCATACACGCAACCTCTTGGAAGAGGAATATGCTACTCCTATCTGATGGTAAACCCGTCAATGCCTGTCAGGATCGAGTTCCCCGAATGGATGAAGGATATGCACGAAGAGGTCGTTAAGGTAGTGTTCGCCGAATGCATCTTAGGAAAGACGAGGGGATACCCATACATACTTGAAAGAGCCCATCACTATTCGTGCATAGACGCAAAAGCGAGAGCGAGCTTCATGAAAGCGATAAAGAGCAGGGGGATTTCATTCAAGTGGATGAGCAAGTGGGGATAAACGTAATATACCACTCGTTAACGATCGATCGTGAGAATTGGCGTGTTTATCTGTCATTGCGGATTGAACATAGCGGGCGTTTTGGATGTCGAAGCTCTTGAGGAATACGCCAAAAACCTTCCGGACGTAGCTTACGCTAAATCGATCAAATACGCTTGCTCGGATTCAGGCCTTAAGGAGATGGCGGACGCGATAAAGGAGCACGACCTCGACAGAGTGGTGATTGCTTGTTGCAGTCCCAAGTTGCACGAGCATACCTTCCGCAACCTTCTGAAGGAATGCGGGCTCAACCCCTTCATGCTCGCCATCGCAAACGTGAGAGAGCAGTGTTCATGGGTTCATTCGGGAGTCGAGGCGAATTTAAAGGCGAGGGATCTGATAAGGATGGCGGTCGCGAGGGCTAAAAATCTGAAACCGCTCGAAACTGTAAGGATTCCGGTAAAAAAACCCGTCCTCGTTATAGGAGGGGGAGTGGCTGGGATAACAGCTTCACTAATCCTCGCGAACTTCACGAAGGTTTACTTAGTGGAGAAATCACCCACGATAGGAGGACACATGGCTCTGCTCAACGAGGTCTTTCCGACGAACGATTGCTCGATATGCATCTTAGCTCCTAAGATGAGCGAGGTTTGGAAGAATCCGAACGTGGAAGTGATAACGAACGCGGAAGTTAAGGAAGTCCGAGGGTTCGTCGGCAACTTCAGAGTTAAAATCGTCAAGCACCCGAGGTTCGTGGATGAGGAGAAGTGTAAGGGATGCATAGAGTTCTGTAGTGACGTTTGCCCGATTTACGTTTCGAAGGAGATGAGAAAGGCTATATTCCTTCCGATTCCTCAAGCCATTCCGTTGTGTGCCTTAATAGATGCGGAGCACTGCATAGGTTGCATGCTCTGCGTCGAAGCATGCCCGGAGAACGCCATAGACTTCGAGCAGAGAGAGGAGGAAATAGAAGTTGAGGTTGGAGCGATAATCGTGGCGACGGGATTCAAAGTGAGCTCTTCGGGATCTGAAGGAGTAATAACGCTGATGCAGTTGGAAAGGCTTCTTTCTGCAAGCGGGCCGACGAAGGGAAGACTGGTAGTTAACGGAAAAACGCCGAAAAGGATAGCCTTCGTTTTGTGTGCGGGAAGCAGGGATAGGAATGAGAAACCTTACTGTAGCAGAGTGTGCTGTCTCGCAACTCTTAAGAACGCTTTAACTATAAAGAGGAGGTATCCCAATGCGGAGATTTGGATTTTCTACATCGACATGCGGGCTTATTACGAAGAGCTCTACGAGAGGGTTCAGAGCATGGGCGTCAAGTTCGTTAGAGCCAAGGTCGCTAAAATAGAGGGAAATCGAATATTCTTCGAAAATACGCTGAGCGGTGAAGTTAGGAGTGAGGAGTTCGATCTGATAGTTTTGGCGACTCCGATGGAAGGAAATTCCGAGCTTTCGGAAGTTTTGGGGATTGCTACGGACGAGAACGGCTTCTTCATGCCGGCGCATCCCAAGCTTAGGCCGGTGGAGACGAACGTCAGGGGAATATTCTTGGCCGGAACCGCGAGCGGGCCGATGGACGTGAAGGAGAGCGTAGAATCCGCAGGATTGGCCTCATCCAAAGCCCTCGAAATCGTCCTTTCCGACTACGTTGAATCCGAGCCGTTCTACTCGTTCATCAATGAAGAGAAGTGCATCGGATGCGGGATATGCGTTGAATCGTGCGATTTCAAAGCGATAAGGATCAACGAGAGGAAAAAGGCGGAGATAAATCCTTCGGCCTGCGCGGGCTGTGGCGTCTGCGTTGCATCCTGTCCGAAGAACGCGATAGACATGAACTACTTCAGCGAATCCGCCGTTATAGCGGAGATAGACGCTTTGGCCGAGGAGAAGAACTCCGATCCCCTAATTCTGATGTTTGCGTGCAAATACTGCGCCTACTCCGCTTTGGATTTGGCGGGAGTGATGAAGGTGAAATATCCGGCGAACGTTAGGACGGTAATGGTTCCGTGTAGCGGAAGGGTTAGGCCGGAATGGATAGTCCACGCATTAAAGAGGGGAATAGACGGTGTGATCGTCGCGGGATGTAGGCTTGGAGAATGCCACTTTGGGAAGGGAAACTTCAGAGCAAGGAATAGGGTGGAAGCTTTGAGGGAACTTTTGGGAGACGAAGCTTTCAGGGTTAAGGCGGTTTGGAGATCCGCTGGAGAGGTGGAAATAGCTAAGGACATCGAGGAGTTCGTCGAGGAGGTAAGGAGATGGAAAGAAGCGTTGAGGTAAGAGGAACGGAATTAGTATTTCAACAGAAGGGCGAAGTAGAAGTCAGAAAAATTATTTACGATTACAAGAGGTGCGTCGGATGCGGGATATGCGTCTACGCCTGCCCGGTGAACGCAATAGAGCTTCAGCAAGTTCACGACATAGCCTTAGGATTGGACATGCCCCCGATTATGATAGATCACACAAAATGCGTTTTCTGCGGGATCTGTTTTGCTTTCTGCCCCGTCAACGCTCTTAGATTCGTTATAGACGACTTCGAAGTTCCGAAGGGCATGACTCCGGCATATTTAAGAGGTAAGGTCGAAAAGCTTGAGAACTGCGTGAACTGTGCGATCTGCTACAGAATCTGCCCCACCAAAGCCATAGAGAGGAGGATAAAGCTCAGGAGGGAAGATATTCCGATCAGAAACGATATTAATGGATCTATAAGGATAGACGAGAAGAAGTGCAGGCTTTGCGGGATATGCGTCGAATTCTGCTCCGCCTTTAGGGCGGTGGAGGGAGAGGGGTTAAAGCCGTTCGAGAAAATCCTCGTTGATGAATCGAAATGCGATTACTGTAAGCTTTGCGAGGACTTATGCCCCAACGATGCGATAGAAGTTGAGGGGAAGAGGATAGCGGAAAGATTGCCGGAGATAGCGGAGGTTGTTATCGAGGAGGAGAAGTGCATCTTCTGCGGGAGGTGCGCCAAAGCCTGCCCATACGACGGAGTTAAGGTTGAAAAGCCGATAGAAGGGAAGGTTTTGGTTTACGAAGGGTTGCTGAAGTCCAAGTGCGATCCGATAGGGTGTAAGGCGTGCGTTCACATCTGCCCGACCGAAGCTTGGAGAATCGAGGAGGGGAAAGTAGCGGTCGATGATGAAATCTGCATCTTCTGTGGAGCTTGCGAAAACGCCTGCCACGTGAATCTGATAACGGTGGAGAGAAGGAGTATCAACGTCGAAACGAACGAAACACCTTGGACGAAAGGTTGGCTTAAGGCCGTGGACAGGATTCTGAAAGAAACGCTGGCCGAGATTGAAGAATTTGCAGAATTTGAAGTTAGGAAAGAGGAGTCGAAAATTATCGAAGCTGGAGGGAAACCCGAAATCGACGAAAAGCTGTTGAGGAAATTGGTGGAAGTGGAGGAAAAGCTGAAGTCTCCGAAGTTCAGGAGATACGTTGAGTCCTCGCTTTAAGCTTTCTCTCGACCACTATACATCCGGGATCGGGCTTCATGTAATCTTTAAAGTATGCGTAGGCTCTCGCCCTACATCCTCCGCAGACGTATCTGTATCTGCACTCCCCGCAGATCTCAAGTGCGTCCTTGTTCCTTAAATCGTTCAGAACTTTGTTCTCCTTCCAGAATTCGAGGAAATCGTCACCGCTTTCGAACTCTTTTATGTTGGCCAGCTTGAGCGGAAAGAAGACGCACGGTTCTATGTTGCCGTTCGCCCTCATTGCCAAGTAAAACCTACCGCAACCGCAACCTCCTATGAAGTCGGCCAAAACCTTAAGCTTTCCTTCCAAATTGGAGTTGTAGAAGTGCGTCGGAACTATCGAGCTCTCCTCCTGCATCGCTATTCTCGCGTAATATGGGGCGGTGGACATGAAGTTTATTCCCGTAGCTTTAAGCCTCCTCCAAAGCTCTTTCAAAAGCTCCTCCCTCTCCTCCGCATTCAGATCCATATCGAAGTCCCCCCTGCCAACCGGAATGAAGTTGTATAGCATGAACCACTGAACTCCGAGCTCTTCAGCCAAATCCATGACCTTCGGAACGTCGTGGTAATTGAGCTTCGTTGCGGTCGTTGAGATGCACGTAATTAGCCCTTCCTCGACGCAGTTCCTTATCCCCTCGACTACTCTATCGTAGATACCCTCAATCCCTCTAAACCTCTCGTGCGTTTCCTTCGTTCCGTCCAAGCTTATCTGAACGAACCAGACTCCGCTTTCTTTAAGCTTCTTGACCGTCTCCCTGTCTAGCAAGGTGCCGTTCGTCGCGATGGAAACGAACATTCCGTAATCCTTAGCGGTTCTTGCAAGATCGAAGAAGTCTTTTCTGAGCAAAGGCTCCCCGCCGCTGAAGGCTATAGCGGTAACTCCGGCATCCGCCAGAACCTTCAAAGCCTTCAACGCTTCCTCCTCGCTCAACTCATCCTTCCAAGGCTTTCCTGCGGTTGAATAGCAGTGCTTACACCTGAGGTTGCACCTGTAAGTTACATCCCAGACTACGAGGAACGGGGCACCGGGAACGAAAGGCTTTCTCAGCCCGAACTCGGCCAATCCCCTTAGAACGCTTATGAACCCCCTTCTCCAATACGCATCCCTTAACCTTTCCTTCAGAAGATCCTCTCTGTTCCCGAAAGCTTTAAGCCCGGCATCTATGAGCTTTTTCAAAGCCTTGAACTCCAAGCTTTTCAATTCCCTATCGTATGCGTAGGCTTCCAAGTATTTGTCGAGTTTAACCCTTCCGTCCCTATCCTTTTTCAACCCGTGCTTTATCGCCCTTCTCGTCAAGGGATTCGATAGAACGTGACTGAAGAACTCGATCATCGCGTCCGTGATCATCACCTCCAAACCTTTTTTAACCTGTGAAATTAGGAATTCATAGGTTATAAAAGTTTGGATCATAGGTGGGGGATATGGTGTTGGACAGGATAAATTCCCTGCTGAAACAGCTACAATTCAACAAATCGGAGGTAGAGATATACAAACTCCTGCTCAGGAGGGGGGAGATGACGGTGAGAGAGATAGCGGAGGAGCTACAGCTTTCGACGAGGATCGTTAGGGAGAGGTTGAAGAGGTTGATGAAAGAGGGGATAGTCGGAAGGAGGCTCGTGGAGAGGGAGTGGATAGGATACGTTTACTACGCGGAAAATCCGGAAAAGGTCGCGAAATTGATAAAGAAGAAGCTTATGGATATTATCGGGGTTATAGAGGGGGCGCCATGGGTAGAACAGAGGTGACGGCGGGACCGCTACAACCGATGAATACCGGCGCCCCTCATAATTGTCTGATTCAATCATTAATAAATCTTACGGTGACGATCGTCGAACTTCGGCTCCACTTACGATATCCTCCTCAAGCCCTTCCACGACGGGTTTCGGGTTGATAACTCTGCCGCATTCGTATTCAATAATTACCTCCTCGTCAGGTCTTAGCTCCAAGTCCCAGAAAATGGTCGAGTATGGTGAAGAGTTCACAACTTCACCGTCTCCATTCACCGAGCCATCGCACATCTCGTAAATTCTGAAACGCCTTCTTGCTTTCGAATAGTTCACAACTCTAAGAAGAACCCTTCCGTTTTCGAAGGATCTTTCGAAGTAGACCTTCCCCATTATTCGGGCCACCACTATCTCAGCATTAAGAGGTTCCCTCTCGAGAACTTCGCAAACCTTTTCTGCGAGAAGGGAAATCAACTTAGCTAAAGCATCCTCCTTCTTCCTCTTCCTTTGCAACTTCTGCTTTCTGTCCAAGTAATCCTTCAGCCTTCTTCCCACCTCTTGCAAGGCGAGTCGGACTTCTTCCACGATTTCGGGAATCGACGCCACAGCCTCCTTTGACTCGGAAACGTAGGGTATGTTCGTGGATGCCAAGTGAACGAGGACGACGACAGGAGCGTTGGGCAATTCGTTTTTACTCTGTTGTAATCCGTAAGACTTCCAGTTAACGCTCGCAACCGCTTTGGTTAAAGCGCACCCTCCCTGCTGGTAGAGAAGAGGTATCTTGTTGGCGAACCTCATTACTTCAACCCTGTCCGATTTTATGTTACCTCCGTAGGCGATTCCCACTTCCACCAAAAAAGGATGTCCCGAATAGACCTTCGGCCTTCTCGTTACCGCGTAAACGAACTCCGGCTTGAACTCCTTCATAAGACTCTTTACTATTAAGTCCGAGCCTATCGGAGAAAGGCAATCCGTGGGAGGGGGTAATAGCTGGACTTCACCGAAGGCTTTCAAAATCCTTTCGGCCTGATCTCTGTTAAGGGAACGGGGATTTTCCCTACCGCTGAATCCTGACCTCTTGAGTATCTCATCCGCAGTTTTGTCTCCCACCCTTACGAACTCCTCCTTCAAAAACCTCTTGAGATTCGATGCCTTCGTGCTTTTTAGCATAGCAATAAGAGTTCCCAACTCTATGCCGTGCGGATGCGGTTTTATCTCCTTCGGTATTTTCGGCATTTCGTTGCTCACCCTCTCGAATTCGTGGACTTTCCCGTCGGGCTCGACGAACGTTATTCTCGCGTGAGGGTTTACGATGGACGTTTGACGGATGTATTCGTAAACGCTCTGCTTTCTCTCCCTCACGTAGCTTCCGACTATTTCCAGCTCTATCCTTGTCCCGTGGGGCCTGTGCCATACTATCTCCTCTTCGCTCAAAATTTCGGGCTCGTTTTTCTTCGTGTTTATCGCTATCTTCATCTTCCAAGCTTTCTGCTTGGGAGTTTTCGAAACGACAGTCGCGGGCTTTCCGGTAGTCAGCTGTGCGTATAGAACGGCCGAGCTTATTCCCAATCCTTGCTGACCTCTCGTCTGCTTTATCGAGTGAAACCTCGAACCGTAAAGGAGCTTGCCGAAAACATTAGGTATGTATATTTTATCTATTCCCGGACCGTTGTCTTCGACGATTATCCTGTAAACGGACTTATCTACCCTTACTATTCTAACAAAAACATCCGGAAGTATCCCCGCCTCCTCACAAGCGTCAAGAGAATTGTCCACAGCCTCCTTAACGCACGTTACGAGAGACTTTGCCGGATTGGAGTAACCGAGTATGTGCTTGTTCTTTTCGAAGAACTCGGCGACGCTTATCTCCTTCATTATATCTCCGCACCCACGACGGTTTGGGTCTTGGTAACACCCGGAATCTCCCTGATCTCATCCACAGTTCTGTTCAACTCGGAGAGGCTGTCGGCTTGAATTATGACTACGAAGTCGAACTCTCCGAAAACGTGGTATATTTCCCTCACGTTCCTGACCTTCTTTATGGCGTTGTAAACGTCCTTCTCCTTTCCCGGCTGAACGTTGACCATGGTAACGCCAATTACCATGAACGGATTTCGATTCTCTTTTTTATAAAACTTACCCGAACGGAAAGTTCAAAATTTAGAGAACATATCGAATGTCTATAAGCATGAAAGCGGTTAGGGTTCCAAAGCTGGATGCGGAAAAAGTGAGGAGGTTTGCGGAGAGGATAGGAGCGAAGGACAAATCCCGGCTGATAGTAGTCAGAGGCGAATACGTTGAAATCCCTATATATGAAGGATACGAAGATTACTTCAGGGATTATGAGATAGTAGAGCAGGAAAACCCGGTTTTCTCAAAAAAGACAGACATATACGAAATCCTTAAGGAGAAGATTCCGAAGGATCTCTGGGAATTCATTCCGAGAAGATACAAGATAATCGGAGACGTAATCCTCGTCAAAATTCCCGAAGAACTCGAAGGGTTTAAGCACGTTATAGGAGAGGAACTGCTCAAGCTCCACCCCAGATGTAAGGCCGTCTGGAGGGATAAGGGAAAGGAGGGAATGCTGAGAAGGCCGAACGTCGAGCTGATAGCCGGGTGGGGTAGCGTTACGATTCACAGGGAGAACGGATGTCTGTTCAAACTTGATGTGACCAAAGTAATGTTCAGCCCTGGGAATCAGGGGGAGAGGATGAGGATGGCGAAGGTCGTCGAGGAGGGAGAAGTCGTAGTGGACATGTTCGCGGGGATTGGTTACTTCTCGATACCCATAGCCGTTCACTCTAAACCCAAGAGGATATACTCGATAGAGATTAATCCCGACTCATACGAATTCCTGCTCGAAAACATCGAACTCAATAAGGCCAAGAGGATAGTTCCCATATTGGGCGATTCGATGCACGTTACTCCAGAGGGCGTGGCCGACAGAGTCGTAATGGGACACATCTTCTGCCACGATTTCCTGCCAACCGCTATAAGGGCTTTGAGGGAGATGGGAATCATCCACTACCATGAATCCGTTCCGGAAGCTGTCATAAACAGACCGATAAAGAGAATAGAGAAAGCTTGTGAAGAACTGGGAAAAAAAGTAAAGATTTTGAACTTTAGAAAGGTAAAGAACTACTCTCCGGGAGTTTTGCATGTGGTGATCGATGCCCTCGTTTATTGATCAGACCCAACCCTTCTTCTCCTCGTTCTTTACGGGAATGGGGAACTGGGGTGGGAAGGGTTTCTTATCGACGTGAATCCTTATGAAATCATGACCGTGACAGTCCATACAACCGACATTGTGCGGGGAGTGAATGGCGAAGACGTTTCCGTTTGCGTGGCATGTTCCGCAGTTCTTCACGTTTTCACCCTTTGCCTTTGCGTGACAGAACTCGCACTTACCCTCCTTGGCCCACTTAGTTTCGTGGTGGAGCTTCGTTATGTATGCGTCTATCTGCTCCTTCGTCATCTTGGTCACGTTGGGGACGTGGCAGTAGATGCAGTATGGCGTCGCGTTGAGGTGGCCGGGTATGTCCAAGGCCTGCGGGTATACTAACTTCTTTGAAGGATTGTCGTGGCAGTGTAGACACTCTCCATCGATAAGCTTTACTCCAGCAGCCGAAACTTTCGGAGTTGGCGTAGGAGTTGGCTTGGGCGTCGGAGTTGGTGCGGGCTTTGTCGGAGTGGGGGTGGGGGTAATTTCAGGAGTCTTTTCTGCGGGAGGCTGTTTGCCGGCACACAGACAGATCGATGTAGCGATTATAAAAATTAAAAAGAGTTTGAGCGCCTTCATGGCTACTTACCCAAGAACTTCTCATCAGCGGCCTTGTGTATGAGGTTGATCGGCTGGTTGTGGCACCACTCACAGTGTCCGTGATGTATCTCCACGAGGTTCGTGCAAGGCTCTACCGGGTTCTTCGGGTTGTGACAGTTGACACAGACCGACTGACCCGGATACTTCGGCTTAGGAATCGTCAGGTTAGGAGCCTTACCGTGACAGACGTCACAGCCGATGACACCCTTGTGAACGGTGTGAGCGACCTCAGCAACGGTCATGCCAGGCTTTCCGTGGCACTTGAGACAATACTTACCTCCCTCCTTGTGAGGCTTGTAATCTATCGCTTTGGTATGGCAGATCTCACAGTTTATCTTCGTCGTTGGCTGAGCGGCCTTGGGTGTGGGAGTTGGTGTGGGTGTCTTTGCGGGCTTCGGTGTTTCAACCGGCTTGGTAACTTCCTTAACTGGCGTCTTAACCGGTGTCGGTGTTGGCGTTACCTCCTCGGTCTTTTTTGCGCAACCGGCCAGCACGAGTCCAACACATATCAGCAACAGCAGTAAAATCCTTCTCATAATTATCCCTCCAAGATTACCGTCACATAGTTATATATATTAGCCTTTTGGTTTTTGTTGCGGAAAACCCCAGTAAAATTCAAATA
Source organism: Archaeoglobaceae archaeon (assembly GCA_026986375.1). Lineage (GTDB taxonomy): Archaea > Halobacteriota > Archaeoglobi > Archaeoglobales > Archaeoglobaceae > WAKM01. The sequence continues at coordinate 16,473 of JALSOQ010000021.1, forward strand.
ATTTAAAATCCCATGTTTCGAACGAATGTTGGACGGTCTTTTCAATCCTAAGGTCGTTGCCGTAATCGGTGCGACTCCTAAGGAGGGCAAAGTCGGTAACATCCTGCTGAAAAACCTCAAAAATTTTCGCGGCAAGGTTTACGCCGTAAATCCGAAATACGATGAAATTTTGGGGTTCGAATGCTATCCGAGCGTTGAAGAGATTCCGGACAACGTGGATCTTGCCGTTGTAGCCGTTCCGGCGAACGTAGTTCCGGAAGTCCTCGAATCCTGCGGAAGGAAGGGCGTTAAAAATGTCGTCGTAATAACGGCCGGATTTAAGGAGGCGGGAAACTACGCTTTGGAGAGGAGAGTTGCGGAGATCTGCAGGAAATACGGAATAAACATGGTCGGCCCGAACTGCTTGGGAATAATAAACACGCACAACGACCTCAACGCTACTTTCGGCGGAGTCCTGCCTCCTAAAGGAGACATAGCTTTTCTGAGCCAGTCTGGAGCTTTCATACTCGCGGTTTTGGACTGGGCAAAGGCGAACGATGTCGGGTTCAGCAAGATCGTTTCTTTGGGCAACAAAGCGGTTTTGGATGAGGCCGATTTCATGAGGTTCCTTGCGGAGGATGAAGAAACGAGAGTCATAATGCTCTACTTGGAGGGGGTGAGCGACGGGAGGAAGTTCATGGAGGTCGCGAGAGAGGTTTCGAAGGTGAAGCCGGTAATAGCGATGAAGAGCGGGAAAACGGAAGCTGGAGCGAAGGCCGCTTCGAGTCACACCGGAAGCTTGGCCGGAAGCTTCGTCGCATACAGAACCGCCTTCAGACAGTGCGGAATCGTTGAGGCGGAGTCCATAGAGAATCTGTTCGAATTCTCCCTCGTTTTGAGGAGGATAAGGAAAGTGGACGGTGGAATTGCGGTAGTTACGAATTCCGGGGGGCCGGGAGTAATGGCTTCAGATGCGATAGAGGAGTTCGGGTTGAAGATGGCCAAGTTCGAGAGCGAGACGATAGAAAGGCTGAGGGAATTCCTTCCTCCGATGGCGAACGTTTATAATCCAGTTGACGTTTTGGGAGATGCGGATGCGGAGAGATTCGGGAAGGCCTTGAAGGTCGTGGAGAAAGACGGAAACGTGGGAGCGATTATAGCCATTCTCACTCCGACCGCCCAAATCGACTTCTCAAAAGCTTCGGAGTTCGTTTTGAGCGTTGATAAGCCCGTAATAACCTGCTTCATGGGTGGAGAGAGCGTTAGAAGTGCTGTGGACGTTCTTAAAAGGCACGGGATAGTCAACTTCTTGGATCCCGTCAAAGCCGTAAAGTCTCTGAAAGCGGCGAGTGATTACGGAAGGATGGTGGAGAGGTTGGGAGTTCATAAGGAGGAGATAGACGTTAAAGCGGACGTTAGGCCGTTGCTCAGTGGTAAGAGGGTTCTCACCGCAGAAAGCTTCGAAGTTCTTAAAGCATACGGAATTCCCGTTCCTCCATACGGAATAGCGAAAACCGCGGAGGAGGCTCTGGAAATAGCGGACAGAATTGGCTATCCGGTCGCGATGAAGATAGTATCGCCGGAAATCCTGCACAAAACCGACGTAGGTTGCGTTAAGCTTAACGTGAGAAGGGAGGAAGTCATTTCAATGTTTTTCGAGCTCGTAAAGAGGGCTGAAGATTACCTGAAAGCGGACGTTGAAGGAGTTCTCGTTCAGAAGATGATGCCGAAGGGGAGGGAGGTAATAGTCGGAATGAAGAGAGATCCGCAATTTGGGCCTCTCTTAATGTTCGGAATGGGAGGGATTTACGTTGAGGTTTTTAAGGATGTCTCGTTCAGGATAGCTCCCATTGGGAGGGAAGATGCCCTCGAAATGGTGAAGGAGGTGAAGGCATACAGGATTTTGAAGGGGGTGAGAGGTGAGAAGCCTTCGGATATAAACGCGATAGTGGACGTGATATTGAGGGTTGCCAAGCTCAGCGTGGATTGTGAGGAGATAGTTGAGATGGATCTGAATCCAGTTTTCGTTTACGAGAGAGGTTGTTGCGTCGTTGACGCTAAAATGGTTTTGAGGTGATCGTATGCTGATTTCCTCGGTTGAGGAGTATTCGGGGAAGAGCGGGTTCATAATGGCTTTGGGGGAGATCTTGAAGGAGAAGGGATACAGGGTGGGTTACTTCAAACCCATAGGAATAGGAAGGTTCGTAGAGGGAAAGCTGATAGATGAAGACGCCCGAACGGTTGCGGAAACCCTGAAGATAGAGGATCCGATCGAAAGGATATGCCCGGTGGTGATGGACAAACCCTACATCGAGTTCGTCCTCTCGACGAATTCCGTTACGATCGCCAACGAAATAACCGGGGCATACGAAGAAATCAGAAAAGATAAGGACGTCGTGTTGGTGGAAGGGGCTCTATACTACGAGTTCGGAAGGGCTTTGGGGCTGTGTGACGTCAGCTTCGCTTCCATGCTGAAGTTGAACGATCTCATGATAGTCAAGTTTACGGACGATTCGGTAGTCGATAGGGTTCTATCCGCCAAATCTCAGTTCGGAGAGAAGCTGAAAGCCGTCGTGTTCAACAGGGTTACGGGATACAAGAGATCGTATCTTGAGAGTTTGACCAAATCCATCTTCGAGAAGAACGGGCTGGAAGTTTTGGGGATGATTCCGAAGGATCCCCTCCTCGCCGGAGTTTTCGTAAGCGAGATAGCCTCAGCTTTGGGCGGGAGGTTTCTCGTAGAGCCTAAGGAGGACACGATAATCGAGCAGATACTCGTCGGTGCTATGGCTCCTCAATCCGCCCTCGACTACTTCAGGAGGGCGAAGAACTGTGCTGTGATAACCGGGGGGGATAGGACGGATCTGATCACCCTCGCCTTAGAAGTTCCGAGCGTGAAGTGTTTGATACTGACGGGCAACTTGGAGCCTCCGAGCATAGTCGTCGGCATGGCGGAAGACAAGGGAGTTCCCATGATAGTGGTTGCCGAAGACACTCTCACCACAGTGGAAAGAGCTCAATCGGTCTTCAAGAGGGCGATGATAAGAGGAAAGGAGAAGATAGGGAGAATGAAGGAACTGATTAGGACTTTCGTCGACTTGGACAGGCTCATCGACATCTACGGACTCTGACATATTTTTTAATGATTTTTGTAGTATATTTCTAAAAAATAATAGGTTTTATTAGGTTATACCAAAAACGGCTTATTTTTCCGCGAATTGGTCAAAAAAGTTCGAAAATTCGCGTTTTTAGAGAGATTTGGTAAGAGATTTACGGAACAATTCGGATTTTAACGCCTAATTCTCGCTCAAGTTTTGCGAAAACTTTAAAAGTCTATACTAATTAGCCCCAACTTAGCCAGATCGAATTAAATTTGATATGGACTGTCAAGCCCGTAAGAAATCGGAAAAGTTCGTGTCAAAACGAGTTAAATTCGAAAATATTCCCGATTTGAGGTGAAAAGTATGGAGGAAAGGGGGGAGGATTATGATCGTCGGAAGGCATATAATTGCGGAGTTGTATGGAGTTCCAAAGGAGCTAATTTCAAATGAGAACACGGTTCGGCAGATTGTGGAGGAGGTGGTTAAAGAAGCGGGGCTGAACAAAGTCGGCAGCGTTTATAAACAGTTCAACCCGCACGGGGTAACTGGAATAGTCCTAATAGCGGAGAGTCACATATCCGTCCACACGTGGCCGGAATACGAGCTCGTAAACTTGGACGTCTTTACGTGCGGGGATGCGAAGAAGGCGGAGAAGGCGTTCGAGTTGTTTTTGGAGAAGTTCAAACCCAAATCCTACAGACATTACGTCTTGGACAGGGGATAGACATGATGGAGAGAATCAGGAGGCAGATACTCCAAGCTTTGTATAGAGAGGAGATGAGCGTTTACAGGCTAATCGACGAGCAGGACGCGAGTTTGCCGGAGTTCTTCGAGTTGCTTCAGCGGATGGAGAACGAAGGATTGGTGAAGGTGGAGGACGGAAAGGTAAAGCTCACAGAAAAGGGGCTGGAGCTCTGCGAGTCCTTAGGATTGAAGAGGATAGACAGATTCGAGTGCAGGTGTTGCGGAGGAACGGGATACGAGATAACCGAGTTCTTCCAAGATGTCATGAAAGAATACGCCAAAATCGCTGAGGAGAGGCCGGAGGCGATAGAGAAGTTCGATCAGGGATTCATAAGCTTGGATGGCGTTATCAGGAGGGTGGAGTTCGTTTACGAGAGGGGTGATCTGCTGAAAACTAAGATATTCGTCGTCGGAGATGACGATCTGTTCAGCCTTGCCTCAGCTTTAACGGGTTTGCCCGAGAAGATCCACGTGATAGACATTGACGAGAGGCTGATAGACTTCATAAACAGGAAGGCGGACGAATACGGGTTGCCGGTAGAGGCGGAAGTTTACGACGTCCAGCAGGCTTTTCCAGAGAGGTTGAAGAGGAAGTTCGACGTGTTCGTGACGGATCCTGTGGAGACGATACCGGGAATAAAGCTCTTCCTTTCGAGAGGAGTGTCCACTCTCAAAGGTGTGGGTTGCTCCGGCTACTTTGGCCTGACGACGCTCGAAGCTTCCCGAAGGAAGTGGCTGGAGATACAGAGGATGATCCACGAGATGGGGTTCGTGATCACGGACATGAGGAGGAAGTTCAACGTTTATCCGCAGGACGAGAAGAACTTCTTCAGATTTCAGGAGAAGCTACCGATAGTCAAGAAGCTGGGAGTGGAGATTGACTACAACTGGTATAAGTCGACCCTCTACAGGATAGAAGCGGTAAACGACCCCAAGCCTCTCGTGGAAGGAGAAATGATAATAGACGAGAAGGTTTACAAGGACGAGGAAAGCTGGGCGACGCCCTACTAACTTTTTTACCATCCCGTAAACCTCGTTAACCCGTTCCTCCACGCCTTATCCATTTCTTCGACCGGCAAGGACAGAATTCCCGTAATCCTCAGCTCGTCTCCTTCTACGGAGCCTATGCGGTAAGCTGAAACTCCCTTCCTCCTCAAGAACTTGACGAACTCCTCGGCATCCTCAACCTCCACGAGCCACCTCGTGTTAGACTCCGCAAACATCTTCACGTAACCATCTCCCCTCATCTCCCTCAGATCAACGACGCAACCGATTCCACCGCCTATGCACATCTCGGCCAAAGCTACAGCCAGCCCTCCCTCCGCAAGATCGTGGCATGCGTAAACCTTGAAGTTCTTGAAAGCTTCGAGCATCGCGTTGGCGGACTTCTTGAGCCTTCTTGGGGAAGTCTTGGGCACGATCGTGCATCTTTGCCCAGTTATTGCACAGTATAAGCTTCCGCCGAACTCCTTCAGCGTTTCCCCTACAAGCACTATCTCTCCCTTGCCCTTGAAGTTCGAAGTTATCGCCTTCCGAACGTCCTCGACTATTCCAATTCCCATGAGCGTTGGAGTCGGAGCCACCGCGGAATAAGGAGTTTCGTTGTAGAAACTTACATTCCCGCTTACGCAAGGCAGACCAAATCCCTTGGCCATCCAGCCCAAAGCTTTGACGCATTCGACGAATTCGCCCATCCTCTCAGGCTTTTCCGGATTTCCGAAGTTCAGACAGTCTGCGAAGCTGTGGGGGATGGAATTCACAGCTATTAGATTTCTTATCATCTCGTCGAAGCTGCTCGCGGTTCCCCAGAACGGATCTATCTTCGTCATCCACGGGTTTACGTCCGCCGTAACCGCAATACCTCTCCAAGAATCCGTTGGCTTTATCACCGCACAATCTCCGTGCCCTTCCCTGTTGATCCTACCCTGCAGAGGCTTTAATACGGTGCAAGCCCTAACCTCGTGATCGTACTGCCTTATAACCCACTCCCTGCTCGCAACGTTCGGATGGCTTAGCATTTCCAAAAGGACTTTTGCATAATCCGAAGGCGGAGAAGTCTCATCGATAGCTTCGATCTTCCTCTTCACGTATGGTCTGCAGTATTCGACCGCCTTAACCACAAAATCGATGTCCATCTCGTATATCTTGTAACCCTTGTAGTAGATTCTCAGAATTCTGTCCGGAGTGGCTTTACCAATTACGGTGGCCGGAACGTCCCACTTCTGGAACACGTATAGAACCTCATCCACGTGCTCTGGCCTAACAGTTAGCATCATTCTCTCCTGACTTTCGGAAATCCAGATCTCCCATGGAGCCATTCCCTTCTCCTTAAGCGGAACCTTGTCCAGCCATATCTCCGCTCCGCAACCGGATGCTAAAGCCATCTCCCCGATTACGCAACTCAAACCTCCTCCGCCCAAATCCTTCATTCCAGTAACGAGCCCCTTCTCGACAACCTCAAGACAAGCGTGGATGAGAGGTTCCTTCATTATCGGATTTCCCAACTGAACTGCACTCCTCGCCTCCTCCTCACTACTCTCATCCAATTCGGCTGAAGCAAACGTGACGCCGTGGATTCCGTCCCTTCCCGTAGCACCTCCAACGAGAACGAAAAGATCTCCGACTCCTCCGACTTTCGACGGCACAACGTTCTTCTTTCTCACAATACCGATGCAACCGACGTTTACCAAGCAGTTCGTGAGGTAGCTTTCGTCGAAGAACAGCATTCCCGCAACCGTTGGAATTCCAACCCTGTTCCCGTAATCCCTAATTCCGGCAACCACCCCGTAGAGCAGATAGAGCGGATGCTTCGTTCCCTTCGGAATCTTATCTTCTGGAGTATCCAAGTTGCCGAAGAAGAGAGGGTCGATTAAAGCTACGGGCTGAGCGCCCATGCAGAGGACATCCCTCAAAATACCTCCAACGCCTGTTGCCGCTCCACCGTAAGGCTCTATTGCGGAGGGATGGTTATGAGATTCCAAAGCCACGACGTAGGCGTATTCCTCATCGAATTCGACAACTCCGGAATCCTCCTTTATCGCGGATATGACGTAATCCTTCTCTATTCCGAACAGATACTCTCTCAGGTAGCACTTCGAACTCTTGTAGCAACAGTGCTCGCTCCAAGCCTGAGCTATCGACTGAAGTTCGATGTCATATGGGTTTCTACCCTTTCTCTTAAAGTATTCCTTAATTCTCTTCATCTCGTCCAAATTCAAAGCCAAGCCCAAATCCTCACTTATCGCAACCAATTCCTCATCGGTAGCGTTCAAAATGTCTATCTCGTAGAGTTCGAACGGAACGTCAACCTTCTTATAGCGATGCAAAGCTTTCATAAGGATCCCTCATTCGATCCAAATGATCCTATACCTCTGAATAACCGGATTGGCAAGCAACTTCTCGCACATCTCCCTAATTTCCTTCTCAGCCTCCTCCTTGCTTTTTGCGTCGATCTCAATTCTGAAAACCTTCCTCGTGGAGACGTTCTTAACCTTCCTAAAACCGAGCAACCTCAAAGCCTTCTTCGTCGCCTCCCCTTCCGGATCGGCTACGCCCTCCTTAAGTTCTATGTAAACGTCAGCGATCATAATCATGCGTCGGCCAGCTGAACTATAAACGTTTTGATCATTCGCATATTGATAATTACCCGAAACCGGAATAGTTCGGGGAGTATTTGAGAAGGATTTCAGAAAGATTTGGACGTTGAAGTGGATAGGGATATAAGGATAGAGAATTTGGAAGAGCTCAAGGATCAACGAATAGTTTCAAGTAGGTGATGTTGCTGGCAGGCCAGTCAAATTGGAGAGCTTTCGGGGGAACGGAAACCCCCATATCTTTAGGGCTTTTAGCTCCACTCTTTCGGGCTTCTCTTCTCACATGTTGAGCGGAGCTTATCTACCGTACATTATACGTTTCTGCCCCGAATGGGGCGAACAGATGACTTTATGAACTCCAAGGGTGCCGAGGTTGATGTGTCCCAAGGCGGATGACCGAGCGTGCACGAGAACCGATCAAATCCTTCCAAAATACTTTCTCCAAGCTTCCATCGCATCCGGGAACATTTCTATCGCTCTCGGCAGTATTCCGTGGACGAAGGCTATTACGAGACCGTAGTTCGTAACTGGAACTCCGCAATCCAGAGCCCTCCTAAGCCTATACCTCATGTGCCTCCTCGTTAAGGTGCAGGCACCGCAGTGAATTATCAGCTTATATTTTGAGAGATCGGGAGGAAAGTTACCTCCCATGACATGATCGAACTTCACGTCTCCTGCTATGTTCCTTATCCACCTCGGAATCTTCACCCTTCCTATGTCGTCCGGGGAAGGATGATGGGTGCAAGCTTCCGCAACCAAAACCCTATCCCCCGGCCTAAGCTTCGTTATCTCGTGCAGACCCCTTATCAATTCTGGCAAGTTGCCGGTTTTGAACCTCGCCTCAAGTATCGAGAAGCTCGTAAGGGGTATGTCCTTAGGAGTGTCGGCAGAAGCTCTCGTAAACGCATGGGAGTCCGTTATAACCATCTTAGGCTTTTTCTTAAGCCCGTCGAGCGCCCACTTGAGTTCCCTCTCCTTGACTATTATGCAAGAGGCACCTCTATCAAGTATGTTCCTTATCGCCTGAACCTGCGGATATATCAGCCTCCCCTTCGGAGCTCCCAGATCTATGGGTATGTTCAGCACTACAAGATCCTTCGGCTCGATCAGGTCGTCCAAAAACTGCGAATCGTCTATGTCTGGAGCTATTCTCAGTATCATGTCTATCAGTTTTTCCAAGTTCGTTCCTTCCTTCGCACTAACCTTAACGTGCTTGAACCTTCTAACTTCATCGCAATCGTAATCCGCAACGTCTATCTTGTTGATCACGACGATGAACTTTACTTCGTTCTCCTCGAACAGATCCACGAGTTTTCTCTCGTAATCTCCGAAGCCTTTGGTGGCATCCACGACGAGCAAAGCGACATCCACTTTGCTCAAAACGTCCAAAGTCCTTTCAACCCTGAGTTTTCCGAGCTCGCCTACGTCATCGATTCCGGCGGTGTCTATGAAGGTAACGGGAACGTTTCCTATCTCCGCATCGAAGAAAACGGGATCCGTCGTAGTGCCCGGAACTTCGGATACTATCGCAACCTCCTTTCCGGCTAACGCGTTTATCAGAGTGGATTTTCCGGCGTTCCTTCTTCCGAATATGCCTATGTGAAGTCTGAGAGAACGGGGCGTTTTCATGAAAGTTCACCTAAAATTCCAACCTCTTCTTCAAGAATTCGATCACATCCTTCAGCTTCTCCTCATCCTCGCATTCTATCACGACACCCAGCCTGTCGTTTATCTTTATCCTCTCTGGAGGTATGAAAAGGTCGTCGCTCTTTTCTCCCGCTATGTAAGACCATCTCCTTCCCAATATCTCAGCAAACCAGACGCATACTCCGAACTTTTCCTTTATCTCCTTGGAGATTTCGTTTAGAAGTTCAGAAGTATATGTCTCTCTCGCCATTTTCGATTCTCTTCAAATATTCCAACAGCTTTTCGTATACCCTTTTCGGCACCAACTCTTTCACTTCTTCGAGTTCCTTCCTTATTACTTCCTCTCCGGCCTTCTTAGTCTCCTCGCTCGCGAAGTCCTCAAGGTATTCCTTATACGTGAGTATGGCGTTTAGCTTGCAGAATATCCTCTCCTTTCCAGTCTTCAAAAGCTTCATTATCCTCTCTCCAGTCCTCCCGCATCTGTAGCCGGCGGTGCAGAACGAAACTATGTAACCCATTTCAGCGAGCCACCTTATTCCCTCGTCGAGCTCCCTCGTATCTCCCAATAGGAACTGCTGTCTCTCCGCCTCTTGCCCCGTGTAGCACTCGCTGTATGATCCTATTCCAATCCTCGAACCGAAGTCCGTCTGAGTTATCCCCAAGGGCAGAACCTCCCTCCTGACGTGCTCCGGTTCCCTTGCAGTTAGAATCATACCCGTGTAGGGAACGGAAAGCCTAACGACGGCTATGAACTTCTTGAAATCTTCGTCAGAAACCTTATACTTAGCATTTTGGACGAAGGGTGTGTTTGCAGCCGGTCTAAGTCTCGGGAAGGAGATCGTATGCGGTCCAACACCGAACTGCTCTTCCAAATCCCTCGAATGCATCAGCAATCCCATCACTTCGAACCTCCAATCGTATAGGCCCAAGAGAACTCCGATTCCAACATCGTCCACTCCAGCCTCTAAAGCACGGTGCATGCAGTAGAGACGCCAGTGGTAGTTGCCCTTTATCGTGTCCGGCGGATGAACGCTGTAATAGGTTTCGTGGTGGTAGGTTTCCTGAAACACCTGAAAAGTTCCTATGCCTATTTCCTTCAGCATCTCAAGTTCGTCTATCGTCATCGGAGCCGCGTTGACGTTGACCCTCCTTATCTCTCCCCACCCCTTCTTAGCTTTAACCTTGACGCTGTAGATAACCCTAAGGGTGTCCGCTATGTAGTTCGCATCGCTCAGAGGATGCTCTCCGTAAGACGTTATCAGTCGCTTGTGCCCCATTCCCGCAAGCCTTTCAGCCTCTCTCCTAACTTCGTCGAGCGTTAGCCTCCTCCTCTTAACGACTTTGTTGTCCCTTCTAAAGGCACAGTATAGGCAGTTGTTGACGCACAAGTTGCTACAGTATAGCGGGGCGAAGGTAACAATTCTGTTGTCGTAAACCTCCCTCTTGACCTCTCCGGCAGCTTCAAAGATCTCCTTCCAAAGGTTTTCATCCTTCACGTTTAAAAGTGTAGCCGTTTCCTCCGGCTCCAAACATTCCTTGGACGATAAAGCTTTATCTATTATAGACCTAACCTTTTGTGGGGTAGGATCTCTGTTCTCCTTTATCAGCTTCCAGATCTCGTGCTCGTCTATGAAATCCCTACCGTCTTTCATGTATCTCGTGTAATCGTCATCCTTGGTCAGCCTGCTCTCCATCCATTCTTTAAGCCTAGGCGGGAGGTTGTCGAGCCAGTTCTCAACCGCAATAGCTTGAATCATATAACGGTTTGATGGATAACTGAAAATTTAACTATTTCGGAGACTTTGGTATTACCCAATAACATTAAAAAATATTTAGGTGCTATCTAATTATACTTCTTCGATCAAAAATGCTAAATTTTATTAACATTAAGCGGTAATTCTACACTCGGTGATTCGAGTGAGGCTGGGTCTACTGACGTGCAACGAGTGCGACGATATCACGGAAGCTATACTTAGCTATTTGGGGTTCGATGTCGAAAGAATCGACTGGAACTGCCTCAGATGGACACATCCGATTGGCATATTCCTCTATGTCGATGTTCTGAACGTTTTGAGCGTTGCAGAGAAGAAGGGATTGGAAATCGTGACCACGTGCAACCTCTGCTACAAGACTATAAAAGATGTTCACCGATATCTCTGGAACAACCCCGAACTCATGGATGTTCTGAGCGATATCATCCCATATAAGGGATTCGGAAATTGTAGTCATGTAATCGACGTTCTTTACGGCGAGATACAAGTTATAAGGGATTTCGTTGAAAGAGAGTTGGATTTGGCTGTAGCGATTCATCCGGGATGCTACTATTCGGGTTCGAGGCTCAAAAGACTCTGCAGAGCTTTGGGTGCTAAGGTTTCTTGTGCTGAGTTCTGTTGCGGTATGAGTTATCTAAGGGCTGGAGATGCTGAAAGGTCGCTGGAGATGGCGAGGGATTTACTCGAACTTGCGAAGTTCGATTCTAATGCGGACTTAATCGTTACCGCATGCTCATCATGCCTAACCCATCTTGAGATGGCGCAGGATAGCTTGAGGCGTTTGGGCGAGATAGACTTCGAAATACCCATTCTGCATTACGTTCAGCTTCTGGCGATTTGCATGGGATTAGATGAGAGTATTCGCGTAACTCCGAGGGATGAGGTAGTGAAGAGAATATTGGGAAATGGAGTGAGGTAGATGGGTGTGAAAGAACGTGGTGTGGGTGATCGTATGGTTAGGGTGGTTGTAGACGGATGGGAGGTAGAGGCAGAAGAGGGAATGTCCGTCTACGACTTGATGAAGAAGGAGGGAATCAGCTTCTGGAGACCCTTCGAAGTCCCGCAGTTGGAGTTCATAAGGAACGAAGACTGCCCGCTGATAAACATAGTGGAGGTGGACGGCAGAATAGCGAATCCCAAGGTTCTGAAAAAGCTGAAGGTTAGGGATGGAATGACGATAAACACGAAATCCAAGCAGATAGAGGAAACACTTACCGAGAGGTTGAACTGGCTGAAGGAGAAGGAGGAGTGCTATCTCGTAAGGCTGTTGCAGGAGTTCGTTGCCGTCGAAGCTGAGAACGCCGGATTCATAAGCCTTGAGGAGAGGAAGAAGTGGAAGTTCGAAGGATGGGTTTCGGAGCCGTCGATATTATACGATCCCCAGCTCTGCATAAGGTGCAAGAACTGCATAGAGACTTGCAAATCCGTTCAAACTGTAGAAGCTTTGGGATTCGACGAGGAGAAGGGAGTAATTCTCATAGATGAGGCGAGGTGCACGAGGTGTGGCCAGTGCGTCCATGCGTGTCCGATGGGAATCGAAACTGAGAAGGTGAAGATATTCAAGGAGTTCTTCGGTTGTAAGCTGTGTCCGTATTCGAGGCCTCTTGGTGCTATAAGGGAGATAGACAACACGATGGAAGTCTGGAAGGTTTTGAAGGATCCCGAGAAGTTCGTCGTAGTTCAATTCGCTCCGGCTTTGAGGGCGAGTTTGGGTGAAGAATTCGGATTGCCTCCGGGTTCGATAGTCGTCGGGAAGATCTATGCGGCTTTGAGGAGGCTGGGATTCGACAAGATATGGGACACGAACTTCGCCGCCGACGAGACTATAATGGAGGAGGGAACGGAGTTCGTTTACAGATTGATTAAAGCTGGAGTAATAAGCAAGGAAGAAGTGAAGGGTATGGAGATCAAGGACGAGATACTTGAGAAGGTTTCTGGAGTTTTGCCCCAGTTCACATCCTGCAGTCCCGCTTGGGTGAAGTTCTGCGAAACGTTCTACCCCGATCTCATTCCGCACATATCGAGCTGTAAATCCCCACAGCAGATGTTCGGTCCAACGGCTAAGACTTACGCTGCGCTAAAGCTTGGAATCGATCCGAGGAAGGTAGTGGTCGTTTCTATAATGCCGTGCACAGCTAAGAAGTTTGAAGCTAAGAGGGAAGAGATGTGCTCCGCCTGGAAGTGGTTGAGGGAACACGGTTACATCCCGAAGGACACTCCGAAGTTCCCCGATGTAGACATAGTGATCACGACGAGGGAGTTCGCGAAGTTGCTTAAGATGGCTGGAATCGATCTGACCGAACTGCCCGACGAAGGACCGGATCCGTTGCTCGGAAAATACACCGGAGCTGCTGCAATCTTTGGAAGGACTGGAGGTGTGATGGAAGCGGCATTGAGGACTGCATACGAGCTCATAACTGGCAAGCCGTTGAAGAAGCTGGAGTGGGAGGAACTCGAAACGCTCGAAGGAATAAAGGTCGCAACTGTCAGCATCAACGGGAAGGAGATAAAGGTGGCCGTAGCGCACGGATTAGGAAATGCGAGGAAGATCTGCGAATCGATAAGGAACGGCGGGGAATTTGCAAAATTCCACTTCATAGAGTTCATGGCATGTCCAGGAGGATGCATTGGTGGAGGAGGACAGCCGTTGCCGACGGACGTGGAGAGGATAAAGGCAAGGGTTGAAGCTTTGTCGAGGCACGACAGGGAGTTACCCATAAGAAAGTCACATGAGAATCCAGAGATCCAGCAGATGTATAGGGAGTTCTTCGAGCATCCGATCAGCGAAAAATCTCACGAACTCCTCCACACGAGCTACATCGATAGGTCGAAGGATCTGAAGGTCAGATCTTAGGGGGAATGGACATGAGAATAGGGGTTGTTTTATGCACTTGCGGAGGAACTCTTGAGGAGAAGATCGATTTTGTCAGGCTCGAAGATCTCGCGAAGAGCTTGGAAAACGTCGCAGTCGTTAAGAAGGTCGATACTCTGTGTAAAAATCCCGAAAAACATCTGGATTTCAAGGTTGATAGGATCCTGTTCGTTGGGTGTTCTGAGAGGTCATCGCTAACATTCAACGAGGACAGGATAAAGCAGGTTCTTGAGGAGATTGGGATTGACGGGGCGATGTTCGAAGTTGCCAACGTAAGGGAGCAGTGCGCCTGGATCCACGAAGATAAGGAGGAAGCTACGAGAAAGGCTATGGATC
>JALSOQ010000022.1 GCA_026986375.1 Archaeoglobaceae archaeon
CGAGGCGTTTCCAGTGAAAATCGTAACAACCCTACAACCCATCTTTTCGAGCAACGGAATCCAAACCGCAACGTCCCAGTCCATGTTGTATTCTCCGATTATCGCGACATCGTAGGGTGTCTTTTCCTCCTCCTTCAGGCACTTCTCCGGAAACTTCTCCCTCGCCTTCCTTATGTATCTGTAGAAGGTTATGTTGAATACGTGATGACCCTTAGACTGGCTCACTCCAGCGTATCCCGGACTGTTTATCGCCACGACCGGCTTCTTTATTTCATCCTCCACCTTTTTTGCAACAGCTTCGACGTTATCTCCTATCAGAGCGGTGGGGCAGGTGGTGTAGATTATTATACCCTTGGCGTGCGGAAACTCCTCGTTGGCCTCAATGCAAGCCTTGTAGAGCTTCTTTTCTCCTCCGTAAACTATGTCGGACTCCTGCATGTCCGTGGAGAAGCAGTAACGCCTGTGCAGGTCGTTGTCGCTTAAATTTCTCCTCGTTCCCCAAGTGTAGAAGGCACAGCCTATAGGGCCGTGAACCATCTGAATTACGTCCTTTATGGGCCCTCCTACCACACCTCTCGCTCCGGCAAAAGCGCAACCCCTTTCCGTCAAATCTCCCGGGACGGTGTTGGAATTGCAGAGCGGAACTATCTCCTCTTCAGGATCGTAGGCGTATATGTGCTTCATCCTCTCCGGAATACACCTGTCACAATCCAGTAAGATAAACGGCATAAAACCACCTCACAAAGCCTCAACACCACTCTCTCCAGTCCTAACCCTAACCGCATCCTCAACCGGCAAGACGAATATCCTACCGTCCCCTATCTTGCCGGTTCTGTTTATCTTCATGATTATGCCCACGACGAGCGGAACGTCCTCGTCGTTCACGACTATCGACAGCAGTCTCTTTGGTATGAACTTCATGCGCAACCCCTTCTCCTCCCCCTCCTTCACTATCCTCTCCACGTCCACGACATCCGGCAGGTTGACGTCGAGGTAACCCCTCTGCTTACCCCTTCCGAAGCACTTAACCACCGTCAGAGCGGGAAAACCGACCGCCTCCAGCGCCTTGACGGTTTTTGCCACCTTGTTGGGCCTTATTATCGCAACGACCTCCTTCATCGAGGCACCTCATATTCCAGTTTCTCCCGTTCTAATCGTGTAGGCTTCCTCTATCGGTTGAACGAAGATCTTTCCGTCCCCGAAGTTCCCGGTGTATGCGGATTTCCTTATTATCTCGACGATCTTTCCCACGTCCTCATCGTTCACCGCTATTAACAACATAACCTTCGGCAGTTCGTCGTAGTAGAACTCGCCCACTCTAAGTCCCCCCTGCTTACCCCTCCCGACCACGTCTATCTTCGTGAATGCCGGAAACCCTTCCTTATCGAGCGCATCTATTACGTCATCTACCTTCTCCGGCCGAATTATTGCCTTTACGAGCTTCATGCTATCAGCCCACGATTCCGTACTTCGCGCACAGCTTTTCGAGCTCGTCCATTGTCAACGGCTTGGGAATCACAAGTTCGTCGTTCTCCAAGATCTTCTTAGCGAGCTTCTTGTATTCCTGAGCCTGATTGCACTCCGGGTCGTATTCCACTACCGTCATCTTGTTGAACTCCGCAACCTGCACGATGTTGTCCCTCGGAATGAAGTGGATCATCTTCGTGCCTAAAGCGTCGCAGAACTCCTCTATCAACTCCTGCTCCCTGTCCACCTTCCTTGAGTTGCATATTATACCTCCAAGCCTGACTCCCGACTGCTCGGCATACTTCAGAATACCTCTGCAGATGTTGTTAGCGGCGTAGATCGCCATCATCTCTCCGCTCGCCACTATGTAGATCTCCTTGGCGAGCCCATCCCTAAGAGGCATGGCGAAACCTCCGCAGACTACGTCACCTAAAACGTCGAAAATCAGCAGATCCAAGTCATCCGGGTATCCTCCGAGTTCCATCATCTTCTGCACCGCCGTAATCACTCCTCTTCCAGCACACCCGACACCCGGCTCTGGCCCACCGCTTTCAACGCACAGTATTCCGCAGAACCCGACCTTTCTCACCCTCTCCAGAGTAACCGCTTCCTCACCCTCTTCCCTCATGACGTCCATGATCGTCTCCTGAGGCTTGCCGTGAAGGATCATCCTCGTAGCATCAGCCTTCGGATCACAACCGTGAATCATCACCTTCTTCTTGAAGTAGTAAGCGGCTGCTGCTGCAACGTTCTGGCTCGTCGTCGACTTTCCTATTCCACCCTTTCCGTATATCGCAATCTTCTTGGCGTTCGGAGCTATTTCGTCGAAGTAACTCATCCTCAGATCACCTCGGGCTTGAGATCGATCGTTTGAAATATAAACCTTTTTACTACTATTTGATTAAACTATTACATGTTTTTAAAATTTTTTCACAAAATTTCCTAAATTTTCAGTAACAATTCAATAACTTTTATGAAAAGAGTGGGATCCGCAACGATTATAAACAACTTCGGAGAATGGAACGTAAGCGCCGGTGGTGTAGCCTGGTAACACGGGGGCTTGCCGAGCCCCCACCCCGGGTTCAAATCCCGGCCGGCGCACTCTTATCGCAAAATTTAAATATACATTTAAAACCGTTCGATTTTTATCCTATTCCATCCTACTACATCTGGGATGGTCAGCAGTCCAGACGTCTGGAGGGAGTTCTTCGAGACTTACTACTGGAGGGAAATTAACAGGTTAGCGGAGAATATCGAAAACGGAAACAGACCAACGCTTTATGTTGACGTTAAGAAGGATCTGGCCTACTTCAGGGAAATGAAGCTGATGGAGGAGTTGTTCAACAATCCAGATAAGGTCATTAAGGACGCTCAAGACGGTCTCTCCCTCGTTCAGACGATTCACGATGTCGATCTATCCGGCTGTAAGGTTAGGTTTAAGAATTTTCCTTCCACGAGGAGGCTTTTGGTAAAGCAGATCGATTGTAGCGTCATAAACAAGTTCGTTGCGGTTGAGGGTATAGTTAGAAGGGTTACGGACGTGAGACCTTACGTCGTTAAGGCGGTTTACAGATGTCAGACTTGCGGGGAAAGCTTGGAGTTTCCGACGGACGGAAGCAAAATTCCCAAGAGCATAAAGTGCCAGTGCAGGGGAAAGATGGAGTTGCAGGTAAACGAATCCAAGCTGACGAACGTTCAGAGAATCGAAATCCAAGACCTCCCGGAGAATCTGGACAGCGGGGAACCGCCCCGACTTTTGAGGGTAGTTCTAATGGACGAGCTCGCCGGAAGCGTCCTTCCGGGAGACAAGGTTATAATAAACGGAATCGCGAGGGCGATGATCGACAAAAATTCCTCGGCAATTTTGGACGTTTACCTTGAGGCGAATTCTCTGGAATACATTCAGCAGGACGTTAGGAGCTTGCAGATCACGGAAAGCGACAAGAAGAAAATAAAAGAGCTCGCGAACAGGCCGGACATATACGATCTGTTTGTAAAATCAATAGCCCCCTCGATAAAGGGTTACGAAACCGTAAAGCTCGCCATAGTTTTACAGCTCTTCGGAGGTGTTTCGAGGGTAAATCCCGACGGCACGAGGGTCAGGGGGGACATCCACATACTGCTCGTAGGAGATCCGTCCGTTGCTAAATCCCAGATTTTAAGGGCTGTAAAGCAGATAGCTCCGAGGGCGGTTCTCACAACCGGATACTCTTCATCAGGAGCGGGGCTTACGGTGACTGCGGTGAAGGGGGAGGACGGGAGGTGGACGATAGAGGCCGGAGCTTTGGTCTTGGCGGACAGGGGAATAGCGCTGATAGACGAGCTCGAAAAGATGAACAAAAACGATCGAAGATACATCCTCGAAGCTCTCGAACAGCAGACGATTTCGATTTCTAAAGCGGGAATAAACGCAACTTTAAACGCGAGGTGCTCGGTTTTAGCCGCCGCGAATCCGAAGAGGGGAAGGTTTAACAGATTCGAGCCGTTGGTTGAGCAGATAGACATAGAACCCCCCCTCTTGAGCAGGTTCGACTTGGTTTTCATAATAATGGACGAGCCCGACGAGAGGAGGGACGAGGAACTCGCGGACTTCATCCTTTCGGACGATGTGGAGGAGAAACAGCCGGCGATTCCGACGGATCTGCTGAGAAAATACGTTCTATACGTTAGGAGAACGATCAAGAACGTCAGAATAGACGAAGAGGCGAAGAGAAAGCTGAAGGAGTTTTACAAGAAGTTGAGGGCTATGAGCAAGGAAGACAACACGATCGCTATTACCGCGAGGCAGTTGGAAGCTCTGAGAAGACTTACGGAAGCTTCGGCGAAGGCGAGGCTGAGCGAAGTAGCTACCGTCGAGGACGCGGAGAGAGCGATAAGCATTTTCAAGAAATGCTTGGAGCAGATAGCGATAGATCCGGAAACGGGCAAGATAGACATAGACTACGCCTTCACGGGCACATCGGCAACTCAGAGGGATAGGATAGCGATAGTCAAGAGGATAATAGAGGAGCTTGAGGATAGCAACGAAAAGGGAGCGCCGGAAGAGGAGATATTCAGACTGGCAGAGGAGAGGGGAATAAAGAGGGAGAAGGTCGAGGAGATTTTGGCAAAGCTGAAGCAGAACGGTGAAATTTTCTCTCCGAGGAACGGATATTACAGAGTGGTGAGATACGACTGACCTCAGACCAGAAAAGCTTCATCATCCTTCAGAAGTCCGACGGTTCATCATCGGCAAGACTTCGAATCCCAGTCTGCTTAAAAGCGTTTCAGCCCATCTGTTAGGCTTTATAACCATTCTTTCGCGTTCGCGGAATTTATCCAAGAGATCGAGCATGTTCTTAAGGAAATCCTTGGTAAAAGGCTCTCCCAAATCCAACCCTTCATCGCTGACGTAAACTTTCATATCGGGAAATTTCCCCATTTCCGATCCGGTGGTGGCCGGAAAGAGATTACTTACGTGTCCGAACCAGTAAACCACCACTCCCTTCCCGAAAGTCTTAATGTATTCGCGGAACTGCCTTCTCCAGTAGAGAGAGTGGGTGCTCGTATCTCCGAACATCGCCTTGCTCTCTATCCACTTAAATCCGTTTAGGGGTCTTTCGAGCAGAAAGTCCGGGGTCTTCCCTCCGTTTCCCCTCAAATCATCTTCGCTTAGAAAATCCACTCCCAAGCTTTCGAGCCAATTCCTTACGATCTCCTCCCCTATTCTGCCCTTTATTTGCTGAAACTTTACCGCTATGGGGGAGTATATGAAATCCGTCGTAACCGCCTTCCAAATCAAACTCCTAAGCTTTTCATCCTCAACGGAGTCGGGATCGTTTACGAACCTCCTTATCTCGGACTTCGTGTATCCCAAACCCTTCAAAAGCAACCTAACCTTTATCATCGGCGGTGCTTTGAGCCAGTTGGGAAATCTTCCCTTTTCCTTCCAGAACTCCGCTATGGCGTCCAACTTTCTGACGTAAATCGGATGCCTCGCCTTGACCCTCTCAACTATCTTCTGCGAGAGTATGGACGCGAGAACGGGCTTGGGATAACCGAATCCTTCAAGGTTCCTAAGGTTCAGCGTCCTCTTCAGCCTCAAAAACTCTCTCTCCTCGATCGTCAGCATCCCAACCGCTATATACCGCAACCCTTAAAAAGGTATGGGCGATGATGAAAGGGCCCCACTGAGAGGTGATGAGGGTCTTGAGTTCTGAGCTCTCGCTAAAAGCGGATCTCCACATCCACTCGAACCACAGCGACGGAAGGAGCTCCGTAAGGGATATTCTAAAAGTTGCGGTGGAAAGGAAAATAGATGTTGTATCGATCACGGATCACGATACCGTCGGCGGATCGCTCGAAGCTCTGGAGATCGTTAGAGAAGAGCACTTGCCAGTAATAGTCGTTCCGGGAGTCGAGATTTCCACGGCTCAAGGCCACCTACTGGCATACGGAATTACGGAGGAGGTAGATCCGGGAATGGAAATGGACGAAACTGCGAGGATCGTTAGAGGTTTAGGAGGATTGACATCCCTCGCCCATCCCTTCCAGTTCTACAGACACGGAGCTTTAAGGCTAAGGTGCTTCGAAGTCGTCGATTGCGTTGAGGTCTTCAACGCGAAAAGTTTAAGGTTGTTCAACTGCCTTTCGGAGATTTTCCGGAGGAGATACGGGAAGGGGAAAACTGCAGGAAGCGACGCGCATAAGGCTGATTTCGTCGGATACGGGATTATAACAGTCAGAATTGAGGAGGTTTCGATCGAAGGAATACTAAAAGCTTTGAGAGAGGGGAGGGGTTACGTGGAAGGGAGATGTGCGATGTTCGAGCAGTTATGGATCCGATATCGCAACCAACGTTAGCCCGAAGACTATCATGACGAAAGCCGTCCTTAGCATTAACCTGAACCCAAAGAACTCCGCGAGAAATCCTCCCAAAACCGGTCCTATTACCCATCCCAAGTTCCATACCGTCGTGTAGATCCCCATAGATCTTCCCCTCTCATCCCTTTCGGACAGATCCGCTATGTATGCCGGTGCTACGGTTCCAATCGTCGCCCAGGCGAACCCTTCGAGAACGTGAATGGGGATCGCATATACGTAGTAGTGGATTAGGGAATAGAAGAGCATCACTAAGGCGAAAGCTATCTGGGATATAACGACCATGGGCTTTCTTCCGATTCTGTCCGATATGGCTCCTATTGCGAAGGATGTGATCACACCGGTTAAGGCACCTATGGTGAAGAGAAAACCCACAGCCGTTTCACTCGCCTTCAGTTCCCTCGAAAGGTAGATAGGCAGAACGGAATAGACCATGCCGGAAGAGATCATGAGAGGTAGCAGGGATACGCAGAATGTCACAACCTTTCTGTTCATGGTTCTTCCAACTCCTTTTTAAGCCTGCGGTAGAATTCGAGCATGAACTCGTGCCTTTCCTCGGCGATCTTCTTGGCGGTTTCCGTGAACATCAGATCCTTAAGCTTAAGCAGTTTCTCCTCGAAGTGTCTGAGAGTTTCTTCAATGCTCCTCCCCCTCTCCCCGCTGAACATGAAAGCCCTCGCCACTCCTATCGCACCCATAGCATCCAGCTTGTCCGCGTCGCTCAGAACCTTCGCCTCTATCGTTTTGGGTTCAACTCCTGAGCTGAAGGAGTGTGCCTCTATGCAGTGAACTACCTTCGCTATGAAATCTTCATCGCATCCTTCCTCCCTCAAAATCCTCTCCGCAACCTTAGCACTTTCCACTGCATGATTCGGCATGTCCCTCGCAACGTCGTGGAGCTCAGCAGCTTTCTCCACTACTTTCAAATCCGCCCCCTCCTTTTCGGCTATGTGAACAGCCATCCTCTTCACCCTCTCCACATGCCCGTAATCGTGGGACGGTGACGTTTTTCTAACCACCGCCCTAACCCCACTCCTCTCCTCGAATTCGGCGACAACTTCGAGCCACTCCGGATTCAGAACTTCGATGAGATCGTTGAATATCTTCTCAACCACCGCTTCGTGATGCATCGCCCTATTTCTGAAACTTTTGAAGTATTCGTCGAGCGACTCGTATTCTATCAGCCTGTTCCTCGGCCTATACCTTATCCTTATTTTGGCGTAATCCCTTCTCCCCGTAACGGGACAGATGCAAGTAAAATCGGAATAGACGAATTCCGCCTCGTGCCTCCCGTATACGTTGGGAATAGTTCTGATCTTCCTAATTTTAACGGATTCGAGGAATTTCAAGAGCTCTTCCTCGCTTTTGGCGACCGCGGTTGAGAAGTAGAGGGGCCAAGGGGACTTGACTTCCTTAGGACAGAACGCTACGATCGGCTTACCCTTCATGGCGGAAACTACAACCTCCGCCATCGCCCCGAAACTCGGATTCGTGGCTATCAGAACTATTACATCAGCCTTCCCGCAGAATTCCAAGTCCCTCTTGACGATCTCGTCCCATAGCCCAGGTTTATCTCTGAAATCCTCGACATCGCTGTAATCGACCACGAGCTGATCCAAAACATCGTAACCCCTCTCCCTCAAAAACCTCTGCAACCTCCTTATCTCCTCGATTCCTCCGTATCCTATGGATCCGCACACTAAAACTCTCATGAATTCGAATGAGCCCTCACTTCTTAAATGCAAAGCTATTTCTGATATTGGTATTATATCGTCATTATGGGTGCGGATATAGGCGAGCTTCTTGAGGAGAGAGAAGAGGTTGAGATAGAATACTTCTCCGGCAAAGCCATAGCGATCGACGCACTCAACACGCTATACCAGTTCATAGCTACGATAAGACAGCCGGACGGAACCCCCCTCAGAGACTCTCGAGGCAGGATAACGTCACACCTTTCTGGCATTCTCTATAGGGTATCGAACATGGTCGAACTTGGAATTAGGCCCGTTTTCGTTTTCGACGGAAAACCGCCGGATTTCAAGAGAGCGGAAATAGAGGAAAGAAGAAAGATCAGAGAAGAGGCGGAAAGAAAGTGGAAAAAAGCTTTAATGGAGGGTAGAATAGAGGAGGCGAGAAAGTTCGCTCAAGCTTCGGCGAGGGTTGACGAATACATAGTCGAATCTGCAAAAAAACTGCTGAAACTAATGGGAATTCCGATAGTTCAGGCGCCGAGCGAAGGAGAGGCGCAGGCGGCTTACATGGCGAAAAAGGGTGACGTGGATTTTACGGGGAGTCAGGATTACGATTCCTTGCTCTTTGGAAGTCCCAAGCTCGTTAGAAATCTGGCGGTAACCGGAAGAAGGAAGTTGCCGAAAAAAGACGTTTACGTCGAAGTTAAGCCGGAGATAATAGATCTCGGAAGAAATCTAAAGAAGTTGGGAATAACGAGGGAGCAGTTGGTAGACATTGCCCTTCTCATAGGAACGGATTACAACGAGGGTGTCGAAGGAATAGGTGTGAAGAAGGCGTATAAATACGTGAAGAACTACGGAAACGTGTTCAAAGTTCTGAAGGTGCTGAAGGTCGAACCCAAGGAACCCATAGAAGAGATAAGGGAGTTCTTTCTAAATCCACCGGTCACGGACGATTACTGCTTAAAATTCGGAAAACCCGATGAAGAGGGTATAATAGAGTTCCTGTGCGAGGAACATGATTTCAGCAGGGAGAGAGTCGAGAAGGCTATAGAAAAGCTCAAGTCGGGGATAGGTGTTAGTCAGCTCACTTTGGAAAGGTGGTTCGGCTGAGGTGGAAAATATGCACGAACACGAGGCGGATGTGGAGGTTAGGGTAGGAGTCGTGACAATCTCTACGTCGAGATGGGATAAGTTTGGGGAGTTAAGAGGAGTGGATAAAATTCCCGAAGAAGACGAATCAGGAAAATTGATAGCGAAAGAGTTGAATTGCATCGAATACAGACTTATTCCTGATGACAGATCGAAAATCGTCTCAACTCTAATGGAACTGATTCACGGAGATGTGGACGTTATAATAACTACAGGAGGGACCGGAATATCTCCTAGAGACAGAACGATAGAAGCTGTGAAGATGATAGTCGAAAAGGAGATGGAGGGATTTGGAGAGATATTCAGAATGCTGAGCTATCAGGAGGTGGGTGTATCAGCGATACTTACGAGAGCGTTCGCCGGTGTTTCGCACGGTAAGGTGATATTCTGTCTTCCTGGATCGAAGAAGGCTGTGGAGTTGGGATTAAAACTCATAAAACCCCTCCTAAAACATGCGGTGAGTCACGCCAAGGGTCTCAGGTAGACCACAAGAATCTTATATCGAGATGTAGAACTCGAACCGAGCGGGGGTTGCCGAGTCAGGACAAAGGCGCGGGATTGAGGGTCCCGTCCCGTAGGGGTTCGTGGGTTCAAATCCCACCCCCCGCACTTTTCAACAACAACGTTTTAAACTCTTTTAGTTGAAAACTTCGGCCGATGAAATTATAAGGTGTTGGAATGAGGGTGGCGGTGATAGGAGGGGGACTGGCAGGACTAACTTTCGCGAAGCACGCTTCGGAGTTCGCGGATGTGATATTGATAGAGCCGAATGATTTTATGGTATGTCAGGCGTTACTTCCAGAACTCCTGAGCGGGAAGGTGAATATAGAGGATTTGTGCGTCAGCATAGGGGAGTTCTGCGACGATTTTGGAGTGGAGCACGTCAGAGATAAAGCTACCGGTATTGGGAACGGTATCGTATTTACTGAAAAGAAAGAAATCGAATGCGAATTCGCGGTTATAGCGGTGGGAGCGGAAACGAACTACTACGGAATAGAGGGTGCCGAAAGAACTTACAACGTGAACACGCTTGAGGAGACTTTGAAAGCCAAGAAGGCTTTGGATAATGCTGAAGACATTGTAGTAGTTGGTTCCGGACTTACGGGCGTTGAGGTGGCTCTGGAGCTCGCGGAGTTGGGTTACGGGGTTAAAGTAGTGGAGGCGATGGACAGAATCCTACCCACATTTAGCCCAAAAGTTTCAAATTTTGTATATAAAATCATGATGAAAGAGGGTATCGAAGTGAACACATCGACTGCCGTCGTTAGGGTTGAGGAGGATGGAGTGGTTACGAATAAAGGTAAGATATCTTGCGACTTGGTGATGTGGTGCGCTGGGCTAAAGCCTTCGGAGTTCGTTCGAAATTTGGACGTTCCCAAGGAGAGGGGATGGGTGAAGGTGGACGAAACCCTTAAAGCGAACGGCTTCTTTGCCTTCGGGGACTGCGCTCACGTGGAGGTGGACGGGAAGGTAGCGACTAAGACGGCTTTAGAGGCGAGGAGTCAGGCGAAGCACTCCGCGGAAAATCTGAAGAGGATGCTTAGGGGAGATAGCCCAAAGCCTTACAGAATAAGATCGAGCGTCGATAGGCCGATAGCGATGATAATGCTCGCGAGGGGAAGGGCGATAATGATATACGGAGGTTTCGTGATTACTAAACCGATGGGGCTGATTTACAGAATGAAGAAGTGGGCTATCGAGAGGTTCTTAGGATACTTTAGACCTTAGCTCCTCTAAAAGCGTGCATGCCTGACATATCCTCTTCGGCGTGGGTTCACCGCATCTCTCGCACTCGTTCAATTCTATCTGCGGAAACATCTGCTTCAGACATGGAATCAGAGCTTCGAAGCTCCTCATTATCGAGAACTTCCTTCCCGGATACTTCTCCTCGAAGTTGTATATGAAATCCCTCACGACATCCCTAACCGGAAAGTGGCTGTATGGGCACTCGTTCATGTCCATCGGGAGGTTGTGCAACAGTCCGTAAACGACCACCTCCTTCTCGTAAACCTCCCTGAACGGCTTTATTCTCATGACGAGCCCCTTCTGAACCCTCTGCGGAATCAGCCTCGCCAACCTCGCTATGTCTCCTTGGAGAAAGTTTAGGAGAATAGTCTGGACCTCGTCGTCCAAGTTGTGTCCGGTCGCGAGCTTAGTGCATCCGAGCTCCTTGGCCGTTCTGTTCAGAAGATATTTCCTGAAAACTCCGCAGTAAGTGCACGGCTTCTTGTCGCCAATCTTAACCATCTCGTCGAGGGTCATTCCGAAGTTCTCCTTGAACGAAACCACTACGTGCTCTATACCCAACTCCTTCGTGATCTTTCTTGCTATCTCAACCGTGGGAGGCCTGTAACCTTCTATCCCTTCATCCACGGTTATCGCTACGAACTCCAAATCCTCCCTAAATCCGTAGAGCTTGTTTAGGACGAAGGTAAGGGTTACGCTGTCCTTTCCACCGCTCAAAGCTATGGCTATCCTATCCCCCCTCTCTATCATGTTGAACTTCTTTACCGCGAACTTAACCCTCCTCTCGAAGTGCTCTATGAAGTGCCTTTTGCAGAGGTGTCTGTTTGCGAACCTCTGATATATTACAGCCCTCCTCCCGCAGATGTCGCATTTGAGCACGTTCCGACTTAAGGGGAATTGAATAAAAATTTACTCCAGCACGACGAGAACATCCCCGTTTTCGACCCTATCTCCTTCTTTAACTAAGATTTGTTTTATCTTTCCATCCTTATGACTTTTAACCTCGTTCTCCATTTTCATAGCTTCGAGTATCATTACCGTGTCTCCAGCCTTAACTTCGTCACCTTCCTTAACGAGTATCTTCGTAACAACTCCGGGGAGCATAGCCCTTATAGCCTCTCCCTCCACTTCGATCTCCTTCTTTTCAACCTCTACATTTGGCTTGGAAATCGTTCCCTTCTCCCTAACCAAAACGTCGATGACCTTGTCCCCGAGCTTTACCCTGTACAGCGTCCTCGTAACCCTCCTAACAGTCACATCGTATTGGGTGTCGTTGACTATAATAGTAAACTTTCTCATCCAAGTTCCGCACGATTTATAGGTAATAAACCTTACGTTTAAATACAAACGTGCATAGGATGAGCGATGATAAAGGACTTGGGATTCGCCAAGCTCGACGTTTTCAGAGAGCTTAGAGCGGGAAAGCCGGAGGCGATATTCGCTCAATCTAAAACGGTAGATGAGTTGATAAGGATCGTCAAAGCTTATCTGGAAGTCAAGGATTCAGTCCTCGTTACGAGGCTCGAAAATGAGCACATCAAAGCGTTGAAATCCGAATTCAACGAGATCTACGTAAACGAGAGGGGTAGGATTGCTGTAGTTGGAAAAAAGGCGAAAGAAGTGGAAAGTAACGAATACGAGGAAATCGGAAAGGTTGCGATATTCGTTGCTGGATCCTCGGATGCATTCGTTGCAGAAGAGGCGAGCGTTACCGCCAAATTCTTGGGATTGAAGGTGCTGAAGTTCTACGACGTCGGAGTGGCTTGCATTTACAGGTTGATAGATCCACTTAAAAAGGTTAGGGAGGAAAACGTAGACTCTATAATAGCCATAGCGGGTATGGAAGGTGCTTTGCCGTCCGTTCTGGCAGGACTCGTGGATGTTCCAATAATAGCCGTTCCAACTTCCGTGGGTTACGGGGTTAATTTGAACGGATTGGCCCCCCTCTTCACTATGCTTTTGAGCTGTCCTTCGGGGGTGGCGGTGGTAAACGTGGACAACGGATTTGGAGCGGCGGTTTTCGCTTACCTGATATCGAAACGAAAGCTTTGAAAAATCATCGACCGATTCTTTTCCATGAAAACATCCCGGATAAGCGGATTTTACAAGCTGACTCCCGAGGAAAGGCTGGAAATCGTGAAGGAATTTGCGGGATTAAGCGATGAGGATACAGAGCTACTTAAGAAGTGCAAGATCGGGATGGACAGAGCCAACGCGATGATAGAGAACGTAATAGGGACTTTCGAACTTCCCTTAGGAGTGGCGACGAACTTCCTAATAGACGGAAAGGACTATCTCGTTCCGATGGTGATAGAGGAGCCGAGCGTCGTAGCCGCCGCGAGCCACGGGGCGAAGATCGCGAGAGTGAAGGGCGGGTTCAGGACTTACTACACGTCCTCTCTAATGATAGGGCAGATTCAAGTTATAACCGAAAATCCCCACTCTGCCAAATTCGAGGTCTTGAGGTGTAAGGATGAAATAATCGAGAAAGCGAACGAACTCGAATCGAGCATAATAAGGAGGGGAGGAGGTTGCAAGGATTTGACGGTTAGAGTGTTGGATGCAAAAAAGCCTATGCTCGTCGTAGAATTGCTGATAGACGTCAAGGACGCGATGGGTGCGAACTTCGTGAATTCGATGTGCGAACACGTGGCTCCTTTAATCGCTAAGATAACGGGTGGTAGAGTTTTACTCAGAATTCTGTCCAACCTCTGCATTCACAGAATTGCGATGGCGAAAGCTGTGTTCGATAAGAAGGCGATTGGCGGGGAGGATATAGTGGAGGGGATAATGGATGCATACGAATTCGCGAAGGCTGACATCTTCAGATGCGCCACCCACAATAAGGGAATTATGAACGGAGTTTGTGCAGTTCTCATAGCCACTGGAAACGATTTTAGAGCCGTTGAAGCTGCATGTCACGCTTATTCCGCCATGAAAGGATACAAGCCCCTGACACACTACGAAGTCAACGAGGAGGGTGATCTCGTAGGATACATCGAACTTCCACTTTCAGTGGGAGTTGTCGGGGGGGTTAAGGCGAATCCCTTAGCGGAGATTTGCCTGAAGATATTGGGTGTTAATAGCGCCGAAGAACTTGCAAGGGTCGTAGCTTCGGTTGGGTTGGCACAGAACTTCGCGGCCCTTAGAGCTCTCGCTACGGAAGGAATTCAGAGGGGGCACATGGAGCTACACGCAAGGAGTCTTGCCATTTCCGCCGGAGCCGAAGGGGAGGAGATCGATATCGTCGTTGAAGAGATGCTGAAGGAGAGTAAGATCAGCCTAAGCAAGGCGAAGGAAATTCTCGAAAGACTCAGGAAGGCTTAAATCCTTTCGAACATACCTAATTACATGCTCAGTTCGGGTTACATAATAGTGGGAGCGTATGCGGATAAGATAAGGAGGACCCTGTTCGCTCAGCTTAGGGACAGGATCAAAAAAGGAGAGATTGATTCGAAGACCGTTGCGAAGGCGGCAGCGGACTTGAACAAGCTGTTATATGAAATACTCGTAAACAGACTCAAGCTCGACAAGGGAGATGTTGTCAGAATTAGAGTCGAATATGGAGTTGAGGACGGTGAGATCAAATGGAACCTTGAGAGTTTAAGAGTCGAAGCTTTCAGAAGGATTCCAGATGAAGAAGTGGAGAAAGTCGTGAAGGAATCCATAGGAAGGATCGAAGAGCTCGAATATGAGGAGGAGAGGTTCGAAGTCGTTAAATTGGGAGATACGGATTTGGGAGATAGCGTTTACGAAGTTAGATTCGGAGGGGAGAGCGTGGGAGCTTTGGTGGTAACACCTCTGAACGGAGAGGCGATAGTGAGGGGTGCGATATCCAAGCCAAATCCGGTGGTAATAGATAGGATAAAAATAGAGGTTGGAGAAAATTTAGAAGAATCTCTCGTAAATCTGATAGAGCAGAGAGGGAAAGAGGTGGACGAGGAAACTGCGGAAAGGATAATAGAAGAAATCAGAGAGATGATTTGAAGAACACAACTTCGATTCCTGCTTTTTTCAGAAGATCTAAACCCCTCTTATCCGCGTATTCCTTTCCGTAAACTACCCTCTTTATTCCTGCGTTGATTATCATCTTCGCGCACGTTATGCAGGGGCAGTGTGTGGTGTAAAGCGTAGCCCCCTCTATGCTTATTCCGAATCTCGCCGCTTGAATTATAGCGTTCTGCTCCGCATGAAGTCCGTTGCAGAGTTCTATCCTCTCACCACTCGGAACTCCCAACTCCTTCCTAAGACAACCCACATCTATGCAGTGTGGCATTCCAGAAGGAGGACCGTTGTAACCCGTGGAAAGTATCCGCTTGTTCTTGACTATTATAGCACCCACCTTCTGCCTCAAACACGTAGAACGTTTCGCTACGACATGTGCGAGTTCCATGAAGTATTCATCCCAGCTCGGCCGAGACACGTTCGAAATCGCTGGGAGGGTTAATAACGTTACCGCAAATCTTATAATCCCTCGCGAATTCAATACAACAAGGGCTCGTGGTCTAGGGGTTATGACGTCGCCCTGACGAGGCGAAGGTCCCCGGTTCGAATCCGGGCGAGCCCACTTCTTTCCATTTAAGTGATCTGCAATGATTAGGGAGCTCTTGAGGAAGAGGGAATTCGATGCCATACAGAGGCCGAGTCTCTTAATGGTCTTTCTATACGATCCGGACGAATTTTACAGATTCAGGGCGGCGGAGGCTTTGGGTTATCTTTGCAAAGGGGAGAGGGCAAGGGAATTCATACTCAGGCTGTTCTGGCATCTAAGCGACGAAAGCGGAGCTTACTGCGTTGGAGCTCCACTGGGAATTGCGGAGATAGGAAGGAGCAATCCGGAAGTTTTCGAGGGGTTCAAGAACAAATTCGTATCCCTTTTAGACGATTGGGAGGTGGAGAGGAGATACGTGGCATACGGGATAGGGAGAACGGCCAAAGTAGTCAGGGATGCCTATCCGAATCCAAAGGAAAAGCTTTTAGAGAAGATCGAAGAAATTGGGAGCGGAGATTTTGTCGTTTACGCCGTCTGGGCTTTGGGAATGCTCGGAGAAACCGAAGTCGTCAGGAAGTTCGTGAACGACGAAAGAAGGGGTAGGTTTTACGACGGGGAGAGAATAACCGTTAGGAGTGTCGGTGAGATAGCGAGGACGTTCATTTGAGGACGTCGAGGATTATCGCCGGACAAATCCTTTTAACCCCGCCCAACTTCGAAATCCTCTCGTGAATCTTCGAAAGTTCGTCGACCGAACTCCCGACTATTTCGAGCATTATCATGTGATCTCCGGTTGTTAGGTATATCGACTTTACCTCTTCCATACCCTTCAACCTGTCTATAACCTCCCACAACCTATCCGGTTCTACATCCAACCCCGTTAGAGATGCGGAAAGTCCGGCCGATTTATAGTTTATCACCGCCCTGTATCCCATGATTATCCCGGTTTTTTCGAGCTTGGAAATTCTCTTCCTAACAGCGGTTTCCGTGACGTCCAAACTTTCCGCAATCTTGGTCTTCGGAATCCTCGCGTTCTCCATGAGCATGGAAATTATTTTCCTATCTTTTTCGTCCATAATCGATTAAAGAAATTTCAATAATTTATATCCTTTTTGTTCGATTTTCGAACGAAACTTTTTTGTATAATGAGCGAAAGAGAATGAAACATGAACAGGATACCGACTATAGGTGAAAAAGCCCCGGAATTCAAGGCTTTAACAACCAAGGGAGTTATAGAGTTTCCAAAGGATTTCGAAGGCAAGTGGGTCGTTTTGTTTTCGCATCCGGCCGATTTTACACCCGTTTGCACTACTGAGTTCGTCGCGTTCGCGAAGAGATACGAAGAATTTAAAAAGCTCAATTGCGAACTCATAGGTTTGAGTATCGATCAGGTGTTCAGCCACATAAAGTGGGCGGAGTGGATAAAGGAGAAGCTGGGTGTAGAGATACCTTTCCCGATAATAGCCGACGATAGAGGACAGATTGCGGAGAAGTTCGGCATGATCCACCCGGGAAAGGGAACGAACACCGTTAGGGCCGTATTCATAATCGATCCTGAGGGGATAATACGGGCGATTCTGTATTATCCGCAGGAGTTGGGAAGGAACATGGACGAGATTCTGAGGATGGTGAAGGGTCTGCAGATAAGCGACGAGCACGGAGTGGCTCTGCCGGCCAACTGGCCGAACAACGAACTGATAGGAGATAAAGTCATAATTCCTCCGGCAACCGATGAAAAAACCGCTAAGGAGAGGCTGGAGAGGGCGAAGGCGGGAGAAATAGAGTGCTTCGACTGGTGGTTCTGCTACAGGAAGCTTTGAGGTGTTCTTTTTGGAAACTCCAAAAAACCTTTTGAAAGGGTATATAGGAGAAAGCGTCGCGATAAGCAGATACCTTATTTATTCCGATATCGCGGAAAAGGAGAAGCTGATTTACGTTTCCAAATACTTTAAGGAGGTAGCGGAAAACGAGAAGAAACACGCCGAAATATACGCTAAATTGATAAAGGAGTTGGGCGTCGAGCCTACGGAAGTAGATGTAAAAGCTCCGGTAAGGTTCGGGAATACGGTGGAAAACCTCAGGTGGGCGGTGGAAGGGGAGAAGTTGGAGGCTGAAAAGCTTTACCCCGAAATCTCCGAAGTTGCCGAAAGAGAGGGTTTTGGAGAGGTTGCGGAGAGGATAAAGACGCTCGCGGAAGTTGAGGAGCAACACTACAGAAAGTTCGCAAAGCTTTTGGAGTTGCTCGAAACCGATAGTATGTTCAAGAGGGATGAGGTAGTGGAGTGGATGTGTTTGGTCTGCGGTTACGTGCACAAAGGGAGAGAGCCTCCCAAAGCCTGCCCGAACTGCGGTGCTGAATTTTATTATTTCGTTTCAAAAGACGTTTTGGCTCTGTGAGGTGGTGGTATGAAGACTTTGGAGAATTTGGTAAAGGCGTTTATGGGAGAGAGCATGGCGAGAAACAGATACACCTTCTACGCCAAAGTGGCGAAGGAGGAGGGATACGTTTTCGTCGCGAGGGTGTTTTTGGAAACGGCCGAGAACGAAAAGGAGCACGCTGAGACTCTGTTAGAACTGATTCAGAAGATAAGAGGGGATGTGAAGGCAGTGGAAACGACTGCAGAAGCTCCGATAGTTTTGGGAGATACGGTTCAAAATCTGAAGACGGCAATAGAAGGTGAAACTTACGAGTTCGAGAGCATGTATCCGAAATTCGCTAAAATAGCTGAGGAGGAAGGACTGAACGAGATAGCGGGAAGGTTAAGAGCCATAGCCAAAGCTGAGGAGCACCACAAGAGGAAGTTCGAGAAGTTGCTCGAAGCGATAGAGAGCGGTAAGATGTTCAAGAGGGATGAGGAGGTAGCTTGGGTGTGCTTGGAGTGCGGATACATACACTACGGAGAAGAGCCGCCGGAGAAGTGTCCGAGTTGCGGACATTCGAAAGCCTACTACGTAGCTAGGGACATGCTGAGCCTTTGAGGTGATATTGTGGAGGTTTATTCGGAAGGAGAGAAGGCGAAGAATCACAAGCCGATAATAGAGTGTCCGGATTCCGTTAAGGCCGGAGAGGAGTTCGAAGTCAGAGTTTACGTGAGCGGACATCCAAGCAGAGTGGATCACTTCATAGGATACTTGGACGTCTATTTCTACGAGGAAGGGAGGGAGTTCAATCCCGTAAAAATTCTAAGAGCGGAGTTCGCCCCAGAATACGTAAGTCCGGAAGTTAGATTCAGGATGAAGCTCGAAAGGAGCGGAACAATTTTCGCTTTGACTTACTGCAACAAGCACGGCCTCTGGGAGAACAGCAAAAGAATAGAGATCTAATTTTTTTAACTTTCCAGAACTATTTCTATGTTGACGTCCTTGGGCACCTGTATCCTCATTATCTGCCTCAGAGCTCTCTCGTCCGCTGCTATGTCTATCAGCCTCTTGTGAACTCTGAGCTCCCAGTGGTCGTATGTTTCGCTTCCCTCACCGTCAGGAGCTTTCCTTACGGGTATCACGAGCCTCCTCGTCGGAAGGGGAACCGGCCCGCTTATCTCAACGCCCGTCTTCAAAGCTATCTCCTTGATCTGCTGGCAGATTCTGTCCAAGTCCTTAGGATTCAAGCCGGAGAGCCTGATCCTCGCCTTGGGACCCTTGATCACCATAAAAACCACCGAAAAAAATAGGAAGGTTACTTCCTCGGAGTTACGTCGATTACCATTCCAGCGGCGATCGTCATACCCATGTCTCTCACTGCGAACCTGCCGAGCGGTGGGATGTCCTTGACCCTCTCTATCACCATCGGCCTCGTGGGTTCGAGCTTGACTATCGCGGAGTCACCCGTCTTGAGGTACTGCGGGTTCTCCTCCTTCACCTGTCCAGTCCTCGGGTCAATCTTCTTTATGAGCTCGACGAACCTGCAAGCCACTTGAGCGGTGTGGGCGTGGACTACCGGAGTGTATCCGACAGTAATGGCCGTGGGGTGCTGCAGGACGATTATCTGGGCGGTGAAGTCCTTAGCAACCGTCGGCGGGTTGTCGGGATGTCCGGCGACGTCTCCCCTCCTTATGTCCTTCTTGCTCACACCTCTAACGTTGAATCCGATGTTGTCTCCCGGATATGCCTCCTTGAGCGGTTCGTGGTGCATCTCGATGCTCTTAACCTCACCGACTACCCCTGGAGGCTCGAATATGACCTTATCTCCAACCTTGAGCACTCCGCTCTCCACTCTGCCAACCGGAACGGTTCCGACACCCTTGATCGAATAGACGTCCTGAATCGGAATCCTGAGCGGCTTGTCGATCAGCTTCTCCGGCGGCTTGAGCATGTCGAACGCCTCGAACACGGTCGGACCCTTATACCAAGGCATCTTGTCGCTCCTCTTGTAAACGTTGTCTCCGTAGTATGCGGAAGCGGGAATGAACGGGATCTCGTCGATCTTGTAACCTACGGCCTTGAGCAACTTCGCAACCTGATTCTTTACTTCCTCATACTTCTTCTGGTCGTAGTTAACCCTGTCCATCTTGTTGATCACGACGATCATCTGGTTTATACCCAAAGTCCTCGCGAGGAAGACGTGCTCCTTCGTCTGAGGCTGAATACCTTCCGCCACATCCACTACCAATATCGCAGCGTCGGCCTGAGATGCGCCGGTGATCATGTTCTTTATGAAGTCCCTGTGCCCGGGGCAGTCGACTATCGTGATCATGTACTTGTCCGTCTCGATCTTCCTGTGAGCCACGTCGATCGTAACTCCTCTCTCCCTCTCCTCCTTTAGCCTGTCCATTACCCAAGCGAACTCGAACGTCGCTTTACCTTTCTCCTGCGCCTCTTTCCTATACTGCTCTATGATGTGCTCCGGAATCTGTCCCGCCTCATACAGCATCCTTCCGATCAGTGTGCTCTTACCGTGGTCTACATGTCCTATAACCGCAACGTTGATGTGCTCCTTCTCCTTCGGCATTTACACCACCTCGAAGGTTTTTCATCTGCTAAAATTGAAGGGTATATAAAACTTTCACCGTCCGTTAACGCAAGATAGATATATTCCGGCCAAAAATTAAGAACATGTGCATACTCGTCGGTCTGGACGGTTCGAGCCAGAGTTTCAGAGCTTTAGAGTTCGCGCTCGAAGAGGGAAAGTTGAGGGGTAAGAAGGTCGTCGCGATTCACTCTCTATACGGTGGGAGCAAGACTGATGAAGAGGAGATAATGAAGGGGGAGGAAATTCTCAAGAAGGCCGAAGAGATTGCAAAGGAATACGGCGTGGAATTCGAGACCCACCTGCTCGTTAGAGGTAAGAGTCCGGGAGAGGACATAGTGGATTTCGCAAATGAAGTAGGGGCGGAGATAATAGTTCTTGGAATGAGAAGGAGACTGTCGATAAAAGAGAGGATTTTAGGAGGAGTTTCGAGGTTCGTCGTAAATCACGCCGATCAACCCGTAGTTTTGGTCAAGTGAGACAGAACGTCCACCGCAAAATCTACCTCCTCCTTTCCGATTATGAGTGGTGGAACCAATCTCAGCGTTTCCTCGGAAGTTGCGTTGATTACGACCCCTTTATTTAATGATTCCCTGACGATATCGAAAGCCTTTTCGACTTCGACGCCTATCATTAGCCCCATCCCCCTTGAATTCAGGCCTATCTCCTCAAGCCTCTTCCTGAAGTATTCTCCCATCCTCTCCGAATTCTCCACTAGACCCTCATTCTCTATCACTTCTATGGTCGCGAGCGAAGCTGTGCATGCGAGCGGATTCCCTCCGAAAGTTGACGCGTGCTCTGTAGCCTCAAGCCTTTCGGCAACCTCCTCCTTAACTCCAACGCCACCGATCGGAAATCCAGAACCCATCGCCTTCGCCATCGCCATGACGTCCGGCTGGACTCTGAAGTGATCCTTGGCGAACCACCTTCCCGTCCTCCCGAACCCGGTCTGAACTTCGTCGAATATAACCAAAAAGCCGTGCTCGTCCCTCTCCTCAAAGATTGCTTTGATGAAGTCGCGTGTGGCAGGATAAACTCCGGCCTCACCCTGAACCGGCTCGACTATAACAGCGGCGGTCTCGTCGTCCACTTTCCTCTCCAGATCGTGGACGTCGTTGAACTTCGCGAACTCCACTGGCTTTATTAGGGGTTCGAAGGGTTTTCTGAACTTCTCCTTCCAAGTTACCGAAAGTGCACCCATAGTTCTGCCGTGGAACGAACCGGTGAAGGCGACGAACTTCTTTCTGCCCGTCACCTTCCTCGCTATCTTCAGAGAAGCTTCTACGGCTTCGGCACCGCTGTTGCAGAAGAAGAACCTGTCCAAGCCCGTGATCTTCTGCAGTCTTTCCGCGAGCTCTATCTGGGGAGTCGTGTAGAAGAGGTTGGAAATGTGGACGAGCCTTTCGAGTTGCTCCCTAACCCTCTTGATGAAGTGGGGATGGCAGTGACCTATCGAAACCGTAGCGATTCCGGCTACGAGATCTAAGTATTTTTTACCGTTTACGTCGTAGAGCCAGCAACCTTCTCCCTTAACGAACACAACCGGCAGTCTTCTGTAGAATCGGATGAGGACTTTCGATTCCCTTTCGAACCAGTCCATGAATCTCTTTTTGAGTAGCGTTATTTAAGATAACGCGTTTTTCAAAACGATGTCGAGAACGACATCATCTATCGGGAAATCGTATCTCTTAAATTCGTATTCCTCCAGATCTCCGCTCCTCTTTACGACGGTTACTTCAAGCTTTGGAAGGGGCAAATACTTTACCAACACATTCCTTAGCTTTTCGTAATCGCCCACTATCGTCTTCGTCCTCTTCCCCACCTTTATCTTGACCTTCCCCAAATGCTTGGGATTTAAAAACTTCCCGAACTTTTCGAGCTCGGAAATGCAGTCTCTCCTGACGAAAGTTTTTCCCAAGTGAGTGTAGATGTATATAACTTCCTCCTCCTCCACGGCCTTCCTCAAGGCGAACCTTACCTCCTCCAAAGTCCTACCGGTTAGATCCCTTATCCACTCCAAAGGCATAGGCGTGCTCAGTAACTCCACTATCCTGTATCTCCTCGACTTTCTCCAGAGTTGCTCCAGAACATCTCTGTCGACGTTTACATCAACGAATTTCTTAGCCGTATCAATGGATGCTATTAGATCGTCAGTATCCACAGTATCTGGAGTCACCAGATAGACCACGAACTTCACATTCCTTCCCATCTTTCTCATTATCCTTCCGTGTCTCTGAATGAACCTGAGCGGACTCGACGTGTTGCTCCAGTTTATGAGAAGGTCGGCGGTTGGCAGATCCAGCCCCTCCTCCCCTGCAGATGTGGATACTATTACTTCCGCCCTCTTGGCGTTTTCGAGCATCTCGTCCTTTCTCCTACCTCCTACAACCAGAGCCACATTGTAATCGATCTCTTCGACCAACCTCTTTGCAACTACAACTCTCTCAACGAAAATTATCGCTTTTTCGAAATCTTCGTATACCTCCAAAGCCCTTTTTAGGTGTTTTAATTTGTGCAGATCCCTAAGCCTTTCAACGGCATCCTTCAAATCCTCGAGTAGCTTTGAGAGTCTAGTTTTTCTGTTTAGACTTTCCTTCAAAGCCAGAGCTCCGTCCTTGGCGAAGAACTTTAAGGCGGATGTGTAGATGAGCTTGTCCTTACCCTTAGCCAGACTCCTTCTCCTGTCTATCTCATCGTATACCTTCATCTCCTCGGAATCGAAGGGCGTTTCGAAGACCTCTCCTATCCATTCGGCAATGAACGGCCTGAGATCCTTAGCCTCCCATTCCCTTATCTCCCCTATCAACTCCTCGACCTCTTTCCTTATTCTTTTCGGAATGAATGCTGAAAGTCCGAGTCGATATTCGCAGTTCAACTCCCTCAGAACCTTAGCATACGCGTCGTCACCGACCGCGTGATGGCATTCGTCCACAACGACCGCATCTACTTTGACGAATTCCAAGTCGCTGTAAACCGTTTCGGGAGTGGAAACTGCTATCACCGCTTTTTTCCACATATCCACTCTTCTTTCCTTGGTGTAGATTCCGTAAATGGCCTTAGCCTCAAGACCCAGTTTTCCGTATACCTTGCAAGTCTGTTCAACCAAAATTCTCGTGGGAACGAGGACGAGAGCTCTCTTTATCGAACCGCTATCAAAAAGTTTTTTTAGAAAAAATGCACCGATTATCGTTTTGCCTGTTCCGGTTGGCAGTATGAGTATCGCCCTCTTACACTTCAGAGCGTGCTCGACTGCCTCCTTCTGATAAGGCCTTAGTTCGATCATCTCTCTATTAGAGGAACTATCTCTTTCGCAACTGTCGAGTAAAGCTGAACGCTGTCTCTATACTTCGTGTCTGGAATGCCCGTGTATATTAGGTGTATTCTGGTGGGTAAGTCTTCTTCATATATCTCCTTTACTATGAACTTGGCTATAGCCTTCGAAAGTGGATCGAGCTTTGGATAGCCCATTCCCAAAGGAACCCTTTTCTTAACCACCATCCCCCTCAGCTTTATTCCGGTAATCTGAGAGAACCTCAGCGATAGATAGTCAGAGTTTAGATCCAAAGCCCTCTTCATAATTTTCATCCAGAACGACTCGTCCGTCTCTTCAGATGCTTTATGGAATAGACCAGTTCTGTAAACTCCCTTCTCTCTCATCCAGTCGTTTTCAAGCTGTAAGGAAATCAGAACCCTGTTGGAATTCAAAATTTCCATTATCGCCTTTATCTCATCTATCGATCCCAATAGATACCTTGAGTATGCAGTTTCGAGTGAGACCTTTACGTTTTTTGTATTTTTGAGTATCATCTTTACCGTTTCGGCGGCCATCTCCAGCGTCCTGTCTAAATCCTCAAGCTTTCCGCCCAAGTGAAGGTTGAAGACCTCAGCACCCGCAATCTCAGCCTTCTTCGCTGCCGCAATCAATCCCTTTCTCGCCCTTTCGAGGGTTTCGGAGTCATCCGAAACCGTGCTGTAGTAAGGGGAGTGAGCAA
The DNA here is from genome assembly GCA_026986375.1 of Archaeoglobaceae archaeon. Taxonomy (GTDB): domain Archaea; phylum Halobacteriota; class Archaeoglobi; order Archaeoglobales; family Archaeoglobaceae; genus WAKM01. The sequence continues at coordinate 24,367 of JALSOQ010000022.1, forward strand.
TGACCGTTCCAAAAGCTTTTGCAAGCTCTCCGTATTCTCTAAAGTATTCTTCTACGAACTTCCTCCTCGTAAAATCGTATGGAGGAATTTCGGTCAGCCTCATTCCCAAAAGCTCCGCTATGTGAAGCTTCCACTTCCCGTTGTATGTCCCCCAGTCGAACAACGCCATGACGATTATTAAGTTTGAAATTATAAAAACTTTGGCACTACATTTATATAGAACGTTCGAAAAGCGTCTTTTTGCAATGAAGAGATGTCCGATCTGCGGAAGGCCCGTGGAAGGGTTAAATATGTGTCCCAAATGCTACGTCGAGAGGAGGGAGATATTCTGGGTAGAGGATATTGTAGAGCTCGTTAGATGTCCGAGGTGCGGTTTCTTCAAGCTGAGCGGTAGGTGGAGGGAGCTAACTTTTGAAGACGCTTTGGCCGATTATCTGACCAGACATATTAGGGTTATTCCGGAGTTGGAAGTGAAAGGGGTTAGAATCACACCTCTCTCAAAAGGAGAGGTTGGAAAGTTCTTGGTGAGGGTGGAGGGTGAGCTCGAAGGGGAACTCGTTAGCTCGGAGAAAGTTGTGGATGTCCGGGTGAAGAGCGAGGTCTGCAAGAGGTGCAGTTGGGAAGCCGGAGGGTATTATGAGGCGATAGTTCAGGTCAGAGCGGAGGGAAGGGAAATAAGTGAAGAAGAATTGGAAATCGTTAGGAACATAATTACAAGAGTTCTGGAGAAAGAAAGGGAAAATCAAAAGGCTTTCATAAGCAAAATAGTCGAAAGAAAGGAGGGTATAGATTACTACTTTGGTGATAGAAACATAGGCAGAAAGATCTCGAGATTAATAGCGGAGGAGTTGGGCGGGAAGATCACGGAGAGCAAGAAGATTCATACAAGAAGAGATGGAAGAGACATTTACAGATTCACGTATTCGGTTAGGTTACCGGCTTACAGGAAGGGAGATGTGGTGGAGGAGAACGGAAGGATATGCGTCGTAACGAATCAGAGATTGGGAAGGGCCATTGCTATAGATAGGGGAGACACCGTAAACCTCAGAAATCCAAAGGTAATAGCAAAAAAGGAGGATATGAAGGAGAGCGTCGTAGTTAGTTGCGACGAATTCGTGGTAGAGGTTTTGCATCCCGTAACGCACGAAGTAGTTCAAGCGAAAAGGCCGAAAGTTGATTTAAGCCCGGGAGATGCAGTCTTCGTCGTGGAGTGTGGGGAAGAGGTTTACGTCATTCCCAAGGAACTTATTTAACTGACATAAACGCTAACGACCCTTCTTTCTTCTAAATCGATTAGAGCCGAAACCACTTTTGTTCCATGCCACGTGACGCTCAGAAGTTCCTTAGGTTCGTAGAATTTCTCCGCAGTTTGGGGCAAGATCCTTCTAACGGTAACGATACCTTTCGCATTTTTCGCTATGGTTTCGTTGCTCAGCGCTATCTCTATCGCCTCAAGCTTAACGTTCTCCGGAATTGCCTCCAAGCAGTAGGATTTCAAAACGAGAGTGCCGTTTTCGTCGACGAAAACGTATATGTCTTCCCCATCAATTTCAGAATACCTCGCTTTGACGTATATCGTGTGGCCCTCCTTACGCACCGTTACATTGTCGTAGTTTAAACCGTCGAAGGGCGTTAGGTAGTCGGATAAGTTAGGTTTTACGTTGGACTTAGAAGCGCAACCAGAGAAAAGAAGAAACAAAAAAATAAAAAATATGTATTTTCTCATTCTATGGTCACCTCCATTTCAAATCCCATACAACTCTTCGGAAGCACTTCGATTCTCCATACCCCGCTTTCGGGATATTTCACATCGTATATTAGGGTTTTGGACTGACTTACGACCTTGTAAATTCCTTCGGTCTCCTCCCAAGGAGGACTGCTGTATCCCGTAGTCACTACGATCTTCTCGATAACCTTCGGTCTAACCTTAACCACTCCGCTCGGGGAAACTATTTTCACTTCGATATCTCCCCCCTTACCCCTCCAGTATGGAATCGGAATAAAACCGCTGAGCGGATTCGTGCTAACCTTGACGACCAACTCGCTCGCGTTTTGAATTTTAACCGTCTTAACGAAAGGCTCTGTCGGAACTCTGAATACGTTCAAGCTCAACTCAACTCTCTGCATCCACTCGTTCAGCCCAGGATCGTTTATGTTAAGCTTTACCGTTCCTCTCAGAATCCCCTGAGCGTTTTCGGGAATCCTAACCCTAACAGTCACTGTGGCCACGGAATTGGGCGGAATCGTCGAGGGAGATATTATAGTAACGTCCTCCTTTTTCAAGTAGTTTCCAACGAAAACGTATTGGGGTTCTACGAATTCCGGTTTCAGGCTGAAGCTCCTATCCGCATTGTTCTTTATTCTTATCTTGTATTCGTATGTCTTTCCGGCCTCTACGAAGTCCGATATGAACCTCGGTGTTATTGTAACGCTCGGAGGAATGTAGACGTTAACGCTCAATCTCAAAGAGTTTACGTATATAGGCTGTCCGTATGGACTCGGCGGGAGGATTTTATCGTCCGTAAAGGCGATCGTGCAATAGTAGAAACCCTTTTCCGCATCTTTCGGAACGCTGACGCTCACTCTAACCTTGGCGGACTCCTTTGCCTTTAACGTGAACTCGGTTTTGTCGAAGCTTATCCAGCTCGGCGGTATCGCATTTCCGCTGAGTGGATTGCTTATCACCTTTGGCTTTATTAGAACATCCTTATCGTTCGGGTTTTTCAGAGTTACTTCGAAGTCCACACTCTCTCCGGCTTTTAGCCTTATCGATTTGAACCTCGGCTCTATTACGATTTTCGTTACGTTCTTGTAGATGGGTTTGGAGAGTGGTGGAACTTCCATCGGCTGAACTACCTGCCCGCTCGCATAAGCCGTTGCAAATATAAAAACCAGAAATAATGCTAACGACTTCATCGTAAAAATATACAACAATCTATTATAAAAAATTTTTGACCATATTTTAAGAATATATATTCGACCAAATATTTTTGAAGATATTACGGAGCGACCGAGATCCACCAAATTATTATGCTCAAAAAATTTAGAGAATAATAATAAACTTGGGCAAATCTTAAATATACTTTCAAGACAGTATTAAATAAGGGGTTACGTTTAAATTATATTTAACTTTAGAGGGTGGTTTAAATGAGGCTGAGCAGGAGGAACTTCCTTAAGCTCGTAGCGGCGATGGGAGCAACGGCTTTTCTTTCGACATACAAAGCTGAGGTCGTTGAAGCGCTGAATGAGGTGAAGGACTACTGGCACATATGCTGGCTCAACGGAGGTGCTTGCACGGGATGCACGATTTCCTTTGCTCAAGCTACGGATCCGGACATACTCGAAATATTTACGAGCATAACCGTAGGAAATTCGAGACTTCCGATAGCCCTTCCGGACTACATGGAAACCATCGAGCCCGCATCAGGCTGGCTCGCGGAGCATTTGAAGGAGAGGTGGAAGAAGGGAACTAAGGGAAGGAGGATTCTCATAATCGAAGGGGCTATTCAGAAGAAGGGATACTGCGTTATAAGGGGTAAAGATTTCAGTGAGCACGTTTTGGATGTGATTGACTACGCGGATCACATAATTGCCTTCGGAGCCTGCGCGTGTTTTGGAGGAATTCCTTCGTCCCATCCCAATCCGAGCGGTGCTAAGGGTTTGCAGGAGTTTTTAAGGGAAGAGGGAAGGGACGATCTTGCAAGCAAAGTTATAAATGTCCCTTGCTGTCCCGGGCATCCGGATCACCTCGTAATAACGCTTACCGCGGTGATGCTCGGTATGAAGTTGGAACTCGACCAGCACAACCGTCCCAAGCTGTTCTTCGGAAGGAACATGCACATGGAGCTCTGTCCATACAGGCCATACTACGACATGGGAATATTCGAGACGAAGCCGGGGGAGGAAGGGTGTAGGTATAAGTTCGGATGTAAAGGGCCAGACGTTTACACCGATTGCGCTCTCAGGAAGTGGAACAACCACGTGAGCTACTGCGTGCAAGTCGGAGCACCTTGCATCGGTTGCGCTGAACCGGGATTTCCAGATAGGTTCATTCCGTTCTACGAGCCGATAACGAACAGGAGGCCGTTCTTCAACATAGATCCGAACTACGTTTGGGTTGGAGGAGCGGTGTTGGCCGGAACTGCTTTGATGAAAAAGAAGAGGGGTGAGGAGGAATGAAGGTCGTAATAGACCCAGTAACGAGGATCGAAGGACACCTGAGGGTTACGATGGAATTGGAGAGCGTTTCCACTAAAACCGGAAACTGGTTCGTCGTTGGAAAGGCTTACAGTAGCGGAATGATGTTCAGAGGTTTCGAGATATTTCTTAAGGGTAAGGATCCGAGGGATGCCTTCTTCTTCACCCAGAGAATTTGCGGAGTTTGCCCCGCAGCCCATGCGGAAGCTTCAAATCAGGCTTTGGACATAGCCTTCGATGCCGTTCCGGTCCCACCGGCGGCGACGCTTATAAGGAACATAATCCAGTGCGCATACTACATCTACGACCACATGATACACACCTATTTGCTCGTAGGGCCGGAATTGGGGATTCTTTGCAAGTATCCGCCGATGATACCTCCGGTTTTGGGAAAGGAAGGAATAGCCAAGATGGGATTGGGAAGTAGCTACGCCAAGTGCATAGAGATGCAGAGGAAGGCGAACGAGATAGTGGCGATATGGGGTGGTAAGTTCCCCCATCACGCATGCGGTTACCCGGGAGGAGTTACGGTAAAGCCTACGAGCGAGAGAATATCTCAGACGGTTGCGAGGGCTGTAGAGCTATGGGAGTTCGTAGCGAAAACGATGATTAGAGACATTCAGGCGATAATTCAGGCGAACGAGACCGTGGGGGAGAAGGTGAGCGAGATTTTAGGGCTGAACATAAGGGGCTTGGAGGACATAGGTGTCGGAACGGGCAACTTCCTGAGCTACGGAATGCTTCCCGATCCAGAGAACTACGAAGACTGGCTTAAGGTCGCCTACGGGGAGAAGGGAAGGAGGAAAAGTGCTGTTTTCCATGCGGGAGCCTGGGACGGGAGTTTCAAGGACTTCGACCTCAAGAAGATTCAGGAGTTCGTGAAATACGCTTGGTATTCCGACGAATACTCCGGAAAGAGGCCGGATGAGGAGGAGACTGTAGTTGAGTTGAACAAACCCGGAGCTTATTCGTGGATAAAGGCTCCGAGATACGACGGGAAGGTTTACGAGGTAGGGCCTTTGGCGAGGATGGTAAACACCTTCGGCCTAAGCTGGAGGATCCCGAGGGTCCATCCGATCACCGGCGAGGACTTGGGAGACTTCGTTTACAAGGTCAGAAATCCGAAGGGTTCGGTTTTGGACAGAGTGGTAGCGAGGGTCGCGAACGCTCTGATATGCGCGAACAAGCTGATAGAGTTCGCCAAGATGCTGATGGAGTTCAAGGATTCGTCGATATGCAAATACAAGGACGTTCCGGAAACGGGAGAGGGATTCGGACTTTACGAGGCTCCGAGAGGAGCTCTGCTACACTACCTCAAGATAAAGAACAAGGTTATAGAGAGGTATCAGTGCGTAGTTCCGAGCACGTGGAACCAGAGTCCGAGGGATGATATGGGGCAACCGGGAGTGATGGAGCAATCTTTACAGTGCGGAACGACTTGGTTGCCCACCATGGACGTTCCTACCGTTTGTAGCGCCATATGGGGTGAGGATTACGGAAACCTTCTTAGGAAGGCTTTGGCACCTCTCGGACTGGCCGAACTTAACATGGAACCCGTAAACGGGCAGAAGTTCAACACGACTTTGGCTTTGCTCATCATCAGAAGCTTCGACCCGTGCATAGCCTGTGCGGTGCACGTTATAAGCAAATAATTTTTTTCTCCACATCTTTTTCGCTGACATGAAACTCGAGGAAGTAGTTCGATTTTTGGACGAATTCTTGGGGATCGAGGAATGGGAGGATAAATCGAACAACGGATTGCAGGTTGAAGGGAAGAGTGATGTGGAAAAGGTCGCATTTGCGGTCGACGCTTGCATGGAGGTATTCGAGAAAGCACGGGAAATCGGAGCGGACATGGTTGTAGTTCACCACGGCCTAATATGGGGTGGGATAGATTACGTTAGAGGAATTACGAGGAGAAGGCTGAAGTTCCTGCTCGACAACGAGATCTCCCTCTACGCCGCACACCTTCCACTCGACGCTCATCCGAGGGTGGGAAACAACGTTCAACTCTTAAGACTGCTCGATGTCGAGGCTGAGAGTCAGTTCGGGATTTACAGAGGAAAGCCGATCGGTTTCTACGGCAGATTTGAAAGACCAACGAAGCTCGAAGAGATCGTGGGTGATCTCAGAAAGTTGAACGAGCACCTCGTCGTCCTGAACTTCGGAAAAGAAGATGTAAAGAGTGTCGGAGCGGTTTCTGGAAGGGGTTCCTTCGCTCTCACGGAAGCCGTTGAATTGGGATTGGACCTCTTCGTTACCGGCGAGGTAGATCACAGCGCCTACCATCTGGCGAAGGAGAGCGGGATAAACGTTATATTCGCCGGGCATTACGCCACAGAAACCTTGGGAATCAAGTCGTTGATGAACGTCGTAGGCGAGGAGCTTGAGCTGGACGTTGAGTTCATAGACGTTCCGACCGGCTTGTGAGTCTGTATGTGTGGATCATCCTGTGGATCGCGGTGATGTGAGATAAGACTGCGATTAGGAGGACGGACTGCCAAACGAATCCAGTCAGAAGTCCGATTACGAGCATGAGCATCCTTTCTCCCCTCTCTGCAATTCCGACGTCGCACCTTTCGATTATTTTTTCCGCCCTCGCCCTCGTGTAGCTAACCATCAAAGCTCCGCTGAGAGCCAAGATCACTAAAAACCAGTCCACCCCGTAAAATCCCAAGGAAGAGAAGATCGCTATGTCGACGTATCTGTCGAACACGGAATCCATAAAGCCTCCGAACTCCGTTACCATCCCCTTGTTCCTCGCCAGAGCCCCGTCGAGTGCGTCCATGAAACCGCTAAGAAGAATGGCCAGAGCTCCTAATTTTGCGTGACCCTTCGCTATGAGAAACGCGGAAAAAATTCCCGTCAAGAGTCCTAAGAACGTGAGATGGTTGGGTTTCATGCCGAGTCTGACGAGTACGTCCGTGACTGGATTCAGGATCTCCGTAGTTTTGTGCTTAATTCTGCTCAGCATTATTTCCAGATCCTACCTCTGTAGTATCCGGTTATCGGGCAACCCAAGCATAGGTTGGCGTTCCAGTAGTCGCATTCGCCACAGTTCGATCCGCAAGGCGATTTCTTTCTCTTCTCGACCCTTAGATTTACCGGTATTATCGTGTCCTTCTCCGCACGAACTATTATTCCAACGTCGACGTCGTAAACGTCCGGATTCGGCCTTATGTGCTGATCCACGATAGCTTCGAGCGTCGGCAAATCCTCTCCTATGAACATCATGACCAGATTCCTGTTACCTGCAACTATGAATCCGTTCAAGAAAAAGGGACAGTCTTTAAACAGCTTCAGCAGTTCCTTGGGTTGTTTGCACTTTATATCCGCCTTAAGAATATACAGACCCGAGTTTTTTATGTTTATTCCGTAAGCGTGACTTATTATTCCCAGTTCCTTCATCTTCTTTATCCTGCTTCCGACGGAAGGCTGAGAAAGGCCGACGATTTTCGCTATTTCGTTCTGAGAGATGTCGGGATTTTTTTCGAGAATCTCTAATATCATCCTATCCTTATCGTCGAGTTCGAACAGTCCGACCATAGTTATGATGACGCAACAATTCTTATAAAAAATTAGCGAAATTCCTTTAATCTAATATTCCAACCCCGCAGTGATCGACCTTGGCTTTTAGATAAATCCCCTTGAAATCTTTGAGGACTTCGCCTTTCACTGCAAATACTGCCCTTCCGAGCATGACCATCGAAGCTAAACCTCCTTCGCTTTCTACAGCTTCAACGGCATCTCTAACGGCGGAATCAACGTCGATCAGTCCGGTTTCGATCGCAAACCTCTTTGACTGGCCGAAGAGGGAGACGACGCTCGGGTTCCTCAAGAATTCCTTGAGGCAATTCTTACCGATCTTTGAGATTTCATCCAACGGGAAGTCGGATAATATTTGTTCCGTGGGCAGTTCGCCCATTATCAGAACGTCGAGCTCGATATTCCAGAGAAATCTGTCGATAGCGCATTTGGACGGACATAAAGCCGATTTTCTCGCGACGATTCCGCCGAAACACTGGGTAACCACATCCCCCAAACCGGTTCTATTGATAACTTCGGCCTTATGGGTCAAATCTGCGAGCTCGAAGAAGGACCTATTCAAGTTGAGAGCTTCGTTTATTGCAAAAGCCGTTGCGAGGGCGGAAGCTCCGCTCATACCAAAACCGCATCCGGCCGGAAGATCCATCTTGATTCGAACTTTTCCTTTAAAACCCAACTGCTGGGCAATAGTCTGAACGGTCGGAAACTCCCAAGTTTCACCGTTCACGATTATCTCCATTCCATCGGAAGGTTCAACCGCAACACTAACCCCTCTGTTCAGAGCTATGCTTACACCCAACGAACCGGACTTCAGAGGATCATCATCCATCTTCGGGGAGAAGAAACACGTAAGGCTTGCCGGCGCGAAGAACATACTAAGCCAAACAATCCTCAACGTATATGTCGATTATCCTCTCGGCAACGTAGCTCTTCAAACCTTCTACCCATTCCCTTCGCTTTTCGGTAATCACCACGACCCTCGTATCCTCTGTCCCCATCCCCCTCTCCTTAACATCGTTCGCGACGACCATCTCAAGCCTATCCTCAACCATCTTCTCCTCAGCGACTTTAACGAGTTCATCATCACTCAGCCCCGTCTCTGCTTTAAATCCGATTATGTGGCCGTCGTAAACCTTTCTGACCTCCTTGATTATCTTTGGAGCCATCTTGAGCTTGATCGTAAGCTCCTCAGTCGTCTTAATTTTGCTATCCGCCATCTCAACCACGAAGTCGGAAGGTGCTGCAGCTGACACGAACAGATCCGCATCCCTCACCTCATCGAGCACAGCCTTAAGCATATCCCTAACGGATCTAACGTAAATCTGCTTGAAGTTCGGTAGATTGTAGCTTAAAGGTTTGGAAGTTATTAAAACGACCTCCGCCCCCCTCCTCCAGCATTCCAAAGCGATTTCGTTTCCCATCCTTCCAGAGCTTCTGTTGCTTATGAACCTGATCGGATCCATGTGCTCGTATGTTGGGCCGGAGGTAACCACGACCTTTTTTCCGGCGAGTTCTTTGGAATAAAGCGATCTCTCGACGAACAGGCAAATTTCGTCGATGCTCGCAAGCTTAGCCTTTCCCTCCTCGATCCTCGGCGGAACGACTTCGACTCCCCACTCCCTAAGCTTCGCCAAGTTATCCGCTATCGCATCGAACATAGACTTGTGCATGGCCGGAGCAACTACGATACGCTTTCCAGAGCCCAAGGCAGTTAGAGCCATTAAGGTTGGAGGCGTATCGGCTATTCCGTTCGCAATCTTCGAAATCGTGTTCGCAGTGGCCGGAGCTATTAAAAGAAGGTCGGCACTTTCGTTCAAGCCCAAAAGCTTGACGTGCTCAGCCCTTCTCACCTCGGTAATTACATCGTTGTCGGTTGCGAATTCCAACGCGTTCGGATGGATTATCTTCGCCGCATCGTTGCTCATCACTGCGATTACTTCCGCCCCTCTCCTTCTTAGCTCTCTCGCAAGCTTTACGGTCTCAACGGCCGCTATGCTTCCGGTTACGGCCAGAACTATCTTCCTACCCTTCAGTCTCATAATCAATCCTTCAAAGCTTTATGAACTTCCTCCAAATCGCATTCGATCGGATTTCCGAAGCTTATCGGCTTCGACTCCTCCCCAGAATACCTCGGAATTACGTGGATGTGGGCGTGCATGATCTCCTGCCCTGCAACCTCGTTGACGTTCGTTATTATGTTAAACCCCTCCGCCCCGAGCCTTTTAAGCTTCTCGCAGACGATCTTGATCGCATTCGCCAGATCTTTCGCAAGCTCAGCCGGAATCTCAAGCAAGTTTTCGTAGTGCTCCTTTGGAATTATCAGCGTGTGACCCTTGCTCAGCGGACGGATGTCGAGGAATGCTATCACCCTATCGTCCTCATACACCACGAACGATTCGATCTCTCCTTTGGCGATCTTGCAGAATATGCACATGCTCGATCATGATGGATCTGAGTTCTTAAACTTTATGAGCCTGCCCTATCAGATCGGAGATGTTTTCGCCGTATATCCTCAGATAGGACTTGAGGCTCTCCTCTATGCTTTTGAAGATGTGTCCGCTGTAAAATAAAGCCGAGCCTATCTGAACTGCGGTAGCACCGGCCAAAACGAATTCCACAACATCCTTCCAACTTGTTATCCCACCGCAACCTATTATCGGAATGCTGATCTCCTCGAAAAGATCCCAAACGCACTTCAGAGCTATGGGCTTTATCGCCTCCCCGCTAACACCGCCGCTTACGTTGCTTAAAATGGGCCTTCTGCTCACTATGTCGATCGCCATACCTTTTACGGTGTTTATAGCAACTACGCCATCGGCTTTTGCCTCCTCACAAACTTTACCAATCTCGACTATGTTCATGTGAAATGATAGCTTCGCAAAGACCGGCTTATCCGTTTTCGACTTAACAGCCCTTATTATCTCCTTAACCAAGTCTGGATCCCTCCCTATCTCCAAACCCAGTTTCTCGGCGTGGGGACAGCTCAGGTTAAGCTCGAACGCGTCCGCCATGGGAAAGTGCTCGGGGAGTTTTTCAAAATCCTCGGGTTTCGATCCGTATAGACTCACCACGAGGACGCAGTTCTTTTCGAACTTCGAAAGCTCCTTGGCGAAATCCTCAGCAGAAGGAGAGGCTAAACCGACTGCGTTCAAAATCCCGCAGCGCCAGTTTACAACGCATGGGTTTTTGTATCCCTCCCTCGCATTTAAACCGACGGACTTCGTGACAACCGCTCCAGCATGTCTTGCAATTCTGTTGAGGGATGAAACTTTGCTCCCCAAAATTCCGCTCGCAAGCATCAAAGGATTCCTAAGCTTTAAGCCCGCCAATTCGACTTCGAGCGAAGCGCTCATCATTGTCTTCCCAACTGTCCGATTTAAATGACCTCCGAACACATCGTGCGAATTCATAATGATTATTATATAACGATCGACCGAAAGTCAAATATATTTTATTTAAACTCAAAAAAACTTAATGAGGTTGCTATGGTTTGTCATGCTGTCCGTGTTGCTGATCGTCCCGGCGAACGCCATGTTGCAGGGAAACGTTCAGCATACCGGAAACTACTCCGCAAGTGCGGAGATAATTCCTAAGGTCGCTTGGAAAACCTACATCAGCGGACTCGTTGACTGCCAGCCTCTCGTCGTGGATGGAAGGGTGTTCGTATCCAACTGGTATGGCTGGAAGGAGTGGAAACCCGGTCTCTACTGCTTGAACGCGGAAAACGGGGAAATTTTGTGGAGAAATCCCAAAGTGACGGGAGCTTCGAGCGTTGCGTATTATGATGGGAAGCTCTACGTCGGAAACCTCTCCGGAGATTTCTTCGTGATAAACGCCACGAACGGTGAAGTAATAAAGGAGATCAGGCTCGAAGATCATCCTTCGTGGTGGGGCATAGCATCTTCTCCCATAATCTACAACGGTAGCGTTTACGTAACGACATTCTCCAACGGAACCCTGTGGAAGCTCGACCTGAAAGGAAACGTCTTAAAGAAGTTCACCACGGGCGGAACAATATGTCCCTACGTTTCACCCACCGCCTTCGAAGGAAGGATATTCTTCGCAGGAAATTCGAGCGGGGATAGGATTTACTGCGTCGACGAGAACTTGAGCGAGATCTGGAACTACAGCGTCGATTCCCAGATAACGGGAACTCCTACGGTAGGAAAGATAAACGGAAGCTACTACCTGATATTCACGACGAAGAAGAGTCTATACGTTCTCGATTTGAACGGGAATCTAATAGACAGGGTTCCGCTCAACGGAACGATATCGAGTCCGGCAGTCGCCTATAACATGATATACGTTGGGGCCAAGGACGGATTGTACTGCTTTAAGCTCGAAAACGGTCTCAAGCTCATCTGGAAATTTAAGACGGAAGGCAAGGTGGATTCATCTCCGGCGGTAGCGAACGGGGTTGTTTACTTCGCCACAAACGTTAAGGAAGGGACTCTCTACGCCTTAAACGCCTTCAACGGAAATCTGCTCTGGTTCTACAGGCTGAAGCCTCCTCAGGGGTTATACTACAACATAATGTCCTCCCCGTTCATATACGATGACAGACTATACATAGGAACGGACAGCGGTTACGTTTACTGCTTCGACTCCTCCGGAACCATTGAGTTCAACGTGACGCTCTCTCCCAAGAACGTGACAATAACGATCGGCGGAAAGAGATATGAAGTCAGGGAAGATACAGCTTTGGGGGCTCTGCTTAAAGCTTCGAAGTATTCGACCAACGATCACGAAGTATTCTTCAACGTAACCCTCGACGATAGCTGGTATGAGAAATACGGTTCATTCCTCATCAGCTCGATAATGGGACTGGGGACGAAGAACGTAGGGGGCAAGTGGATATACTGGAGCGTATGGAACGAAACCTCGCAGATACCCGTTGGAGCGAACCTCTACTACTTGAGCGACGGGGAAACGATCTACTATAGATACGGAGACGGAACGATCAACAATTCGACGGTAACGCTGAAGATTAACGCCGAAGTGAGTCCGATAGCGATAACCGGAGTGAGCGTAACTCCCGCAAAGCTCTGCGGAAACGCCACGGCTTACGTGAATGTAAGCTCTTCTAAGAGCGGATGGTTCGTGCTTGTTGTGAGCGGTTTGAACGATAAAGGGGATTATATAGCCGGAATATCGACATTCCACCTTAGCAAGGGCGGTAGCGTTAGGGTGCCCGTGCTCATCCATATCCCGCAGAGAAACTCCATCGGAACTTACAAACTCTATGCCGGAGTTTACGAGCTCGAAGGTTATCCTAACGATCTCATAGAAATTTACGGGCCAGTCAAATGCGAGGTGTCGTCATGAAGGGGAAGATTCTGCTTGTTCTGTTACTCATCTCATGCATACATCTCGCCAAAGCTTTGAGCATAAGCGTGGAGGGAGATTGCATAGTGGGACACAAGCTTCTAATAAAAACGGACGAACCTGCCTTGATAATTTTGAGAATGAACGGCGGAACGCCAATATACGCCAACACTTCCGCATACTTCACTCCTCAAGTGACCGGAAAGCTTAGGATTGAAGCAGTAGCCAGAAACGAGAGGGCTTTCAAGGTGGTAGAGATTAAAAAGCCAAGCGGAGGAGGCGGTGGCTACGTAGGGCACTACTACCTACCAGAAGGGAACGTAACGGTAACGCTCGAAAACGGAGGAACCGCAAGCGTGAGCTACAGAACCGCATTAGGAGCTCTTCTAAGAGCTTCGGAAGTCATGGGGTTCGGAGTTAGGGTTAAGGCTTGGAGCTACGGACTCTTCGTGGACTGCATAAGGGGAATCTGCACCGGACACTTGGGCAAAAGTTCCGGCTGGATGTATTCGGTGAACGGAGAGATTCCGATGGTTTCCGCCGATAGGTATAACCTGAAAGCCGGAGACGACGTTATCTGGTATTTCTCAAGGAGCATGAGTGAGACTCCTGAGAGCTCTCCATACAGAATCGAGATAAAAACGTATCCGGACTGGTCGTTTGATGTCCACATGCACTGGAGCATCACACACGTTTCTGGAGGTGGAGGAAGCACGCAAGTTTCTGGAGGTGAGGTAAAGAGAACTGAAGAAAAAGCCGTTAACGTAACGACGACCAAAGAAACTCTGAAGGCGATCGTAAACGGAACTGCAACGTTCGTCGTCAACGTTACGAGGGTTCCGCTGAAAGTTGCCGTCAAAACTGCGAAACTCGTCGAACTCGAATTCGAAAGGAAGGCTCTGGCGGGAATGGAGCTGAACAAGCTATACGCCACGGTTCTGGACTACTTCAGCATAAAAGCAAATAGATCGGTTAAATTAACCCTGAGCTTCGCCCTCAGCAAGGATACTCTTAGGAGGTTAAACTCCTCACCAAAGGACGTTTTCTTGGCGGAGTTAAAAGGAACTTGGATTCAAATCCCGATCAGCTATTCTGAAAACGAAACGCATTACCTGTTCAGAGCGAATCTGACTAACTTCAGTTCGTTCGTGATAGCGGTCAAGTGGAGAGGATTCCCGCTGAACGCTACTGATGAAAGAATAGTGAGAGCACTCAACTACCTCAAGACTTTGCAGAAGGACGACGGCGGTTTCGGAAATCCGAACGAGAACAGCAGTTTTTCTGCGACGTGCTGGGCCGTAATGGCTTTGGTTTCTGCTGGCATAGATCCGCACGGCTGGAAGAAGAACGGAAAATCGCCTATAGATTACCTCAGAGACCACATAGTGGAGGAATATCCAAAGATGGGAACTGCGGATCTCGCGAGAACGATTTTGGCTCTCGTTTACTCCGGAGAAAATCCGTGGAACTTCTCCGGCATAGATCTCGTTTCTGCTTTAAAGGATAGGACTAAGAAGGACGGACAGATAGGCGACTACATATACACGACGATCTGGGGGATAATAGCGCTGAAAGCTTGCGGGAAAAACGTTTCCAAGTCAGTAGAATGGCTCGCAAGCCATCAGAATCCGGACGGAGGCTTTGCATGGGCAGTAGGGGAGAAGAGCGATTACGACGACACGGCAGCTGCCATCCAAGCGCTCATAGCCGGAGGGATTCCGAGGGACAGCGAAGTGATTAAGAAGGCTTTAGAGTTCCTCAAGACTGGACAGAACGAAGATGGGGGGATGAGATACTTCGGAAATTCGGCGAGCAACTCCGCGAGCGACTCTTGGACGATTCAGGCTTTAGTTGCGGCTGGGATAAATCCGAAGGAATGGAAGAAGAACGGTGTGAGCGTTGTCGATCATTTGTTGAGCCTTCAAACCGATGAGGGATACTTCAAATACACGAAGTTCGTGACTGACAACCCGGGATACATGACGGTGTCCGCAATAATGGCTCTGCTTGGCAAACCGCACCCGATTAAGGTTACGAAAGAGCATAAAGAGAAGGCACATGAAATTATTAAACCTCTTATCACTCCAAAACCCTCTCCCACTCAAACTCCTACACCCAAGCCAACTTCCATTCCGACTCCAACACCGACGGTTACGCCCCCAAGCACTCAACCGTTCGGAATAGACGGATTCACAGCTTTAATCGCATTGGCCGGAATAACGATCGCTTTGGCGGTGAGAAGATGGAGATGAGAAAGTTCGCCTTGCTTGTTCTGGCAATTTTTTTGATCGGCTGTCAAACGCACTCGCGCATTCAAACAGTTTCGCACATCCAAGCGGTTAACGTTACTTACCACCTAAATTTCTCATACCTGAGCCATGGGATAGTCGAGAAGGCAGATGAGGTAATCGTTAGGGACGATTTCGGTTATGAGGTCGTAGTAAAGAAGTTCCCGCACAGAATAGTCTCCTTAGCACCTTCCAACACCGAAATTCTCTTCGCACTGGGCTTGGGGAATAGAGTGGTGGGGGTTACGGACTACTGCGACTATCCGCCGGAGGCAGTTAAGTTGAGGGAGGAAGGTAAGATCGAATCGATAGGCGGTTATTCAACCGTAAACGTCGAGAAGGTCATCTCGCTAAAGCCGGATTTGGTGGTGGCGTGCTACGGAAACGGAATAGGAACGGTTGAGGCGATAAAGCGTTTCGGTATTCCCGTTATATGCTTCAACCCCCGCAACCTCACCCAGATAATGAGGGACATATACGTTTTGGGAGTCGTCTGCGGAGTTAAGGAGAACGCGACGAAGCTGATAAATTGGATGGTCAAGAAAATCGATGAAGTAGTCGGAATTACTTCGAAAGCGAAAGTTAGGCCTAAGGTGGTTCACATACTGTGGAACGATCCGATATGGGTGAGCGGAAGAGGAACGTTCGTGGATGAGTTGATAAGACTCGCAGGAGGGATAAATGCGGTGAAAAAGAAGGGATGGGTAGTGATAAGCAAGGAGGAACTTCTGAGGATGAATCCAGACGTTATAATCGTGAACAGCGGTAGCGGGATGGGTAACGGCAGAGATATTTTATACGAATGGATTACGAACGACAGCGTTCTTTCGAATTTGAAGGCGGTAAAGGAGGGGAGGGTTTACGTCGTCGATGCGGATATCGTATCCAGACCGTCATACAGAATCGTTTACGCGCTCGAAGATTTTGCGAGGTTCATACATCCCGAGCTTTTTGGTTCTGGCCTTGATCACGCTCATAGTATCTCCAGCGTTGGGCCCGAGCCAGATACCGCCGAAGCTCGTAGCTGAATCGATCTTTAAGGCGATAACGGGAAAGAAGCTGAGCTTGGAGGAGAGGATAGTCGTAGATCTCAGAATTCCAAGGGTTCTGATGGCTTTCCTCACCGGAATCGCTCTCTCAACATCCGGAGTCGTAATGCAGGCCATATTCAGAAACCCGTTGGCGGATCCGTTCGTTTTGGGAATTTCCGCAGGAGCTTGCGTAGGAGCTATTTTGGGCATTCTACTTTTCTTTGACGTCTATTCTGTATCCCTCTTGGCCTTCCTAACATCCCTCTTAGCCATCTTCACCGTCTACAACTTGGCAAGGGTAAGGGGAAGGATCACCACGGAATCCCTACTGCTGTCGGGGATAGCCGTCAACTTCTTCCTCTACGCTTTAGAATGGCTGATGCTCATCACATTCAACAGAGCCCATCTAATCCTAACTTGGCTCGTTGGATTCTTCGGAAACGTCGAATGGTTGGACGTTGAGGTTAGCCTTATCCCGGTCTTGCTCGGAGTGGTTGTCGTTTGGTTCTTCTACAGAGACCTCAACGCCATGGCGTTCGGAGAGGAGACCGCCCACTACTTGGGTATCGACGTTGCTACTGTCAGGAAAGTTCTGCTCGCTGTCGTGTCTCTCATAACCGCGATATGCACGGCTTTCGTCGGAATAGTAGGATTCGTCGGATTAATGATCCCACACATAGCCAGAACCATCGTCGGAGCCAATCACAGAGAACTCATCCCATCCTCAGCCCTAATCGGCGGAATATTCTTGGTTTGGGCGGATACCTTCGCAAGAACTTTTATGAACGATTCCGTTCCGGTAGGAATAGTTACGATGCTCTGCGGAGCTCCTTTCTTCCTCTACCTCCTAAGGACAAAACAAAAGATTTAATTGTCTTCGACAATATTTCTTAGGGATGAAGCATCTGATATCAATGGCAGATCTAACGCCAGAGGAGCTCGAAGAGATTCTCGAACTTGCAGAGAAGCTCAAGGAGGAGAGATATAAAGGGAGAGTTACGGACTACTTAAAGAACAAGAGTCTTGCGATGATATTCGAGCTCCCCTCAACCCGAACCAGAATCTCTTTTGAAGTCGCAATGACCGATTTGGGCGGGCATGCCCTCTATTTAAGCTGGAACGACCTGCAGTTGGGAAGGGGTGAGCCGATAAAGGATACCGCCCGTGTTCTAAGCAGATACGTCCATGCGGTTATGATGAGGGTTAGAAACCACGAAACGATCGTGGAATTTGCGAAATACTCCTCTGTTCCGGTTATAAACGGTTTGAGCAACCTTGAGCACCCCTGCCAGATAATAGCCGATCTTCTGACGATTAAGGAGTATAAGGGTAATCTGAAGAACGTCAGGTTGGCTTGGGTTGGAGATGGTAACAACGTCTGCAACTCCCTGATTCTGGCTTCCGCTTTGACGGGAATGAAGATGGTCGTGTCAACTCCGAAGGGTTACGAGCCGAACGAAGAAATAGTCAAGAAGGCTCTGGAGATGGGTGCGAATTTGGAGTTCGAGCCGGATCCGACCAAAGCCGTGAGGAATGCGGACGTGATATATACGGACGTATGGGTTTCGATGGGGCAGGAGGCTGAGAGGGAGAAGAGGTTGAGGGATTTTGCGAAGCATCAGGTCAGCGAAGCTCTAGTAAGCATGGCCAAGGATGACGTAATAGTCATGCACTGCCTGCCAGCACACAGGGGGGAGGAGATAACCGAGGAGGTTCTGGAAGGTGAGCATTCGATAGTATTCGATCAGGCCGAAAATAGGTTGCACGCTCAGAAGGCCATCCTGCTCAAGCTTATTGGGGGTGAAGAGGTTGACTGATTGGAAAGCCGTAGTGGATAGGATCACGGAGTTCATAAGGAAGGTCGTCAGCGAGGCGAACGCCGATGGAGTTGTAGTCGGATTGAGCGGGGGAGTTGACAGCTCAACGACGGCATTTCTCTGCGTCAAAGCTCTGGGAAAGGATAAGGTTCTCGGAATAATCATGCCAGAAAGGGGAGTTACGAGGGAGGAGGACATAGAGGATGCTCTAAAAGTTTGCGAGATTTTGGGAATAGACTACAAGTTCGTCGAAATCAATCCGATGGTCGAAGTTTTTTTGAACGAGCTCGGAGAGGGCAATAGGATTGCTGTGGCGAATCTAAAGCCGAGAATTAGAATGATCATAAACTACTACTACGCTAACAACATGAACAGACTCGTTGCCGGAACTGGAAACAAGAGCGAATTGATGACTGGCTATTTCTGTTACGATGAAAAGACGAGGGTCTTGACGACGGAAGGCTTGAAGACGTATAGGGAGCTGAAGCCCGGAGACGTTGTGTTTTCGCTCAACTTGAATACCGGTAAGGTTGAGGAGGTTCCGGTTAAAGCCGTTTACACTTTCGAATACGAGGGTGAGATGATCCACATAAGGGGTAAGAGGACGGATCTGCTCGTTACTCCAAATCATAGAATGCTCATCGTAAAGAATGGATTGAAGTTCGTTCAGGCTGAAGAGTTTTTGAATAAGAAGTTCAGCCTCCCGATTCCCACACCTTGGGACGGGATCATGGATATGGATTACTTCAACACGACGGAGTTTCAGAGAGATCTCTACCACAACACCAATGTGCTACCCGAAAACATGCCGATTGAACCGTTCCTATATCTCATGGGTCTTTACATAGGAGACGGAACTTGCTCGACTTACGACGTGAAATCTTCGATAAAGGTAGAGGACAGGGAAGAGTGGATTAAAAATAGAGACGAGAGGGGAAGGTTTGCTCCGGCAGATGGCGAACGTAAGCCGGTTACATACAAAGCTCACAGCGTTTATTTTGCCATTCTGGAGCACGATAAGGCGAGGGATAAGCTGATAGAAACCTTAGAAAACTTGGAGATAAGATACAGAGCCTACAGAAATTTTGTCAGAGTCAATTCAAAGGTTCTTCACCGAATATTCAGGCAGTGCGGAAGTAGGGCTGAAGAGAAGAGAATTCCTAGATGGGTTCTGAAGCTGCCACCCAAGAAGCTGATATGGGTTTACAGGGGTTTGATGGACAGCGACGGTTGGGGATACCAGAACTATCAGACTATATCATACAACCTTGCGTTGAACATCGTTGAGTTGTGTGCAAAGCTCGGAATGCACGCGACCATATCCGTCAGACCTCCAAAAACCACCGAATACAACGGAAAGATCATAAGAAGTAGGAGGTCGTTCGTCGTAACGATAGCTAAGAACGTAAGAACGACTTCGATCTATCCTTCGAGCGTTTCGAAGGTTCACTACAAGGGGATAGTGTGGTGTCCGGATGTCCCACCACATCACAACTTGCTCGTGG
Organism: Archaeoglobaceae archaeon; assembly: GCA_026986375.1. Taxonomy (GTDB): domain Archaea; phylum Halobacteriota; class Archaeoglobi; order Archaeoglobales; family Archaeoglobaceae; genus WAKM01. Next base: position 44,076 of record JALSOQ010000022.1, read on the forward strand.
AGAGGAACGGAAAGTTCACATTCTGCGGAAACACGAAGTATGGGGACGGAGGAGTCGATTTCTTGCCGATTGGAGACCTCTACAAAACCGAAGTTTTCGAACTCGCGAAGTTCTTAGGAGTTCCTAAGAGGATCATAGAGAAGGCTCCGTCGGCCGGGCTGTGGGTGGGGCAGACGGATGAAGGGGAATTGGGGATTACCTACGTGAAACTCGACACGATTCTCAAAGCACTTGAGAAAGGAGTTAAGCCTGAAGAGATTCCGAGGAGGTTCGACGTCAGCGAGGAGGAGGTCAGAAGGGTTTTGGAGATGGTCGAAAAGAGCAGGCATAAGAGAGAACCTCCGCCGATCGCAACGGTTAGAGATCTCGTGGATTAATTCTTCTTTCTTTTGGAACGTAATTTTTCACGATTTTTCCGTTTCCCTTCCCGCAACCCAAAAAGAACTTTCTCCACTTCAGTATGACGTAACCTCTAACCGGTAACACCAAATCCTCCCCGCTCATCCACTTCTTTGCAGTTTCGTCGTCGACCTCTATCACGTTTTTCTTGGCGAGCCTTCCGACGATAAAGGATCCTTCGATGGAAAGCCTTATTCCTTCCTTCTCGATAGTTCCGAAGTATAGTCCGTAGTGATACGTGGAAACTTCGATTCCGCAATTCTTAAAGGCGTATATTCTTTTCTTACCCCTTTCCTCGAATTCCAAGCCCAGACTTAGGAATTCTTTCCTGTCTACACCGAACTGCCTTTCCAAAAGCTTGGCGATCCTCTCCTTAATATCCATCACCTCACGAGGGTTTTAATATTTTGGCTACGAAGAACCCTTCCGTATCGTTGTCTTGGGGATGAATTCTGAGGCACTTGAGCACTTCTTTACTGTATTCTCTTCCCTCGAACTTCGTAATGGGTCTGTGCCTTCTGACGGGCAGATCTATTTCCACTATCTCGGCATCCGTGTTCGACAGCAGATGATCGATTACCTCTTCGTTTTCAAGCGGATCGAGAGTGCACGTCGCGTAAACCAAAACACCTCCCGGCTTTAATGCCTTATATCCGGCCATAACGAGTTCCTTCTGCAATCTCGAAAGGGACACCACTTCCTTAAGTGACCACAGCTTCAGATACTTGAAATTCTTCCTTATCATCCCGACATTGCTACAGGGAGCGTCTATGAGAACTCTGTCAAATCTGTCGGAAAATCTCTTGAAGAACCTGCCGTCCTTCATCGTAACCCTCGCTATCGTCACTCCGCACCTCTGAAGGTTGGATATTAGGATGTTGAGCCTGTCGTATTTCACGTCGTTTGCAATAATGCATCCTTCATTTTGCATGTATTGTGCTATCTGAGTAGTTTTTCCACCCGGAGATGCGCACATATCCAAAACGAGCATTCCCGGCTTTACGTCCAAAGCTATGGCAGGAATCATGGCTGAAGCTTCTTGAGAGAATATCAGACCTATCATGTGTTCTATCGTCCCTCCCACGCTTTCCGCATTGACGAAGAAACCCTCCCTACACCAAGGAACCGGTTCAAGCTCGAACCTATCGTTAAGGCTTTCGACGACATCCTCGACTCTCGCTTTCAGCGTGTTCACTCTAAAGCTACACCTGAGCGGTTTTGCCATGAACAGGTAGAACTCGTCGGAGTCATCTATTTTCTCGTATCTCTCGACGAATTTCGGGTTAACGCTTTTGAAATCTTCTTTGATCTTCTCAACCTCTCTTAGCATCCGAAATACCTCCGTTGCGAATGAATAAAGGTGTTCCGGTGAACACCATAAAGCTCATAAACCCTAACGTGCTCAAGGGTCTTGTCGTCTGGGCCGGTAGCTTAGCCAGGTAGAGCGCGGGACTCTTAATCCCGCGGTCGGGGGTTCAAATCCCTCCCGGCCCGTGCCTAAAGGAGTGTATATCCCCCTCTCAGCCAAAACAATAGCCTTAGCAAGCTCAGATTCAAGAAAAGCCGATAGATTGAACCCTAATGCCTTAGCACGCTCGATCAAATGGCGATCAACCCACAGGGTGAGTTTCGTCTTAGTCGTCCCTCGCTTCGGCATAATTCATCTATACGTAGAGATAAAAATAAGGGTTCCGGTTTGGTGCAGGTAGTTGATAGTATCGATAATATTAATGAAATAATATAGCGGTTTGCTACGGTTTAGCATGGTGAATCGGTAATTTTTGCATTATTTTAATTTTTGTGGTTTTGGTTAACCGAATTTTCAAGGCTGTTGGAGAAAGAGAGTTTATAAATTATTTTTTTGTATTTTTAATAGAAAATAGAACCTCACAAAATCTACTTGTCAAGTCAAATATGAACGGTGATGCTGTGTGGAATCCTACTAATAATGGATGCGGTTTAGCGATTTTTAGAAGCTTTCTAACAAGCATTTTGTTCTCTTCACCAAATCTCACTGCTTCTTCTACATGTTCACCAAAACCTTCTTTTAGTGATTCCTTAATACATTTGAAGAATTCCTCCACAACGTGTTTGGGAGTATCTTTGAATTGCTCCTTAAACTCATCACTTTTTAGAAAATCGTCGTAAAACAACCTCATTGAACAGAATCCATAAACAACATTGTAAAATAAGTCAACTACATTCCAAATTTGATTTTGGTTAGCTACTTTTACAAATTTCCTAAATGTTGTGTCGAGAAAATCAAGAAGTTTCTTTCTTTCTTCATCCTCCAACGATTCGCCAATAGTGCTTAACTCTTTTTCAATTTCTCTTAAAAGAATATCCGCTTTACCTTTAATAATTTTACTCTCTCTCCCTCCCTCTTTGATTAATTTAGTATCAAACAATTCATTATATTGTTTTATGAGCGTGTATACTTTGTTTACATGCGGAGTATTCAACCGCTTAGCAATCTGATATCCTGTTGTTGGTTCACCATAAGCTATCGAATAGATTTTTGAGATTAATCCCTCTCTAATAGGTGATTCAATTCTTTTCCCTTTAGTCATATAACTTAGTCACTGATAAAAGTATATAACTTTTTTCAGGAGTAAGTTACCTAAAGTTATATATACTTTAAAGTCAAATAACTGTTATGCCACCAAAAAATGTTCGCCAAAAAACGATAACACTAACACCGAATTACATCGACAAAATCAGAAAAATAAAAGATAAGATTGGTCTTTCAAGCGATTCTGAAGTCATCAGGCGTGCTATTGATGCTTACGCTGAAAGGCTGGGTATTTTAGAGGGAGGTGATTAAAAATGGTTGCAAGCACTCAAAGGGCGACGGTCATAAGTATCTCAAAAATGAGAAGCATCTCAGATTTTAAAAGCTTTTCTGAGTCGTGTCCGTTCATGGTCAGAGATCAAACCAACATGAAAAACTGTATTTTTAATGAAGATTTTCCAACAGATTGTAAACCTGTGGTTTGTCCTTTTGTAGGAGGTGATGTCCTCTATGTCCCATGAGTCCTATGGTTATATAACCAATTCTAATAGTTCAAAATCACGGGACACGAAGGACACGAAGGACGCATGGGACACATGGGACAGACGGGACAATCTCCTCAATTCCCGATTTGAGCCCGTATGTGTGAGAAGAGCGAGAAATCACCCGACTAAGGAGGCTTTGAAGGTAATAATCGCATGGGCGAAGAGAAGAGGGTTAACGGAATCCCAACGCAACGCTATCGTGAAGACTTTCATGCATGCGCACAATGTGGAGCTTTCTCCCGAGGATATCCTTGAAGTTCTCGATGTTCCAAAGTTCACCTGCGATTTTGTTAGGAGCTTAGGATTCTGTGATGAAGAATCATGCGCCGAAAGCTTATCTCCCGCCGATCGACTGATTATGGATACTGAATCAGTTCTTCTATTCCATTCAACCTCTGAGCTCGATGTTAAGGTTGCAGGAAGGCGAGAGATAATCCCGTTGAAGAAACTGTTCAAGCAGTCTAAAGAAGGAACTAAAATAAATATAGCATTATTTAATGAAATTTATTTAAAGTGCTATTATCTCCCACCGAACCCTCCTTTCGATGAGGAATCCGCACTAAAGGTTTATCAGGAGTGGATCGATAAGGCAGAAGTTATCCATGAAGCATTCGATCCTGAAACTGCAATCGAGGAGACGGTTATAGAGATTATTACGACGAAACGAAGATTCTACGATCTTAAACTCCTCAAAGAGGGAAAAGTTCCGCCGAAGAGAGGATTTTTCGTAGAAGACGGAATCATATACATCGATTCCGAACTCTTTCGGGAGCTCCTTGAAGAGGAAGGAATTCACGAAAGAAAGGAAAAGGTTGCTCGTGCTGTAAGAAGAATTTTGGCAGATCCTCGACGAGCTTCCAAAAGACTCAGACTTGGCAAGGACAATAAGGATCGGCGGTATTTCTGGATGTTCAATCTTCAAGCGATTCAATCTATTCTCAAGAGGGATGGTGATGACTGGGCTCCAGAGATTCTCACCGAAGACGATCTTTTCCAAGCACTTAAGCGAACTGTTAATTCCGAATCGAAAGAGGACGAGCAAGAGAGTAAAACCGCAGATGAGTCTGAACCTCCCGATTCTCAGGATTCTGAGGAGATTGAGATCGAAGATTGGGATCTTTCCGAGCTCTTAAATAAGGATGGTGATACACATGGCTGAAGTCATAAAAGTTTTTGGAGCGCCGGGAACAGGAAAAACAAGCACCTTAATTAATCTTCTCAACGAGGAGCTTAAAAGCTCGGATGTTACGCTCAAGGACGTCATCTTCGTCAGCTTTTCCAATTCAGCGATAGATGAAGTCTGCGAAAGGTTGAACATCCGAAGAGGTGCAAAATCCGCTCCCTTCTTCAGAACGCTACATGGCTTGGCTTTGAAGGTGCTCATAAGAGAAGGAATTTACACGAGTGAGCAGATTCGGAAGTTGCAAAAGATCGGTTTCGTTGAAGGAGTTCAAGCCGAATTCTGTAGGGAGATGGGAATTCCGTTTGATAAGGGCGATCACGTTGGCGCTTCCGATCTCCTCGGAAACAGAGCATTCACAGCGTGGAGTGCGGTTATTGGAGAGTTCTATTCGAAACACCGTGATGTGGAGAAATGCCTTGAAGAACTTTATGCCCTCTTTCCTGAATACGGAGAGATAATAGAGGCTTGGCTAAGATTTAAGAACGAGCTCGAACTCTTCGATTACAACGACATACTCATTGAATTCTATGAGCTAAAACCACAGATCGATGCGAAGATTGGTTTCTTCGACGAGGTGCAGGACTTCAACCGTTTAGAGTTCGAGATTCTGAAGGAAATAATTTCAGGGTTGGAACGGGTTTACTTGGCAGGAGACGATGACCAAGCTATATACGGTTGGAAAGGTGCAAAACCTGAGTTTTTCCTAAATCTTAAAGGAGAAGAGGTGATTTTATCGAAAACTTATAGACTTCCCTCAAGAATTTGGGAATTTGCACAGGAGATAATCACTCAAGTCGAGGTAAGAAAGGCTAAGAAGATAGAAACAAGACGAAATGGAGGTGTTGTCAAAGTATTCGAACCAATCACGCTTGAAGAGATAACTAAGCTCGCAGTAGCATTGGCGAAGAAGTATCCAAACTTAACCGTGTTTCTACTATTTAGGACAAATCATATGGTTTATTTGGCTGAATCAATTCTCCTTGAGCATGCCATTCCATTTAGAAAGCTGAAAGGATATAGTATTTGGGACAAGGAGCTCGTGACGGCTTGGAACATTATAGCGAAGATCAGGAACGGGCAAAACCTGAGCATAGATGAATGGATATTCCTCGTTGAACATGCAAATCCTGAAATCATTCCCGAGGATTATCGAGAGGATCTTATCAAGACCTTGAAGAACGAGGGGTCAATTCCAATCGAGTTGATGAGTGCTATAAGGTCAGTCTCCCCGCTGGTGGATTTGTTCAAAGTGAGGAGGAAGAAAACTAAGGAATTGCTCAAAAAAGCATGGCATCCTATCAGTTTTGAACAGATTAACCTCTACATCGATACAATCCACGCATCGAAAGGAAAGGAAGCTGATATCATCATTTTGGCTGATGCAATAACCTCAACAATCGATTCAGCTATAAGAAACGGTTTCAGAGATGCTGAGCTCAGAGTCTTTTACGTTGGCGTGACAAGAGCACGAAAGGCCGTTTTCATAGCTCCTCTTCTCGGTTTTAAGTCCTTCCTTGAGAGGGAGGTGGTGACGAGTGTTCCAAGTCTATAAGGCTGAAGAGGTTACATTCTCAAAAGCGCTTGAGATGAAATATGGAGATCGCATCGAAAAATGGTGGAGGGGTAAGGAGCATCACCTTAAAACTTGGGTGCATCCTCTAAGGGATCTATACATAATCAAGGGTTTGATGTTTCAGCCGTTCCACTTCGTCTTCAATGGTGCTGGATTCAAGAACGAGCTCAACACAGAATGGACGGATGGATGGAACATTCCCAACGTCATTCTGTATGCTCCTCTTCTTAGAAGAGAAATCCTCCCGACTGAGATCGTCATCGAGCCGGACATCGAAGATAAGACCGAATTGATCAAAAAGAGCAAGTGGATAAGATCAGCGCTTGAAACTCTCGAAATCGATTATACGATGGGTTATTCAGGAAATAGGAGTTTTCACTTCCATGTTATAGTTGATCCAACTATCGAGCTTCCGGCTGAACTACCTGAAGGGTTTAATGTAAGGCTGTTTAAGGAGGCTATATTTAACTTAATTGGTTATTGTGCCGGTTTTGATGGCTTGGATATTGGAACGGCGGGATTCAAAGCCAAGAGACATGCAATAAGGGAATTCTTCAGCATCAACGAGAAGACAAGAGCTTTCAAGATTCCTGTCGAGGATGTCGAGATCAAGATAGTCAAGTTCCCAAAGCCTGTTGAAATCGAGGATTGGCAAGGTTACATAATTTGGACTCCTTCAAAAGATCAGATCAGGGAAATTCTTGAGGAGGTTGAAAGGATAATATCAGAGAGAAAAAGAGAAAAGAAAAAGCTCGAACTATTTTGGAAGGCCAAGCCGAGAAAGAAGAGAACTTTAGGATCGAGATGGAAGCTTGAAAGAATTCAGAAATATGCCCAAGCGCTGAAGAAATACGGGAGATTGACGGCTGATCCTGAAATTGCAAGAAGACACAAGAACGAGCACATGGCGCGTGTCCATCTAATTCTGCTCATGATTGAAGAGGGGTTTACAGATGAACAGATTCATGCCGTCTTTAAGCATGCTGAGAACTACAAACCCGAAAGAACCCAATACTTCATAGATTATAACCGGAGGAGATTGTTGGGAGGTGATTCTTCTTGAGATGTCCATTTTGTGGAGCGATTTTTCATAATGCTATTGGAAAGGCTCTTAAGGGGTTCCAGATTCCGGAGGGTTTAGTTATTACGAACATTGACTATATCATTGAAGCTGGAAGATTGCTTAGATGCGTGATCGAGGAAAAGCATTCAGCCAAACATTTTGTCCCAACGTATCAGCTTGTTACGTTAAAGAAAGTTGCGAGAAGACTGAACGTCCCTTTACTCGTTACCTTTGTTGATGATGAAATCGATGAGATTACCGTTTACGATGTTCCGTTAAACTCTAAATTTCCATCAGCCAAATTCTACAATTTTGAAAGACTTGATCCGGTTTTCGTCGGAGGATACGATGAATTTAAGGATTTTATCGTTGGAAATTTCATTTTGGAGGTGATGAGGTAATGAAAGGGAAAATCAGCTGTTACAACTGCTTAAATTCGTGCCAGCGTTCTCCCTCTAACGGTTTACTCGAAGATGGGAAGCTCTATTGTTCGGTTTGGCTTTGCGTGGTGAACTGCACGCATGCAAAAATTTGTCCTGAGTTTCTACCTCAAGCTCCTCTCCGAAGGGAGAGGAGAAAAAGGTGGAGGAGGTGTGAGCGTGAATTTGTATGTGGAGTTGGATGAGGAGACTGTTAGGAAGTGGAAAGAGATAAAGACGTTCTTGGGGAAGAGGAACGACACGGAGACGATGAGATTTCTCGTGGAGCACTTTCTAAACTTGGTTAAGAGAATAAAGGAGCACGAAGAAGAGGAAAGCCGAACAAAAGTGCTAAGAGAGATCGAATTGAACAATGCGTTTCTAAGCATTGATAACGCGAGAATGAACGAAGACATGATCATTAGATTTCAAGAAAGTGCTAAAAAGCTTAGAATTGTTGAAACTCCTCTCTCCTTAACCTTCGAATTCATGCTCGAAGACAATGGAACGCTATCAATCAGCTTTTTCGAGGAGCTGAAAGATTTAATGAAGGAGTTCATAAGAGGGAGAATTTCATGAAAGGAATAGTGGTTGATCGTTTCTATTTTTCAAAAATTTGGAGAAGAGAAAGAAACATACTCAGGAAGGGTATAAAAGAGTGGTTCGTAAACAGATTAAGCTCTAAAGAACGACGAACCTTAATCCGAATGTTTTGGAAAAAGGGGTTGAATTTCGGATTGTTTCCATGGGATGTTAACAATTACATTAGAAACCTGTTTGGTATTTCATTGTTCGAAGTTCGCAGGTATTGGGGTGTGATTAGCGTTCTGACCTTACCTACATGGGCTTTGAGGAAGGCGTTAGAACTTCGCAGAAAGGGGATTGAGAGGGTAGGGAAGATATCGTATACAATTTACGAAGAATACGGTTTTTGGGCTGAACCAAAACTCTTATGGAAATTCTTCAACTTGATGGATCCGGCTGAGGTTTTAAGGTTTAAAAAGCGCTACGATACTACACTACTTGAATCGTTACACAAAGTCGGACGTGTCGAGCAAGATTTCATCTTGGCAATCGAGGAGAAGAACGATCAAAACGTTTACGAAAAATTTGCGAGAGAATTCGGAAAAATACCTTTGGAAAGCTTGTTTTTCTATGTATGCAATTGTCAACACATTCCAGCCCTAATCGATGCAGTTTTGATCGACAAAGTTGCAGAATGTGCTGGGTTGGAACCGCCTGAACTATGGAAAAGGTTTAAGGAGGTGGTTTTCGATGTTCGATAGAAGGTTGCGGTTTTTGGAAGTTAAGCACAGCATGACGATGGTTCTCCCGTTCTTATTAGCTGATGAAGGACTAACTGCTGAGGAAATCGAATTTGTCATCGAGAAGTTCTTAAACTATCCCATTGACCTGAACAGGCTTAAGTTACTCTTCGATTCGGAAGAATCGAAGTTAAGAAGGTGGAAGGTCGATGATCTTCCGCTCGAGGTTCTCAAGGAGATCAAACGGTTGAGGGAAGAGGAAGGTTACGGTTACCACAAAATCACGAGGTTAATTTTCAGGAAATTCAAAACCTACGTTTCACCCATGACAATTCGCCGTTTACTCTTAGACGATCTTGATGAGTTAATCAGGGAAAAGGAAAAGGAGGAAAATAAGCTTAATGAGATCGCAAAGAAAATCGATGAGGAAGGTGTTGAAAAGCTTAGCTTAAAAGAACTCGTTTGGTTTGCAATGCGGAGAGAGGATGAGAGAGTAAATCGAGAGATCGAGCGGAGAGTTAGAAAAATGGAAGAAAAATCGGAAGAGTTGACAGTTTTCGATGTTCTCTGATCACATTTCTTGAACAAAACCAAGCAAGCTGATGAATGGTATAGCAGAATCGTTGATAGCTTGAAGGTGATAGCGTGAGTAAGTATAAGGAGGTTAAAATCATATTTTGTAACGAAGAACGCATTTACTGGTGCAAATACGGACAAATTCCGTTCAAAACTAAGGTGAAGCTCATCGCTAAGGTTTACTTTCCGAACGGCTACCGTATGGGTATTTTTGAGTGGAACGGTAAGAAGTTCAACGCTCCGTTAAGAATCCTGAGGAAGGTTAGGCATATGGATTAACTACTTTTTCTTTTCCGCTAATTATAATAATGGATTTTTTAACCATTCTTGATTTACTATACAGGTGTAGAGAAAAGCAAGGATAAGCGTTTTTCAGCCAAAAGAAGCTATCTAATCGTGGCTTTGATCTCAATGCAGATCGGTTTTTAAGCCGAAAGAAAGCTTATATTCGCTTTTCTTCTACCCTGTAAATGTATGCTAAAGATTAGCAAAGTTGAGGATCTTGGCTCTAAATATGCAATTGTTAATGTTTAAATTTCACAATTGTTTTTCGCATAATTATATTGTTTAGTTTGAAGGAAATATTATAGAATATTCATTTGTAAAAGTAAAACATAAAGGTAAAAAAATAACCAACTCGAAAAGCAAATCGATTTACAAAAATAAAATTATTTTATAAAAACAATTCTAACATCCTTAATAACACCCATCCGTTTAAGCGCTGAAATCGTGAAGAGTATATCCTCAACCTTGCAATTATTCTCTTTCGCTACCTCTCCCAAAGTCTTACCCTTTAATGCGTTAGCCAACTCGGTTGCATAATCGAAAAGAAAACTAACCATAAAGATGATAATGCTCTTATCAGTTAAATCATTTTTGTTTTTATTCATCGCTTTTGTAAAATTGTGTGGTTGCGAAATTCAAAGTGGCGATGATGCAAAAGTCATCCGATTGGTAACACCGCTATGAGGAGGACGAAAAGGAGTTTGCTCCGTCTTCGATTTGGTTCGATCTCGGATGAGGGAGGAGATTGAAAAATAGGGGTAGATTGATTTTATATTTAATACTCATGAAATTAGATAGGGAATTTATCCACAACCTTTGAGTAAAACTGGTCTGCTTGTTTAGTTTTGTTCAGGTAGTGCGTGGATCCAACAGTTACCGATGCTCTGCCCTGTATGAAATCTGCCACACTTTCAGGGATTCCATTTTCAATCATGAAGTTCAAATGCCATTTGCGAATGCTAAGAGCCGAAACTCGTTTATAATACACTGCCTTTTTAGCGGTTCCGTAGTTGATGTAAATTTGATCAAGCTCTTTTGCAAAGCTTAATGGCATGTATGCCCAATAAGCCCTTTTATACCCTTTGCTTATTGATGCGACAGGATAACGAGCTAAACCGAGATCATCCTTGATGACGAGCTTTTCATGTTCAAACGTGGCCAACATCTCACAAGCTTGATCTAAACGCATTCCTGAATAAACTAAAAGCTTGAAAAGGGTTCTGTATTTCGGAAGGATGTTGTTGTATGCTTCGATTAGCTCTTCAGATGTAATGAAAACCTCCCTAACTCCTGATTTTTCAGTTTTGGCAACTTTGCGGTATTTGTTAATGATTGTTTCATCCCATCCCTTTTCGTATTCGAGGAACTTAAGGAGGTTTCTAAAAGCGTTAATAAACCATCTTCTAACTCCTCTCTTATCGATGTTCTTGATGATGTTAGTTACATCGGTTGGTGAAGTAATAGGCTTGGTTAGGAATCTATCGAGATGATATACGTATTTTTTTACAGTCTCCTTATCTATACGCATCTCAAGCCATTCGATGAATTCTTTTCTGAGCTTCTTATAATCGATCAAACCGCCTCTTAATCCCGCGGTCGGGGGTTCAAATCCCTCCCGGCCCGCTAAGTTGTGTATTCCGAATTTATCCTTACGTATTCGTAACTTAAGTCGCATCCGAACGCGTATCCTCTTCCATCTCCAACCTTCAGATTTATTTCGAATACGATCTCATCGCTGTTCTCCATTATCTTCCTCGCAACATCTTCCTCCATAGTCGACTTACCATTCTTAACGAGCTCGACCCTCCCTACACTTTTGCCATTCCTGAATCCCTCCAGAGAGAGATCCAACTTCTCGCTAACTTCGACACCCGAGTATCCCAACGCCGCTATTATCCTACCCCAGTTCGGATCGTTTCCGAAGACTGCCGTCTTCACAAGTAAGGAAGAAGCGACGACTTTGGAAGCTTTGAATGCCTCCTCATCGCTCTTTGCACCCCGAATCCTAACCTCCATCAACTTCGTCGCACCTTCACCATCCCTTGCGATCATCTTCGCGAGATCAATGCACAAATCCGTAAGTTTCCTCTCAAAGATGTTCCTATCTACGACTTTCTCTCCCGTGGAAACGAGCAGAACCATGTCGTTCGTCGAAGTATCGCCGTCGACCACCGTTACGTTAAAAGATCTGTTTACGGCGTTTCTAAGCATTTCGTTCAAATCTTTAACTCCAAAATCCGCGTCGGTGAAAATGAACGCGAGCATAGTCGCCATGTTCGGAGCAATCATCCCCGCCCCCTTCGCTACTCCGGCAATCGTAAAATCATCCGTTCTTACGACGCTCTGCTTTGGAAATGAGTCCGTCGTCATTATAGCTCTCGCGAAGCTTAAAGAATGTTTTTCGCCAGTTCCCAGTTTCGAGAATACGACTTCGAATCTGCTTTCTATCCACTCCATGTCGAGCTGAACTCCTATGACTCCTGTCGAAGCTACTGCTATCTTCCGAACGTCCACTTCCAATTTTTTCGCTAAAAGCTCGGCCATTCTCCTCGCGTTTTCAATTCCCCTCTCTCCCGTGAAGGCGTTCGCGTTACCACTGTTCACTATTATTCCTTCAATTTCTCCCCCCTTCACGTGTTCCTGAGTTACGAGAACGGGCGCGGCTTTAAACCTGTTTTCCGTAAAAACCCCAGCCACCTTCCCACTGCAAACGACCACACCCAGTCCGTTTCTTCCCTCCTTTATTCCGTAACACCTCACTCCCCTTATCGCGGTGATCATCCGTTTAAGTTCGTAATAAAGATTTTAAATCAGTTACTCGGAACTCTCGATTATTATCACCGAATTCTCAGTCTCTATTACCTCCACGCCCTCTCCACCGACGACCTTCTCTATCTCGATGTCGAACCACTCCTTCTTTAACTCCACCTTCTCCCCGTTGACCTCCACCTCTATTCTACCCACCTCCGCAAATCTCAGCTTATCCTCGTCCGACAAGCTTTGAACCGCCCTCACGATATCCTTAATCTTCTCCCTGAACATCGGGCCCAAAACGTTGAACTTGGGCTTTATTTCCTTGATTCTAACCTCTATCTCCGGCATCTCCTCAACCCTTTCAACCTCCGCGTTTATCGCCCCGGCTATGTCCCTCGTATCCACGTCCATTGGCGTGTATATCAAAACCTTCTTCAGAGGAGCGTTCAAAGCCATTCCCCTGTCGTGTTTGAACCTCCTGATTGCGGAGACGATCTCCTTTATCAACTCCCCCCTACTCTCCACTTCACCGCAAACTTCGACTATCTCCTCCCAGTCCTTGGCCTTAGCGAATTCCTCGTATTTCTTTGATAGGACGTTGAGTATCTCTTCGATTTCGGGATACCTCTGCAGGTGAACGCTTTCCACATTCTCCCCTATCCCCTCGTGCAACCTCTGCCAGCACTCCTCCGCCAAGAACGGCGTGAAAGGTGCGAGCAACCTCGTAAGAACGCTCATCGCCGTGTAAAGAACGAATTTAGCTGGCTTCTTTTCATCTTCGTTGCCGGAATAAAGCCTGTTCTTAACTATCTCCAAGTAGTTGTCCGCGTATTCATACCAAGCGAAGCTCCTTATAGCCTTGAGAGCTTCGGCGAATCTGTAGTTCTCCATGTGCTCGTTCACTTCCTTCACGAGTCTCATCAGCTTGGACAGAATCCAGACGTCCGCGTCCCTCAAAAGCTCAGCATCGCATTCGGGTTTTTCATTTAAGTGGAGGAGCGTGAACCTCAGAATGCTCCAGAACTTCTGCTGGAACCTCGATGCGGCTACTATCTCCTTCCAGCTGAAAGCCACATCATCTCCAACCACACCGCTCGCCGCCCACTGCCTCAGAGCGTCCGCCCCGTATTTCTCTATCACCTCGTCCGGCTCTACGACGTTTCCCAAGCTCTTGCTCATCTTCCTTCCGTCCTCTCCCAAAACCATTCCGTTTATTACGATCTCCTTCCAAGGAATTCTCCCCACCAGAGCCAAAGACCTCAGAATCGTGTAGAACGCCCAAGTCCTTATTATGTCGTGCCCCTGAGGTCTCAAACTCACGGGATAGTCTTTCTCCTTCCAGTCATCCGGCCATCCCGTTATTGCGAGAGGGGTTATGGACGAATCCATCCAAGTGTCGAGCACATCCTTTTCCCCTTCGAACTCCGTGCTTCCGCATTTGGGGCAAGGTTCCTTTGGCTTGTCCTTCGTAGGATCTGCGGGCAACCACTCCTCCTTGGCAACGATTATCTCTCCGCACTTCTTGCAATACCAGACGGGAATCGGAGTTGCGAAAATCCTCTGCCTGCTTATGACCCAGTCCCACTCCATCCCCTCAACCCAGCTTTCCAAACGGGAGAACATGTGCTCCGGAACCCACTTTATCTTTCTCGCCTCCTCGAGTATTCTGTCCTTGTCCACCTTAACGAACCACTGATCCTCCACCACGATCTCAACGGGTGTCTTGCACCTCCAGCAAACTCCGACGTTCTGATCGATTACCTCCTGCTTTATCAGCCTACCCTCCCTCGCCAGATCCTCCAAAATCTTCTCCCTCGCCTCCCTCGTGGTCAAGCCCTTATACTTCCCGGCCAACTCGTTCAGCCTTCCGTCCTTATTAAGTATGGCTCTCAACGGAAGATTATGCTTCTTCCACCACTTTACGTCCTGCTTGTCTCCGAAAGTGCATATCATCACTATGCCTGTTCCAAATTCCGGATCGACGTCTTCATCGGCTATAATCTCAACCTCGTGATTCGTGATGGGCACCTTAACCTTCTTCCCGATCAGATGGCCGTATCTCTCGTCTTCCGGATGAACGGCGATTGCCACGCATGCTGGAATTAATTCGGGTCTCGTGGTGGCTATCACGACCGAATCTTCTCCGTCTCCGAACCTTATGTAGTTCAGCTTCGTCTTGCCCTTGACGTATTCTATCTCGGCCAAGGCAATCGTCGTCTGGCATCTCGGACAGAACACGACGGGATGATAACCCTTATAGATCAGTCCCCTCTCGAACATCCTAACGAAAGAGATCTGCGTCTTGCGGTAGTATTCCGGATACATCGTCACGTATTCCTTGCTCCAGTCAATGCTGAATCCCAATCTCTTCATCGCCTTCTTCATCCTCTCTATGTTCTTCTTCGTGAACTCGACGCAAAGCCTTCTGAACTCCTCTCTCGGAACGTCGTTCTTGCTTATTCCATGTATTTCCTCCACCTTGACTTCGGTAGGTAAACCGTGGCAGTCCCAGCCCTGAGGGAACATAACCTCATAACCCTTCATCCTCTTGAACCTCGCTATGAAGTCGATGTAGCACCAGTTGAGCGTGTTACCTATGTGGAAGGAGCCGGTCGGGTAGGGAGGGGGAGTGTCTATTATGTAGTGGGGCTTTTCGGAGTTCCAGTCGAAGTAATACATGTCCTCCTTCCAGAGCTCGACCCACTTCTCCTCCACTTCCCGGGCGTTGTATTCCTTTTCGATCATGGATTCGAGCTCCTCCGCTTGGTTAAAATAATTATCCAACGTAATTCCTCAAGACACCTATTCCCCCCACTTCCACCTCCACCACATCCCCCTTTCTGAGCTCGCCCACCCCGGCGGGAGTGCCAGTAGCTATTACGTCCCCCGGCTTCAGGGTCATTATAGAGGAAACGAACTCCAAAAGCGTCGGGACGTCGAATATGAGGTTGGAGGTAGTCGAATCCTGAACCAATTTACCGTTCAACCTCGTCCGAATCCTAAGATTTCTCCAGTCCCTGAAGCACGCCACGTAAGGCCCGATGGGTGCGAAGGTGTCGAACGATTTCGAGCGGGTCCACTGTCCGTCCTTCTTCTGCAGATCCCTCGCGGTAACGTCGTTGAAGCAAGTGTATCCCAAGATGTATTCCAAAGCATCCTCCCTACAAACGTTCCTACACCTCCTTCCTACAACCACAGCGAGCTCCCCTTCGTAATCCACTCTCTTCGACTGCTTGGGTAGTTCTATGATGTCCTCGTGCCCTATCAACGCGGAGGGAGGCTTTAGGAATATTATGGGCTCCTCTGGAATCTCCATGTTCAACTCCCTCGCGTGATCTATGTAGTTCAGACCAACGCAGACTATCTTCTCCGGCCTCACCGGAGGCAGAAACTTAACTCTCTCGAACCTCAACCCCTCGAAATTTACTACTCCGTTTTCGACCTCGAAGTAACCTTCGAACACCTCTCCTTTTGCGATAAATCTACCGTATGCGAGCATGAACTGAGAAGGCTTGGCAAAATCTAAAAATCTTCCGCACGATAGAAGAGTATGCAAGAGTATCTGCTCAACGACGGGTTCAGGAAGTTTTTGGGTGCGGAGGTCGTGGAGTTCGAGCCGGGATTTGCGAGGGTGAAGGGCGTTGTTAGGGAAGAGTTCACGAACTTCCACGGGTTCGCTCACGGCGGATTTTTGATTGCGTTGGCAGATTTCGCCTTGGGATTGGCCGCAAACGCGGACGGGATCAAGAGGTTCGCGATATCGATAGATATGGACTTCCTAAGCCCAGCTTTTGTTGGGGAGGAGCTTATAGGAGAGGCGAAGTTGACGAAGATGGGGAGGAGAATATCGTTCTACGAAATAAGGGTGTTGAGGGGGGAAGAGTTGATAGCGAAGGGGAGAGCGGTGGTATATTCGAGGGGAGAAAAAATAGAGTAGTTTTACCTTATTCTATCGATACCGCACTTCCTCCTTATGCTTTCGAACGATTCGTTCCTCCGAGGAATTTCCCCGTCCGGTTCGTATCTTGAAAGCAGATTCGGGGACTTAACGCCAGTCATTATGGCCATTACCCTGACCATTCCCTCCAACTCATCTTCTATCCTCGCACCCCATATAACGTTCGCGTTCACGTCTATCTCGAACGTTAGCTCCCTAACTATCTCCTCCGCCTCCTTTATAGTCAGATCGGTTCCGCCGGAGATGTGGATCAAAGCACCCTTCGCTCCCCTGAAGTCCACCTCAAGCAGGGGATGGTTGAGGCAGTCCCTAACGACATCCTTAGCCTTCGACTGAGACTTCGATTCGCCTACGAGCATTACAGCAACTCCTCCGTTTTCCATGACGGCCTTAACGTCCGCAAAGTCTATGTTCATTAGAGAGGGTCTCGTGATAGTGTCCGTAATCCCCTTTATAGTCTCGGCGATCAGCTGATCCATCACGCTGAAAGCCTGCTCAATCGGAAGGTTTGGAACGTATTCGAGCAACTTGTTGTTGTCCAAAACCACTACTGTATCGGAATACTTCCTCAACTCCTCCAAACCTTCTGCTGCCTTCCTAAGCCTCGCCCTCTCAACCAAGAACGGCATGTTCGCCATGCTTATGACTATCGCACCCTGCTGTTTCGCAACCTCCGCTATAACCGGGGCGGCTCCGGTTCCAGTTCCGCCACCCATTCCGGCACAGATGAAAACCATGTTAGCGTCGCACAACAACTGCTCGAAAACACCTCTCGCCATCTCTGCGGCTTTCCTACCTATATCGGGATAACCTCCTGCCCCCAAACCCTTGGTTATGCTCCTACCGATCAGAACCTTCTTATCGGCCTTCGTAATCATCAAATGTTGTTTGTCCGTGTTTACGGCGATCGTGAGGACGCCATCAACTCCTATATTCTTCAACCTCGTTATGGTGTTGTTTCCAGATCCTCCAACTCCGACGACTACTATTTTAGGCATTTCGAACTCTTTAATCTCCTTCTCTACCCTCTCCTTCTGATAAAACTCCTGAGCCTTAACCACGAAAGACTTCATGACCGCAACCCCCTAAATGTAAGGACGCATATTCTGCTGCTTTTCCAAAAGCTTGGCCTTCTCAGCCAAGAGCTTACGAATGGCATCCCTTATAGCCTCGCTAACCGACGCATATTCTCCCATCTGAACGAGAGCCTCCAACATTTCGTAGTGCTGATCCGTGAGTCTGATCGAGATCTTCCTCATTTCGGCTCACCTAAACGGCTCGTCCCCCAACGGTGTTCCCGCCGACATCCACATGTGGTCTGTCCATGGTTCGTTTGTCCGACATTGTCGGACAATAGTCCGACTCGAAAATATATAAGCATTTTGGTTTCTCTATCATAACGAACTCATAAGAAATGAAACCGAAAATATCACAAAAAAGAAAATGGATATGTAAGCTGATTCGAACCTAAACCGTTCGGAAAACGATCCTATCAAAAAGATAAACGAAGTTAAGTATTATCTAAAAATTTTATAAATCTTTGCTAATTATCGTTATCATCATAACGGCAGGTCCCAATCCTTGCTCGGATCACCTTTTATGTATTTTTCTACCAGCCTTTTCTCCAGTTCCAGTCCGAACAGGTTCGCTATGCTCAGAACCATGAACAGAACGTCCGTTAGCTCTTCTCCTATAGCGTCGATCTCCCTCTTCCTTACGGCTTCCGCGAGTTCTCCGACCTCCTCGAAAAGCACCGCGAGCAAAAATAGCTCTCCGGACTTGGAGTCTATCTCGTAATACTTCTCCTTTATCTTCCTTTGAATGTCTCCGAGCTCCATAAATGTCTTAGGATAGTTTTAAATATCAGTTTTGCCCCTAAGAATCGGGATGGCCGAAGAGATCGCGGAGGATAAATTCACGCACGAATACGTCGTGATAGGTTGCGGTGCCACCGGTTTTAGCGTCGTAAGGGAGCTCGTTAGAAGGGGAAAGAGGGTTTTGGCAGTGGACATATCCAAGGAGAGAGTGGAGATTCTCAGAGATGAGAATTACGATGCCATAGTCGGTGACGCGAGGGATGAAAGCCTATACGAGAGTTTGGACTTCGACAGGGTTTCGGTGATTCTCCTCCTCACTTCCGACGTGGACGTGAACAGGGATGCGATAAGGATCATAAGAAAGTTCAGCAAGGATGTCTTCGTAATAGTCAGGGCTCCGAGCTCGAAGATGAAGGAAGAGCTCGAACAGGAAGGGGCGGACTTCGTCGTAGTCCCTTCAGAAGCCATGAAGAGTGCGGTCATAGATGCGATAAAGAAGATAGACACCTTCAGAAAGCTGAAGAAGTTCAGAAAGGTTTTGGAGAGCGCCAAGGGGGGAAGGCTTGGAATATTTACCCACGACAACCCCGATCCCGATGCAATCTCATCAGCGTTCGCTTTAAGGGAAATAGCGAAGAGGTTCGGTGTCGAGGCGGACATAATATACTACGGAGAGATCCTCCATCAGGAAAACAGGGCTATGGTGAACTTACTCGAAATTCCGATGCTCAGAGGTGATGAGGTCGATCTGTCGAAATACACGAAGTTCGCTCTCGTGGATTGCTCCGCACCGGGCGTCAACAACTCGATTCCCAAGGACATAAAGATCAGCATAGTCATAGACCACCATCCGGCAGAGAACGTCGAGGCGGAATACGTTGACATAAGGACGGACGTAGGAGCGGCGGCGACCATAATGACCGAATACCTCAGAGAGCTTAAGATAGTTCCGAGCAGGATTCTTGCGACGGCCCTATTCTTCGGAATCAAGAGCGAAACGGACGACTTCAAAAGAAATACGAGAACGGCCGATTTTTACGCTTCGGCCTTCCTCTACCCCTTCGTCGATTACGAGATGATAGAGAAGATGGAAGGACCGGCAATATCCACGGAAACCCTCGACGTCTTGGGGACTGCGATAAAGAACAGGCAAATTTATTCGAGCTTCCTGATAAGCTTCGCAGGATTCATAAACGACAGAGACGCCTTACCTCAGGCGGCCGACTTCCTACTGAGACTCGAAGGTATTTCTACAGTCCTCGTTTTCGGTGTCATAAAGGATACCGTTTACCTTTCCGCGAGAAACAAGGACGTCAGGATAAACATAGGTGAAGTCCTAAGGAGGGCGTTCGGAGACGTTGGAAGCGCCGGCGGTCATGCACACGCTGCTGGCGGTCAAATCCCCTTAGGAATATTCGGAGACGTTTCGGATAGAGAGGCATTGAGCAAGCTACTGACGGAAGCTATAAAGAAGAGGTTTCTGAGCGCTTTGGGTGTCGAGATAAAAGAATAACGATTATATATGATAGACCTTAGCGAAGACGGATGGCGGTAATAGAGGACACGTTCGCGGAAGCTTTCGACGTGAAGGTTTCGAGGATTCTGATCACCGCCTTCGACTACCATACGGCATACGAGTGCGCCAAGGAGGCGACGGGATTTGCAACTTCAATAATAATGTGTCCGGCGGAAGCTGGTGTGGACAGGTTTGCAAAGCCCGAAGAGACTCCGGACGGAAGGGTTGGAGTTTACGCGATGGTATGCCATCCCGACGAAGAAAAGCTTGAGAAACAGCTTTTGGCGAGAATAGGGCAGTGCGTTCTGCCGTATCCTACCACCTCCGCGTTCAACGGATTGCCGAATGCGGAAAAAACGCTCAGAGTAGGTTACAAGATAAAGTTCTTCGGAGACGGGTTCGAGGAGGAGGTCGTAGTAGGTGGTAGGAGGTGCTGGAGGATTCCGGTGATGGAGGGTGAGTTCATAGTCGAGGACTCCTTCGGAGTCATGGACGGTATTGCGGGAGGAAACTTCGTGATAATGGCGGAAACTCAAGCTTCAGCTTTTATTGCCGCCAAAGCTGCCGTGGATGCGATATCGAGTGTTGACGGGGTGATAACGCCTTTCCCGATAGTGGCATCCGGATCGAAGGTTGGATCGAGATACAGGTTTCTGAAGGCGTCGACGAACGAGAGGTTCTGTCCCACTCTTAAGGGAAAAGTCGATTCGGAATTGCCGGATGGGGTCAAGGGAGTTTACGAGATAGTGGTGAACGGCGTTAGTTTGGATGCCGTAAAGAAAGCTATGAGGATAGGGATAAGTGTTGCTATGAAGGTGCCGGGAGTCGTCAAGATCACAGCAGTCAACTTCGAAGGAAAGTTGGGAAGGCACAAGATATGGCTCAGCGACTTGTTCGAATAATTTTATAATATCCTATTTAATATATAATTTTTAAAGCTCAAAAGGTTTATTATGTATCTTGAGGTCATTTAAACTATGAGAACGTTCGATTGGAAGTCATTCAAGGAGAAGGGAAAGGAAAAGGAAAAAATGAAGGACGAGAAGTCGATAGAGGAGAACTTAGAAGAGTTGAAGGAAGAGGCAATGAATCCGGGGGGTGATAAGGATATCAGAGAAATCGCAAAAGAAATACTCACCGAAGAGGATTAAGCTGAAGTTCGTCGGAGGATTCGACATAAAGGAGAAGGAACTTGAAGTGGAAGAGGGAAAGAGGTATTCGGAGGTGTTGAAGGAGTTGGGTATAAATCCCGAAACCGTAGTTTTGATTAAGGATAATATCCCAATTCCTACGGACGATTTCGTCGAGGAAGGGGAGATAGTCGTTATGAGGGTAATCTCTGGAGGTTAAATCAGATCACGTAAACGTCTCCGTTCTTTGGCGCGTAAGCTTCCACGCCGAGCTCTTCTCTTATCCAGTTCGCGAAAGCTTCCGTATCTTCTCCGTGGACGGTAAAGACTATCTCCGCTCCCCTATCGACGACCTTCCTCACGAGCTCCTTCAGCTGTTTGTCATCAGCGTGTGCGGAGAAGTCGTATAGCTCGACACCCATCTTCAGCTTCACCACCCTGTTGCCCAAGTTAAGTATCCCCTGTTCGAGGGCCATCCTGCCGTTCGTTCCCTCCACCTGATAGCCCGTGAGCATTATCTTAGACTTCTCGTCGTTATATAGCCTCGATATGTAGAAGAGGGCAGGACCGCCGTTCAGCATTCCCGCGGTGGTAACTATTACGCACGGCTCTCTAAGGAGATCCTCTCTCCTACCCTTCTCGACTGGAATAGCATTCTTTATAGCCCTCCTGAGAGCTTTTGCACTCCTTATGTAGTCCGGATACCTTTCGAGTATGCTCGAAACCTCCTTACCCATTCCATCCACGTAGGGCGTTATGCCGTATCTCTCCAATATCATGAGAATCTCCTGAGTCCTACCGACTGCGAAGGCCGGAATTATCACGTGTCCCTTGTTGTCGAGCGTCTCCATTATCGATTCGACGAACGCCTTTTCGAGCTCCTTTCTATCCGGATGCTCAACGCCGAAGTAGGTGCTTTCGACTATGAGGATGTCGGTTTCCGGATAATCCGTGTAGGCCGGTTCGAGCAACCTCGTCTCCTCAAGCTTTATGTCTCCGGTGTAGAGAATGTTCACGTCCTTGCTCATGTGAACGCTCGCGCTACCCGGAATGTGTCCGGCGTTGAAGAACGTTATCTCCCAGCCGTTGACGTAGAACGGCTCCTCGTAGTCCACTTCGATCGTGTTGCTTTCGAACTGCCTGAACTGCCTCATCGTGTATGGCGGGTTGCGCATTATGTTTATGGAATCCTTCAGGAGAAGTATGGACAGTTCGAGGGTTGGAGGTGTCATGAAAACCTTCGGGTCGTAGTCCATGAGATTCGGGGCTACGCCGACGTGATCGAGGTGGCCGTGGGTTATTATCATCGCCTGAGGCATGAGCCCGTTCAGAGGAAACTCTGGAGGATCGGAAGGTTTGAGTCCGTAATCGAGCATAATACCGTCTACCATTATCGCCGACCTTCCTACCTCCCTGCAACCTCCGAGGAACTGAATCGTGGTCATTCTCTTGAAGTTCCCGGTATCGAAATATATGCGTTTCGCCGACGATTACTTGAACACCTTCTTTATCTCGACATCCCAACTTCTTCTAAGAAACTCCTTACCCAAAGATTTTCTGTAATTCGCCCTAAGCTGAGCGTTTGCCAGTTCTTCCAAAAGCTTCTCTATTTCCTCATCGTCCATAAAGTGGGTATATCGTTAAAAACTTATTTCCGTTTCGGTTAAATACTGTCGTATAAATTCACTCGTATGCTCTACCAGTGCAAGGTATGCGGATACGTTTACGACGAAAGCGAAGGTTGTCCTTGGTATGGAATACCTCCGACGAAGTTCGAAGATTTGAAAGACTTCAGATGTCCGATATGCGGAAATAAAGAATTCGAAAAGCTATAACTTCTCCAAAAATCTTACTCCGTCGTCCGTTCCGACTATAACCCTATCGACCATTCCGCAGAATAGCCCGTTCTCCACAACACCCGGAATTCCTCTAAGCTTTGATTCGAGCTCCTTCGGATCCCTAACTTCTCCGAAGTCGCAATCCGCTATGAAGTTTCCGTTGTCCGAAATTACAGGCCCAACCTTTCCTTTCCCGGTTCTGAGATTGCAGATCCCACCGATTTTCTCTATCTCCTTCGCAACGAATCCGTAGGCGAACGGGAGAATCTCCAGTGGTATAGGCATGCTCAAAACATCCACGAGCTTGGATTCATCCGCGATCACCACGAACTTATTGGATGCAGAGGCTACGATCTTTTCTCTCGTAAGAGCACCTCCTCCACCCTTCACGCAGTTAAGCGATGAATCTATCTGATCCGCACCGTCTATGCAGAGATCGAGCTCGGGATACTGAAAAAGATCCACGACCCTAATTCCGACTTCCACCGCCAAGAGGTGGGACTGGTAGGAGGAGGGGACACCGTATATCTCCAACTCCTCCGCCTTGATCCTCTTCCCCAGTTCCTTCAAAAAAAGCTCCACCGTGCTCCCGCTTCCAATTCCCAAGACCATTCCGTCTTCCACCAGCTTTACGGCCTCCTTAGCGCAGTTCAATTTCGCCCTCATGCAACCACCTTCTCAGGCTTTCGACGTTCGCAGTTAAATCTATCGTAATCGGTGTTATCGAAATCTTTCCGCTCCTTATCGCGTGTATGTCCGTTCCCTCTTCCGCATCCTCAACTTCATCTCCGGTGATCCAGTAGTAACTCCTGCCCCTCGGATCGAGCCTCCTCTCCACCCTCGTTCTGTAAAGCCTCCTGGCGAGCCTCGTCACCTCCACTCCCCCTCTGAACCTCGCCGGAACGTTCACGTTCAGCACGTCCACACCTTCCGGCATTCCCCTATCCAACACGATTTTCGCGAGAGTTTTGAGGACTTTCTTTGCTAAGGAGAAGTCGAAGGGCTTAAAGGTGAACTCGAACTTCTCCGAATCGTCCATCTCCTGCGATATCGCTATTGCCGGAGCCCCTTGGGATGAAGCTTCCAATGCTGCTCCGACCGTTCCCGAAGTAGTTACGGCCTCCGTCGAAAGGTTTTCTCCCAAGTTTATGCCGGAAACGACCAGATCTGGAACTTCACCAATTATCTCGTAAATTCCGATTATCACGGCATCCGTCGGAGTTCCGTCGACCGCGTAAACCCTCATGTCGTTGATCTTCACTTCCGAAACCCTTATTGGCTCCATCACGGACATGCTTCTTCCTACGGCGCTCTTCTGAACTAAAGGCGCGACGACGTAAACTTCTCCCAAATCTTTGAGAGCTTCGTAGCTCGCCTTCAATCCTGCTGAGTAGAATCCGTCGTCGTTAGTTACGAGTATCTTCGGCATTTCGATTAACTGAGTTAAGGGGACTTAAAAGCTTAATCGGCATACCATATAGAGCTTAGTACAGTGCAATCGGTAATAAATTCGGCATTTATATTTCGAATTGGTGTTCGATAGCCATGTGGTTAATAATTCTCGCCCTTTCCGCTGCGATAGCCACGGCGATATGGTATGCGAAGGACGACGGAACGCTGAAGATGAACGTTCTCTGCATGGTTCTCTGGGGTGCGACGATAATGGTGTTCGTGGATCACACCTTAGGCTATCTCATGGAATGAGGAGAGTACTTCGACGTGAGCTTGGACGCAACCCTTCTCGGCATAGTCCTCGTGATATTCGCCCTCATAATCTGGGAAATAGTTTTATTGGTTGAGGATCCAAAAGGTAAGTTGTGGGGGAGGTGAGGGTATGGCGTGCTTTTTAGTTCCGATGAGCGAGGCGATAGTTACCACCGCAATTCAGAAGGCGATGGGTGAGAAGGCAAAGAGGTGAAGGCTGAACTGGCTGAACACCATGCTGTGGGGTGGCGTGATACTTTTGGCGATAGAGCACATATGGCACGGAGAGGTCGTTCCTTGGCCCCCCTTCCTAACCGCCATGGAGAACCCAGCGGATATTCCGACGATGCTCCACGAGATGGCGACGATAGGCGTATCGATGGCCGTTATAATAACGCTTACGTGGATCGTGATGGTTGCGTTGGCTTCGATTCTTCCGGAGAGGGGCTACACAGAAGGTTAGAGCTTGATCATGCGAATTTTTTTAATTTTCATTTTGCTACTTTTCTTAATCCGTCCAGCCTGCGCTTGGAGCTACGGTATGAAGGTTTACTCTTTATCCACCAACGGAAAATTGATAGCCGTAGGATCTGACGGTGTCTATCTGTTCGATCTGAACGGATCACTACTCTGGAGCAGAAACATCGGCCAGATTTGGTCCGTTAGAATTCGGGATGGTTACGTCGTTGTCGGTGCTGGAAACGACGTTTATCTTTTCTCCAAAAACGGAACAATGCTGTGGAGGTTCAAGACGGGAGGATGGGTGAGAAGCGTTGCGATCGGTGATGGACACGTGGTGGCCGGCTCGTGCGACGGGAACGTTTACGTTTTCGATCTGAAAGGGAAACTACTGTGGAAGCACAATACGGGAGACTGGGTTTGGTGCGTCGATGTTGGAAAAGGTAGGGTGGCCGTCGGAACTGGACACATAGGACATAGGATATTCGTTTTCGATTTAAACGGAAGTCTTCTGTGGAGTTACGACGTCGGAGATTGGAATTGGGTAAAGGCGATAAGGATCGGAAAAATAATAGTTGCCGGAACTAGGAACTTCGAGGTCTTAGCTTTCGACCTCAACGGAAGGCTTCTTTGGAAAAGAGAGACCGGAAACGTTTGGAGCGTTGACGTTGGGAGATGCGTAGTCGTAGGGGCGGACAAGGTTTATGCATTCGATTTTAAAGGCAGACTTCTGTGGAGCTACAAGACGAGAAGCAACTGGGTTCTGAGCGTCGCCGTCGGTAAAAAATACGTCGTGGCGGGTTCGAGGGACGGATGCGTTTACGTTTTCGACCTGAACGGAACTCCGATAATGGTTCACAAGACGGGAGACTGGGTAAGAGGAGTTGCAATTGTAGACGGTGAGGTTATAGCCGGATCCGACAAGCTCTACGTGCTAAAGATCGAAAGGGAAAAAGTGGAAAAGCCTAAGACACCGGGATTCTGCATAATTTCAGCTTTGATAGCTTTAGCCTTGGCCAAGAAATTCAGCTGACCTCTATCTTCTTGAGTTCCTTCTTTTTGGATTCGAACTCCTCCAACTTCTTTATTCCGGCGTCTATTAAGCTTCTAAGGGCTAAGAGGGTTTCCTTGGACGCGTTGAGCACATGCTTCTTGAACTCCTCCGGCACCACCTCTTCCGGCGTGGGGATTTTTATCCTAATCTCCTTCATTCGTGGACACCTCATCTGAAGTAGATTCTGATTTCTCCGTTATTAAACTTTGCCTCCGTCGGCTCCTTCAACGCTAAGGATTGCGGAAGGAAAACTATCCTCTTCCACTGCCCAGCTATTATTATGAGTTCCTCCCCCTTCTTGAAGAGTTTTATCTGCTCTTTAGAAACGAAAGGAGCCTTTACGGCCAAAACGAACGAATCCCCTTCCTTCTCAATTTTCATCGGCTTTTCGGAGTGGAAGACCTTCGTGGGATCTTCTCCATCGTAAAGCTCGTTTGCGAGCTCGAACAGTATGTCTCCAACAACTTCGGTCGATTTGAACGGAATTCTGAATATCGGAACGGGAAACCTCTCTTCTATTTCCCTTAAATATTTCTCCTGCAACTCAAACCACTTCGAGAAGTATTTTCCTGCCTCCCTCGGAAATATCTTGTTTACCACGACGCAATCGACTCGATAGCCGAAGAGGTTGAGATACGTGAACGCTCTCTCCGACTCCCTTATCACCATCTTCTCCGGATTCATCACTATCCTGACGCTCGTCTCCTCGCTTTCGAGTATCTCCTTAAGCCTGCTCATCTTCACGTAT
Source organism: Archaeoglobaceae archaeon (assembly GCA_026986375.1). GTDB lineage: Archaea > Halobacteriota > Archaeoglobi > Archaeoglobales > Archaeoglobaceae > WAKM01. The sequence continues at coordinate 70,874 of JALSOQ010000022.1, forward strand.
AGCTCCTGAATCTTGTTGAGAACTTCCTCGGAGGGAAGGGGAACGTTTATGAGAGGCTCTGCTATCGGCTTGACTATCTTGAGGAGCTTCTTCTCCACCCCGAAGAACCTGTTCATGTACCACTTCGCCACTTCCGGAACGCTCAAAAGGCGGAGAGTTTCGCCGGTTGGAGCGCAGTCCAGAATTATCACGTCGTAAGCTTTGGCGTCGTAGTAGCTGAGGAGGTGAAGCAGACTTGCAAGTTCGTCGAAGCCGGGGAATATAGCGAGTTCCTCAGCAACTACGTCGTCTATCCCCTGAGATTTGAAGAAAATCGTTAAATATTCTTTTATCGTGTTCCAGTGCCTCTCCAGTTCGTATTCCACGTTCACCTCCATCGCGTATAGGTTTTCCGTTACTTCCGTGGGATAGGGCTTTAGCTCCTTCTGGAAGGAATCCGAAAGGCTGTGCGCCGGATCCGTGGATATTATGAGAGTTTTGTAACCTAATTCGGAAGTTTTTATTCCGGTTGCTGCAGCTATTGTAGTTTTTCCGACTCCTCCCTTTCCCGTAAACAGAATTATCCTCATACTCCGAACACCTTTTCGAGCAACTCCGCTATGTTCTCAGCCTCGGACTTCTCGACCTTCTGAATCGCGAATCCAACGTGAACCAAAACGTAATCACCTTCCTTAACATCTTCGAGCAGATCTATCCTCACCTTCCTCTTCGTCCCCCTGAAATCGACTACAGCGTAAGGATACTCCACCTTCTCTACTCTCCCCGGGATCGCAATGCACATCTCAACCACTCCAGCCACTCCTCAAATCCTATTCCCTTCTTCAAATCCATCCTGATTATCTTCGCCTTCGGATTCAACTTCCTCGCATCCTCAACCATCTTATCAACGTCCGCCTCGACGGCATCGGCGAGGGAAACCTTGTTTATTATTATGACGTCCGCGAGCCTGAATATTTCGGGATGCTTTGCTATCACGTCGTCCCCTTCGGTGACGCTCACCATAACGACTCTGTAATTCTCCCCCAAGTCGAAGTCCACCGGACATATTAGATTTCCAACGTTCTCTATGAAAAGCAGATCCACATCCCCGAACTTCTCTATTACGTGGTGAACCAAGTGTGCATCCAAATGGCACTCCTTTCCGGTGTTTAGAGGCTCCGCCTTCACTCCGTGCTTCGCAACCCTTTCGTAATCCTCCTTAGCAATGACATCCCCAAGAATCGCCCCTATTTTGACCTCGTTCTTTAGAGCGTCTATAGTCTTTTCGATCAGCAACGTTTTGCCCGATCCTATCGCGCCCATTACGTTTATCGCGACAACTCCGTGTTTGCTCAGAAATTCCCTGTTCTCCTTGGCCAACCTCTTGTTCAGAGAAAGAACGTCGTATTCCGCATCGACCTCAATCCTGTGCATTCACTCCACCTCCATTTCGACGCTCATAAGCAAAAACTCCTTTCCTCCGCTTACGGCAACAATCCCTCCGCAGTCGCATAACCCCCTCACTTCATCAAACCTCCTTCCGCATTCCGTGCATACTATCTCCGGCTTAATAAACTCTATCTCTATCTCAGCGTTCTCGGCTATAGTTCCGGAACTTATCGCCTTAAAGCAGAACTTGAGCTGTTCGGGATTTATCAGCAGAAGTTCACCTATCCTCAAACGGATCTTGGTAACCCTCTTCGCCTCGTTTTCTTCCGCAAGTTTAAGAACTTCGTCGAGCAACGCTTGAGCGTAGCTGAGTTCGTGCACCCTTAGAGATGATGAAACCCTTAAGATAAAGCTTTTGAAACCCTCCCCATTAGCGGGAAAGGATGCGGGAGGTAAAGGTATCTCTCAGTAGAGAGCTCGGTTTGCTCGACATAACACTTCTCGGCATCGCCGCTATGATTGGAGCCGGAATATTCGCGCTCATCGGCATAGCCTCTGGAATAGCCGGACCCGCCATACTCCTCGCCTTTCTCTTCAACGGGATCATAGCCATGCTCACCGGTTTATCCTATGCGGAACTCGGTTCTGCAGTGCCTGAAGCTGGAGGGAGCTACGTATGGGTCAGGGAAGCTTTAGGAGATTTCGTCGGCTTCATATCCGGGTGGTGTAGCTGGTGCGCCAACAGCGTCGCTTGTGCCCTTTATGCTGTAACCTTCGGAGCGTTTCTTTCCGAGGCGGTAGTGAGGATGGCCGGACTGAATCTCCCCCAAGATCTCGTCGCGAAGGTCTTTTCCGTTTCCATCGTAACCTTTCTGACCTACGTGAACTACAGAGGAGTTAAGGAGAGCGGGAGAGTCGGTGGAGTAGTTACCGCCTTGAAAGTCGCGATACTGCTCAGCTTCTCCGCATTCGGAATCTACAAAACCCTGACAAGACCGAACTGGTTAGAATCCTTCACTCCGTTCATGCCGAACGGTTTCGCTGGCGTTCTCGCGGCTATGGGTTTAACTTTCATAGCGTTCGAAGGATACGAGATAATAGTCCAGAGCGGAGAGGAAGTTAGGAGTCCAGAGAAGAACATTCCCAGAGCCATAATTTTATCGTTGTGGATAGTCGTTACGATATATCTACTCGTAGCGTTCGCATCGTTGGGGGCGATCCAGAGCAACGTTCCGAGCTGGAAGTATCTCGGCCAGTTGAAGGAGTTCGGCCTAATCAGAATAGCCAACCAAATAATGCCCTTCGGATCGCTCCTCATACTCATAGGAGGTCTCGTTTCGACCATAAGCGCTATGAACGCGACGATCTACTCATCTTCAAGGCTCGCGTTCGCCATGGGGAGAGATGCCCTGCTTCCGAGGATCTTCTCTAAAATCCACCTCAAGAGAAGGACACCCCACTACGCGATATTCTTCAGCTACATAATAGTCGTCACGCTTTCCGTGATGCCCATAGAAGCCGTGGCGACCGCTGCGGACATAATGTTTCTAATAGTATTCATGCTCGTCAACTTCGTCGTTATAGTTCTAAGATACAGAAGACCGGACTTCAGGAGAGCCTTCACCGCTCCCCTCGTTCCCTACCTCCCGGCCTTCGCGATAGCGATGCAGATCGTTATAGGCTACTTCCTAGTAAGGGAGATCGAGCACGGTGAATTCGTCTTGATAGCTTCGGCAATATGGATACTGCTTGGAAGTCTCGTTTACCTCAGCTACTCATCCAAGATGAGGAAGGAACTAAAGGAGGAGATAGCGAAGACGGTTTACGAGGAAATGCCGGTTAAAGAAGTTGGATACAAGATCCTCGTTCCCGTTGCAAATCCCCTCTTCGCGGACAAGATGTCAAAGTTGGCCAGCATTATAGCGAGGGCGAGGGATGGAGAGGTCATATTTCTGAAGGTTCTTTCGGTTCCCGAACAAACACCCCTTTCCGCCGTAATCGACTATGTGGATGACGCTAAGGCTTTTCTGAGCGATCTAATATCCAAGTGCGAAGTTCCCGCCGGAGGAATCGTGAAGATAGGACACAGCGTTTCCGAGGCGATAATAAACGCCGTAGAGGACGTAAAAGCGGATCTGCTAATAATGGGATGGAGGGGTAGGACTTTCAGAAAAGACTTCGTCTTGGGAAGCACTATAGACCCCGTTCTGATGAGGGCTAAGTGCGACGTTATAGTCGTTAGGTTCGATCCGAAGTGGGAGAAGGTGGAAAAGATTTTGATATCCACAGCCGGAGGACCGCATGCGGTTCTCGCTGGGGAGATTGCCAGAGACTTGGCTAAGGTTACGAACGCCAAGATAACTCTGCTCTACGTGGGAAAGAGTGATGAGGACAAGAAAAAGGCGGAGAAGGCGTTCAAGGAGACCAAGAAACCGCTCGAAGGCTTGAGCGTTGAGGAGAAGTTCGTAGTGGACAGAAACGTCGTGGACAGAATAGCGAGGGAGGCGGAAGAGCACGACCTAACTCTGATAGGAGCCACAACTCAGCCCTTCCTTAAGAACTTCCTACTGGGTGTATTTCCGGAGAAGGTCGTCGCGAGGACTAAGAAGACTGTAATAATGACGAGGAAGTGGGTGAGTTTGATAAGGGCTCCGAAGTTGCAGAAGTCGGAAAGGCATTAGGAATTCTTAAATATTCGGAGTTAAAGGTGAGATGGGATGAAGTTCGTAGTGGACACGAGCGTTCTCATAGACGGAAGGGTCTCGCAGATGCTCGAGAAGGGAGAGTTAGCCGGGACTATAATAATCCCCGAGCCCGCTCTGGCGGAATTAGAGGCACAGGCCAACGCCGGAAGGATGACGGGACTGCAGGGATTGGAGGAAGTAAGAAGGATAAGGGAAATTGCAGAGAAGAAGGGATTCGACGTTCTGTTTTTGGGGGAAAGACCTTCCTTGGAGCAGATAAGGCTCGCGAAGAGTGGGGAGATAGACAACATGATAAGGAGGATTGCCGAGGAGGAGGATGCTGTCCTTATAACGAGCGACAGAGTTCAGTATGCGGTTGCCGTTGCGAAGGGCATAAAGGCGATGTTCTTGGCTCAGGAGAGGATAGGGCCGGAGGACACGAAGATAATGCAGTTCTTTACTCCGGACACCGCGAGCGTTCACCTGAGGGAGGGTGTTCCTCCCTTCGCCAAGAGGGGAAGGATAGGAGAGTTAAAGCTCGTAAAGATAAGGGAGGAACCGATGACCTTGGAGGAGCTCCAGCAGATAGCCCACGAGATACTCGAAGCTGCGAGACAGGATGAGGAGAGTAGCATAGAAATAGAGAGGAAAGGGGTTACGGTGGTTCAGCTTAGGGAGTTGAGGATAGCGATAGCGGAGAGGCCCTTCGCGGATAGAATGGAGATAACCGCGGTGAGACCCATAGCTAAAGTTACCTTAGACGAATACGGGATAAGCGAGGAGCTAAAGAGGAGGTTCGTGGAGAGGCAGAGGGGGATTCTCATAGCCGGACCTCCCGGGGCTGGAAAGTCGACGTTCGCTGCGAGCGTCGCGAACTACCTCATGGAGAACGGATACATCGTCAAGACGATGGAGAGTCCGAGGGATTTGATGGTTAGAGATGAGATAACACAATACGCTCCGCTCGAAGGAGACATGAGCCTCACGGCAGACGTCTTACTCCTCGTCAGGCCGGACTACACGATTTACGACGAACTTAGGAGGACTTCGGATTTCCAAGTTTTCGCGGACATGCGTTTGGCGGGAGTTGGGATGATAGGCGTAACCCACGCGACGAGGCCGATAGATGCGATTCAGAGGATGATCGGAAGGGTCGAGTTGGGCGTCATTCCTCAGGTCGTGGATACGGTAATATTCATAGATGCTGGCAGGATAAAGAAGGTTTACGAGCTCAACTTCACTGTAAAAGTTCCATACGGGATGATGGAGGAAGATCTGGCGAGACCGGTAATAGAGGTGATAGACTTCGAAACCAAGCGTGTGGAATACGAGATCTACACCTACGGAGAGCAGGTAGTCGTGATGCCCATAGAGCAGGAAGAGCTCGACAGGGTAAAGGAGATGATAGAGGAGATCATAAGCAGATACGTGACTGAATTCGAGGTGGAGGTGATAAGCAACAAGAGGGCGATCGTCAGAGTTCCCGAGGAAGAGATTCCTCTCCTCTTAGGAAAGAGGGGGAGGAGAATAAAGAGGATCGAGAACGAGCTTAAGGTGAAGCTCGAAGTTCAGCCTCTCAGACTTTCGGGGGAGCTTAGGGAGGCACAGGTTGAGGATGCCGGAAAGCACTACGTAATCCACGCGGAAGGCCTGGAGGGGAAGACTGTGGACGTCTTCGCCGGAAACGAGTATCTGTTCACGGCGGCAGTCAGCAGAAAGGGAATAATAAAGGTTAGGAAGGATAAGGAGGCGGGGAAATCCCTCAGATTGGCTCTAATGAAGGGAGAAAGGATACTCATAAGGCCGAGACCATGAGGTGGATCTTCCTTCTCATTTTCGTAGTAACCGCCTTTCTTGCGATATCGAGCGTTCCGAAATACGAGCAGAGCGGGATGAGGGTTTTCGAAAATCCGGGCGATGTTTCAAACTCTTTTCTATACTTCGCTCTAATAATAGTTTTTACTGCGTTCGTTCTGATTTTGGCGAGGAAGAGCGAGAAGTTCCTAAAGGCCTTCATGTATTTACTCGTTTTCGTCTCGATCCACTACGTCCTTATACCCTTCCTTGGTATTCTCTCGCTCATCGTTGCGTTAGTCCTTACGGTTCTGCTGATACTGAAACCGAACTGGATAACGATAGATATCTCCGCCCTGCTCCTCGCATCCGGAGTTGCGGCGATGTTCGGGATAAGTCTGGAACCCACTCCGGTGATCGTTCTGCTCGTAATCTTAGCCATTTACGATGCCGTATCCGTTTACAAGACCGGTCACATGATAGATCTGGCGGAATCCGTCAAGGACCTTCCCCTTCTATTCATAATACCCGGCAAAGACAGGCCTTCCGTCTTGGGCGTCGGAGACGTGGTAATTCCTAACATACTCGTGGTTTCCGCCCAGACTTTCACCAAATCGCCGGAGATAGGATTCATGAGAATTCCGGCCCTGACAACTCTGATCGGAGGAGTTTTGGGGATGGTGACCTTGCTAATAGTGGCGGAAAAATTTAAGAGACCTCATGCGGGACTGCCTTTCCTCAACGCGGGAGCCATAATCGGATACCTCGTCGGAATCCACCTTTAGTCGGGAACGTCCGGCAGACCTATAGTCCTTCTGTATCTCATTCCCGGGAACCTTATCTTGGACAAAGCGGAGTAGGCCTTCTCCCTCGCCTCCTCCAAAGTCCTTCCTCTACCCACGACTGTCAAAACCCTACCTCCGGTGGTAACGTATCCGTTCGGCTTTGCTATTCCGTTCGCGTAGATGGTCGCAATCTTCATAGCCTCCTCTATTCCCTCTATCGGCTGGCTCGTGTAATGATCCGCCGGATATCCGGGCTTCAGCCCCTCTCTACCCTTCAAAGCCCCACTTACGGCACAAACTGCGACACAGTAATCGGGACTGAACTTCACTTCGACGTCTTCAAGCTCTCCTTCTATGACGGCCAAGGCCAGTTCGGCCATATCGGTTTCGAGTCTCGGCAGTTTAGCCTCCGCACCGGGATCGCAATCTCTGACGTTAATCTCCAAAACCTTGGGAACTATCTCACCCTCCTCCTCGACGAGCATTATGACCGGATAGAGAACACCCTTGAACACCTTTCCCTCTACCCTCCTAAAATTGTCGATGACCGGTTCAACTACGAGCTCCATGATCTTACGCTCTATTTCATCGTCAACCTTTGGGTGGGGACTTACGGCCCCCATTCCGCCGGTGTTCGGATTCAGGAGCTTACCCTCCCTGTATAGCCTCTCCGCCTCCTCCTTGGTTATGAACTTCCTCATGAAACCTATGTAGAACTCCCTCATTCCGTCGATGTCGTCGGGATCGAACGCTCTCTTGTAGTCTTTGGCGTGTCCGAACGGCTTTACCGTCTTCCCGTCGCTTATGGCCGTGAAGGCGACCTCTACCCCGTATAGCCTTTCCTCTATAACTATCCTCTCCCCCGCCCTTCCGAACCTCTTCCTCACCATTATCTCGTCTATTGCAAATAGAGCTTCGTCCAAGCTGTCGCAGACGAAAACTCCCTTACCAGCAGCCAATCCGTCCGCCTTAACTACGACGTTTCCCTTTCCGCTCTCATACCACTCCCTGACGAACTCCTTCGCCTCCTCCGGATCGTCGAAGTTCCTGTATTCTGGGATAGGAACACCAATCCTCCTCAGGAAATCCTTGCACCAACACTTGCTCGCCTCTAAAATCGTCGCCTCCTTCTTCGGCCCTACCGCCGGAATTCCTTCCTCCTCGAGCCTATCAACGATTCCCAAGCTCAGCGGTTCTTCAGGCCCTATGTAAACCAGATCCACATCGGCCTTTTTTGCGAACTTCACTATGTCCTCAATCGCCCTTATCGAGGGAACTTCCTTAACCTGCTCGCATTTCGGAAAGAACTCACTTCCAGCGTTTCCCGGAGCGACGTAAACCTTCTCTACTTTATCGCTCCTCGAAAAAGCGTGAGCTATAGCGTTACCCCTACCACCGGCATCGACGACGAGAACCTTCATAAATAAATCGAAAACGAAATTTTTTAAAAAGTTTAGGATTGTTCCGCCTTTTCCTCCGCTTCTTCTTTCTTTTCCTCTTCCTTCTTTATTTCGTCGAACTTTGGAACCTCCTCCTTTCTGTGCCTCTCGACTATCTCAACTTCTTCAACGTCAAGATACTTGAATATCCTCGCGAGGGCGGAAACCTTCGCAAGAGGTGCGTATGGCATGAAGTGGAAGTCCCTCGGAACTTCGACGATCGCCTTCTTTCCGTCCACCTTCACATCCACTTCCCTGCCGGTGTATATCATGAATATCGCCTTTATCTTTCCCGCCAAGTCCTCGACCTTCTCCTTTATCTCGTATTCGAATATCAGAGTCTTTCCCGCCAGCGGATGGTTGAAGTCGATTATCGCTCTTCTCCCTATCACCCTCTTTACTATCCCAATCCTGTCTCCCACTCTGACCCTATCCCCCTCCTTAGGCTTCTCCTTGAGCCTCGCTATGCTTATCGTGTCCACCTTTTCCGGATCGTATTCCCCGAAACCCTTCTCCGGGGGAACGACGACTTTCCCCTTGTATCCTACCTCCTTCCCTTCCAAGTCCTCGTCGAATCCCTTCACTACGTTTCCCTCTCCGACGATGACGTAAACGTCTCCGTATCGGTAATCCTCGCTGTATATTCCGAACTCCTTCGCGATCTTTTCGTCCGACGTATCTATTACCGTCCCGTCCTCAAGCTTCGCGGTGTAGCTGATCCTAACGATGTCTCCCTTGGCGATGGGCATAAACGCATGGGACTCGGGCAGTTATAAAAAGCCTTCGAAGACCTCTCCGGTCAGGCTGTCGATTATTTTATTGCCGGAAATCCAGAAAACCTTGTAAGCTTCCGCCTCCCTCACGACTTCCGCCTTAGGTAACCACCAGGATATAACCCTAAGGTTTCCCCAAGCTACCGCCTTCTCTATCGCCATTCTCCTCGCATATTCGTAATCGACTAAGTGCTCCATAATCTGCTCCTCCTTAGCTTCGAAGTCAATCAGATCTATGAAGCCATCTCCTCTCTCCACGACACCTCTGTAGCAGTCCACGTATGCGTAAAAGTCCATAACGCGATCCTCCCCCACTATCTTCTTGAAGAACAGCCTAACGTGAAATATTCTGTAGGGGTAGAGGACGAAAGTCTCGAACTCCTCCGGCTCGAACATCGGTTTCATCACCCTGACCATGACAAAAATCGATAACGAAATATATACTATGATTTCCGCCTTCGCCACATGTGGTTGCTACTCGTAGTTCCAACGATACTGGCGGTGTTGGTGATGTTCGTCTATGGATTCTGGGATAAGATAACGGGGAAGGAATACTACGTAGATGAGGATGTTTTGGGATACGACGAGGAGATGGAGGTGTAACGATGGACGGGGTTCTGGTCGGTTTCGTAATCTATCTCATCGTCCTTGCCTACATAGGATTCTGGGCGAAGAGGTTCACGAAAACCGAAGACCAATACTTCATCGGAGGGAGGAAGGTAAAGGTTCTCGCCGCAGCTTTGAGCGACAAGGCGAGCGATTTCAGCGGATGGCTAATGCTCGGTTACCCGGGGCAAGCTTTCACCGCCGGGTTGGGAGCTTTCTGGGCGGCAATAGGCTGTCTCTTCGGAACTCTCGCGGATTACATTTTCATAGGTCCGAGGCTGAGGATATACGCCGGAAGGTTTAGGGCGGTGACCGTTCCGGATTACTTGGAGGCGAGGCTTAGGGATGACACGAAGCTGATCAGAATTTTGGGAGCGGTAATAATTCTGATATTCATGACCGCCTACGTCTCCGCTCAATACAAGGCGGGAGGAAAGGCTTTATCACAGGCCTTCGGGCTGGACGTGAACACCGCAATAATCCTGACCGCCTTAATAGTAACGGCATACGTTCTGACCGGAGGTTTCTTCGCAGTGGTTTGGACGGACGTAATTCAGGCGATGTTCATGCTCGCAACGCTTATAATAGTCCCGATCGTAGCCGTTTCGGCGATCGGCGGGTTGGATAAAGCTTTGGAAATCATGGCGAACGCAGATCCGAAGCATCTAAGTCCTTTCGGAGGAGCGACTGGCTTAGCCGCTTTAGTCTTCGCCATAGGTTACGCCTCTTGGATAGTCGGATACTTCGGGCAACCCCACATAGTTACGAGATACATGAGCGTCGAGGATCCGAGGAAGCTCAGGAGGCCAGGTATATTCATAAGCGGTTTCTGGACGATTGCGGTGCTCTGGGGTGCTTTCTTTGCCGGATTCTTGGGGTTCGCTCTTGCCAAAGCGGGAATAATAAACGTAAGCGATCCGGAAAGGGTCATTCCGGCGATAGCTACCTCCCTACTTCCATCTTGGCTCGCTGGATTCGTAATAGCCGGAATTCTCGCTGCGATAATGTCCACCGCGGACTCACAGCTTTTGGTTGCATCTTCTGCGGTTTCGAGGGACATAATCCACAAGGTTTTGGGAGTCGAGCTTGGAAATAAGCAGATGGTGAACGTGGGAAGGCTGGTAGTTCTGATTCTAACGGTAGTTGCCGTTTACTACGCCATGAGCGAGAGCAAGCTCGTTTACGCAATGGTCGCTACCGCTTGGGGCGGGTTGGCTGTAGGATTCGGGCCGATTCTACTGCTCAGCCTTTGGTGGAAGAGGGTCACGAAAGTGGGTGGAATTGCAGGAATGGCATACGGGCTGATATCGGAGATAATCCTTGAGGCTTTCATATACGGCTGGGAGTTCAATCCGAAAGCTCCGGGAATATTCGGAGCGATCGGCTCTGCTTTAAACGGAGTTCCGGTGTTCTTCGTGAACTTCTTCGTGACCATGGCCGTTATAATAGTCGTCAGCCTCCTGACGAAGCCACCCAAGGAGATCGTTGAGATGCACGAGAGGGTTTTCAGGAAGGTTCCGATAGAAGTCGCGAGGAGCAGGAGTCAGGCGGAAAACGTCGCGGAATTCGCGAAGGCGAGGGGTTTAATTTAAACTTTATTTTTCTAATCTCTTCTTACATCCGCCCTGGTGGGTAGTAAGTCATCTAACGGACTGTAGATCGAAGAAGAATTCTCCGCACTTCATCGCCCTTCGTAGAACCACTCCAAGATTACTTCCGCAAGATCCTCTATCCGATCGAAACCGAAAGTCCTGAACCCCTCCACGCTTTCATCGCAAACTACGGCCAAAATCCTTCCGCACCTGAAGTTCTCGATCTCCTCCGGATCCCTGAGCACGACTATCCTGTCCTTGCAGGCTCTGTTGAATCCCTCGGTAATTATCAGATCGTAGAAGTTGAAAATCGAACAGATCTCGTCAAGATCGTCTCCAATCCTCGATACGAACGCCAGCTTATCCTTCGAAGCTATCGCAACATCGGCTCCGGCGTTGAATATCCTCCAGGAATCCTTTCCTTCCCTGTCCATCTCGAAATCCAAAGCGTGTTTGACCACCAAAATTTTAAGCCCTTTATTTTTCAAAATCGGAACTATTCTCTCGATCAGCGTGGTCTTTCCCGCTTTGGAATACCCGACGACGCTCAGGACCTTCATATAAACCTGATCGTTTCCAAATTCATCGGAGCCCTCGTCTCTATCCTGTAGGTCTTGTATATGCTCGAAGCCAGATCTATGCACTTCCCCTCGTCTCCGTGAACGGTTATTATCTTCTCAGGCCTCGGATGAAGATATTTGACGTAGTTCATGAGTTGCCTTCTGTCCGAATGACCCGAAAAACCGTCCACAGTTTCGACCCTCATGTTGACCTTTACGACTTCCCTCCGCCCATCGACGGGGAACGGAACCTCCCTCCATCCCTTCTGTATCCTCCTTCCAAGAGTTCCCTCAGCCTGATATCCGACGAATATGAGGGTGTTCTTCTCATCCGGAGCGAGGGCCTTGAAGTATTCCATAACCGGCCCGCCGTTAAGCATTCCAGAAGTGGCGAGTATTATGGATGGTGAGGAATCGTCTATTACCTCCTGCCTCTTGCTCGGGGAATCTACTCTCACGAAGTTCTCGCTTATGAACGGGTTTATGCCGTGGTGGAATATCAGATCCCTCAGGTGGGCGTTGAGGTATTCTGGATAGGCGGTGTGTATTGCCGTCGCCTCGTATATCATTCCGTCCAAGTAAACGGGCACGTCCTCAAGCTTCTCGTTCCTTATGGCCTCTTCCAAAACGAGCATTACCTCCTGACTCCTTCCAACGGCAAAAGTCGGGATTAAAACCTTCCCACCCTTCTTTATGGTTTCGTTGACGATCGCTATGAGCTTCTCCTCCGCCTCCTTCCTCGTGGGCTGGAAGTCCTGACTTCCTCCATACGTGGCCTCCATGATAAGAGCTTCGAGACGGGGGAAGTGCGTCTCAGCCTTATCGAATAGCCTCGTTCTCTCGAACTTGAAATCGCCCGTGAAGGCTACGTTGTAGAGCCCATCACCTATGTGGAAGTGGGCTATCGCAGAGCCGAGTATGTGGCCGGCGTTGTAGAACGTTAACCTTACGTCGGGGCTTATATCGGTAACCACCCCGTAGTCGAGCGTTATAGTGTGCTTCAAAGCCTCCCTGATGTGTTGGGAACTGTAGGGAACGACATTCCCCTCCCTTTCCGCCACCTCTATGAAGTCTATCTGCAGAAGAACCATAAGATCCCTCGTCGGAGGTGTGAGGTATATCGGACCCTTGTATCCGTATTTGTATAGGAGGGGAACCAATCCGCAGTGATCCAAGTGGGCGTGGGTTATCACTACCGCATCTATCTCATCCAACGGCTGAACCTCGGGAACGTAGAGGTAAGGGGACTGGTGGATGTTGCTGACGTTAACTCCGCACTCCACCAGTATCTTGCTTTCCGGAGTCTGCAGGAGGTAGCAACTCCTACCAACCTCCCTCGAACCTCCCAAAAACGTAACCCTGACCCACTTGTCCTCGTGGAATACAGTCCTATGAATTCTCTCGCCGATTCTCTTAAGAATCTCCTTCCTCTCGTCCTTAACGCTTAAAAGAAAACTCCTTATGTTCTCTATCATTCTCGACCTTATGGGAGGCGTCCTGACTACCCTCGGACTCCAGCCCACTGCCTTCATTATCTCTCTGAAAGTCGATCCTCCCTTTCCTATAACCACTCCCGGTTTCTCCGCCTCTATTATAACCTCTCCGTTCTCCTCGTCGAAGTAGAAGTTCGTTATGTTCGCGTCCGGCGGAACTATCTTCTTGATTATCTCCTTCGCCTCTTCCGGCGGTTTTAGGCTCTTTGGATCGGGCCTTATTATTATGCGCTTTCTGAGGTCTTTCGCGAGCTTCTTTATTATGTCGACTTCCGCGAGCTCCTGCGGGTTCTTGACGTAGATTACCAAGAAAGGCCCTTCGAATTCAACGTTCTTTACCTTTACGTTCGGAGGAAGGGACTTTATAACCCTCTCCTTTATCTCCTTGAGCTTATCTCCCGTCATCTTCTGCTGAACCTCTTGATTATCTCATCCACCTCTTCCGGCTTCAACTCCACGTATTCCTCCTTCGTTATCTTAACAACGTCCATCCCATCTCCGGAAGCGGAATCCCTCTTCATCGCCGAATATATCGCCCTTACCGCCAACTCCACGGCCTCATCCACGCTCATGTCCGGGCTGTATCTGTCCTCAAGAACTCCGTAAGCGGTTAAGCTACCAGAGCCAGTAGCGACGATGTCCCTCTCCTCTATAGCCCCTCCTATGAGGTCTATGGAATATATGCTCGGCCCCCTAACATCCACCCCTCCGACGAGCAGTTGGACGAAGTAGGGGAAGAACCTGTAGGAGTTGAGGATGTTCGAAAGCAAAGTTGCTAGGGCCTTTATCGTCGGTTTCTCCTCCTTCCTTATTTCGTAAAGCTTCGCCTCAACCGATATCAGCCTCGCCAAGAACTGCGCGTCTCCGACCGCTCCTGCGGTAGTCATCGCGACTCTGTCCGCTATCCTGTAAATCTTCTTCGCCCTCCTGCTCGCTATGAAGTTCCCCATCGTCGCCCTCTTTTCAGTGGCAAGCACCACTCCGTCCTTGCAAACCAATCCCACTGTCGTCGTTCCCTTATACACCATATCCTGCATCATAGTTTTCACCCGAAAAAATCGGCTTGAAACGGTGGATTAATGAGCTTTTAAAAATTTCGATAAAAAGTTTAACCCTCCGCGAGCTCGGCGAACCACCTCTTAAGGATTTCGAACTGCTCGTGCGTGTTGACGATGTTCGTTTCCATCGGGCTCTTGAAGAAGAATCCCATTTCCTTAACGACTCCGCTGACCCCCTTCTTCTTCGCGAACAGAAGGAACCTCGCTATGTCGAGGATGAGAGGAGCCGCTACTATGGCATCTATTCCGTCCCATATGAAGTAGAACTTCATCTTCGTGCCCAAGAATCCCTCGAAGTGTATGAAGTCGAACGCGGTCTTGTTGTCCACGAGGCTCGGGAAGAACTCTATTTCGGTTATGCTGTATGGAGAGTATCCGAGTATCTTCTCAAGAACCCTGTCCTTGCTTATCACCTTGCTCTCCTTGTTCTCCCTGTGGCTCAGAACCTTTCCATCGAAGTCTCCTAAGATGTTGTAGCTCATCCATCCCAGTATCTTGAGGTTTCTGTATGCGAACATCGGAGCCAAAGTCGTCTTTACGAGAGTCTCTCCAGTCTTTCCGTCGTTTCCTGCGTGAGGAACGCCCTTCTTCTCCGCAAGCTCCTTAAGGGCTGGGATGTTCGATCCCGGACTCGGGGTGAAGTTCGCGTAGGGCAATCCCAACTTCAAAGCCACGTAAGCGTAGAGCATGCTCGCGCTCGCGAACTCCCTCTTATCCTCGTCTATCATGGTCTCGAATCCCTCCAAGCTTCCGTGGTATTTCTCGTTGTAGTTCGGCAGGGGCTCGGTTGAGGCTACGTTTATTACTACGGTCTCATCGTCCGCAAAGCTCTTCATGTCCTTCTCTATACTCTCCACTATCTCCTTCAGAGTCAATCCTTCGTCCTCCAAGGTCTCTATCCTTCCGAGCTCCTTTATACCCTCTCCGCAGTTCAGAGCGGTTCCCTTGCACGCCTTAACCTTCCTCAGTTCATCCGCCACCGCTTCGAGTATCTCCTTATCGAAGTGCCTGTTCATCTCCCAGTGCTCCAGAGCGGCGTCGTACGCCGTTGGTAGAGGCCTTATGTCGTGTCCACCGAACTCGAACTTCAGAGGAGCGTAATCGGAAAGCTTGCTGAAGCAAGGTAGCTCCGAAACCAATCCCGTCTTTCCTACGATTCCTTTCTCCAACGCCTTCGCTCCCACCATCGCCGTCGTAGATACGATACCGTAGGCACCGATCAACCACACCTTCATGCAGAATCACCTCCAAACGATGCAAAATTGGTCGAGCAACCGTTTCAAATTGCTATGGAAATGGCATTGTTTAAAAATTTTTCCCATTAAACCGTCCGCCACCTCGTCCCCTCGGGCGTATCTATTAGCTGAATTCCCCTCTCTCTGAATTTGTTCCTTATGGCATCCGCCTTTTCGAAATTCCTCTCCTTCCTCGCCACCTCCCTCTCTTTAATAAGTTCAGCATCATCCTCTGAAAGAACGGGGATTCTCTCGTATTTCTCGAAGATGCCCAGAATCCAGCATAGCTTTCTGAACGTATCGAAGCAGTGTTCCAATTCATTTAAGCTCATCGAGTAAACGTTTTTGTTTACGAACCTTGAGAATTCGTGCAGAACCGCCAAAGCTTTGGGGGTGTTCATGTCGTCCTCCAACGCCCTTACGAATCCGTCGAAGAACTCGTCCACCGAAACGTTGGCAGGACTTCTTTTCTCTCCGAAAGTCTTTAGGTATGCAATCTCCATGTCTAAAAGGATTAAGGAGTTCTTCAGGGAATCGTAGGACTTCTTTGCGGTTTCAAGTGCTCTTTCGCTGTAATCCAAAGGACTTCTGTAGTGGGCGGTGAGCAAAAAAAGCCTCAAAACCTCTCCTCCGTATTTCTCTACTGCAGTTCTTATCGGAACTATGTTCCCCAAGCTCTTGCTCATCTTCTCTCCCCTTATCGTAACGAAGTCGTTGTGGATCCAGTATCTAACCGGCTCGACCCCGAATAAGGCGTAGCTTTGCGCTCTTTCGTTTTCGTGGTGGGGGAAGACTAAATCCCTTCCACCCCCGTGAATGTCGAAGGGGACTCCCAAGTATTTTGCGGACATGACCGAGCACTCTATGTGCCACCCCGGTCTTCCCAAGCCCCAGGGAGATTCGAATACAGCTTTAGCTTTGACGTCCTCCTCCTTGGCGGATTTCCACAGGGCGAAGTCCTTAACGTCCTTCTTCCTCGGATCCGGCTCTATTCTGTGCATGTTTAGCTCCTCCAAGCTCATTCCCGAAAGCTCCCCGTATCTTTTAAATGCGGGAACGTGGAAATAGACGTTTCCGTCCACCTCGTAGGCGTATCCTTTCTCTATTAGCTTCTGTATTGCGGATATTATGTCGGGTATGTGGTCGGTGACCTTCGGATGATAATCCGCCCTTCTGACGTTCAACGCCTCCATGTCCTTGAAGTATTCCGCTATGAACCTCTCAGCGATCTCCTTTTGAGTCTTTCCTTCCTCGACAGCCCTTCTAACTATCTTGTCGTCGACATCCGTGAAGTTCTGAACGTAGATGACTTCATGCCCCTTGAATTCCAAAAAGCGCCTCAAAGTGTCGAAGAACACCGCAGTCCTCGCATGGCCTATGTGGGAGTAATCGTATGCCGTAATTCCGCAGACGTAGATTTTGACTGTCTTTCCAAGCTTCAACTCTTCGACTCTTCTTGTGAACGTGTTGAACATCCGCATGCTTTTAAAATGGTCTATCAGATATTAAATGTCTCCGAATATCCTCTCTATCAACCACTTGGAATCGAACTTGACGAGATCGTCGTAACCCTGCCCAGTTCCAAGGAACAGAACCGGCCTTCCAGTAACGTAGCTTATGGAGATGGCGGTTCCACCTTTAGGATCGGCATCTATCTTGGTTAGGATTGAGCCATCGATACCCACAGCTTCATTGAACATCCTCGCCCTCTCGACCGCATCGTTTCCTGCTATGCTCTCATCCACGAATATCGTAAGGTCTGGCTTCGTTACCCTCTTGATCTTGCTGAGTTGATCGATCAGGTTCTTTTTGGTGTGCATCCTTCCGGCCGTATCAGCCAGAACAACATCTATCCCCTTGCTCTCCGCATGCTTTATCGCATCGTAAATCACAGCCGCAGGGTCCGCACCGGGCTTGTGCTTTATAACCTTGACGCCCAACCTCTGACCGTGCTCCTCCAACTGCTCTATCGCTCCAGCCCTAAACGTGTCTCCAGCGGCTAAGACGACGGAGTAGCCATAATCCATCAGCCTCTTCGCTATCTTGGCTATGGTTGTGGTCTTGCCAGTCCCGTTAACACCGACGAATATTATGTTGAGAGGTCTCTTCTCCTTCAGCCTCCTTTCGACGAACTCGTCGAAGTCGAACCTGTTCACATCCAAAATCTCCTGAATTATGAGCTTTAGCTCGTTTATGACTATGTCTGACAACTTCTCCCCTATCTTCTTCTTCCTCCCTACGAGCCTCTCCTTCAGCTTCGCCGAGATCTCCTCAACGACTTCAAAAGCGACGTCGCTCTCCAAAAGTATGATCTCCAAATCCTCTAAAATCTCCTCTACCTTCTTTTCGTCTATTAAAACTTCCCTCTCTACTATGAGGGTCTTTATCTTGCTGACCAAACCGACCTTCTTCGGCTTCTCCTTTTTATCAACTTCTACCGAAGGTTTCCCCTTTGACGTATCTTCTTTAACCTCGACTTTAACATCTTTTTCTTTAACCTCAGCCTTAACTTCCTCCTCCGCCTTCCTATCCAACTTCTTCTTGAAAGCGGAAAGCTTCTCCTTCAAAAATTTGAACATTACTTCTTCTCCTCCCCAAGGGCTTTGGTCAAATCCTCCTGAATCGCTCTCGTCCTCTCTAAAATCTGGCCAAGCAACTGCTCAAGCTGGACCAAGTTCTTCTGAATCGTCTCCCTCTTCTTTTTCAAAAACTCTATCGCCTCTCCAACCTCCTTTTCAACTACTATCCCCGCCCCAACATCTACGAGCATCTTCTTGGCATTCTTTACGTCCACGTATGCGAAAACTCCTCCCCCCAAATTCATGAGGGCTTCGACACCGTCGTCGAGAGAGTTGAAGAACTTCAAACTCTCTATCGTCTTCTCAAGTTGCGCGTCTACAAGTTCAAGCTCGACTATCCTCCTCTGTATCGCTTCACTCTCAGCCTGCAACTGTTGCAAAAGATAATACTTCTCCTGAATTTCCTTTTCTTCCATCAAAACACCTCTACTCGACAACTTTAACGCTCTCTATCTTAATCAGATGCCTCTTAACCTTGTGATTGCTTCCGAGCAGAGAATACACCTTCTCCAGAGCGAAACGCTCGTTGTGAGCCTCCACCACCTTCCTGAACTTCTGCCACTGGTTCGCGTTCTTAAAAACCCCCACCACCTCGAACTTCATACCACCACCTCCTAAGGGAACAAGGACTCCTCTATAATCCCCAACTCGAATCCAGTCGTATCTTTTCCGGCTATATATCCTTTCGAATTCGCAACCAACCCCGTTCCCACCATATCGCTGCCGAAGTTCACGGTTCCCGTTCCAACCTCAACGCCCATCACTTCTTCCACCTTCTTTATCTCCCACTCGCTCGCGTTCGGATTCAACAGCCCGCCCTTGTTCGTAACCACTGCCGCCATTCCGACCGTCTTTATCCCTCCTATCGTGCTCTTGGCCGTCTCAACGTTCAAGAACTCCTTAACTGCAGAAACTATCGCATCATCGGCTTCGGGATGGATTATCGCACCTCTGTCGTTGACGCAAACTACGTTCCCAAGACAGCTCATCGGAGTTCTCACGACATGCACATCAAACAGCCTTTCGAGTCTCTCCTTCTCCTTGCCGGTTATGTGATCGCTTACGAGTATTCCGTTCGAATTCGCACATGCTAAAGCTCCCACGAGCTCGGAGCCGGCTATCGTAGTAACCACCACATCGACGTCCAATTCCTCTCTCAAGTATTCCTTCGCCTTCTCGTCGTTCACCCCTAGTACGGCGAAATCCTCCGTCGCCCTTATGTAGAGTCCTATCAGAGGAACTCCCCTTATCGCCAACAGCTTCGGCATGCTACGCTAACTCAGCTTCAACGACTCCGTCCTCGAACTTCATCGCCCTAATCCTTATTTTGGACGGAGGTTTTTGAGCTCCTCTCTCCCAGACCTTCTCGTTTATGCTCGGGTCTATCCTTATCTTATCCGGCTCCACCTTCATGTGCCTGCTGAGGAAGTTCCTTATGAACCTCATCGCCTTCTTCGCCCTCAACCAGCGCGGATACCTCTTCATCTTGTGCTTCAGCCTTATGGAATAAACTCTCTCGACGACTATCTTCGCCATCCCAACCACCTCAGACCTTAAGCTTGTTGTGCCTCCAGAACCTCCTCTTTGGACTCGTAACCACCTTCCTCTTCGTCTTGAGCGTAACCCAAA
>JALSOQ010000023.1 GCA_026986375.1 Archaeoglobaceae archaeon
TTTTCGATAAACTTTCTTATCTCCTCGCTCCAGTTAATATTGACTTCTTTCATCATCCTCTTCAACTCTTTAGGAATCCTCACGCTAATTACATCCATGTATTACGTTTGTGTATTACAATATTTAAGCGTTTAGAATACTTCTCCACTCTCCAAAAGCTCTCGCAAAGTAGGCCATTTTCGATCTTTCTCAGATAATATTGGATTGTCGATGGGCCAATCTATTCTCACGTCAGGATCGTTCCATATCAAACCGCATTCGTATTCCGGAGCGTATTCGTTATCGACCTTGTAGATCACTTCAGCTTCATCGCTCAAAACTAAGAATCCGTGGGCAAATCCCCTCGGAATGTACAGCATGTATTTATTGAACTCGGAAAGTATTACGGCCACATACTTCCCGAAAGTTGGCGAATTCCTCCTCAAATCGACTGCGACGTCGTAAATAACACCCCTAACGCATCTGACTATTTTAGCCTGTGCATAAGGCTCCTTCTGAAAGTGCAGACCCCTCAAAACTCCGTACTTAGATCTGGAATGGTTGTCCTGAACGAACTCGCATCTTATCTTAGCCTTCTCGAAATCGGACTTCTTGTAGGTCTCCATGAAAAATCCTCTTTCATCTTCGAAAACCTTCGGTTTTATAAGAATCACATCGGGAATGTTCAAACGGATGAACTCGAGCGGCATGTTATCACTCCATAACCCTTCTCACGTCAAGCTTGTCGAAATCGCTATCGAACGAATATATCTCCTCTACGCCGCTCTTCTTCATCACCACATAAGCTATCGCATCGCTCAATCCAACACCTTTCTCCTTAGCGATTTCCAAAGCTTTTAGGCAGTCTTTCTTTGTAACATCAAACACCTTCACGTTTCCGGCTAAAAGCAAAAACTACCTTCAAAGCGTCTTTAAGCGTTAGATAGCTTTCCAGCAGATTCGCTATCTCTGCCAACTGCACGACGGTTATACCGACCTCTTCGCCATCGTTTATCCTCTTAACTATCGCCTTTGCGGACTCCTTTATCCTAACCTCGTGGGGCTTCAATTTTCTCTTAGGTTTGATGAATGCGTGAACGAACACGCTCGCATCAACGAACCTCAATCAGTTCCCTCCTAACCGATTTCCATTCAGATAGATCCGATTTTATGTCGACTTCAATTTTATCGAAGAATTCCGTCAGATCCGCCAATTCATACGGCTTTATGATAATCTTATCGTTCTGCACTTTCAGAACGATCTTTCCCCTCTTAACGTATTTTTCCCTCCACTCCTTAGGCAATACCAGCCTACCCTGTTTATCCAGATCCTTTATCATCACCATATCGGATGCCATGGTGAAAATTTAGTAATGGAATCACTTAACCGTTACCATTTCAACTTCCAAGGTGTCGGATGCAGAACCTTCTCATTCGTCAAGGGTTTCCACCACCACTCGTTTTCGAGATACCAGTTCACGGTTTCCTTTATCCCCTCCTCAAAGCTGTGCTTAGGTTTCCAGCCCAGCTCTTCTCTGATCTTTGAAGAATCCAAGCTGTATCTGAAGTCGTGACCCGGCCTGTCTTCAACGAATTCGATCAAATCTTCACTCTTACACATTATGCTGAGAATTGTTTTCACCACTTCTAAGTTCGTCTTCTCCTCTCCGCTCGATATGTTGTAGATTTCCTCTTCCTCTCCTTCCCGCATAACCAAATCTATCGCCTCGCAGTGATCCAAAACATATATCCAGTCTCTGATGTTTTTGCCGGTTCCGTAAATCGGAATCTTCAGATCCATACTTGCTCTGATGATCGTTTTG
>JALSOQ010000024.1 GCA_026986375.1 Archaeoglobaceae archaeon
AAATGGGTTGCATCATCAAAGATCCCAGACACTATTTAAATGAGAAAACGATTCAGAAACGCTTAAATAGTCAAAACTCCCAAAATCATACACAGTTAAAATCAGACTAATATAGGATTGAAAGTTCTTTGACGGCTTATTTTTTCGTATCTACTTGCCAACGTTAAAATCAGACTAATATAGGATTGAAAGCTTCTTATCGAGCGGTAGGTTTTCAATCATACTTAATAGTTAAAATCAGACTAAATTAGGATTGTAAATACAATTCTCGAGATAATTCTTGATAAAGGTCTAAGCTCTTAACTTGGAGGATTGTAACCCTAAAGCGGACTGTCGGTGAGTTAAAACTTGGCTGGTTAAGAAGATGATAGTGCTATCAAATAATTTAAGAGTTTCTTTGAGTAACTCACGGCCACGTCCACTGCGAGAGAAGAAATGCCATCAGAATAGGCTATACTCCCTGCATCAACTTTTTCCTTTGAATTGCAAAAACTGTTCATAATTCATTTCACCACCCAATCGAAACCTCTAAATTCTTCGAAAACATCTTCGATGTATGCTCATCGCCCATACGCCGGATGCTGATGACGCTTTCATGTTCTACGCTATGATAGCCGGAAAGGTTCCGACGAAGCTGAGGATAGAGCACCTGATCGAGGACATAGAAACCCTCAACAGAATGGCATTCGAGGGAAAGTTGGACGTTACCGCTCTATCCGTCCACGCATACGCCTATTTGGACGATAAATACAGAATCCTGTCCACCGGAGCGAGCGTTGGCGACGGTTACGGGCCGATCGTGGTTGCCAAGGA
Organism: Archaeoglobaceae archaeon; assembly: GCA_026986375.1. Taxonomy (GTDB): domain Archaea; phylum Halobacteriota; class Archaeoglobi; order Archaeoglobales; family Archaeoglobaceae; genus WAKM01. The sequence continues at coordinate 814 of JALSOQ010000024.1, forward strand.
CAACGTAGATCTCAAGAAGGCAAGAATAGCGATCCCCGGCAGATACACCACCGCCACACTACTGCTGAGACTTGCCATAGGGGATTTCAAAGCTGTTGAGATGAGGTTCGACGAAATAATCGATGCCGTGAAGTCTGGAGAGGTCGATGCCGGACTTCTTATTCACGAGGGGCAGATAACCTACGAGATGCACGGGCTGAAGAAAATTCTGGATCTCTGGGAGTTCTGGTATGACAGAACAAAGCTTCCCCTCCCCTTGGGAGTGAACGTGATAAACCGCAGGATTCCGGAGGAAGAGCAGAGGGAGTTTCTCAGGGTCATGAGGGAAAGCGTGAGATACGCTTTGAATAACGTGGAAGAGGCTTTAGATTGGGCTATGAGGTATTCGAGGGGGATGAGCAGAGATCTCGTTAAAAAGTTCGCTCTGATGTACGTCAACGAATACACCTACGAGATGCCTCCCAAGGTAGTGAAAGCTATCGAAAGGTTATACGAGATGGCGGAGGAGGAGGGAATATTTAAAAAACCGAAGCTCGACATACTGTTTCCATGAACGTGGAGAGATTGAAAAGGTTCGTCTTGAGCAGGAAGAACGAAGACGGCGGATTTTCCTTCTGCAAACCCCTTCCATCGTCGGTTCCAGAAACGTTCTATGCTGTCTTCATTTTAAAGGCGATAGGATGCGAGGTTGGTGAGGACGTGGTCGAATTCCTTCTCAACAGGCTCCGCCCCGAAGTTCCCACTATGTTCTACGTCTTCAACGCCCTAAACGTTCTCGGAGTTGAGCCACCGGATTACTCAGAATTCCTCCTCAAGAGGCTCGACGAAGCAGTTGGTAGGGAAATTTCAGGTCTTTCCGGGGAAAGGGGAATTACGGCCACGTATTCCTTCGAGAATCCCAACGTCTTGAGGGAGATATACATGATAGTATCCTGCCTCAGAATTTTGAACGTCGAAGTCGATTTGGGCGATTTCGTTAGGAGGTTCAAGAGGGGAAAAGGATACGGAGTTAACTCTCCCAACCTGAAAGATACGTTCTTCGCAGTCGGTATAAAAGAGGATGAAGACGTGATAGAATTCGTAATGGAGCACGAGTGCGATTGCGGAGGATTTTCAAAGAAGCCGAACTCCTATCCTCCTTATTTGGAGGACACGTTTTACGCTATTTCGACTTTGAACGTCCTGAACTTTAATTATAAAAATGGAAAAACCGTTAAATACATCCTCTCACTTCAGAATTCGGACGGTGGATTCAGGAGGAGTATATACGGGGGAATTTCCACGCTCGAAGATAGCTACTATGCGATTGCGAGTCTAAAAATAATGGGGGTGGAAGAACGCTCAGCTTACTTCTGATCGGCTTGGGAGGATTCGTGGGGGCGATTTTGAGGTATGTGGTGAGCGGAATAGTTCAGGACGGCTTTGCGACGTTTCCAATGGGAACTCTTGCGGTAAACGTGATCGGCAGTTACTTCCTGAGTTTCATAATGTATTCCACCGAATACTTCGGAATATTCGGAAGAGAGGAGAGGATATTTCTTACCATAGGACTATTAGGATCTTTCACGACGATGTCCACGTTCAGCTACGAGTCCTTCAGACTCTTGGAGGAAAAGGAAACGCTTTTATTCGCCGTGAACGTCATAGCCACGATAACACTAACGCTGTTCGCAGTTTATATCGGCAGGATTACCGCTCTAACGATCTGGAGGCGTTGAGCATGGAGGAAGCCGTGCTGTTGAGGATATTCGTCGGGGAATCGGACAAATACGAAGGCAAACCCCTCTACAAGTATCTCGTAGAGTTCCTTAGAAGGGAGGGAATAGCCGGAGCTACCGTCATAAGGGGTATATACGGGTTCGGAAAGACGAGCATTATCCGAGCCCCTTCCATCTTAAGGCTGTCCGTGGATCTGCCCGTAGTGATAGAGGTCGTCGATTCCAAGGAGAACATAGAGAGGATAAAGCCGAAGATCTTGGAGATAGTCAAGGAGGGATTAATAACAGAGGAAAGGGTGAAGGTCGTCATGTATAGGGGAAAGGAATCACCTTAGCTCTATTTTTTCCTCTCTCCTTATACCGCTCTCTACCTTCTCGGTCTTGGAGAAGGACCTATACCTCCCCTTGCTTATGTATTCCTCTATCTTCCTTATGAACCTGTCGTTCGTCCTTATCACCGGCAGAATCGTCGTATCTCCCCTTATGTCCCTTATCCTATCGACGTAATCGACCGCATCGTCGTTCCCGTAGTAGAGAATCCAGTTCCTGAACTCCCCAACTTCGCAGAAGGATGCGTAGCTTATGAGTTCCACTATCGCGAACTTCCCGTCTATTATTCCGTGGAGCGTATCGTAATCGACCAAAAACAATCTCCCGTTCGAGTAGAATAATCTTTCAGCTTCGAGCGCTATAGCCTGTCTTATGAACTCGTCCAAGCTGAACTCCTCAGGCTCGTCGAGCATCACTGGTCCTATGTAAATTATTTGATCCATGGCATTGGGTCTTCCGCAATCCTATTAAAGCTTTTGCAATAGGGAACTCCAGCCGCAGTGGACTTCGATTTCCCCGTCCCAACCGATCTTCGGATAAGCGTTGTATATTTCGATCGAATCGCCGATATCGAGTTCTTTATAAATCTTGGCATGCTCTCCCCAGAGCAGAACCCTAACTCTATCGGTTTCGTCCGAGACGAATATCTCGGCCAAATCTTTTCCCTTAACGATCCTCAATCCGCTGAGCCCGCTGACCCTGCCTCTTATGTTGACGTTGCGCAGTGGGATGATCTTCGAGATGGGCGTAAAGACGTTGGAAAAATCGGGATATACCTCACCGATAACCCTAAGCTCCGTAATCGTGAAAACTTCGCTTTCGAATCCCAAAGCCTCGATCACGTTGCCCCTCCCCACTTCAGCTTCGCACTTCAAAACGCAAACCTTCACGGAGTTGCCGTGCTTTAAGGCCATCTTCCTTCCGTTTACGGCCAGAACTATTCCCCTTATCTTCTCCCTAACGTCCTCAAGAATTTCGACGTCAGAAGGATCGTTCACGGACAGCTCGATACCGTCCTTCCTCTTCACGAAACCCTTAAGCCTGACTTTACAGCCTTCCACGAGATCCCCGGCCCTGACGAGTTCCGCAGAATCGTTCCACAGCGTTACCCTGATCCTCGCACTTCCATCCTTCAGAATCGCGTTCGCGACCAGTCCCTTTTTCCCGTTCTTAACGAATTCTCTGACACTCAAAACCTTCTCTATCACGCCTTCAACCGCAACCCTTCCCCTCTTGTTTGCGATTTCGCTCAGCCTCGTGGTTGGAACCTTGCCGAAACTGTAATCGACTAAAAGTTTGAGCGTATCCTCGTCGATCAAATCTCCGAAGTGCTCCCTGAGTTCCTCCATCCTCTTCCGGTATTCGTCCATCGTCACTTTTTGATTCGACCCCATATATCTAGCGCTCGATTATGAACTCCTCCACGCCAACCCCGAAGTGCCTCGCCTTCTCCCCTATCCAGACCAAAACCTCGTCTCCCGGCTTTAGTTCGGAAACCGAAACGTGCTTACCCTCAGGGTTCACGAGCTTTATCGTCTCGGCGTTCTGCAGAATCACCGTCCCCTCCTCTCCATCCGCAACCGCCTTAACGAGTATCAGAGGCCTCTTCTCTATCTTAACCCTTCCGACGTAACTCCTTCTCGTCCTTCCGTCGTATCTGACTATCTCCACCTCATCTCCGGCTTTGAGCTCCGCCAGATACTTCGTCCTACTTCCGACCCTTAGGTATGCGTTCACGCTTCCGGCGTTCACTCTGAACGGTCTCGAAGCCACGTATTCCGACTCCTCGCTCTCGCTCGCAACCAGAAACATGAATCCCGCCCTGTTGCCGACGAGCATTCCCTCTCCGACTTCCATGAGAGTTACCGTGTCTATACACACCCTATCCCCGACGCCCAAAGGCCTTATCTCAGTTATCTTAGCCCTCTTCAACTCGACATAGCCCACATCACCGCTCGCGAGCTCGTGGTATTTTCTGAGAACTTCCCTCCTGTCCTCCCTAACCGCTATTCCGTCCGCTCCCTTCTCAAGAGTCGTGAGAACGACTTTAGCGTCTTCGACCGAATCGACCATCGCTATGAGCTTCGCCCTCTTCTTCATAGCTATGAGGTTTTCGAGGGGTATTATCTTCCAGTCGGAAAACGACAGAAAGAGGTAATCTACTTCCTCCGAAAGCTTTAAAGCCTTTTCCTGATCCTCCGCAGAGGTTATGTCCAAGAAAACCGCCTTCTTTCCGTCCCCCTCGGCTTCTCCATTCTTCTTTCCGAAGACTTCGATCCTTCCCAACCTCTTAGCCTTATCTAAGAACTCCCTCCGAACGACCACTCCGGTGTATCCTATCTCTATCGCGTCCTTTATCTTTTCCTTCTCCTCCTCCCACTTCTCCCCATCAGCCAAGAGCCAGACTTCCTTCATAGAGAATCCCCCTCACGTCTTCAACGTCCGCTCCCTCATGGATTATCATCCTCAAAGCCTTTACGATGAGTTCGGGCTTCGGATGCTGGAAGACGTTTCTTCCTATCGCAACACCGATCGCCCCGGCCATCATCGCCTCCTTTACCTCCTTAAGCAGTGAAAGCTCGTCCTTCTTCGATCCTCCAGCGACTACGACCGGAACATCCGCCACATCGACTACCTCGGCGAAAGTATCTACGCTTCCGGTGTAGTTCGTCTTCACTATATCCGCCCCTATCTCGTAACCCACCCTCACAGCATGCTTCACCATCTCTGGATCCTTCTCCTCTATCCCCTTCCCCCTCGGATATATCATGGCAAGCAAAGGCATCCCCCAAGAGTCGCAGATCTCCGCGATCCTTCCGGCCTCCTCCAACTGCCTTCCTTCCGTTTTAGAACCGATGTTCACGTGAACGCTCACCGCATCCGCTCCCAGTTCTATCGCCTTTTCGACCGAAGTTATTATCCTCTTGTCGTTCGGATCGACGAGGCACGTCGATGCGCTCAGATGGACTATAAGTCCCATCCCCATATCCGCCACGTATCTCGACCTCTTAACTACGCCCTTATGCAGAACGACCGCATCGACTACACCGTCTATCTTCCTCAAGATTTCGTCTATGTCCTCCAAGCCTTTTACGGGCTTGGATATCCCGTGATCCATCGGCACGATGAGGCTTTTGCCGTTTTTGACGATCCTCCCCAACCGCCTCCTTTTACCGACCATAGAGACACCCCCAAGAGGAAACGCGACGAAAAAGTTCGTTTACTGATAGCTAAACCAAAATCCGAACCAAAAGAGTTCGTAAGTGGCGTAGGTTTCGCAACCTTTTGCCATCGTTCTGAGTCGGGCATCATTGTATTTAAGCTTTTCGCATGATTTGGGAGGGCACCCAAAATACGTGCGGAGTTCCATAATAAAGGATTGAAATAAAATTGTCGATGGGTAAGGGATATATACCTCCGACCTGAATTAGGCTTAAGAGATGAGGCCGAGGAAATCGAAGAAAGTGGAGGACCTCTTGGACCTAAAGCCGGTCACCGACGAGGAGTTCGAGGAATTGCTCGACGATAGGCCAAAAAAGGATAGCAGGAAGAAGAGAAGGAAAAGCAGGTTCGAGGAGTTCCTCTGATTTTTTAACCGCAACGTTATATATCTATTCGTCTAAATCGAGTAGGCCCCGGTAGGGTAGCCAGGATATCCTTGGGGGCTGCGGACTCCCAGACCCGGGTTCAAATCCCGGCCGGGGCATCTTTTATCGGGAGTATTTTTCGAGTATCTCCCTGAAAGCGTTCAGAACTATCTCAAGCCTGTCCTCAGGAACTCCGTAGGTCGAAACCTTGAAGCTCTTAGTCCTTCCCGGCTTAATCCCGTGTATCTTCCTCTTCTTGAGCTCCTTGTAAAGGAAGTAGCCCCTCTCCTTCACCCTTTTCGAAATCTCGTAGAACTGTGGGGATTCGAAGTGCATCAGATCGTGGTTGTGCGGTTTCTCTCCCAGAAGCCTGAAACCCATCTCCTCCATTTTACTGGCGAACCACCTCGCCTTCTCGACCTCCTCGTTCCACCTCTTAACCCTCTCCTTAACGTGCGGAAAGGAAGCCATTAAGGTCATCAACGGCACACCCCTTGCGGTGCAACCCAAAAGCTCGACCTCCTTGTTTTTAAACCTCTCCGATTTTCTCAAAACTATCTTCGCAAACTCCTCCTTCATCCCCAAAACACCCACCGGCCCGGCGGATGCCATCGATTTGTGCCCGCTACCGACTACGAAGTCCGCATCCAACCTATTCGCTTTGACCTCCATTCTACCGATCGAGTATGCGCAGTTTAAGAGAACGGGAACTTCGTAATCGTGGCAGATCTCTATGACCCTCCTTGCGTTGGGCAGATTTCCGTAGTTTCCGTCGGGGTAAGTCAGCACGGCCAAAACGACTTCACCCTTCCTTCCCGTCTCCTCTATAACCTCGGAGAACTTCTCCTCCGAAATCCTGAACTCTGGATAACCGGAATTCGGGACTTCCGCAACTTTCAATCCTGCCCTTTCAGCAGAAACGAAAGTGGAGTAGTGGGCGTTCGAATCCACGACTATCCAAGCGTCTTTCTTCGCCAAGCTGTGCATGACAATGAACTTCCCCTCCCTCGCACCCGTGGTTATCCTAACGACGTCGCAGTCCAAAAACTCCTCGAGCTGACGAACGAAGTCCTTTATGGGCGGTTTCTTTATTTCGTGCAGACTGCCTTCACAGAAGTCGCAGACGCTGTATCCGTCGCCCCATTCTAAAAGCATCCTCCTCGCATCTTCGGTGAGGATTCCACCCGTTTGAAGAGGGTCTATGTTTATGAAATCCTTCGTCTGCCTTTGAATGAACATGCGTTCACCTCCGCAAGATTGATCTTATTCCGAACAAACAGCACGATTATGAGGCGGATAGCTTTGTTTTTAGCGGTTTTGTTATTGGGTTGTGCTCAGAACGCACCGCCGAAATTTGAAAAGAACTTGGAAGTCAAGTCGGTCTTCGAGAACGGAAGCTACATTCCCAAGAAGTTCACCCTCGATGGGGAAAACCTATCTCCCCCTCTCGAACTCGTCAATCTCTCTCCCAAAGCCAAGAGCATAGCCGTAATCATGGAGGATCCGGACGCTCCGAAGGGAACTTTCGTGCACTGGATAATATGGAACATACCTCCCGTCAAGGAGATACCCGAGGGTATTCCGAAGGGAAAGGTGATAACGAGACCGTTCAAGGCGTATCAGGGTAAAAACGACTTCGGCGATTACGGATACGACGGTCCTTATCCGCCCAAGGGGGAAACGCACAGATACGTCTTTAAGGTCTACGTCCTCGACACTGAGCTGAATTTAAAGGATGCCAACAAGGAGGAGCTTTTGAAGGCGATGGAGGGACACGTAATTCAATACGGAGAACTCGTCGGATTGTATCGTAAATGATCTTTCATGTCCGATTGCTTTAAAATTCGAAGACGCCTAATCGTTAATTCATGAAAACCCTTATACTCACCGAAAGGGACGTTAAAGAAGTTCTCAACATGAGGGACTGCATCGAAGCCGTTGAAAGGGCTTTCGAGTTGCATGCAAAGGGCTTGACCCAGATGCCTCCCAAGGTCTATCTGACGTTCGAAAAAGGAGATCTGAGGGCTATGCCGGCGTATTTAGACGGAAAGGCCGGGATCAAGTGGGTGAACTCACATCCGGAGAATCCGAAGAAGGGACTGCCGACTGTCATGGCCGTGATAGTATACAACGATCCCGAAACGGGCTTTCCTCTTGCAATAATGGACGGGACGCACATAACGAACTTCAGAACCGGAGCTGCGGGAGGTATAGCGGCGAAGCACCTTGCGAGAAAAAACAGCGAAGTTTTCGGATTCGTCGGATGCGGAAGGCAGGCATACACACAATTTCTCGCTCTCAGAGAGGTTTTCGAAATCGAAGTCGTGAGGGCGTATGACATAAACGAGAAGAACGCGGAGAAGTTCGTTGAATTCTGCGAGGGTTTCGGCGTTGAGGCTGAGAAATGCGGGATAGAAAAGGCGTGCGACTGCGATGTTCTCACCACGACAACTCCGTCTAAAAGGCCGGTGGTTATGGAGAAGTGGGTAAGGGAGGGGACGCACATAAACGCAATAGGTGCCGACGCTCCCGGCAAACAGGAGCTCGACGAGAAGCTTCTGCTGAAGGCGAAAATCGTTGTAGATGACTTGGAGCAGGCTATGCACGGAGGGGAGATAAACGTCGCGATTGCGAAAGGATTGTTAAAGCCGGAAGACGTTTACGCGACGCTCGGGGAGATAGTGGCGGGATTCAAGAAGGGAAGGAAGAGCGACGAAGAGATAACGATCTTCGATTCCACAGGTTTGGCGATTCAGGATATTGCGGTGGCGGATCTTGTCTTCAGAAGGGCGAAGGAGATGGGGATAGGAATAGAAATAGGACTGTTCAGTATCCCTCCAAGTCGAGCGAAACCCTTCTGAACCCGAACTCTTTTAGTTTTTTCAAAATTCTCTCCCTAATTTCGAAAGCTCTGGCGATCTCATCCTTCCCCAACTCTATCCTCGCGTTCCCGAACTCGTGCCTAACTCTGACAACTTCGAACCCCAAGGTGTGGAGGAATTCTTCCGCCTTCTCGACCATCTCAAGCTTTTCCGGCGTTATCTTCCCTAATATCCTCGTCGCCAGGCAGGAATTCGACGGTTTATTCCAGTTCGGCAGTCCCAAGCGTCTCGCCATCTCCCTAACTTCATCCTTGCTAAAACACTTGAGAGGACTTATCACACCGAACTCCTCGTTCGCCTTCAATCCCGGCCGGTAATCCTTTAAATCGTCTTTGTTGGTCCCGTCGAAAATCTTAACTTTCCCGAATTTCTCCAGAATAGTTTTCAGCATGTTGCGCTTGCAGTGGTAACACCTCAACGGATCGTTTCTCAGGAATTCCGGCGTGGGATTTACCCTCACGATCTCGTGCTTGAAACCGACGAGCTTCGCAATTCTCTTCGCGAACTCCACCTCCCTCCTTGAAACGTATTCGGAATCCACCGTTACCGCCAAAAACTTCTCCCCTCTCAACTTCAGCAAGTAAGCCACGAGCGTCGAATCAACACCTCCGCTGAACAGAACGATGTTCATCAAAAAGCTTTTAATCCCCCTCGATATATAACACTACGAGCCGCCGTGGCTTAGCCTGGTAGAGCGGGTGACTCGTAATCACCAGGTCCCGGGTTCAAATCCCGGCGGCGGCTTCTTTTAAATCGTAAAGTTAAATAACGTCGGAGTTCATACCCTTATATGTGAATGTCCTTCAGGCTGAGGAACTGATCAGAGAGCTTATAGAGAGAGTCGCCGGGGAAATTGGAGTTATAATATACGAACTACGCCCAAAGAAGGAGTTCACCGACGAGGAACTTTCGATGGAGCTCGGAATCGAAATAAATGAAATCAGAAGGGCGCTGTTTGCACTTTACGAGCTCGGTTTGGCGGAGTATAGGAGAAAGAGGGACGACGAAACTGGATGGATGGAATACTACTGGAGGATAAGATACGACAAGGAAAAGGAGGTTTTGAGGAGGGAACTGCTCAAGACCAAAAGAAAGCTTGAGGAGAAGTTGGAGGACGAGACGGCTACGGTGTATTACATCTGCGTTAACGGTTGCATGAAGGTGAATTACGAGCAGGCGATGGAGTTCGATTTCACTTGCCCAAAATGCGGTGCTCCTCTTGAGTTCTTCGATTCGAGCTTGGCGATCGAAAAGGTTAAGGAGGAGATAAGAAAGATAGACGAAATACTCTCAAATTTGTAGCTTCGTTTATACTTCCCCAAAAGCGTTCTACCCTTTTCCGTTTAGGAATTCGCCCGCTAGCTAAATGCCAATGCAAATCTTAAAAATCCTTCCGCCGAATTTTGGTGGAATGGTCAGAGTTTACATCGAAACCTACGGATGCACGATGAATCAGGCGGATTCGGACATCATGAGGGGGATAATCGCGAGAAATTTCGAGTTAGCCGACTCCATAGAAGATGCCGATGTCATAGTAATAAACTCGTGCGGTGTGATAGATTTTACGGAAAGGAAGATAATGAGGAGGGCCTTGGAGCTCAAGGCGAGGGGGAAGAAGGTAGTGATGGCCGGATGTCTGCCGAGGATTTCAACAAAGAAGGTTGAGGCCGTTGCGGACGCTTTGATAAGCCCCGACAACATCCATAAGGTAGATTTGGCGATAAAGTCGGCTCTGAGAAACGAGAAGGTTACGTTCATCGGTAAGAACGGAATTGACAAGTCCAAGCTCTGCGGGGTTAAGCTGAGGTTGAGGGAGAACGCGATAGCGATAGTGTCCATATCCGAGGGATGCGTTGGGAGATGTTCCTTCTGCGCCACAAGATTCGCGAGGGGTAGGCTGAGGAGCTTCAGCATCGAAAGCATAGTCGAGGAGGTGAGACAGTGCGTCAGAATGGGATTCAGGGAGATTCAGCTTACGTCGCAAGATACTGGAGCTTACGGACTCGATAGGGGTGAGCACATGCTACCAGAACTGCTGAACGAGATTTCGGAGATAGAGGGAGAATTCAGAGTTAGAGTTGGTATGATGAACCCGCATCATGCTGTTAAGATGCTCGACGATCTCATAAACGCGTTCAGCAGTCCGAAGATATACAAGTTCATTCACGTTCCCGTTCAGAGCGGAGACAACGAAGTTTTGAGGGACATGAGGAGAGATCACACGGTTGAGGATTACGTGGAAGTCGTAAGAGCCTTCAGAAAGGCCTTCGACGACGTAATGGTTTCCACGGATATAATTGTAGGTTATCCGACCGAAAGCGAGGAGGCATTCTGGAAGAGCTACGAATTGCTCAAGGAGACCGAGCCGGACATAGTTAATATAACGAGGTTCTCAAAGAGGCCTTTCACTCCGGCTTCGAAGCTCAAGGACATTCCGGACTGGATAAAGAAGGAGAGGTCGAGGAGGCTAACGAAGCTCGCGAGGGAGATAGGGCTCAGGAGGAACAGAAGGTTCATAGGAAGAAAGATGAGGGTTTTGATAACTAAGAGGGGCAAGGAAGAAACGTTCATGGCGAGGGCGGACTCCTACAGACCGGTCATACTCAAAGAGGGTGAAATCGGAACGTTCGTTGAAGCCAAGATAGTCGATTGCGCATTCAATTACTTGGTCGGCGTAAATTAGTTATACATCCCACTCGCATTCCAAATGGCATGCTCGACATGCTAAAAGCTGAAGCGAGGAAGGCGGTAAAGCTCTTGGAAAGACACGAATTCGTCAGGATATACACCCACTACGATCCCGACGGAATCTCCGCCGGAGCTATAATGGCCTTAGCTCTGCTCAGGTTGGGTAAGAGATTTCAGCTGAGGTTTTTGAGGGGTTTGAACGATCCCGTGGAATACGACAGTGATGATTTGATAATCTTGGAGGACATGGGTAGCGGTTACCCGGATGTCGTTTCTGAGATCGATGCTGACGTGATAATCATCGACCATCACTATCCCGTGGGCAGAATAGAGCCGAAGAAAGAGTTGGTGCACGTAAATCCTCATTTGGCCGGATTAGATGGAACTTTCGAGCTTTCCGCGAGCGGAACCGCCTACGTAGTTGCGAACGTTTTGGGAGACAACCGCGACCTGATCGGCCTTGCGATAGTGGGAATGCTCGGAGACAAGCAGAAGTTAGTCGGAGGGAACGCTGAAATAGTCAGGGAGGGTGTTGAGAATGGCTACGTCGAACTCAAAAGGGGTCTTAATTTGCACTCCGGAAAGGTTAGGGAGGTTTTGATGCTCTCGGTGGAGCCTTATCTGGACTTTTACGGAAAGGAGGATGAATTGGACGAGTTTTTGGCGAAGGCCAAAGTGGATGGAGATAAGGATGTCGATGAGTTGAGCGAGGAGGAAACGCACAGGCTCGCGGACGCGATAGTTCTAAAACTAATGAAGCAAGGAGCCTACGTAGGAGTTATAGAAGAATTCATAGGCAGGAAGTTCGTTCTCAAGAGGGAGCTCGTAAAGAATGCGGTAACTCTAACGGACATCGTAAACGCTTGCGGTAGATTATCGGCTTGTAGCATAGGATTTGCCGTTTGCGTAAGGGACGAAGGTTACTTGGAGAAGGCGATGGAAATATGGAGGAAATACAGAATCGATCTGCTTGAGGAGCTTAGGAGGAGAAGGGAGGAAGTAAGGGAAGGAGAGTGCATAAGGTTCATAGTGATGGAAAACGCTCCGGCTACCGGCCCGGTGGCCACCGTGTTTTCGAGGTATCTCTATGCCGACAGGCCATTCGTAGCGGTGAACGTGAAAAACGGAAGGGCCAAAGTTTCTGCGAGAAGCAACGACAGCATAGGTGTCGATTTGGCAGAAGTGATGAGGAAAGCTGCTGAGAAGGTTGGAGGGAGAGGAGGAGGGCATAGAGTGGCAGCGGGAGCGAACATAGATCCGGACAAGGTGGACGAGTTCATAAGGGAGGTGGACAGGCTTTGCTGTATGCAGTTGGGAGGCTGAGGATCGAGGTTGAGGATGCCGAAGTTTTGGCGAAAGCCCTCTCACCGGACGATCCGGATTGGTGTAGGTGTTACGCGGAAGGAAACGTTTTGGTAGTGGAGGTGAGGACGGACAGAATAGGTGCACTTTTGAACGCCATAGACGATTACCTGATCAACATAAAGGCTGTTCTTCCAATTTTAAGGGAAGTTTTATGAACAGCGCCGGAGTAATTTATCCATGAAGAGAATTCTGATATGCCCGGTTTGCAAGTCGGATGAGATCGTCCTCGATGCCGGAGGCTACACGGGAAAATACTACTGCAAGAACTGCGGATACGTCGGGAGCTTCATAATAGAGCTAACGGAAGGAGAATACGAGGAACTGCTCAAGGCGGGGGAGTTGGAGAGGTTCATAGAGGAGAAGGCCAAGAACGTTCCGAAGGATGCTAAGAGGCCGGAGAAGTATCCCCACGAGAACCCGTGATCTCAAAATTGAGATGCATCTCAAAAATTATATATAGCTGGGGGTAGCCCGAAGGCTATGAAAGATGTCGTTAGGGCGGTTAAGAATTCCAAACCCGTCTTGATATACGACGAAAACCGTTCGGTCATTTCGTTTCCCGCTGAAATCGTTTCTCGGGAGATAATAAACTTCATGATGAAGAACTGCGACGGGATAAGGCTCGCGTTGCCTTGGAGGAGAATCGCGGAACTCGGGCTGAACAGGTTCAGGTTTAACGGTAACCTCATTCCGATAGACGTAAAGTCAAACGGCGTTTCCGCGGAAAGAAGAGCGGAGTTCATAAGGAGGCTCGTCTCCGGAAAGGTAGATCCAGGAGAGATAACGTGTCCCGGAAGGATTTTCGTGGAGGAGGCGAAGGAAGGGGGCGTTTTGGAAAGACCCGCTTTCGGGGAGGCGAGCTTGGATATTGCGAGGATGTCCGGATTCAGCCTTGCGGGAGTTTATTCCGTTCTCATCACCGAAAGCGGGGAAGTCGCGGGAAGGGATTACGCTTTAAGGTTCGCCACCGAAAGGGGAATTGTTGCGGTAAGCATAAACGAACTGATAGAGTTCAGGCTCAGAAACGAGAAGCTCGTGGAGAGAGTCGTGGAGGCCACTCTACCCACGAAGTTTTACGGAACTTTCAGGGCGATAGGTTACAGAACGCCCATAGGTGAAATCGTGGCTTTGGTTAGAGGGGAAGTTTCCGAAGGAGACGTTTTGGTTAGAATCCATTCGGAATGCCTTACGGGTGACGTCTTCCACTCTTTGAGGTGCGATTGCGGTGAACAGCTTGAGAGGGCTTTGAAGATGATAGATAGGGAGGGGAAGGGAGTTCTGATATACATGAGGGGGCACGAGGGAAGGGGAATCGGTTTGATAAACAAGCTGATGGCATACAAGCTTCAAGAGGAGGGGAAGGATACGGTTGAGGCTAACATAGTGCTCGGATTTCCTCCCGACCTGAGGAGCTACGGAATAGCCGCGCAGATACTGATGGACTTGGGAGTTAGATCGGTAAGGCTGATGACGAACAACCCGCTAAAGATAGAGGAACTGAGGAGGTTCGGATTCAAAGTTGTGAGGGAGCCGATAGAAGTCGAGCCGACGAAGGAAAATTTGAGATACCTGAAAGCGAAGAAGGAAAAGATGGGGCACATGCTCTGCATCAACGACTGAGCATCTCTACGAGCTTTCTCACGAGCTCTGCCTTTATTTTCGAATTCCTCCCGTTTTCGCATACCATTGTTCTCACTCCCACTACGTCGGGCTTGAGCCTCCTTATTAATTCCAAGTGTTCCCAGCTGAGTCCTCCGGCCAGAGCGAAGAACAGTCCGTGGTCCTTGGTAGAATCGATCAAGCTTTCGAGCTCGTTCAACTTCATGAAGTCGAAAGTCGATTTCCCGTCTTTTATAGCGGTGTCTATGAGAATTCCGTCCGCATCCGCATCGCTCGCGATTTCTGGAAGTGTGTTCGGGTTTAGGGTCTTAGCTCTCCTCCAATCCGCGTAGCACGCTCCAACAACTTTGACGTCGAATTCTCTCACAGCCCTAACGACGCTTTTCAAAATTTCTTCGGCCTTTTCCCTCCTTTCGACGAAAAGCCCCACCTTCACGTAATCCACTCCCAAGCTCGCCAACGCCAGAGAAGCTAAGCTCGCGACGCCCGCTTTGTCCAAGTCCCCGGCGGTAGCGCTCACCTCTCTTCCTTCCGACTTCGCGATGCCGACTATTTCACCTATCGTCCAAGGGAAGTTCGCCCCCAAAGATCCTTCCTTAGGATTCTTGACGTCTATAATGTCCGCTCCTCCCCTTACGCACTCCAAAGCCTCCTCGACATTCGACGGACTGACCAGAACCTTAATCATCGAAATCGTAACGATCGATCGTTAAATAACTTTTATCTCGGCATTTCCACTTTTACGGGTTCGTTTATGTCGTAGAAATATTCCACCGTCTTAATCCTGTGAACTACGCTGACATTTCCCTTTAAAGAGCCCATCGATATCGTCATCGGAGTTTCTACGACCGAAGTAACCTCCGCCTTAACCGGATAAAACGTCTTTTTGGAAACGAAGAGTTTGACGTGAATTTCCTTTAGAAGAGATGTTGATTTTTGAGAGAGCTTTTTAACGTTGGGTTTTAGATTCAGAACGTAGCATTCTACCCCGCCCACTACCCCACTAGAAACGTTCGTGACTTTCGAAATCTTAAGCAACTCTATCAGTTGCTCCATGCTGTTGCTTCTCCTCCAGAAATCTTCGCTCACGTTCGTTTTAATGAGCTTCGTTCCGTTTTTCGTGTGAACCCTCACGTATGCGGTATCGTTGAAAACGAACGTTTCCGTTTTTGAAGTATGCTTAAATCCGAACCTGTCGACTACCGTGGTAGTATTCATGTGCAGAGTTTTGTTTACCAAATCTATGACACCCGTGGAGTTCGATATCGAAGACATCGTGACGTTTCCGAGAGATGTGTTGGATACGACTTCGAGCCTGAATCCGTAAGTTCTGACCTTTTCGAGCGAATCGATCACCTTCTGCTTTATGTCCGATTGCGCGCACATGCAGAGGAGTATCGCCAGCAAAATTACCGCAAATCTTTTCATTTTTGACGGTTTTCTTTCGAAAGTTTAAACCTTTCGATCTCCTCCAAAACCAATTCGACCGCTTTATTAACCGCATTCTTGACGGATTCCGAAAGACCCAATCCCTCCCCTATCCTCTCCACTTCAATTCCTATTACAACTATTTCCGGAACTTTCATGATACATTCGGCGAGTTTCAAAAGAAATGGAATGTTTATGTCGTGGAGACACAAAATTCTTCCACACTCAATCTCTCTGGGCTTAATCTTGACAACCTCTCCCGGCGTTCCGAAGCCTTTCACAGCATCCACTATTATCACCTTGTCGTATTCCGAAATCGTGTTCAGTATGTCCACTCCCATAGTTCCGCAGTCGTGCAGATCTACGTTCACGTTCCTTCTCCTTAGCTCTTCCACTACCGCTATTCCAGCACCCTCATCACCCATTAAGATGTTACCAACTCCGACGACCGCGATTTTCATCACATCCTCTCCAAAGGTTCGATTCCAAGCAATTCGAGTCCGTTCCTGAGAACTATCCTAGTAGCGTCGACTATCGCAAGTCTGTGCATTCTAAGCTCGCTCTCCGCTTTAAGAACGGGATGATCCCTGTAGAAGTCGTTGAACGCGTTGGCAACCTTCAGCAAATACTCCGCGAACACGTTAGGTTTCAGTTCGTTTACGACCTTAGTTATCACGTATGAGAATTTGGAGAGAAGAACTACCAGATCCCTCTCCTTCTTAGTGCAAAGTTCAGCTCTGAAGTCCAAATCAGGCATACCTTTCTCCACTGCCTTTCTCAAAATTGAGCAACATCTCGCGTGACTGTATTGTATGTATGCGGCGGTCTGCCTTTCGAAATCCAGAGCCTTCCTCCAGTCGAAGACCATCTGCTTCTCGGGAGCTATTTTGACGAAATCGAACCTAAGAGCTCCTACGGCAACCGCCCTCGCCACGTAATCTTTATCCTCATCGCTGAGCTCCTTTCTATTCTCGACTATCTTTCTCGCTTCGGCATAGACTCTATCTATCAGTTCGTCTGCGGAGATGAACTTACCCCTCCTCGTGCTCATCGAACCTTCCGGCAAGGAAACGAACTCGAAGAATACTATTTCCGGAGGTTTTAAACCCAAAAGCCTGAGTATGTCTTGCAACTGCCTCCCTACGAGCTTGTGATCCGCTCCAAGGACGTTCACGAATCGCTCGAAGTTTTCGTTTTTCCACAGATGGTATGCCAGATCCCTCGTGATGTAGAGGGTCGTCCCGTTCTCCCTCCTAACCACCACCGGCTTTTCGTAACCTAACCCGCTTAGGTCTATCATCCAAGCCCCGTCCTTTTTGAGCAAACCCCTCTCATCGAGCATGCTCAGAATCCTATCGACGTAACCGTTCCTAACGAATTCCGACTCCCAGACGAATTCGTCGTGCTGAATGTTGAGTTTTTGGAGGGTTTCCTTAATACCTTCGAGGGCAAGCTCTACGACTCTTCTGAACAGCTCGGTAGCCTCCCTATCCCCCCTCTCATACCTTATCATCAGATCCTCCACTTCCTCCTCGATATCGGGATTCCTTTCGAGCTCTTCGTTCATTCTTATGTAAGCCTCGACTATCGCGTGATCGGGCTTCTTAGATTCGTCTATTCCGAATCTCACGAATCCCAAAGCTGTTATTGCTATCTGCCTACCCATGTCGTTGACGTAATACTGAGTTCTAACGTTCAAACCGGCCTTTTTCATAATCCTCGCAAGAGTATCGCCTATTATGGAGTTCCTTATGTGACCTATGTGAAGGGGGCCGTCGGGATTCGCGGAGGTGTGCTCGACCAGAACCTCCCCCTTCATGTTCGGTGAACCGTAGTCGTAATCCTGATCGAGTATCAGATTGATGGTATCCTCCAGGAACTCCTCGCTGACGAAGAAGTTTATGTAGCCGTTTACGACTTCTATGCTGCCGATGTATTCGGTCGGTTCGATTTCAGAAACGAGCTCCTCCGCAACTTCCTGAGGATCTCTCTTCTGCTCTTTCGCTATTTTGAATGCTACGGTGCAAGCCAAATCAGCGTGATCGCTCTCCTTAACGAACCTCTCATCAACTTTTAACGACTTAATAACCTCTTCTCTAAATTTCAGAAACATATCTGCAGATCGAAAAATGGACTTAAATCATTATCCTTAAAAGATGTCCGAGTGTGTTTATTATTCCACCTCCATTATACTAACTCTTAACAAAATCCTCAGAGCGTAGCAAGCAATCCTGACGAGGAGCCTTGTAACGGCCGTTTCAATCAAGAAGCAAGGAATTCTATCCCCGAACCAGTTCGTTAGAGCTCCGAAGAATCCCTCGCAAATCCCTCTCCTTCTATACTTGTCCTTATCGAAGATTCTGTCTCTAATTCTCGCCCCATATCCTCTCGCTCTGTTCTTCCTCGGTTTAACTATGGGGATGTAGCCTCTATCAACGATGGTATTCAGAACTTTCCTGCTGTCGTAGGCTGCATCAGCATAGAAATAACCTTTTCCTTCCGGCAATCTTTCAATTGCCTTACTTTCGTAAGTTGTTACTGAAACAGCTACAGGATAAAGACTTCCGTTGTACCTCGTTATCGCTCTATCCTATCCCCTTTTTATTCGTGAAAGTGGTTGAATCCACGAAGCTCTCCAAGTATTCGAGTCTATGAAGCTCTTTTAGAATTGCATTTACGATCTTTTCCATGTAAGGTGCCAATTTCTTCTCCCAAAAGTGCAGAACCGTGTGATCTATCCTCACTCCAAGCAGTTGATAAACTCTAATCTCTGCAGACCTTAAAGACAGACCCTCGAACTCCTTTACAAGCAGAGCTTTGATTATCGTTCTTTTTTGGTTTGGGAATATTCATTAGATTCTATGTCTATTATGTCTATGCTTATGGAGTCGGAGACATTCGGGATGAGTCGTGGTTTCTCGTATCCCATCTTTTAAGCATGTCGTTTTGTCCGTAGCCAGTTTAAATAAGTTTTGATACTGAATTATATTTGATAATGTATTAAGATTGAAGGATGTTAAACACACTCAAAGATGTCCTAACCTTTATATACCTCCGATTTTAAATCTGGTTAATGCTCATCGAGCTTCCCAAACATTCGGAAATATTTGGTTGTATCAAGATCCACGAAGTCCAAAAAGTCCTGAAGCTCGAATCCGACGAAGTTCAAACGGAGTTACTTCGAGGATTTTCAAAGGAAGAAATGGAGGAGATACTCAGTAGAATGACCATAATCGTTCCCATAAAGGATGAGAAAATGCATTTGCTCGATGGTGTTCTTAGATCTATTCCGCTCGGATGCAAGATAGTTGTCGTTTCCAACAGTCAGAGGGGTGAAAAGGACGTATTCAGAATGGAGAGAGACATCGTATCCGATTTTTATAGGGTTACCAAGCACCCCATAACCCTAATTCACCAAAAGGATCCCGGTTTGGGTATAGCGTTTAAGGAGGTCGGTTACAACTGTATTTTGGATGAAACGGGTTTCGTCAGAAACGGTAAGGCCGAAGGAATGATCGTCGGTTTAATTCTTGCTAAGATATTGGGTAGCGATTACGTCGGTTTCGTCGATGCCGACAACTACATTCCGTGCTCGGTAAACGAATACGTCAGGCTTTACTGCGCCGGGCTGAGCATATCAAAAACGTCATACACCATGGTGAGGCTACACTGGAGATACAAGCCGAAGGTAATAGAGGACAGACTTTACTTCAGAAAGTGGGGTAGGGTGAGCGAAATAACGAACAGATATCTCAACAAGCTTTTGGCCGTTCAAACGGGATTCGAGACGAACATAATAAAGACGGGAAACGCCGGAGAGCATGCAATGACAATGAAGCTGGCGGAGATCATGGCGTTCTCAACCGGTTACTCCGTGGAGCCTTATCAGCTTATTTACCTTTTCGAGGAATTCTGGAAGGGCGAAACTGAGTTTAAAGAGGCCGTCAAATCTGGAGTGGAGGTTTATCAGATCGAAACGCTTAACCCGCACATACACGAGGAGAAGGGCGACGAACACATTAGAGAGATGCTTCTGCAATCCTTGGCCACGATATACTACAGCAAACTTTCGAACGATAAGCTAAGAGAGGAGATCGTCGAAGAACTTAAGAAAAACGGATTGATAAAAAGAAGGACTGAAATTAAAAAGAACGACATTATGCCTCCTATACGTTCGATCGACGTAAAGGAATTTCGCAGATTCTTAGACGAATATTCCGAAACGCTTATAATGTATGGATGATGATGTTAATAATAGTGATGACGTGATGAGGAGTAAGTTCGTAATCTTCACCGATCTCGACGGAACTCTGCTCGACGAAGACTACTCCTTCGACGTCGCGAAGCCCACGATAGAAAGACTGAAGGAGCTCGGAATACCCATAATTTTCTGTTCGGCGAAGACTAAAGCTGAGCAAGAGGTATTCAGAAGCATGATGGGAGTTTACGATCCTTTTATCGTTGAAGACGGCTCGGCCATATACGTTCCTAAGAACTACTTTAAAAAGATGTGTGGAGAGCCCAAGAACGGTTACGAAGTCGTAGTCTTGGGAGTTCGCTACGAGGAAATAGTCGAAGAAATAAAAAAGCTTAGAGAAAAATTCAGGGTTGAAAGCTACTACTTTATGAGCGTAGAGGAGGTCGCGAAGGTCACTGGTCTCAGCAAGGAGATGGCGAAACTCGCCAAGATGAGGGAGTTCAGCGAAACGGTAGTTTTCGCAGAAGAAAGGGCTGTGGAGGAGCTTAAAAGGAAGTTCAACGTCGTCGTAGGCGGAAAATTCATTCACGTTTACGGTAAGAACGCGGATAAGGGGAAGGCGGTCAAAATCCTTACCGAACTCTACGAGGAGCTATACGGAAACGTTACTACGATAGGTATTGGCAACTCCTACACGGACAAGCCAATGCTTAAGGCAGTGGACGTTCCCGCCTTGGTTAAAAATCCAGATTGTTGGGCGAATATAAATATCAAAAATCTTTATAAAGCTAAGGGTGTCGCGACTGAGGGATGGGTAGAGGTCGTTGAGAAGTTCGTTTTCGGGTGATACCATGCCCGGGCGGGATAAGGATGTGATATACGTCGTTCCGCACACGCACTACGATGCGGTCTGGGTGTTTACCAAGGAAGATTATTTTTATATAAACATAGATTTCATTCTGAAGAAGGTCGTCGAAATTCTTGAAGAGTTCGACGAATACAAGTTTCTGATCGAGCAAGCGTTTCTGCTTGAGGAGATAGAGAGTAGGTATCCGGAGCTTTTCGAAAAAATCAGAAAGTTCGTCAAAGAGGGGAGGATAGAGATAGCCGACGGGGAATATCTGATGGCGGACACGATGCTTCCCCAAGAAGAAACTCTCGTAAGGGAGATTTTAGTGGGTAAGAGATACATCAAGCAGAAGTTTGGAAAGGACGTTGAGGTTATGTGGCAGGCGGACAGCTTCGGTTTGAACGCTCAGCTTCCTCAGATTTACAGAAAAAGCGGATACAAATACGTTGCATTCAGAAGGGGTTGCCCG
The DNA here is from genome assembly GCA_026986375.1 of Archaeoglobaceae archaeon. Classification (GTDB taxonomy): domain Archaea; phylum Halobacteriota; class Archaeoglobi; order Archaeoglobales; family Archaeoglobaceae; genus WAKM01. The sequence continues at coordinate 21,949 of JALSOQ010000024.1, forward strand.
GAAATTAGGCCTTCCGAATTCCTATGGGAGGGTTTAGACGGGACGAGGATAATAGCACACGTCTTTCCGCTTGGATACAGAGCAGGGCTATACATAGACAGGTGGGAGGAGAGCTATCAGTTTTTGAAGGAATGCGCCTTCTCGAATCACATACTGATGCCCTCTGGAAGCGGCTCTACTCCTCCGCAGGAGGAAATAGTTGAGGCCGTAAGGAGGTGGAACAAAACTCACGAAAACTCCGTCATGAAAATAGCATTACCTTCAGAGTTTTTCAAGGAAGTGGAGAAGTTCGCAGACAAATTGCCCGTTAGGAAGGGTGAGATGTTCTGCGGAAGGTTTTCCCCCGTCTTTCCCGACACCGCATCGAGCAGAATATGGATAAAGCTAAGCCTCAGAAAGCTGGAGTGCGATCTGCTGACCCTCGAAAGGTTCGACACTATAGGTTTCCTGCTTAACGGCCAATACCACAGCGAAGAACTTACGAACTGTTGGAAGAAAATACTGTTCAACGCGTTCCACGACATACTCCCTGGAACGGGAGCGGACGAGGGATACACGGAAGTTAAGCTCAACATAGACTTTCTTAAAATGAAGATACCCCACCTGATGAACGATGTCCTCGAGAATCTGCTGGAAGCCGATTCGGACGAATCAGCGGAGGGAGACATCGCGGTCTTCAATCCCCTTCCCTGGGACGTCGAGAACTGGGTGGAAGTGGATCTAAGCTTCGACAGGGGATACATCTACGACATAAAGGGTGTGAAGTGCGGAGATGAGGAGAGAAAGGTTGAAGTCATAAAAATAAGCAGATACTACGACGGTTCGATAGGATACGCGAGGGTAGGATTCGTGGCAAGAGTCCCGGCTTTAGGATACAAAGTTTACAAACTAATAGACAGGGAGCCCGTGGAGAAGACGGACGGATTCTTGATAAGAAGTTCCACGGTCGTAAACAACAAGTTCTTCAGGGTCAACTTCAACCCGGAGAATGGCATCATAATGGTGAGCAAAGGAGACGATGTAATAGTTTATGAAGGGAACGAGATAGTAGTTGAGAGCGAGGCGGGAGATCTCTACCACCACTACGAGGACATAGACACGCCGGTTAAAGCTGAAGGAGGAGAGGGGATAAGGTTCGGTAGGTTCAAGGTGGACAACCTGACCGTCGAGGATACTCCGCTGAGAGTAATAATAACCGTCGATACCAAATACTACTCGCTTATATGGCCTTACAGGCTTACGACAAAGTGGAGACCGGTCATCTGGAAGCACAACTACCTAACTTTCTCCAAGAAGATAATAATATACAGGGATCTGCCGAGAATAGATTTCGTAACCACCATAGAAAACAAGCATCCGAGGACGAGGATAAGGGTTAGGTTTAAGACGAACATAAGGGAGAAGGAATACACGTGCGAGATGCAGTTCGGAGCCGTAAACAGACCCACGAACACCTACTACTTCAACCCGGAGGGATGGGCGGAGAAACCTTCCGGTGTGTATCCATGCCTCAGATGGTTCGACTATGGCAACAAGCATTACGGAATAACAGTCTTGAACAGAGGAACTCCGGAAAACGAGGTTAGGGATGGTGCGATATACCTTACCCTTCTCAGATCGGTGGATCTGCTTTCTCACGGTAAGGAGGGGCCAGTAATACCCGTTTACGATGCTATGGAGCTGAACAAGAAATATACCTACAGGTATTCTATATATCCCCATGAGGGAAGCTGGAAGGACGCGAAATCTTACAAGCTCGGCTGGGAGTTCAATTACGACTTAATAGCTCTGCAGATTCCTCCGAACAGAAAATACAGAAGCCAGAGAAGTTTTCTGAAGATAAAGCCGGACAACGTAATCTTAACAGCTTTAAAGAAAGCTGAAGACGGAGATGATATAATCGTAAGAGTTTACGAAGCTACGGGAGAGAAAACCGAAGCTGAGATGAAATTCTTCAGAGACGTGGAGTCCGCTGAAGTCGTAAATCTGCTCGAAGAGTTCGACGAAGAGTTCAACAAGGAGTTAAAGATCGAAGGAAACGTAATAAGGTTCGAAATCAATCCGTTCGAGATAGTGACTCTGAAGGTTAAGCTTAGGAGGTGCTGAGATGATAAAGAACAGGGAGGAGATTCTCAAAGGAGACGTAGAGGCAAAGAGGATAGCGTTGGAGGTAGTGGAATACGCTATAAGGAAAGCGGATCCATACGCGATGGTCTACGACTTTTTGAAGGGTTCCAATTTCGAAAGGGTTTACGTCGTCGGAATAGGGAAGGCGTCGTGTCCCATGGCGAAGGCTGTTGAAGATGTTCTTGGAGATAACATAGAGGAGGGAATAGCGGTTACCAAGCACGGATACGGAATGCCTTTGGAGAGAATAGAGGTTATAGAGGCCGGACATCCGATTCCCGACGAGAATTCGGTGGAAGGAGCTAAGAGAGGGTTGGAGATAGCCGAAAAAGTTAGAGAGGAGGATTTGCTGATAGTTTTAATATCGGGCGGAGGTTCTTCTGTGTTTGCTATGCCCGAAGATGGAATAACGCTCGAAGATAAGATAAAGACCTACGAACTTTTATTGAAGAGCGGAGCGAGAATACACGAGATAAACACCGTCAGAAAGCACATATCCAAGATTAAGGGAGGAAAGTTCGTAAAGAACGTTAGGGGTAAGGTTCTGGCTTTGATAATATCCGACGTCGTCGGGGACGATTTGGAGGTTATCGCGTCCGGAATTACCGTAAAAGATCCTACCACTTTTAAGGACGCATACGAGGTATTGAAGAGATACGGCATTTGGGATGAACTGCCTGAGTCGGTCAGGAACCACATCGAGTTGGGAATGTTAGGAAAGAGGGAGGAAACTCTGAAGGAAGACTTGCAAAACGTCGAGAACGTTCTCATATGCGGGACTGGGAGAGTTTGCGAGTTCGCATTGGAGAAGGCGAGAGAATTCGGAAACGCTTACATAATCACGTCCACGCTCGAAGGTGAGGCGAGGCACGTTGGGACGGTTATAGGATCGATCGTGGAGGAGATCTGGAAGAAAGACAGGCCGTTCGAAAAGCCGGCTATTCTGATATTCGGCGGTGAGACGACAGTGACGATAAGGGGGAAGGCCGGAAGGGGTGGGCCGAATCAGGAGCTCGCTCTAAGCTGTGCCAAGAAGATTGCGGGTCTTAGGGGTTGTTGCGTTGTGGCTGTGGATACGGACGGAACCGATGGACCTACGGATGTTGCTGGAGGGATAGTGGACAGTTACACGGCCGAAGTGGTCGATGTCGACGAATATCTGAGCAGACACGACGCTTACGAAGGATTGAAGAGAGCCGGTGCTTTGGTAGTGACGGGGCCGACGAGGACGAACGTGAACTCTTTAATAGTGGCGGTGGTATGTGGCTCTTCGTCTACGGAACTCTGATGGATCCGGAAAAGGCGAGGAGGATTTTCGGAAGATTGCCGAAAGCGAAAATAGCCTTCCTTCCGGGATACGAGCTCGTTTTCGATAAGATAGGTAAGAAGGGTGGTAATCCGAACGTTAGAGAGGGCGGAAACGGAGTTTGGGGGGTAGTTTACGCGGTGGATGAAAGGGATCTGAGAAAGCTTGATCTGCTAAGTCCCAAGTATAGAAGGAAGATAGTAGAAGTCATAGTTGACGACAGGAAGGTTAAAGCTTGGGTTTATACGGCCAAAGAAGAGTTCAGAAAGGATGGTCTAAAGCCAGAGAGGAGTTGCGTTGAGAGGATATTGAGAGGAGCAAAGTTCCACAAACTCCCTAAAGAATACATCGAACGCCTCGAAAGCCTTTTGAAGATTTACGAATAAAGTCGAACATGGTCAGAGTCGTGATTCTATCTGATAACAAGGTCATAGCTTTGAGACCTCAGGGATTGAAGGCGGAGTGGGGTTTCTCCGCTCTGGTGGACGACGTTCTCTTCGATACCGGTCAAACGGGGGTGGCTTTCGATAACCTCCTGCTTTTGAACCTCCCAATGCCGAAGAAGATAGTCCTCAGCCACGGACACTACGATCACACCGGCGGACTCCTGCATTTCTTGAGAGAGGGAGTTGAGATCTACGCTCATCCGGACGCATTCCTTCCCAGATTTTATAAAGGCGAATACATAGGCATTCCGTTCAGGAAGGAGAGACTGGAGGATAAAGCTAAGATAGTGGAGCACACCGAGCCTTTGGAAATCAAGAAGGGTGTATGGGCCTTAGGGGAGGTTCCGAGGGAGTTCGAAACGGCCTTACTTAAGGACTCGTTCGTAATAAGGGAGGGAGTGAAGGAGAGGGACGAAATTAGGGACGATCAGAGCTTGGCCGTTAAGACGGAAAACGGAGTTCTGCTCGTCTTGGGTTGCTGTCACTCCGGCCTAAGAAATACCGTCAAGTGGGCCGAGGAAGTAGTTGGGGATGAGGTCAGATTCGTAGTGGGAGGAACTCACCTCATATCCTTCAAGCCCGAGGAGATAAGGGAGATCGTCCGAAAGCTCGATCTTGAACTAATAGCCCCGTGCCACTGCACGGGATTGAAGGCAGAATTCGTGCTTAAGGAGATTTTCGGCGAAAGGTTTAAAATGGTGGGAAGCGGGAGCGTCTTGGATGTTTAGGAGTAAGCAAGAGGTCAGAGAGTTCGTCTGGAAGAGGATAGAGAGGTTTTCGAAGTTTCCTCCACCTTACGGAAGGATTCCAAACTTCGTCGGGGCGGAGAAGGCTTGCGAGAGGCTTAGGGATCTGAAGCAATATAGAAAGGCAAAAGTCGTTTTCTGCGCCCCCGATTCTCCTTTGAGGAGGGCGAGGGAAATCGTGCTCGAAGACGGAAAAGTGTTGCTCGCCGTAAAGCCTAAGATGACGGGCTTTCTCTTAATCGAGAGGGGAAAAGCTGGGACCATAAAGGAGATGCTGAGATACGGGAGGGAAGTAAATTTGGACGAGTTGAAGCTCAAGATGGACGTTTTCGTTCAGGGTTGCGTTGCGGTGGATAGAAAGGGGAACAGAATTGGCAAAGGTAGCGGTTTCGGAGATAGGGAGTATTCGATTTTGAAGGAAAAGGGATTGCTGGACGATTGCGTTTATGTTGTAATAGCCCATCCGGTTCAGGTGTTCGAGGATCTTAGTTATTTGATGGACGAGCACGACGTTAGGGTCGATGTTATTCTAACTCCCGAAGGCATCATTTGGACGGAACGATAGCGTTTAAAAAAGTGAAGTATCCAATGGGGGATGTGAGGATCAGCGTAATAGTCTGCACATATTCTCCGAACATGTTCGAACACTTCATCGAATGCGTCGAAAGCCTGCTAAAACAAACGTACGACGATATCGAGATCGTATGCATC
>JALSOQ010000025.1 GCA_026986375.1 Archaeoglobaceae archaeon
ACGAGCAGAGCGAGTTTCGCGATTTTATCGACCCTCCTCTTCTCCTCCGCAGTCACGAACTCCACTTCTATCTCCTTCTTGCACGGCTTGAACCTGTCTCCGGCGAATCTCACTTCGATTTTCCTCTTGCCCGTGACGTTCGAAGAATACCTGAATTCGAAGCTTCCGTTAGGCTTCGTCGGAGTTCTGTCCACTTCTATCCCATCGACGTAGAGCTTGACCCAAGCCCTAAGCGGTTTCCAAGTCTTCTCCTTTTCGTCGTAATACTGGAGAAGTCCGGCTATCCTTACCTCCTCTCCAACCACGGGCTTCGAATCGTCCACGTGCAGTCCTGCTATCCTCGTCTTCTTCATGTCCCCCTCTTCTTACCGACGGTTGCGAGATAGGCTAAGTATGCGTCCAATTGAATTCTGTCGTGTGCCCCTTCGGTCAGCCTGAAGTCTATCTCTCCGAGTCTGTCTATGAGCATGACCTTCAGCCTCTCGTCGAGTTTCGACGAGATTATCTCCCTGAACATCTGGGTAACTACGTCTTCCCCGCTCATACCGTATTCGACCATCATCCTGTCGAGCATCTGCCTCGCCTCCATGAACTTGCCCTCTAAAGCAGTTTCTATGCGCTTCTTTATCTCCTCCGGACGGGCGGTTGCAGTTATTTGGTATATGGCTTCAGCATCTATTACCTCTCCAAATGCAGCTGCGCCTTGCAGGGCGTTTATCGCCTTCCTGAAGTCTCCGTTCGCTATGTATATCAGAGCTTCGAGCCCGTCCTCCGTAATTTTAAGCCCTTCCTTTTCCGCTATCTCAAGCAACCTCTTCTTCATCGCCTCAGGCGGAACCGGTTTGAACTTGAAAACCGCACACCTGCTTTGGATCGGCTCTATAATTCTGCTAACGTAATTACAGCTTAAAATGAACCTGCACGTCTTCGAATACATCTCCATCGTTCTTCTCAAAGCAGCCTGAGCGTCTGCAGTTAAGGCATCGGCCTCATCCAAGAATATTATTTTAAAGGGGGCTCCGCCGATGGGAGCGGTTCTCGCGAACTCCTTTATCTTGTGCCTTACGACGTCTATCCCTCTCTCGTCGGAGTTGTGCAGTAACACCGGAGTAGTCCCGCCGAAGAATACTTCAGAATTCGGAACGCTGAAGTCGTAAACCCATCCGTCGTATGATAACCTTTCGATCTCCTTGATTTCTACGGCGTAAAGGCTTGATTCGGCCAACGCTTTAAGTCTCATGTAAAATCTGACCTCGTTCTCCTCCAACTCGTTCACTCTAACGGATTCGAGAACTTTCAGCAAGATTGACTTTCCCGCTCTATCCTTGGGCAGGCTCCAATCTATTCCTATACAGTAATCGGCCTTCCTGAAGAACTCCTTAAACGGTTCCGATGGCAGACCGTAACCGTCCAATGAAAGTAGAAAGTCACCTTTCTTTAGTTCGTCCGCCCTCTTCGGAATTATCCTTCCGTCATCGTCTAAAACCATTACGGAGTGATCCGGCGTAACCTTGACCTCTCCACCTTCGAACCTTATTCTAAGAATTCTGTCCGCTTTGTGCCTCGCTATGAACGAAACGGGGTAAAATCCAACGCCCTCTCTAAAGCTGAGCGTTTCCAAGCCTATCGGAACGACGTATTCCTCGTTTCCTTCGAAGAACAGCCTATCTATTTCTTCGAACGTAGTTCTCTTAATTACGCCGTTTATCCTTACGAGTATTGGCGTGTCCGGTGTCACGGAGGCGTTCATCTCTATGAAGTTGTCCCGCCAGTTTTCGCCGAATAAATCCCTCGCGAGAGCTATGGCTGTAGCTGTTTTGCCGGTTCCCGGAGGGCCGGCGAAAAGGAGGTGGGGTATGTTCTTCTGCTTAACGTAGCTCTTTAGCCTCCTTATTACTTCATCCTGCCCGACTATTTCATCGAGCGTCTTGGGTCTATACTTTTCAACCCAGATCTCCGCTTCCATTGGAATTCGATTGGATTCTAAGTATAAAAAAGTTGATGCGAAAACGATATCTTTCCTCCCGCCGATACTCCAACGCCCGTGCACCCGGCGGGGTCGAGAAGCATGAGACCCCGTGGGCTCCAGACGGGCTACAAAACCTTCCTCATCACCGAATCGTAAGTCGTCTTTACGTCCTTCCCCTTCTCGGAACAAACGTGAATCAGGACGTATGCGACTTCCGGAATCTTCTCCACTATTCTCTTCGCGATCCTCGTAGTAAGCTCGTCCGCCTCCCTTACGGTCATGTCTCCGTCGACTGTTATATGCATGTCCAAGTGAATCCTGTTCTCTCCCATGTAAACCGCTATGACGTCGTGAACGTCTTTAACCTCTTCGAAGGATTCCGCTATTCGCTTAACCCTATCGTAAAAGCTCTCGTCAGGACTCTTACCCAACAAGTAATTGGCGTTCTCCTTGAAGACCCTGTATCCGTTCAGAGCTATTAAAATTGCTATGAAGATCGATGCGACTCCGTCTGCAACTGGATATCCGATCGAGCTGAAGTATATTCCGAATACCGCTCCTACTGAAGATGTAACGTCGTTCATAAGCTCTGCAAACGCCGATTCTTCCGTCGACGTCCTTTCTCCCCTGTATAGAAACATCAGAACGATGGGAGGGATTAGAGTTACAATTAAAACGGCTATTGCGAAAGTAGGATGCTTCCCGACCGAAGGATGCGTGATCCTCTCGATCCCCTCCAAAAACAGCTCGAACGCTATGACCGTAATGAAAACTATCGAAACAACTACCCCGCTCAAGTTCTTGGCCAGACCGTGCCCCAAGGGATGGAGGGAATCCGCCGGTTTTTCCGAAATCCTCTCGGAATATAGAAGGGTGGCGAATATTAGAATGTCCACGACGTTGTGCAAAGCTTCGGCGAGCATTACCAAGTAACCCGTTAAAGCATAGCAAACGAGCTTCGTGAGGACTATGAGTGTGTATGTGGTTATCGTAACCTTGAGTTTCATAAAGGTTTTAAGCAGATTTAGTAATCATCCCACGGCTCACCCACTCCTAAGCTATGAAGCACCCGCGAGCGATGAAGGTGTGGTCCCAGACGGGGGTTCATTCTTCGAGCATCTTCTTCAAAATTTGAGCGGTTTCTGCTGGATTCGCCCTTCCTCTCGTCGCCTTCATTACGTAACCGACGAGGAAGTCCAAAGCCTTCTTCTTTCCTCCCTTGTAATCCGCAACCGCTTTCGGATTCTTCTCTATAGCCTCTCTGCAGAGTCTCTCTATCTCCTCCTTCGGAATCGCAAAGAGGCCTCTGCTCCTTATGATCTCGTCCACGTCCCCTCCGTGATCGAGCTTTATCCTTATCACTTCGACGACGCCCTTCTCCGTAATCCTCTCCTCCCTGAAATACCTCAACAGCTTCGCGAACTCCTCCGGCTTCAACATCTCGTAGGCGAACCTGAAGTCCTTTCCTCTGTAGTTTAGCTCTCCCCTCAATACATCCACGACCCAACTCGCCGCGAGCTTCGGATCGACGTGTTTTGCGACTTCCTCAAAATAATCCGCCATCACTTTATCGAGAACCAAAACTTTGGCAAAGTTGTCTCCTATACCGTATTGAGCCTTGAGCCTCTCCCTCTTCTCTTCGGGCATCTCCGGGAGTGTTCCCTTAACCTCCTCAAGTAGCTCGGCGGTGTAGATCGGAACGAGATCCGGCTCCGGAAAGTATCGGTAGTCCTGCTCTTCCTCCTTACTCCTCAAGGAGACCGTTATGTTGTTGACTTCGTCGAAATGCCTCGTTTCCCTCTCTACCTTCCTCCCCATCCTAAGGAGATTTTTCTGTCTCGCTATCTCGTAGCTCAAGGCCCTCTCAACTCCCTTGAATGACGATATGTTCTTTATCTCTACTCTTCCCCCTCCCCTTATCGAAACGTTCGCATCTACCCTCATCGCCCCTTCCAAGCTCCCGTCGAAGACATCCAAATATTCCAAGATTATCCTGAGCTTGTTCAGGAAAAGCCTCGCCTCCTTTGGGGAGTGCATTACCGGCTCCGTAACTATCTCAAGTAGTGGAACTCCCGAACGGTTGTAGTCTATCAGGCAGTATTTTGCTGTGGTGATGGATCCCTTATACGTCAGCTTTCCCGGATCTTCCTCCATGTGTATCCTCTTCAGCGTTATCTTCTTCTCTCCCTCCTCCGTCTCTATCGTAACGTAACCTCCCAAAGCCAAGGGACGATCGTATTGACTTATCTGGAAACCCTTCGGAAGGTCGGGGTAGAAGTAGTTCTTTCTGTCGAAGACCGTAAAGGGCTGGACTTCCGCATGCAGTGCGAGGGCCACCTTTATGGCAGCCTTGACAGCTTCCTTGTTAACCACCGGCATCGCCCCGGGCAGTCCCAAGCAAACCGGACAAACGTGAGTGTTCGGCTCGTCCTCGTGGTAATCTAAGGGGCAAGAGCAGAACAGCTTAGTTTTGAGCTTGTTCAGCTGGACGTGGACTTCCAGACCTATGATAACGTCGGGCTCCATTGATGTAGCGTATCCCATCTGCGATAAAACGTTTGCGTTAGTCCGACACGTTCCAAACGAACATGGCTCTGTCGGATGCCAGAACCCTACCCGTTCTGTCGCAAACCTGAATCACCACCAGAATTCCGTCGCCTTTTTTAGGAACGTGCTTCGGATCTTTAAAGCCTACGTATGCGGTTATGTTGTCCCCCTCGGTATCTATCGGGAGGCAGGTGGAGGGCGTTACGAACTGCAACTTACCGTTCCTCCAGTCGTATGCGAAGAGGACTATGCTCGGAAAGGGAGTGCTATACCACGGATAAAGTGTGGGGGCTTCCTTCTTCGTTATGAACGCCGGCTTCACCTCTTTTATCTTCACGATATGTTGCCCTTTGATTTCGTAGTGCATGAAAACGACCTTAATCGCCGGAAGTTTCTTCTCCTGAACGCACCCCGGGAGAAGGAAGGAAGATAATATCAGGGCTAAAAGTAAAATCCTCTTCATATCAGACCTCCCAAAAAGCCGAATATGCTTTTGAGTATGTCAAAGAGCGAGAACGGCTTGGTTTTCTTGACTTCAGCTTGAACGGTCTTATTCAACCCTATCTCCTTGCTCGCGGACTTCATGAACTTGTATATTACCTTCCCGTGGCAGAACGCGCATATCTTCATCAGTATATCTCCATGGATCTCATGAATTCCTCCCTTGTGGCAGTAGTGGCAGTCCTTCGTTCCGGGATCTATCACCATGTTTTCCCCGTGGCAGACCGAACACTTCAGGTTTTTGTGGGGGATGTGAATACCCTCCAATCCCAAGTTGCTCTCGTTGTAGTTGGGGCCGACGTGACACTTTATGCATATGTCGTTTCCGTGCAACTTGTCGAGCTTGTCCATGTCTATCTTCGTTCCCCTCCATATGTCGACGCTGTGGCATCTGCAACCGGAAAACATCTTTATCTTCTCCTGAGGTGGGATGATGAGGTCGTGGCAGGGGAAGCATATCTCACCGTAACCCGGGGGATGAACCCACGCCGATGCGGGGGCGATGAGGAGTGTGAGGAGCAGGAGTGCGAGTATAAGTCTCATCGAAGAAGGTTGGTTCTTCGAATATAAATCGATTTCCATCCGTTACGCTTATCTATTTGCCCGAAAATTCCTCGATTATGAGGAGCTACGAGGAGTTGTTGGAAAGGGCGTTGGCGGAATTGCCGAAGAAGAAGGTCGTTAAGAGGGAGAGGTTCGAGATTCCGAGGGTTATGGTTCAGAGGGAGGGTAGCAGGACGATAATCAAGAACTTCTCTCAGGTAGCGAAGACGCTCAACAGGAGCGAGGAACACCTCTCGAAATATCTCGTCAAATCGTTGGGAACTGCCGGTTTCTTGGAAGCCGGAAGGCTCGTCCTTCAAGGTAAATTTACCGAAAACGAAATTCAGAGGGAGATAGACGACTACACCAGAAGGTTCGTGATATGCAGGGAATGCGGAGCGCCGGATACAGAATTCATAAGGGAGGAGAGGGTTTTGATGATAAGGTGCTTGGCGTGCGGAGCAAAGTATCCGGCGAGGGGATTGAATGTTTAGACTGAAGGTTTATAGGGTCAGGGGGGAGGTTCTGGTTGCTGTTTGCGACTCGGACATAGTCGGCAAGACCTTCAGGGAAGGTGATTTGAAGATAGAGGTAAAGGAGAGCTTTTACGGGGAGAGAGAAGTGGGAGAGGAAGAGGTGATAAGGGCCCTGAAGATGGCGACGATAGCGAACATAACGGGTAGGAAGGCGGTAGAACTGGCGATAAGGATAGGGATAGTGGATAGGGAGAACGTTTTGAAGATAGGGGACTGCTGGCACGCACAAATGGTAGTCCTATGATATACACGCAGGAGGTAGCGGCGGAAGTTCTGAGCATAGTGGACACGACTTTGCTTTCGGAGAAGGAGGCCCTTAAGAAGAGACTCTCCCGTATGAAATTGGACTACAAGGTTAGGGCGAGCGTTCACGCTTACGTTTTCGAAACAGAGAAGAGGAAGAACGTCATAGACTTCATAATATCGAAGTGCTTGAAGGGAAAGAGAATCGACGAGCTCGATCCGCTCCTCAGAAACCTGCTCAGAGTAGGAGTTTACGAGATGCACTTCAAAGGTGTCCATCCGGCCCTCGCCACCGACTCGATAGTCAGAATAGTCAAGAGGAGGTTCGGAGAGAAGATGGCATCTCTCGCGAATGCTGTCCTAAGAAGGGCGGAGCACGTTAATTTGGAGGGGGAAATCGCTAAGTTAGATGAGATAAGGAAGTTAGCGCTCGAACACTTCCATCCGGAGTGGTTCGTAAAATTGGCGATCGATCTCTTGGGAAGGGAGGAAGCTGTAAAGCTGATGATAGCCAACAACGAGAAGCAGACGGTTTACATCAGAGTTAACGAGTTAAAAGCTTCGATAGAGTCCGTTAGGAGGTATTTGGAAAATCATGGAGTAGAATTGGCGGAAACACCGTTGCCGGAAGTTTTTAAGGTTGTTTCATACGAGAGGGCTCCGGCATCACTCGACTGGCATGCCGAAGGCAAGTTCGTGATTCAGGATTTAGCTTCATGCTTAGTGGCACACGTTTTAGAGCCTGAACCGGGGGAGAAGATATTGGATTTGGCTTCAGCACCGGGGTTGAAGGCGAGTCACGTGGCGATGCTCATGGAGAACGAGGGAAAGATAATAGCGGTGGACAACTCCGAGGACAGGTTGAGGAGGATGAAGGCGAAGATGAAGGAGTTGGGAGTGCGAAACGTAGAGTGCGTTCTCGCCGACGGAACGAAGTTCTACGCCGGAGATGTGGACAGGGTTTTGGTCGATCCCCCTTGCTCTTCGACCGGAAGCTTCAGGAACTACCCGTGCGTCAAGTGGAGGTTCGACGAGAGGAAGTATAGGGAAACTATAAAGGTTCAGAGGAAGATGATAGAAAACGCGTTCAGAAATCTGAGGGAGGGGGGAATTTTAGTTTATTCGACGTGCTCTATAACCTTTGATGAGAACGAGGAGAACGTTCTTTTTGCATCGCGGTTTTTCAAGGTGGAAGAAGTAAAGCCGATCGTTGGAGTTAGGGGAATTAGGAGGTTTAGAGGGAAGGATTTTCCTTTCTGGGATAAGGTGGTTAGGACTTTTCCCCATCTACACGACTGCGTAGGGTTCTTCATATCCAAGCTGAAGAAGGTTTAAATCTTGACGACATCCTCGCTCCCGCACATCGGGCAGACTATCGGAAACTTGAACGGATCTTCCATGAATACGTATCCGCAAGTGTTGCATTGAAAATACACCTTGTCTTGAGGCAATTCCTCCATTTGATCACCTCGATACGGTTACGTTGTAGATTGCAATCGTTACGTTTAAGTTATTACCTCCTTTCGGATTTATATATACCCAGTCGGTTGACTTCTTCCACTTTTTGATGCTACCGTTTAACGAATATTCGATGCTGTTCAACCAGAGTTCCATTAACTGGTCGTTGCTCCAGCCAAAGTTCGAAGCTTTTTTGATCTTAACTCTGATTCTAACCCAATTAACAGAAGTGTTTGAAATTATTTTAGAACCAACATTTTTAAATATCAATATCTTCTGCCCAGAAAAACTTACGGCCTCATTAGGTTTTTCGCAGATTCTAATTAAGCTTATATAAATATTGTTACCTTCTCTAAAAATTCTCGAATAGATCAGCGAACGGCTATCTACTTGAATCGAATTCGCGGGAGAGGGCATTATTTTGTTTCCGTAAGCCTGAAGAATTACAGCGTTGTCTAAAATTAGTCCTTTACCGTTTGTGCCAACGTAAACGATCGCTCCATAAGTTTCATTGACAATTGGTTTACTAGGATTACTGCTAATATAGACCGTTATCCTACCCCAATCTGGAACAACGACAATCGAACCCCCTTCAGCCCTAATCGTGACCGCCTTCTCTGGAGTTATGTTGTAAGCAACCAACCTCACTATGTTCTGAAGGACGTAAAACGTGTTTTCCATACTTCTGAAGGACGCTACGTCCTGCTGACTCCTTATGGCCGGCATTCCTGCAGCATAGATGACCGTAATCGTCGTAACTACGACCGCCAAAACGAGAATGTAACCCAAAACCTCCGAAACCGCCCTGCTCAAATCGATCACCTCAACTCCCTGCTCGCGTTGATCCAGATCCACCCGCCGCTCGAAGTCGCGTTTATGCTCGAACTCATGTTTATTTCATATCTAATTCCTCCCAATATATACGTTGCAGTGTATCCGAAAGTCGATACGTTCACGCACTCCTTGCTCGAATTCAGCTCCACCCAGTAACCCTGCCCAGCTACATCGACCGGAAGAACTTCTCTGTAATGAATCTTTCCACCGTGGGGTATCGACAGAACTATCTCGACTACGTCGTTGGCGAGTATGTTTCCTATGTCGTCGAACTGATTCCTTATGACAATCTTCTTCGGCGTTTCGGTCATGACGTTGTAGAGTTGCAGAGTAGTCAGGAACATTATGAACGCGGAGAGCGTCATTACTATGAAGAGTAAGGATGAAACTCCCCTAATATTTCGTAACATACTTCTTTACCTCCAAATCGACCCTATCCGTCTTGAATGTTAAGTTTAGCTCGTATAGATTTAAAAAAGTTTTATTTTCAGTGGCGTTAACGACCAAGAAGTATCCGTGCCTCGCGTATATCTTGGACATGTTTTCGTAGAATTCATAAATCGCAGAGGGTTCGTTTATTGTCGGGTAATTGTAATATTTTATTGCCCTTATCGATTCGTAAATTCCCATCCTCATCTCGTAGTAGGGTAGATTCCAAGGTGAGTAGGAAACCCTAATTCCCGAAATCGACGCAGTGGTGAGGTAGAGCGTGATCAGGGCTACCGCCATCGCTATGAGCATTCCCGAGAGCAAAAGGAGTTGCCCCCTTCTGTCCATACGATCACCTCATACGAACCAGAGATAAAGCCTTACCTCGTAGGCGTATGGTGGACTTGATACTGGGACCACTCTGAAGCTCGATACCGCCCCCTCCGGCGGTGGAGGGCCATACGAGTGCTTTGCATCACCATTAGGTGAAATTACCTCAACATGAAGCATTATTGATAAGTTTTGCCTTAGACTTTCACTTATGTAACTGAAGTTAGTATCAAACTCTACCCAATTATTTGACTTTACACCTTTTTCAACCCAGCTTGAAAGCAACGAACTATGATCTTCATTTTCTAAATCCAGAATCTCCAAAATATCATCAGCATACTTCTTAAGCTGAAGTGCTGTGAACTCCTTCGTTTCGGTTCCGAATTGGGGTGAGGATGACATAGCGAAAACGACTACTCCGAATATGATAAGAGATGCAATCAAAGCCTCAAGCGTATACATCTGCCCCCTGCTCATACGATCACCACACGTAAACGACCAACCTTAAGAAGCATTTGGAAGGATTTGACGGATCGTATTTCGGGGCGTATATTTTTTTGTTGTTATCCAAAACTACGATTCTCTCGAACTTGCCGAACTCCTGAGGTATGAACCTTCCCTTAACGTAAAGAGGGTATCCTATCCAGAGCTTTCCTATTGAGGAATTGACGACTGTTCCGTTCATGAACCTAAGGGACACGTTGTAATAGTAATGCCTTATAGTCGAATTCAAGCCTATCAGATTCGCCAACCTGTCGAGGGTGTAGTTGTAGGGATAGTTGGGCGGTTTGTCGTTCTCGAACAAATCTGTCCACAACGTTCTGTTGAAGAAAGTCAGAACCTTGGTTTCGTTTAGGTAGCACGGGATTTGGATTTCGTAGCTCAGCTTTAAGAGATACGTAGTGGACGAGTTCGCGAGCCCTATCCTCTTGAGGCATTCTTTAACCTCGCTCGGATTCGACTGCTTAACTTTCAGAGCCCAGTCCGTTTCGAGCAGTGTCTGATTTTTACTTATGCTAATAACCCAAAGACCCCCGTCCTCGCTCAGTATCATCGCCACTCTGTATGCCGAAGCTTGGAGGTCGATGTCCCTTCCCGAGTAAGGTGCGAACGCGGATATGACGTAGTAGGATGCGGTAGTTATCGCCAACACCATCACCGCAACCGCTATCAGCAGATCCACGCTCATCTGGCCCTTCGAGTCCACATCTATCGTTGAGGTTCTGAAGAACATAAAACTTTGCATCGAAAAGCAAATGATAAATAAATTCGCAAGATATCCGTCCGGTATGGATCTACCCACGCTGATTCCTCCGATCATCCTAATAATCGCGATAACGTTTCTCATCGTCAGGAGGAGGAAGGAGGAGCCCAAAATCAAAGTGGTTAGGCTGAAGGATTTAAAGGCGAAGGGGGTTCTCGCGGAAATAGAGGAGGAGCTTGAAGAGTTCGAGAAGATAGAGGAGGACGAGGAAGAGAAAGAGAGAAAGTTCGACGAAATAGTTCTGGCGAACGGGTTCGGCGAGATAGTTTACACCACCGGTAAGGAGTCGCTCGTCGATCCTTTTTACGTTTTTCCTTACGCGGATAGGATTATCGTCGAGTCGGATAAATGCGAAACTTTTGTAAAACTCGAAAACGGCTTTATCTATATAAAGTCCGATAGACCGGTCGATACTAAAAGCGCCAGAAGGATCGCGAAAAAGATTATTAAGGGTAAGGAGAAGAAGATTAGTGTAGTATCATAATGGTAATGAGGGATTGATTATGGAGGAGCGCAAGATAAAACGCATAATGCCTAAGAAGGTTTCGAAGCAGAAGCTCTTAGAAGTTACGGGCGAGATTAAGGCACCGGATAAGATATCCGATAAGGTTTTGGAGGACGTAACGGACGTTCTTAAGGAGATAGACGTAGAGGAGATTTCCGAACTGTTCAAGCAGGTTAGGGAGGTCGCTAAATACGGAACCATAGAGGAGTTTTTAGATACTTCCTTCCCGAGCGGTTACGAAATCGTCGAGGAGTATTGGGTTTACAGACCCTTCGCCAAAGTCTTCATCCTCTTCAGCAAGGAGTCTAACGATTACCTCTACTACTTATCCGAGCCCGTTCTGGATAAGGCTGAGAGGTATTTGCTTTACGAGGTGAAGGAACTCGTCAGGAACAAGCTGATATACGGAAAGGTGGAAATGAAGAAAGCCGATAAAGATAGAATCCTTGAAAAGGCTCTTGAGGAAGTTTTGGAGGAATACGATTTGAACGTCGACAAGCAGACTTTCCACAAGTTCCTTTACTACGTTCGAAGGGACTTCATAGGATTCTACAAGATAGACGGACTCATGAGGGATCCCTACATAGAAGACATATCGTGCGACGGCTGGAACATCCCGATCTTCGTCTATCACTGGAACTACGGGAACATGCAGACGAACATAAAGTTCGACAGGAGGGAGCTCGACTCCTTCGTAATAAGACTTGCCCAGAGAAGCGGGAAGCATATATCCACATCCAACCCGTTGGTGGATGCCACCCTGCCGGATGGAAGCAGGATTCAGTTGACTCTGGGCAAGGACGTTACGACGAGGGGAAGCACGTTCACGATAAGAAAGTTCAGGGAGATACTGATAACTCCGGTCGATCTCATAAGGTGGGGAACGTTCAGTAGCGAGCAGATGGCCTACCTGTGGCTCGCGGCCGAGAACGGTAAGAGCATGCTCTTCGTCGGAGGAACCGCGAGCGGAAAGACCACATCCCTTAACGCGGTCGCTCTGTTCATCCCGCTCAACGCGAAGATAGTTACGATAGAAGATACGAGGGAACTCAAGCTTCCTCACATGAACTGGATTCCGGCAGTAACCAGAGAGAGCTTTACTGGAGACGAGAGGGGAAAGATCGATATGTATGACCTGCTGAAAGCCGCTTTGAGGCAGAGACCCGAATACATAATAGTCGGTGAAGTCAGAGGGAGGGAGGCGCAGACTTTATTCCAAGCGATGAGCACCGGTCACACCACCCTCTCGACCTTCCATGCGGATTCGGTGGAAGCAGCGATCCATAGGCTGGAGTATCCTCCGCTCAGCGTTCCCCGTTCCATGATTTCCGCTTTGGACATAGTCAGCGTTCAGGCTCAGACGTTCGTCGGTGGGAGGAAGGTGAGGAGGAATTTGGAGATAGCGGAGATTACGGAGATAGATCCGGTTACGAAGAACATAAAGACGATGACTATATTCAAGTGGGATCCCATGACTGATACGCATAGATTTCTGCTGAACGACGTATGGAGCTCGAAGGTTATGAGGGACATAATGCTGTTCAAGGCTTGGGATGAAAGGAGGCTCGTCGAGGAGTTCGAAAAGAGGAAGATGTTGCTCGAATATCTCGTGGAGAAGGGTGTTACCGCTACCGAATTCCTCAGAATAATGAAGGCCTATCACGCGAATCCAGAGGAAGTCTTTAGGATGGTTGAGGTCGAGTATGAGGCCGGAAGCTAAGGTCAGCAAGTTAGCGTATTCCCTATTCGGAAAGAAACTGAAAGCTGAGAAATCGAAGTATGCGAAGTTAGATCGACTTCTCAAATCGGCGAGGATTCCGAAAACCTACGATTACTATTTAGCCGAGGCCAAGCTTTACAGCGTCATCTCCGCGGTTTTCGGTGCTGTGGTCGGATTTATCGTTTACCAATACTTCAAGCCCCAACTGGCGAAGATCTTCAACGTTTATAGGCCTGAATTCCCATACAGCCTTCCGTTTCATCTTCCGTCGTTGCCTAAAATGTCTATAAGCTTGGGAGCTATTGGAAATTACGTTCTTATGGTTTCGACGATTTTGGCGTTCACGGCCCTGTTCTACTACATGGTCTACGGTCTGTTTTTGATATATCCATCAATCAAGGCGGATGAGAGAAAGAGGGAAATAGAGAGGATGTTGCCTTATGCCGTGAACTACATGTTCGCTTTGAGCAAAGGAGGAGTGAGTATTCTCGAAATAATCCACTCTCTCGCCAATCACGAGGAGACTTACGGGGAGGTCGCGAGGGAATTTCAGTTCGTCGTTTACCACATGGAGTTCTTCGGAATGGATCTTCATTCTGCTATGATGGAGTTATACGACGTTACTCCATCTCCAACGCTCAAGGAGCTCATAAGCGGTTTGCTAACTACGATAGATAGCGGAGGAGATATATCGGTATTTCTGGCCGGAAAATCCGAGCAGTATGCCGAGAAGGCCAGAACCGAGCAGAAAGGTTTCCTCGACACCCTTGCTTTGCTCGCGGAGGCTTACGTTACCGCCGCAGTGGCAACCCCCCTCTTCCTCTTCATAATAGAGAGCATAATGCTCGCGATGGGTAGCGGAGATATGAGGACGATGTACGCTCTGGCTTACGTCATGGTTCCGTTGAGCTCGATATCCTTCGCCGGACTCATATACTTCATCACTCCGAAGGGAACGGAAAAGGTAGCCCTGCTTGAGGTCGAGGAGGAAAGGCCGGAGCCGAGTGAGGAGGTGCAGAAGAGCGAGCTTTACAGAAGGTTTATTAGGGCCGTTAAGAAGAAAAAGAGCCTTCAAATTTTGAAGACACCAATTTTAGTTATAAAAGAAAAACCGATATATTCGTTGATATTTTCAGTTCCTGTCGCGTTGATTTATCTCGCGTTGGCAATACACACGATGCGTCCCGAATTCGCGTTGGTGATATCCACAATAATCGCCCTCGCCCCTCTCTCCTTCTTCCACGAGATGAGGAAAAGGTGGATCAACAGGATAGTCGATCAGATTCCCGAATTTCTGAAGGATCTCGCCGGGATATGTTCAACCGGTTCAACTCTTCAGCAGGCGATAGAGATCGTTGCGGAGACCGGCAAAGGAGGAATTTACGACGAAGTCAGAAGGATGCAGAGGGATGTCGAATGGGGTGCCGGCTTGGTCGAGGCTTTTGCGAAGTTCAGCAACAGGCTGAAGGTTCCGGCGTTGACGAGGGTCGTGGTTGTTCTGATGGACGTGCTAAGGATAGGAGGTGATTTGACTGAAGCCCTTCATCTCTGCGCGAGAGATGCCGAACTCGAAAGGACTTTGGCGAGGGAGAGGAAGATCAGCATGCTCATATACGTCATAATAATCTACATAGCCTTCTTCGCCTTCTTGGGCATAATGTACATGCTCTTCACGAAGTTCTTTCCCTCGATGTTCCAGTCCGGCGGAGGTATATTCAAGCACACCGTCAACAAGGACGAGCTTATATGGGTTATGAGTCAGGCGACTCTACTCCAAGGACTGTTCTCCGGAATAGTTGCCGGTGTTATGGGTGAGGGCGATCCCCTCAGCGGAATTAAGCACTCCATAGTGATGCTAATAGCCACGATGGGGGTGTTGGTATCGGTGATTTAGTCAAGAGCGGAATAAGGGTGATAGATAGAGCGATAGGAGGATTTCCGTCGCCGTCCGTCATTCTAACAATAGTCGATCCTACCGCCTCTCCCGAGCTGTTGATATACAACCTGAGCGACGGAAGCTACTATCTGCCTACAATAAAATCTCCAGAAATAGTTGAAGAGGAAATGAGAATGCTGGGATTTAATGCTATACTCGTGGAAAAAATCGACGACTTGGAGAAGCTCGCCAACTGCAAGGTTGTGGTGGAATTTACTTTCGGAGTAGATGAGGCCGTGAGGATCAGAGAGATCGCGATGAGAAACGGTCTTATAGTCTATTTGGTCGTTCTGAAGGACTACTACGACGAAAAGACGACGAACATCCTGAAGTATGTCTGCAACGGAATAATAATCGTCGAAGCCGAAAAAATTGGAGAAAGGTTCGTTTATAGATTTGCCATTCCGAAGATGATCGGTGGCAATTCTCTCTCGAGCTACATAAGGTTTAAGACCGAGAGGAGCGTTCTCGAAATAGACACTTCGAGGGATATAGTTTAACGTTTCACGACGCTCAATCCGTCCAACGTCATGTCGCATTTCACGTTACCGATTCTGAAGTTTGCTTCTGTTACCATTTTTATAGAAGTATTCTTGAATTTAGCTGATATTTCTGCTTTTACGGGCATAAAATCTCGCTTTGAAATCCAAACCTTCACTTCAGCGTTTTCTGCGAAAGTTATCGTCGGGTATTCCAGGGAATACGATATGATGTAGTATTTTTTCGTCTCTTTATAGAGTTTAACTTTTCTGGCTTTATCGAAGTTCCTTGCGAGATCGATCGTGGTTACGATTGGAAGGTATACATACCTCGGCAGTGACTTGGATGGTTTGTATTCTCCGACCTTATTTTCCATATACTCGAGATGGGGTGTGTAGAGGTAGAACTTACTGCCCTCATCCAAAATCCAAGCGTCTTTGAGTGCCACCTTCATGGATCTATGGACTTCTTCAAGATACTTGGATGTCGTGTTGTATTCGTAATTGAGGAAGAATATTTTGGTCGAATTGCCGATTTTGACTATTCTCATATCGTATCGAGTGTAATCTCTGAATTCGGGAGATTTCAAGATCATTTCGAAAGTCGCGTTCGCATCGAAGTTCTTTGCAATTGCGTTTTCTGCCTTTTTGAGTATTTCCTTTGGATCTACCTTCTTCTCCTGCCCGACGCAGCCGAGTATCATTACGGCTAAGAGCAACGGTATCAGATATCTCATCGACATTACCTTGAACATAAAAATACTAAACCTTTATCCTTTCGATCAGAACGTATCTGTTCTCTCCGTCCTTGTAAACGAAGAGTTGCTTCTTCCTAACGTTTTGTGCCAGCCTCACCGCCCTCGCAATTTCGAACATCGGCAGTTTTCTGTCGTCCACTATAGTGACCAAATATTTCGAATGCGGAAGGTCTTCGACGCTTTCAACCCTCTCGTAAACCCTGAAGTCGCTCCCGAACTTGAAACCAGTCTTAACTACGAAGTTCCTCATCTTCAGATCCTCATAAACTTCGAACCTCCTGTCGAAGTTCGGATCGAACGATCTCGCAATTTCCCTAAGCTTCTTTTCCGAAATCCTCCTTCCGGAATGGTAGACTTCCAGAACGCCCATCTTCATCAAATATAGACCTTCCATCAGCGAAAGGCTGACTATTCCGTCCTTGAGACTTCCGTAGAAATATTTTTCGAAGAGCTCCACTTCTTCGCTCAGAATCCTGTCCTTCACGAGCTCTCCTCTAACGACTTCCATCCTCTCGAACTGCTCGCCCTTGGGATCGATCTCCTCTATTTTGTAATACGTAACCTCGTTCTCCTCATCCACAACGGCCAGAACCAAATTTTCGACCTTTATCTTAGCAATTTCAGCTACGGAAACTTTTTTCGATTCTGAAACCGGCAGGAAAACATTTTTCGCAATCAGGAAATCGTCCGTCAGCTTGGCCTTATACCCCCTCTTCCTCAAGTCCTCGTATGCGTAGTAGTAGGGTATGAAGTCCTCATCCACCGAAACCGCCCATCCGAACACTTCCGGAACGCTCAACGTTTTTCCTCCAAGCTTAACTTCCGCTCCCCCCTTCACCGCCAAATAAACGACTTCCACGGGATGTAGTATTAGCCTTCCTCCCTTCTTAACTCCGAATCCCTTCTTCTCCAAGCTTTTGTTGTATGAGGTGTATGCTTTATCCCTTTCGACGATTATCTGCATCGAGGTGGAATTCCCGTGAGGTTATTTGACCGTAACGCTATTATTGAAGGGGGTAGATTTGGTAAGTGTTCTATCCGGTAAATCTGAGGAGGGAAAACGGTAGGGTAGTTTACGAAAGGGAAGGTGTAAGGAAGATCCTTCCCGAATGCGAGATAATCGTAAATCCAGTAGAGCCCGTCAATCTTCCGAAGAACGTGACGAGGTTTTTGGAGGTCGATTTTGACCCCATACTCATTAAGCCGAACTCCGTTGAAACGATCTATCTGAAATTTCCCATAGAGATCGGCGTCTTCGCGAAGCACGGGGATAAGCTGGCGGTGGTGGACGTTTTCTCCTTCGAAAAGCCGAAATACACCCTATACGGAACACCTAAGAATGGTGTGGTGTGCAGGTGGTTTAAGAGCGAAGTCTATTACGAAGTTCCGGAAGTAGATCCGCTCAGGCACGGGGTTATGAAGCTGGTGATAAGGAACGGCGGCGACTGGGTTGAAGTTGGAAAGGTCGTTCTGGACTGCTACGGAATGAAGATTTACTACTCCGAGTTCGCATCGTGCTGGGCGGAGATGAAAGTGATAAGTAAGATTTCCGCGGAAACGTCCTTCGTAGATAGGCCGATAGAGAGGGGCATGAAGAAGGCCGTAGAGATGTGGACCACAAGAAGGCTAATCGGAAGATCGTTTACGATGGAGTGGGGGTTGAAATGAACTACGAGGGAGCTCTGATATTCGCTCTCGTAGTGGCGTTAGGAGTTCTGGTCGCGAAGTTGGTCGGTATATACGTTAAAAGGATGCTCGCGGATAGGATTCCAAAGAACGAGCTGAATCTAATCCTCAAAATTTTGAACGTCAGTATATTATCCGTTTTCGCCCTCCTCGGCCTCCCTTACGTGGGCGTGAATCCCTCCGGATTGATAGCCGCAGGAGGATTTGCCGGACTCGTCGTCGGATTCGCGAGCAGAAGCGTCGTGGCCAATCTGGTTTCCGGAGTGTTTCTTATGCTGGAGAGGCCGATAAAAATTGGGGATCAGGTTTTGGTCGGAGATGTGGCCGGATTTGTTGAGGACATACAGATCCTTTCGACGATAATAAGGACTTACGACGGGCTGTTCGTCAGAATACCGAACGAAAAGCTGTTCACGTCCAACATAGTGAACGTCGTAGCGAATCCCGTAAGGAGGTTCGAATACGTCGTCGGAATAAGCTATAAAGACGATGCCGGGAAGGCCATAGAGATAATAAGGAGGGTCATAGACGAACATCCGTTCGCCTTAAAGAATCCCGAGCCTCAGGTTTTCGTAAACGAACTCGGAGAGAGTAGCGTTAATATAGTCGTGAGGGTTTGGAGCCCTTCGTCGGTTTGGTATAACGTGAAGACGGAACTGCTATGGAAGATAAAGGTGGAGCTCGAAAAGGCAGGAATAGAGATCCCGTTCCCGCAGAGGGTCGTCTGGCTAAGGGGGGAGAGGGATGGGCTTGGAAAAGATGTTCCTGCATGAGAAAACAGTCGAAATCATGCTGAAGATACTCGAAGCGGAAGAAAACGGAAAGAAGATCTATCCCCTCGTAATATCGAAGGAGGTGGGTTCTCCTTACAGCTACATTTCGAAGGTTCTGAGCGAGTTCGAGAAAAACGCGCTCATAGAGAGCGAAGTGGAGGGAAGGGTTAGAGTGGTCAGGTTTACCGAAGAAGGTAGGAAAATCGCGGAAATGCTCAGGGATTTGAGGAACGAGCTCAGAAAGGATTTCGTAGCGAGGAAAAGGCTTTCCATTCTGAAGGAAGTCGTCAGGAACGTCAACGAAAACGGAAACGTCTTCAGAGTTCTCGCTCCCGTAATCGCGGAGCTCGAAGAGCTTAAGAAGTCTTGGGACGGGGAGGTTTTGGAGGAAGTCCGGAATTTGGAAAAGAGAGTGGAGGAGATACTGAATGGAGGAGTTGCTGAGGATAGTCGAAAGCTTTAGGGAGGATATGGTAAAGACGATGTGCGATCTGATCGAAATTAAGGCGATAAGTCCCGATTCCGGGGGAGAGGGAGAATTGGACAAGGCGGAGTATCTGATGAAGCTCTTGGACGGTTTCGAGGTTGAGAGGTTCGATGCCAAGGACGAGAGGGCGAAGGGAGGAGTGAGACCGAATATAGTGGCTAAGATAGAGGGTGAAAGCGAGAGAACGATCTGGATAGTCTCCCACATGGACGTCGTTCCCGAAGGCGATGTCGCTCTCTGGAAAACGCCTCCCTTCAAAGCGGTGGTTGAGGACGGGAAGATATACGGAAGGGGGGCTGAAGACAACAATCAGGCTATAGTTAGCTCTCTCTTCGCCGGAAAAGCTATAATGGAGTTCGGAACTCCGAAGCTGAGTTACGGATTGGCGTTCGTTTCCGACGAGGAGACGGGAAGCAGATTCGGAATTCAGCATCTACTGAGGCAGGACGTTTTCAAAGAAGGAGATCTGATAGTTGTTCCCGATGCCGGAAACGAGAAGGGTGACGAGATAGAGATTGCGGAGAAGAGCATATTATGGCTGAAGTTCAAGGTTCACGGAATTCAGTCCCACGCGAGCACCCCGAAGCTGAACGCATGCAGGAGGGCGATGGAATTCATGCTAGAACTCGACAGAGTCCTGCATTCGAGGTTCGACGCGAAGAATTCTCTATTCAGTCCGCCCCGCTCGACGTTCGAACCGACCAAGAGAGAGAAGAACGTGGACAACGTCAACACCATTCCCGGACTGGATGTAAGCTACATGGACTGCAGAATACTGCCGGAATACGACGTCGATGAGGTTTTGAATGTAGTCAACGAGGTCAGAAGGAGGTTCGAGGAAAGGGACGGCAAGCCCATAGAGGTGGAAGTAGTTCAGAAGGAGAGCTCTCCTCCGACGGATGAGAACAGCGAGGTAGTTTTGAGGCTTAAGAGGGCTATAAAGCTTGCGAGGGGAGTAGATGCGAAGGTGGTTGGGATAGGCGGAAATACGTGCGCGGCGTTCTTCAGAAAGGCGGGATTTCCCACGGCGGTATGGGGAACGTTCCTTGGCAACGCACACCAGCCGAACGAGTTCTGCCTGATAGACAACATGGTTAACGATGCGAAGGTCTTTGCGATCCTTCCGTTCGTCTGATCACTTGGTCAGAACGATCTCTATCGTCGAGACGTTTACCCTCCTACCATCCTCGGATTCAAGCTCGTCCGTTCCTATTTTTATGTCCTTAACCTTCAGTCCCGGTAACAATCTTTTAACCATCTCCGCAACCGAAACAGCCTTGCTTATCGCCTTCCCTCTTGCTTTAATTGAAACTTCGTTTGCTCCTCCGTTGAACATCATCAACGCCACGAACGCGTAGTTTGCGACCGGCTTGTTACCGACGTAAATCACGTTCATACTCCTCACCCCAAGCGTAATATCCATAACTTTCTGCTATATAAATCCTGTTCATCGCAAATACCTTTTTACGATCTCCAAAAGCATCCTTGCTTCCTTCTCTGGATTTTCGGCGTTGGCTATTGCGGAGATCACAGCAACTCCAGATACGCCAACTTCAAGAACCTTTTCGATATTCTTCCTGTTTATGCCTCCTATGGCAACGACCGGAACTTTTACCGCTTCGACTATTTTCCTCAGACCCTCTACACCTATGGGCTCCTTCGCATCCTTCTTCGTCTTAGTTGCGAAGACCGGCCCAACTCCCAAATAATCCGCATACTTTTCTACCCTTTTAGCCTCTTCAACCGTATGTGCGGAAACACCCACTATGCCGTCGAAAATTTCTCTAACGACTTCAGCCGGTAGATCGTCCTGCCCGATGTGGACTCCGTCGGCATCGACTGCCAAAGCCAAGTCAACGCGATCGTTGATGATTAGAGTAGCTCCGTAGTCCTCGGTAAGCTTTCTGAGCCTCTTAGCAGTTTCGAACATTTGTTTTGTGCTCATTTTCTTCTCTCTAAACTGGACGACCTTAATTCCGGCCCTCAAAACCATCTCAGCCAGTTCCTCGTGAGTCCAGCCGAAGTTCGAATCGGTTATGAAGTATACGTCGAATCTCATACAGACTAACCGAACGATATAATTATTTTAAATCGTTGTTAGTGGAGACCGTCAAGAAGAGATATAAAAAATAAAGATTACAACTCTATTTCGAGCTCCTTCAGCTTTTCTGGAGTTGGAACTCCGTCCTTCCATCCTCTGAGCTTGTAGTATTCCTCTTTCATCTTGTCCAGTTCAACGACGTGCCCTTTCGCAACCCCTTCCGGCATAGACTCTTGCAACAATCTCTTCGGCAACGTGTCGTCCCTGCCCGTAAATCCGAACTTGTTCATTATGACCCTCTCCAAGTTGTAAATTCTCTCTCCAATTCGCATTATTTCATCCGTCGTTAGATCCCAGCCCGTTACAGCTGACAGAAGTTTGGCGTAGTCCTCGGCACCTAAGGCGAAGGTCGTGAACAGACAGTTCACCGTGGAATTCACGACGCACGTGAAGTCTTGGAACGCCTTGACCCACATCGCTTTTCCTTCTGTCGTTAATGGATCGATCTTCTCCGGCAGTCCCAAGATCTCGGGCGATATTGTATATCCGGTAACGTGACATCCTCCCCTGTTCGCAGTTGCATAGTTCAGACCTATACCCTTCGCTCCTCTCGGATCGTAAGCCGGAAGCTCCAATCCCTTCACGCTCATCGAAAGTTCTGGAGCGCCGAAGATTTCTGCCAACCTCTTCGAGCCTAAGGCGAGGTATCTGCCGAATCCGGCCTTGTAGGCCGTTCTCCACACCGCCTCGACCATCGCCGCCGCGTTGCCAAATCTTAGATCTAAGCCCTCCAAAACATCGTCCGGAATTAACCCCTTCTCCCTAAGTTCCATCGCACATGCGATGGTTGATCCCATCGAAATCGTGTCCAATCCAAGTTCATCGCATAGGTGGTTTGCCTTGATTATTGCTCCAAGATCCATTACGCCCGTATCGTTCCCCAAAGCCCATATCGATTCGTATTCCGGCCCTTCCGAATACGTTATCTGGAAGCAACCTTCCTTTACTGCCGTAACCCTTCCGCATCCTATCTGACAACCCCAGCAAGCTTTGTTCTTTATCAGATACTTCTCGGCCAGAGTTTCACCGCTGATCTCGTCAGCTTTCTCGTTCACTCCAGTCTGCCAGTTCTTGTAAGGCAAGATTCCGGCATTGTTGATTATGTTGACCAAAATCGCAGTCCCGTATTTTCTCAGCCCCTCTCCGGTTACCGGATTGCTCTTCAGCTTGTCCAAAGCTTCCTTCGAAACCTCCTCAAACTCGTCCGGCTTGGCCGGTTGTGGCCTTTCGTTTCCGCCTACAACGATAGCTTTCAACTTCTTGGAACCCATTATAGCTCCTACTCCAGTCCTTCCGGCCGCTCTGTGCTCGTCGTTCATTATGCACGCGAAAAGAACGAGATTTTCTCCAGCCGGCCCTATGCAAGCGACGCTACTCCTTACTTCCACCCTATCCTTCAAAATTCTCTCCGTTTCGAATACGTTCTTACCCCAAAGGTCTTTAGCGCATCTAAGCTCAGCAGAACCGTCGATGACTTCAAGATAGACCGGCTCCTCGGACTTACCTTCGATCACTATCGCATCGAACCCTGCGAACTTTAAAAACGGCCCCCATCTTCCACCGGAGTTCGCGCTCGCAATCGAACCCGTTAGCGGAGATCTCAAAGCCATGACGTGGTATCTGCCGGAACAGGGGAATCCCGTTACACCCGTAGCCGGGCCCGTTGCGAATATTAAGACGTTCTCCTCGCCGAAAGGATCTATGTCCCTCGGAGCGATCCCCTTCTTTTCGTATTCCTTCAAGTAGTCGTAGAGGAGTTTTACCGCGTAACCCTTTCCTCCTAAGTATTTCTTGGCAATTTCCATGTCAGTCGGAATCGTCTTGATCGTCTCGTCGCTCAGATTTACCTTCAAAATTTTACCCATATACCCGCTCATCGAAGTTCATTTGGACTAAAAAGTATATAAGGATATCTATAATAAAAACGATATGCATATGTGGTAATATCGAAGAACGCTCAGATCCTTTTTTCATTTATTGCAACGATTTCCTTTTCGACCTACTTCGGATTGTGTTCCTTGGCCCATTCCAGAGGAACTACACCGGCTCCGGGCCTAAACATCGCGACGAAGTCCGGCCAGTTGTAGATTACAAGCGGAACGTGGCAGGTAACCATGAACAGCGTTACTATCAGCGAAACCCATACGTGCAGATCGAAGAACAGCTTCACCCAGAACTTCCCCAAAGCCTGCGGGAACAAATACAGACTCTATCCAGTCACACCCAATACCGCCAAGCTAACTACTACGCAGAGACCGAATAGCTTTTGCCCGGCGTTATACTTTGACTGCGGAGGACATCCCGGCTTGGCGAACCAGAACCGCTGTATGTATTTGTATAGAGGCGTTTTTCCCAAGAACTTGTAAGGATATCCTCCGAAGTTCTTCCACCACGCTATCGTATCCCTATCCCAGTTTAGAATTTCCTTAAGGAACAGGAAGGCTCTGTCTGGAGTTATCACCACATAACCTATCGTAGCGAGCGTCAACGGTATGGCGAAGTATATATGCCACTTCATGAATTCCGCCTTAGTAGCTTCATCGACGAGGTTGAAGTGGACTGCAAATCCCGTTATTCCCAAAGCGGTCCAGCAGATCATGTGGATTATATGCACGATTCTGCTCGAAGCCGGATGCCTCAAAACTACATCCATGGCTCACACCTCCTCAAAACGCCTTTATCCTCGGCACGTAACCCGTGTGTAGCAGGCTCTCACTCACCTCGTTAAGAGGGTGTTTTGCGAATTCGTCGTAGAACCTCTTTATCATCGGATTCTCATACGCCACGGCCAATCCGTAAACTTGCCTAACCCTCCTGTCATCTTCGTACTGCCCTTTCTGTCTCATTTTGATGTATTTGTTCCTCTGAATGATTATGTCCGTGAACTTATACACTCCCAAGGCGGTAACCGCTATTATTATTCCTATCAGCTTGAGGAAAGTTCTCCTCGATATCAACGCTGAGGCTGGCTTTTCGACGTAAACCCTACTCATCCCCACCACCTCACGGAGGAACCTTCAACGGCAAAGGCAGGAGAGGATCTATCCAAGAAGTACCCATCGGATTTACAGGCTGTCCACCACCGTTCAGACATCCTCCAGGGCACGCCATGACCTCTATGAAGTGGAATCTGCTTCTCCCCGCGATCGCATCATCTATCACCGGCTTGATGTGGCTACCGTCCGTTCCAAGCCCGTTCACAACGCAAACCCTTAACTCCAGTGTGTCCTCTCCGAATTCCTTTCTGAATTCCGGCTTTAGCGGAATGAGAATGGTCGCTTTGACTAAGGGATGCGTATATCCTCTAACCTGCCTGAAATCCCAAGCCGAGCTTTCGGCAGGAGGCTCCTTTCCGGAAAGCACGGAGTATGCGAACCTCACCGCTGCCTCCATAACCCCTCCGCTCGTTCCGAATATCGTTCCTCCACCACTGTACCACTCGAAATTCTTTGGTTCTTCCACTTCATGGAATTCGAGTGGGTTTATGCCAAGCCTTCTGAACAGCTCGGCCAAATCTCTCGTCGTAAGAACCGCATCAATGTCGGGGAACTTTGGTGTATCTTTGGGTATGTAGCCTTTCTCTCTTAGCCACTTCCAAGCGTGGCAAAACTCTGGGCGGGATGCTTCGAATATCTTGGCGGTGCAAGGCATTATTCCTACGGTGTAGACCTTTCTCGGATCGTGCTTCCAAATCTTCAAGGCTCCGTAGGTTTTTGCAGTTGCTCCGGCCATCTGTTGAGGAGATTTGCAGCTTGAAAGTAGTGGTATTGCCTTGGGGTAGAACAGTTCCACGTATCTCACCCAAGCCGGACAACAGCTCGTGAACTGCGGTAACGGTTTACGCTTGAAATGTTCGAGATCGAGCTTAATCTTCTTACCCCAAACTTCCACTTCCAGTTCTCTCAAACCGAAAAGCCAGTAGGCTATCCTTCCTACCAACTCGGTTCCCTCTTCCATTATCGTCTGGTCGGCGGAGAACGGGTTTTCAAACACGACGAATCCTACCTTCTTCAGAGCGTGGTGTAGTCTTCCTACCGTAAGCGTGCCGGGAGGTTTCCAAACTCCTCCGCTATCGCTACCCTCACCGCCGGAGCAACTATCGCAACTACGAGGGAGTCTTTGTCCTTGAGCTTTTGCATTACCTCATCCACGAAACTCATCT
Organism: Archaeoglobaceae archaeon; assembly: GCA_026986375.1. Classification (GTDB taxonomy): domain Archaea; phylum Halobacteriota; class Archaeoglobi; order Archaeoglobales; family Archaeoglobaceae; genus WAKM01. Next base: position 25,262 of record JALSOQ010000025.1, read on the forward strand.
GCTCTATTGCCCCAAACGGACAGTTTATCAGGCACTGTCCACAGATTATACATCTATCAACGTTTATTCTGTGCGTAACACCTATCTCCCCTTCAATCGCATTTGTTCGACAGATCTTTCTGCAGGTATCACAGCCGACGCAGTGATTTGGATTTATCCTTACTATACCCCTCAACTCTCCGGGTCTGTATGTTCCACCTCCCGACCTCGCATTTGGAACGTCAATCTCCCTAAATGTTCTGATCTTCATCACACCCATGGTATCACCTTCTATATGATTAGTAACACTAATTGTGATATTTTTAAAGATTTTGCTTAAAAAGTATAAAAAATAAAAATAGGCATTCACTTCGCTTGGGCTAATTCTTCGTGCATGCTCTTCAGAACCTTTGCAAGTTTGCCCCACATTGCAACGCCTATGTGCTCCCACCTGACTCTGTCCTTCAACCCCAACTCTTTCAAAAATTCTTTCAGCGCTTTTATCCTCCTTTCCTCCATGTAATTACCCCAGATGTGATGGCAGTTCTTCGGCGGACATCCTGCGACCAGCACGGCATCTGCCAGATCCTCAAGCAGAATCTTCAGAATCACTTCTGGACTGAGAGATGCGGAACACCTTACCCTTATACTCCTGAAGCTCGCCGGTAGCTTCAATCCCTTTACTCCCATCAGATCTCCCGCAGCGTAGGAGCACCAGTAACATAGAAACGCCAAAATTCTCGGCCCTTTGGCGTGTTTGAAAGCCACCCTCGCCATTTCGATCAACTGCTCTTCCTCCAAGTTGACGAGTCTTATCGCGTCGCTCGGGCATACACCATGACATAACCCGCACCCCTTGCAGAAAGCTGGATCGATCTTCGCAACGCCTTCCATCGATATAGCGTTATGGGGGCACACTGCGTAGCATAATCCACATCTGATGCACTTTTCCCCATCAACGACGGAAACGAATTTCTGAACTCTTCCGTTCAAGAGCTCGTATATCCTCGCAGCAACAGCTCTTCCCGATTCCACGCTCTCCTGAACGTCTTTGAATCCCTTCGCAGTTCCTATCACAAAAACCCTCTCGACATAAGTTTCGGACGGATTGAGATTTCTCGGCTGGAATTCTATCGGGAACTCCCTTTCGTCGAGCTGAACTCCGAAAAGCCTCATCAGATCGATTCCGGAAGACTTCATAGGCTCGGGGATCACTACAAGATCCGCCTCGAACTCGCCCTTGTCGGTTACCACTTTAACAAAACCGTTCGAACTCTCGATTCCCTTCAATTCCGCCTGAACGAACTCTACTCCTCTCATCTCCGCAGTCCTTCTGAAATCTTCGAAAGCCCTTCCGTATGTCCTTAAACTCTTGTATATGACTGTTATTTCCATTTCCGGATACATCATCGCCAGCCTCATCGCCAGCTTAACCGTTATCGGACAGCAGAGCCTTGAACAGTATTTGGCGTCGTCCTTCTTGCAGAGAACGAATACCAACCTCGAAGGAGGGTTCCCGTTGAAATTTTTCGCAATCAATCTTTCGAGTTCCATCAGAGTAATTATGGACGAACCTTCCCTCTCTTTCCTCTCCTCGAATCCTGTAGCTATTACGACTGCTCCGAAGGAGTCCTCGATTACTTTGGGTTTAGCGTTGAGGTTTATGGCGTTTGTCGGGCATACTTCCAAGCACTTTCCGCACTTATTGCATGCATTTTCGTCTATTGTGTATGTGTCTGGAATAGCGAGAGGAAACGCCTTGTATATTGCCTTTCTTTTTCCGTAACCCAAATCGAATTCGTTCGGAACTTCTATGGGACAAACCTCGGCACACCTCCCGCAACTAACGCACCTCTCTGAATCGACAAACTCCGCTTTCCTCTCTATCTTAACCCTG
>JALSOQ010000026.1 GCA_026986375.1 Archaeoglobaceae archaeon
CCAGACAGTATTTAAACAAAAGAGTAATTCAGAAACATTTATATGGCTAAAAACCCACAAAACATACACAGTTAAAATCAGACTAATATAGGATTGAAAGACTCCTACACAACCCGAACCCGAAACCGGAACCGAAAGTTAAAATCAGACTAATATAGGATTGAAAGTTGTAAGTGGGAATGTCAATCTCGATGGGTTGTGAAAGTGTTAAAATCAGACTAATATAGGATTGAAAGTCAGAATACTTGAAAACCGCGTATTCGTTGCAACAATGTTAAAATCAGACTAAATAAAGACTATTATCGCTAAAACCCACAATAGACACTGTCCGAAGGTTAAAATCAGATAGTTGTTGGCTCTCCTCTTCTTGAGTAAAGCCAGACTAAAATTTTAAAATCGAATTAAAGTATCCTCAGGACTCTCCCTCTCTTCACGAATCAGATCGCCCATCATTCATCATCGGCGTAGGGCTTTGGACTTCTCTGTTAAAAACGTTACCTCATATATTTCAACTCTGCCGTCGTCGTATATTTTCTTCAGTTTCTCGAACTTTTGTAGGGATTCGGGAGGATAGTGCTTCTTTTCGAGGTATCCGACGTAAATGTATCTCACGTGATATTTTTCGATTAAACCCATGATGTCCTTAAGGTCTTTCGCCTCGTAAATTCTGTTAACGTCTTTCCACCTTTCGTAGAGCAAGGGTATCGTCGATTTGTTGAAGTAACGCCAAAATAACTCATGCCCGCCCCTTACGATGACGCTCTGCAGACCAGTGAATGCTGAAACCCTTCCGGCGTATGTGTAAGATTCGAACGGACTCTTCCCCGGATATTCTACAATAACACCATTCGGACATTGTTGAAGAAATCTGAGGGCATCGTATTCTCCGTAGGATTTCGTGTATGCCATCCCGTCTATCGTTCCCTTGAAGTGTAACGTCGTTAAGAATCCAGCGGGATATATCCAGAGTATCGCCAGTAGTATCAGGACGGCTTTTTTGTTCCTTACGTCCTTCAAAATGAAGGAGGCTACGAAAGACAGCATTATCCAAACCTGAACGTATGTTTTGAATACAGTGTTCAGCCTTTCGAATTTTCCCGTATAGGGATCGTTCACGTAGAATATCTCGACGAGTAGTAAGGTGAGGGTCGCTATGAAAAGCGTAATCCACTTGAAATCTCCCTCGCGTAACTTTAAGAGAGCTATCACCGTCACCGGGAAAAGGAGAGGAAGTAGCTGGAAGTTCAACAGAAGAGCTACGGGAATTGTCGGGACGCACAATGCAAGAAACTTCCTCCAATCTTTGAGAGCTATGTAGATGAGCGGTATCAAAAATAGGGGCTGAGCTACCAGAAAGTTCGGAAGGGCGGTTCGGAATTCCACTACACCTATACCTTTCACGGCCTCGGGGTGAAGCTTGATCGCGTAAGGAAGGAACAACAGTGCTATAGGCAAAAACTTCAGATCTTTGAAACGTCTTAGAGATAAAATCGTAACGGTCAGAAGGGCGGCATATGTTGGAAGTTCCCAAGAGTTCACGGTAAACATGAACCCCAAAAGGAAGGAGAGAAAAGCTACTATCTTACCATCCCCCAGCCTTACGTATTCGAACAGCATTATGAGAAACAGAATCTGAAAGGGTATGTCCATTAGGTGGGGATGCAGGTCCCTAAAGGTCAGAGTCGCGAACGGAAATTCGTTGATGGTTCCCGGAATTATCCTCGTGACAGTCCAGAAGTCGAAAGCCTTCCCGGGATTGAGATCCATATGGATTAAACCCAAACTCTGTAATCCGCATCCAAGGAGAACGACTAAGGGAGCGAGATTCCCCGCGAGCAGTAGGAATGGCAGGGTCTTCGTTCCGTTTCTTAGAGAGAATTCCACAGCCAAAGACACTGCCAATGCGAAGAAGGTTGCGAGCCCCAAGTTGTATGCAACTCCTATTGGTGTTCCGGTTAAAACAGTTAGAGTCGCAACGATGAGATATCCCATGTAGTAGTAGCAGTCGAACCTGAAGAACGCCAGATTTACATCCAACGGTGGCATTCCCTTACTTCGCAAAATCCCGCTCAGAACCCCTACATCCATCATCTTCTCTCCGCCGAATATGTCAGGGTTGAATGCGGTGTATAAAACGTAAAGGGAGAAGAGGATTGCGAAAGTTATCTCGAACCTGAGGATTTTTCTGAAATTGCACTTCTTCAAAAACGGCGTGCAGATGACAAATTGCAAAATTAAACCTAACACGCTTGCAATTTTGAACGGCATGAAGTTCGCCAAAATCCAGACGATATAAGCGAGTAGAATCAAACCCAACGGCTTGGAAGAGTAGGGAATTCGGAGTCCTTCGGCTAATGGTAAAGCCGTTAGAGATATTATTATCAATAAGCCAAGCCAGAGACAAAGGTGTATCATCCCTTCAGCGAAACCTTCCCCCTCTTAATCTTGACCACATCTACCTCCTCGAGGCATTCGAGCACAGCCTCCAAAGCTTCTCTTGTAGCCCTGAGTTCAACCTTCTCTCCGAACTCGAATTTACCCCCGCTCAAAAGCTCCTCAATATCCGTCTTACCTTCGGCGAGCTTTTCGAGCAACCTCTTGGCTACTTCAGCAATCATGAGCAATCCCAGAATCTCGTCGTGCTTCTCGCACAACTTCGCGATCTTTTCGTTGAATATTGCCCCCTCCAAATCCGCAAAGACGTCGTAAAAGACGTCCGCTATTACGACGAGTCTCTCCTTTAAATCCAACTTCTTGGCCTTATCCTCGTCGGTCTCGTAAGGAAACCTTATGATCGGATCCTCCGGAGGATCCTTAACTTCGTTACCATCTACCATTCCGTTCAGTTCAAGCATATCGTATAGAATACCCAAAACCCATTTCTCCCCCGTCTTTTCCTCTACGAGCTTCTCGAACTCCTCCAAAGTCTCGACTTCTTTGGCGAGATCGAGGTAACCCTTCCACTTCCTTATCTCATCTATCAGTTCGGTTTCCTCGTATTTGTTCCTGAGCTCGCTGAACCTTCCTTCAACGAAGAACATCGGAAAGAACATGAGTTCTACATACCTCCTAACTTCCACGCCCACTCCAGCCGATTTCAAAGCCTTTACTATTTCGGACGAAGACTTCTCGTCGAAGCTTCCGATCTTTACCTTCATGACCATAAGAAACCCCAAAGTATTATTAACGATTCGTATTGCTTTGCCACATGAGGTTAAAGGTTGCGATTTTGGGAGCAACCGGCATGGTCGGCCAGAAGTTCGTTCAACTTCTCGCGGATCACCCTTGGTTCGAAATAACGACTTTGATGGCCTCCGAAAGGAGGGTAGGGAAGAGATACGGCGATGAGGTGGAGTGGATAGTCTCATCGGACGTCCCCGAAAATGTCAGGGACATAGAGATGGCCCCCATGGATCCGAAGCACTGCGATGCGGATATAGTCTTTTCCGCCCTTCCTTCGGATGTGGCTAAGAAGGTCGAGCCTGAATTCGCCAAGGAGGGATTCGTGGTCGCGAGCAACGCTTCAGCATTCAGAATGGAAGAAGATGTGCCCTTGGTTATTCCGGAGGTGAATCCGGATCATCTAAAGCTTATCGATGTTCAGAAGCGTAAGAGGGGTTGGGACGGGTTCATAGTTACGAATCCGAACTGCACGACGATAATGCTCGTAATAACCCTAAAACCTCTCATGGATTTAGGACTTAGGAGGGTGACGGTTGCTACGATGCAGGCTTTGAGTGGTGCGGGATATCCGGGAGTTCCCTCTTTAGCCATAATGGACAACGTCATACCTTTCATAAAGGGGGAGGAGGAGAAGGTCGAGACTGAACCTCTAAAGCTCTTGGGGAAGTTCGACGGGGAGAAGATAGTTCCGGCAAACTTGAAGATCTCCGCATCTTGCCACAGGGTTCCGGTTATAGACGGGCATCTTGAGGCGGTGTGGGTTGAATTCGATAGAAACGTGGAGCTGGAGGAGGTCAGGAAGGCTTTCGAATCTCTCAAGCCTTTAGACCTTCCGACCTCTCCGAAGAAGGTCATAATCGTCAGGAATGAGCCCGACAGGCCTCAGCCCCGCTTAGATAGGGATGCGGGAAACGGGATGAGCGTGGTGGTTGGAAGGCTCAAGAAAGTCGAGGGCAGTGTGATTAGATACATCGTCTTAGGACACAATACGGTTAGAGGGGCGGCGGGAGCGAGCGTTCTAAACGCGGAGTTGATGGTTAAGGAAGGATATATAAAATAGTTCAGCAAATCTCCGGGAAATCGTATGCAGGGCACTCCTCGAAAGTGAACTTAACGGTGTTGAACTCGGACTTGAACTCCCCTATCTCCTTCCTTATCTCTTTCTCGCTCTTTTTCTCCTTTATTGCCATATCTATGAATTCCGCTATCCTCTCCATCTCATCCTCCTTCATTCCTATCCTCGTCACCTCCTGCACTCCTATCCTTATTCCAGATGGATTGTCCGCATTTTTCACATCGTCCCAAGGCAGGAGGTTCTTGTTTAGAATTATTCCTACCCTCTCAAGCTTCTTCGCGATTTTGTCTCCGCCACCAAGCTTGGAAACATCCACCGCTATCTGATGGGATTCCGTGAATCCCAGTTCGGGACACACGACGTCGTATCCCAAATCGTGCAATGCGTTGGCTAAGGCCTTGGCATTTCTAACTATCTGCCTCGCGTAATCCCTGCCGAACTCGAGCATCTCTATGCATGTAGCTACGTAACCCGCCAAGCTGTGGATGTGGTGGTTGCTAACGACTCCGGGGAAAATTCCTCTATCTATCTTCTTAGCCAACTCCCTCCTGCACATCACGACCGCCCTCTGAGGGCCGGGGAAGGTCTTGTGAGTCGAAGCGGTAACTACATCCGCCCCCTCCCTAATAGGATCCTGAAATTCCTTTCCAGCTATAAGGCCCAAAACGTGACTTGCATCGTAAACGACCTTTGCATCAACTTCGTTGGCAATCTCCGCTATTTCCCTCACCGGATGCGGGAACAGAAAGAGGCTCGCTCCAAGAACGAAAACCTTCGGCTTATCCTCCAACTTCTCGACCTTCCTCCTCGTCGCGTCGACATCTATGTTGAACGACTCGAAGTCGAACTCGTAGTGCTCCACCTTAAGCCCTCTCAATCCCGCGGCCGAAAATTTATCGTGGGATATGTGCCCGCCGTGAGGAACGGACAGTGACATTATAGTATCACCCGGATTCGTTAAGGCGAAAAACGCCGCCATGTTAGCTACCGTTCCAGATATCGGCTGAACGTTGACGTGCTCAGCGTTGAACAACTTTTTAGTTAGATCTATCGCCAAAGCTTCGAGCTCGTCCACGAACTGGCAACCCTGATAGAACCTCTTCCCAATCCAGCCCTCCGCATATCTGTGTCCGAAGTCGCTAAGGTAGAACCTTCTCACGAAATAACTCGTCACGTTCTCGCTTGCTATTAGCGGAATCGAGTTCTTGTAGAATTCGTGGTGTTTTCGGGTGATCCCCATGAGTTTTTCGAGCATGAAACCTCTTTGGAAGTCCCTTTAAAATAGTTTGCGTTTAGCTTAAATATCAGCCGACCAACTTCCTCTATGAGAAGGCTCATCTTATTGATGATAGCCCTTCTTCTACTAGGATGCGTCGGAAAGCCTGAAATAAAGAAGATAACTTACAAGTGGGGTGAAGTTAACGAATCGACTACCGAAATACTCGTAAACGTCGACGTTTTCAATCCAAACCCCTTCCCGATCCCTCTGAAGGATGTCGTGTTGAACATATATATGAACGGGATTGAGATGGGAAAAGGACATGCGATAAAGGCAGAAATACCTGCAAATTCGGAATCCAACATCGTCATCGCTGTCTACTTGGACAACGATAAGATTCCCGAGTGGTGGGTCAGTCACATAAAGAATGGGGAAACAACGAAGGTGGACATAAAGGGAGATCTGATATTCGACCTAAAACTGTTTCAGTTCAAATATCCCATTGAGTTCACGAACACCATTAGGACGAACATACTTTCCATAGAAAGCAGACCCGAAAAGATATCAATAGACGGCGTTGAGTTGGACGTTAGATCTGTCGAGTCCCACTGGGGCAAAGTGAACGAAAAGGAGACGGAAATAATAACCGTCGCCGACGTTTTCAATCCGAATCCGTTCCCGATTCCAGTGATCAGCTTCGATTACATTATAAGAATGAACGGGATAATAGTAGGGAGAGGAAGTGAGGATGTCAACACGGTAATATCTCCAAACTCAGACGCAAAGCTTACGTTGATAACGAAAATAGAGAACTACAAGCTCAAGGAGTGGTGGGTAAGTCACATAAGGAACGGAGAGAAAACGATCGTGGACGTCGAAATAATGCCGAAGATCAAGCTCTTCGGGAAGGAGATCAAGTTCAAGCTTTTGGAAAGGAAGTTTGAAATAAGGACAAGGTTTTTGGGTTAATTTTTTATTCTTTTCTGTCGAAGAACGGATTCTTGCCCGTGCAGGCCAGAGGGATTCCCAAAACTACGTCCGCTTTGGATATTCCCAGCATTTTAGCGACGACGCCTATCCTGTAAATTATTCTGTTGTCGACGTTTATAACGCTCGCGAGCTTGACGGCGGAACCCAAGGCTATTCCCAAGTCGAGAATCTTGAACACGCAGTTTGGGCCGATATAGTCTTTTTCCTTCCTTTCCATTTTCTTGAATTCGTCGCAGTTGAACCCGCACGCACCGCAGTTCAATCCTAAGGGTTTGCTTCCTCTTACGCCTATTATTAATATCCCTTCAGCCTTCTTCACGCTTTCTCCGTCCCTTTTCCACCCCTTTCCCCTCTCCTTTGCGAGTTCTATCATCTTTTCCGCAATCCTATCCTTATCCTCCCCATCCACGTAGGTTATCTCGACGTCGTCCTCTCCTTTAGATTTCGGAGCGGTTCTCGCGGATATCGCCATCAGATAGGCGGCGAACTTGACAGCATCCCTCCTGAAGTCCTCCTCCCTAAGAATCATAAAGCGATATTCGTGACTACCTATTTAACGTTTCTCTAAAATGCTCCCAAAAGGAATCCTATCAATCCGAAAAGCAGGGCCACGAGAGTTTCCTTCCTAAACCTCCGAACGTCTCTGTTTCCATGCAAAAGCTCTAGGGAAATCCTAACGAGCATGAAATCCGTTATCAGCACGGGTATTAGATATTTAAAATCGAACTCGTAACCTTCCAGCGCGAGGAAGGGTATGAAGCTCAGAATAACGGCCAGCAGGAACAGAAGTGAGGAAAGCTTTGAGGCGAAGTCTACTCCTTTAACTCTCGCTACCGTTCTGACGTTTCTCAAGGCGTCCCCTTCGACGTCCTCTATCCCCTTCATTACCTCCCTCGCCACTCCAGCCAAAAACGCTATCGTAGAAAGAACAGCTATTTGGGGAGTTATGGAATTCTTAGCGACGATACTTCCGAATATGAAGGGTGTAGCCATGGAGAACGCTATGTATACGTTTCCGATTATTCCGAACTCCTTTAACTTCAGGTCGTAGATGTAGCCCAGCAAGGTTATGACCAGCGCTAAAAGGAAAGCGTTGGTTGATATCATGAACGCGGAAACGAATCCTAAAGGAGCCAATACAAGGCCTGTAATCAAAGCTGTTCTTCTGCTCAAATCCCCTCGGACGAGAGGTCTGTCCTTTCTTCTGTTAGCAAGATCTACTTCGTAGTCGAAGTAGTCGTTGAGGGCGAATGCTGAAGCTTGGCAGAACACCGCGGTAAGCATTCCTAAAACTAAGTTCTTCGGATCGAAGTTCACACCTGCGGACACCACTATACCAACGACAACACCCAAACCGTACATCAATCCGTGTTCGAGCCTCAAAAGGTCCCAGAAAGCCTTGATCATGGAATTGTCTCCAGAAACCTTTCTATCCCCTGCTCGTATATGACGTTTCCAACCACTATCATGTCCGCGTATTTCAGCATCTCCATGGCCTTTTCCCTGCTGTCTATTCCTCCGCCGTATATGAGCACGGCCTTATCCAACACCTCCTTCACCGCCTTGACGACTTCTGGATCTCCGAAAGTTCCGCTGTATTCGATGTATATTGCGGGCAACTTGTATATCCTTTCCCCCACCACCGCATAGCTCGCGGCCTGCTTCGGAGTTAGGTCTGTTTTAGCCTTCGTAACGATTCCGACAGCGGAATTCGGGTTCAGAACGATGTAACCTTCGAAAACAGTCCTGTCAATTATACCGTAGAATTCTTCGAGCTTTTCGAAGTTCATCTCTACCCACTTCGCATGTTTCCCTGTTATCCACTCTCCATCCGCAGAATTCAATACGGTAGGAACGAACAGATAATCTCCGTCGTATATGACGTTCGTAGGGTCAGATGGCTCCACCACGGTTGGAATTCCGTATTGCTTGACCTCCTCGAGCAACGCCTTGGCCTTTTCGAGCGTCACGTTCTGCGTTCCAGAAATCATTACGGCATCAGTCCCGCTTTCAACGACAGCTTTTACGAGTTCTGGAGGATTCGGTCTGTCCGGATCGAGCTTAGTTATATGCCTCCATCTCCTCCACATCGATGCTACGTCGGTGACAAAATTTTTAAAGTTATGCCGAATTTCGACTATGGATCTTAGTTTCGCTCTGACCGTGATTCTCATATCCCTCAGCGGTGTAATCGCTCCCGGACCATTATTTGCCGCTACGATTGCGGAAGGCAGGAAAAACGAATTCGTGGGAGCTTTGATTTCTCTGGGCCACGCTACGGTCGAAATTCCGATAATACTTTCTCTATACCTCTTCGGAACTTTCATAGCAACGGATTTCGTTAAGGCTGTTGTAGGAATCATGGGTGGTATAGTTTTGCTATATCTGGCTTATCTGGAGCTTAGGAGTGGGGAGGCGGAGGTCAGGCCAGCTAAGGGATATGTGACGGGTATCGTTATGAGCTTCTTCAACCCCTACTTCATAATATGGTGGCTGACCGTAGGTTTTACGCTCATAATGAAGTCCCTCGAATACGGTTTACTCGGCCTCTTGGTCTTCATATTCCTTCACGAGATGTGCGACTTCTCTTGGCTAACGTTCGTATCCCTGTCTTCAAACAGAGCGTCGGGAATTTGGGGCAGGAAAGCCCAAATGACGTTAACGGCAGTATCCGTTACTATACTAATCGTATTCGGAATTTGGTTCCTCGTTTCCGGCACGACAACCCTTTTAAGAATTTACGGATAGAGATATATGATGATAGAGTTGATAAGTCTGCTCGCGATCCCCCTAATTATATACGCATATTTCAGAGTTAAAGGTTACAGAATATCGTTTTTGGAGAGATTGAGGATAGCCGTCGAGAGAAATGAAAGAAGGAGGATCGTTCAGACGAGGGTTGAGAGCTTTAAGAGAAAGGATAAACCTGTCCTTAGAACTTTCGCCGTTTTGGGTTTCGTCGTTTTACTCCTCACGCTGGCTTACACGCACAAGCTTTTCTGGGCGATCGTAGTTTCGGACAGCATGTTTCCCACTATGAAGAGAGGGGATATAATACTCGTCCAATCCATCTACATAAATCCGCACGTAGGAGACATAATAATGTTCAAGAGACCTGACACATACCTTCCAATCACGCACAGAATTTTAAAGATAGAGGGAGATCTGATATATACTGGTGGAGACGCCTCCGGACCAGATCCTTGGGTGATAACGAAGAAGGACATAATAGCTCAGGCGGTGATGATCGGCGGGAAACCCGTTGTTATTCCCGGAATCGGCAAATACTTCATTCTAAACGCTCAGGAGTTGAGGTCGATAGGTCCTTTTGGTGAGGAGTATCTCTTCTACAAGCATCTAATAAAGGCGTTCAAGAGCTACGCCCTCGCGATAGTAATAATCTGCTCGGCTTTGTATGTCTACTTGGAGTTAGGCAGGCATTAACTTCGCTCCAATCCTTTTGAGCACTTCGAAGTAACCGGGAAAGGAGACCGAAACGACCTCCGCATTTCTGACAAGAACTCCTTTCTTGGAAATCAAACCTAAAAGGGAAAATGCCAAAGCCATCCTGTGATCCCCGAAGGAATCGACGACTCCACCATCGATCTCCCCTCCGACAATTTCGAGTCCGTCCTTCCTTTTCTCGACTCTAACCCCCAATCCTTTCAGGTTTCTATATATACCCTCAATCCTGTCTATTTCCTTAAACCTCAAATGCTCGGCGTTCCTGATTACAGTCCTACCCCTCGCAACGCTCGCCAAAACTGCGATCGTTGGGACTAAATCCGGAATATCTCCAGCATCGACTTCTATACCTTCAAGTTCGGACTTCTCCGCTACTATTACTCCTCTCTCCACATCCCACCTTATCCTGCCTCCCATCTCCCTAACTATTTCGACTATTTTCTTGTCACCTTGCTTGGAGTCGAAAGCCCTCTCCACTATCACCTTTCCGGCCAGAATCCCTGCCGCTATTAGATAGCTCGCGGAAGAAAAGTCCGATGGAACGTAGAACTTTCTCAAATTGAATTCCTGTTCTCCATCGATGTAGAAAGTGTCGTTTTCCCTTTCTATCTCGATTCCGCTCTCTTCAAGAACGTGGAGCGTTATATCTATGTATGGCTTGGATTTTACATCTAAAACGTTCAGAACGGAATCACCCTTGGCGAGGGGGAGGGTGAAGAGTAGTGAAGAGACGAATTGGGAGCTCTTGGCCTTCAAATTTACCTCTCCTCCCTTAACGATTCCTCTAATCCAAACCGGAGCCTCCATTTTTCCGGAACCCCTAACTACGGCACCCAACTCCTTTAGAGCCATTGCGAGCTCGTAGTTGGGTCTCTTCCTCAAGGAATCGTCCCCGTCCAAGACGGATCTCTCCTTGGAAAGCGATAGAATTCCCAAAAACAGCCTTAGAGTAGTCCCAGAATTGGAACAGTAGAAGTATTTTCCACCCTCTATCTCGTCACAACCTCTGAAGACGAGTCCTTTCCTTTTAACCGCCCTCGCTCCGATTAGCATGCAACACCTCAGTGTGGCTAATGTATCGTCCGAAATTAGAGGGTTATGAACGACGGATGATCTTGAAAGGGAAGAGGCCAGAAAGGCGCGATGGGTGTAGCTCTTAGAGGGGGGAGGTGTTGCCCTTCCATTTACTTCACTCCTCTCGACGATAATATCCATAGCTAAGCCATGACATAACATTATATAAAATTTGACGCAAGTGGTTACGATGATCGGTAAGTTCAGAGGTGCGATCTTGGGATTCGCCATAGGTGACGCTCTGGGAATGCCAGTTGAAGGGATGAGTAGAGACGAGATAGGGAGAAGATACGGGGTCGTTGAAGATTTTATGCCATCTCCTTACAGAGACCTCGATTCTGGGGAATGGACGGACGACACTGAGCAGATGATTGCCTTATCCGAATCGATATTGAAGACGGTCTATTTCAGTCCCGAAGATTTCGCCGAAAGGCTCAAGCTCATTAAAAGTCACAGAATCGGCCCAACCACGAGAACGGCCCTAAAGAATCTGGCTTTCGATGTTCACTGGAGTAAGGCGGGAGTAGAATCCGAAACGTGCGGTTCGGCTGTTAGGGTTCTGCCGATCGGACTGGTTTACTCCTTCAGCTTGGACTTGGTGGAAAAATACGCTCTCTTCTCCTCCATAGTAACCCATAAAGGCCCGGCTATAGGCGGAGCAGTAGCGGTGGCTGTCGCAGTAGCGTGCATCCTCAACGGTTTTAATGAGGAGGAGATGCTTGAGGAAGTCGTCGGAAGGGTGAAGAAATACGACGAGCTAATTGCGGATAAAATAGATACGGCATATGAGATTTCCGATAGGAACTTGGATTATGCCATAGAAAGGCTTGGAAATTCCGTATCTGTCTACGAGTCCGTTCCTTTCGCATTTTACTGCTACTTCTCCTCCTCCAGCTTTAAGGAGTGTGCTTTAAAAGCAGTTAATGCCGGAGGAGATGCCGATTCTATTGCAGCCATGGTTTGCGGGATGAAGGGATGCGAGTTGGGTGTGAATTCGATACCGAAGGAGTGGATTTCGAAGTTGAAGGATTGCGATTTGCTGTTGACTCTTGCCGACAGACTTTACGATCTCTACATCACGATATCGACAATAGGCTGATGAGATAGCACGTCGCAAAGCTTAACAGAGGTGTTAGGATCCAGCTGAGCATTATCCTCTTGAGAAGGTCGAATCTAACTGTTTCAACTCCCTTAAGAATCCCAACGCCCATTATTCCTCCTATTATGCAGTAGGTCGTAGATACAGGCATTCCAAGCGTCGTGAATATAAGAACGTTCATTCCGGCGCTGAATTGGGCCGAAAATCCGGAAAACGCATCCAAGCTCGTTATACCCTTTCCGACCGTTTCTATCACTCTGCTACTCAAACACATCGCTCCGAGCCATAGCATGAGCGTTCCTACTGCAACTGCCTCTATGGGTGTGAGAATGCCGTAGTAAACGATCGGTCCTAAAGCGGTTGCAAGTTCGTTCGCTCCCGTGTTGTATGCTATTATCATTCCGTTCAAAAGCAGAAGGGTTCGAAGGATCCTTTCGACCTTGAACAGAGGCATACGCCTGAACAGAATTTCGCAGATGCTGTAAACTACCATGGCCAGAAGCATGGATCCCAGCGGAGATATTATCCAAGACTCTATTATTTTAAGGAGGGTGTCGTATCTGACGGAAGCTCCCAGAGCCATTCCCGCTCCAACGAGGCTACCTATTATCGCCTGATGGCTCGAAACCGGCAGCCTCTTCCAATTGGCGAATACTATCATGAATGCCGAAACCAGAAGAGCTATGGATAGTATGAGGACGTTTATCGAAACGAGCTCCCTGCCGACGGTCTTCATTACGTTCTTTCCCTGAAGGATACCCCCTATGAAGACGAAGACTCCCAAGAGGTATACCGCCCTCCTGAAGGTTATTATTCCTGCCCCTATACATATTCCGAAAGCGTTGGATGTGTCGTTTGATCCTATGCTGAAGGCTATGAGAATGCATGCGATCAGTGGTAGAACTTCGAGCATAATCCTACCTCTTTCTGCAAACGAAAAACCTTCTAACGAGGCTCTTGTGAACCCTCTGGTAGAACTTCCCCTCTATTTCGAAGAATCGACCGAAAATTTCGTCCGCGTCGAAGTTTATGACTAAAACCGCCCTGCATCCCCTCTTGAGAACTCTGCAGATTTCTTCCGTAGCTCTCTCGTATAGATCTTCACCGTAACTCCTCGTAGCTCTCAGATAAGGGAAATCCGTAACAACTGCATCGAAACTCTCATCTTTAAAAGGTATTCTTCTCGCATCCCCCCATACGACGTTCACTGGCAGTCCGAAGTGTCTGAGGTTTTTCGCACATCCCAAGACTACCTTTCTGAAAGCGTCTATCCCCGCGAACTTCACGCCCATAAGCCCCGCTTCTATCAGAAAGGTTCCCGTTCCGCACATCGGATCGAGCATGATCCCCCTAACTCCGGTAACGTTTACGAGAGCCTTCGCGAATCTCGGAACTATGACGCTCGGCATGAAGAATGGCCTTCTATTCGGTCTCCTTTCCAAAAACTGTTTAGTATTCGTCCTGTGAATTACAATCCCGACGTATGCTTTCTCCGCCAAATAAACCCTAATAACGTGATCCGGCTTAGAAACGCTTATCTTTGCCCCTCTCCTCCAAAGAATCGCTCCCAAAGACCTCTCAAGCTCCAACGAGTTTACTTTCTCCCATCTCTTACCTATCTTTCTCACCCTGACGCATAAAAATCCGCTTGGAATCGAAATTTCTCTAAAAACAGATTCGAGCTCCTCGAAATCGCAACTCGCCAAGAACTCCGAAACCTCGTGAGTTAACGCCAAGCGTTCGAAGGGTCTGACACCTTCGAAGTCCGCAACGAGAATTTGATCGTCCTCCTCGACCTTCTCTATTCTTCCGTAACTGCTGAGGAGTCCCAAAACTTCCTCCTTCGCGAGTTCTTGATGCTCTCCCGAGAGGAAAAATATCAGCTTCATTTCTTCCTCTTGCTCTCCCTCAACTCGGCAATCTTCCTCGCTAAATCGATCATGATCCGAATCTTCGACTTCGTCTTGGGAACTACCACCCTCCCTCCTTCCTCCCACCAGCACTTCGGATACTTCTTCTCCTCAACTTCGAACTCCAATCCGAGAGCCTTGCAAGCTTCGACGAGTTCCGCCAGTCTTACGTTCGGAACTGCGAATTTTAGGGAAATTTTTCTGCCCTCGCTCCTCGTCTTTCTGCTGTCCAAATTTACCGTCCAGATCACGCACCTCTTCATCTTCTCCTCCTCTCCAACTCCCTCCAAATCTCTTCGAGCCTTATGTCCAGCTTCACGAACAGGACCATCATGTGGTATATGAGATCCGCCGCCTCGTATATTATTTCATCCTTGTTCCCGTCCTTCACCGCCAGTATGAGTTCCGTGCACTCCTCACCTATTTTTTCGAGGATCGCGTTTATCCCCTTCTCGTGATATAGGAGTTTTGACGTGTATGAACTCACCTTGGGATTAAGCTTCCTGTCCATCAGAACATCGTAAAGCTCGTCCAGTATCATGCTCATCCCGTCCTCCTAAACGTTATCTCAACGAGGGGATGGTGTACGTTTTCGATAACCTCCACATCTTTCAGCGACTTTATCCCCTTCTTTCTGACGAGCTTCTCTATACCCAATTCAACGTTTTCCGGGACGTTGAGTATGTAGGCGTCGAGTTCCTTGACACCTATCCTCAAAGCCGCAACCGCTCTGTGGTGTCCGTCGACAAGATACAGCCTGTTATCCTTCCTTATTACGACTATCGGCTCCGCCAAACCCTTCCTCAACTCGTGAATTCTCCCCTTCAGCTCGTCTGCGTAGACCTTCGTTTGAGTTGGGATCAACCTGTCTATTTCCACCTTATCTCTTCCCACAGTTATCCTTACGCCGTGTATTTTCTCCAAGGTTCTCTTGAGCTTTTCAACTTTCTTGGGACTCGCCCTCTCTATCTGACTCCTTATTACGTCCGCGTTCGTTATTATACCTACGAGCCTTCCCTCCTCATCAACGACCGGTAGCTTCGAGTGTCCGGTTCTGAACATAACCCTCGCGGCATCCTTGAGATCCATAAACTCCCTCGCAACGTAAAGTTCCTTGCTCATGACGTCCTTTATCTTCGTATTGGGATCCTTTCTCAGGAGGTCTATGGAGGAAACGTATCCTATTAATCTCCTATTTTCGTCTACAACAGGAAAACCGTCGTGTCCCGTCTTTTCTATGAGGTTTATTGCGTCCTCGACAGTATCTTCTGGGGATAGAGTTATCACGTTCTTGGTCATGTAATCCGCAACTCTAAGCTTTGCCATCGAAGAGAATGGAAACCCAAGATATTAAAATGTCTTCTTTAGCTGTTCTCTAACGAACATTTCAATGGGTTTCGGAAGATGGATACCATCCGAATCTATGGTAAATTCGGCAAACTCCGGCTCTACGTAACCGAAAGTCTTCACGAGCTTTACGTATCTCGTAACTTTCCCTTCGAACTTTCTTTCGAGCTCGATTATGTTCGAAAACATCAAACTGACGGATGTTTCCGTATGCAAATCATGCGCGTTTTTAACGAGCGTGAATATCCCTGCCGCTTTATCGCTTTCAACTCTAACGAGCAGATTTCTCAAAAAGTGAACTACCCTTTGGGTGGCGTGATAGAGCAACAATCCAGATATGGAATCGAAGGCGAGGAGATATTTTCCACCTACGAGATCGAGAACCCTACCTATGGCCAGACTAACTTCATTTAAGTTTATGGGATTGCTTACTATGACGTCCTTTTCCGTATGCGTCGGTCTTCTAACCCAAGTGTGCGTATCCACTATCCACAAATCTAAGTCAAAATTCGATTCTACCGTTCTTCTTATAACTTCGGCACTCCTTATAGTCGTAATCCAAACGACCTTATCGAACTCCTGCAGAAACCTGAATATAAATCTAGTTTTTCCCGTTCCCGGCTCACCTATAACCAACACATCGCCCATTCCTCCACCCCTCGAACGTTTTGAGCATTATTTTTTCTGTATTTAAATTCTGCCCCATCTGGTGATCGATAGACGCTACACTCGACAACTTTCGAACGCAGATTCCATGAACCTTCTAAGCCTCTTCAGAAATTCCTCTATGTTCTTCAAAGATGTTGCGTAGCTAACCCTCACCCATTCCCTATACGTCGAACTGAAAGCTTCTCCGGGAGTTACGGCGACGAACTCCCTTTTCAGAAATTCCTCGCTGAATTTAGTTCCGTCCGTTCCGACGTTCATGAACAAGTAAAAAGCACCCTTCGGAGGGGCGAACTCGATGCCCAACTCCTTCAGACCCTTGACGAGCAAATCCCTCCTCCTCCTGAACTCCTCCACCATTTCCTTCACGAAGCTCTGGTCACCCTTCAAAGCTACAACTCCGGCGTATTGGACGAAGGAAGTAGGATGGCTTACAGAGTGAGACTGAATCTTGTTCATTTCCTTTATTACATCCTCACTCGCGATTGCGTAACCCAAACGCCAGCCCGTCATCGAATACGCCTTCGAAAATCCGTTAACGGTTATCGTCCTTTCGAACATTCCGTCGAGGGAAGCTATGCTTACGTGTTCCCCTTCGAAAACTATCTTCTCGTAAATCTCGTCAGAAAGGACTATTAAATCGTGGTCGATCGCGATGTCCCTCACTTTCTTCAAGAATTCCTTAGGATAAACTACACCCAGCGGATTGTTCGGGGAATTGAGAATTATCATCTTCGTTTTTGACGTAACGAACTCTTCCAGAGGAGCGTCCTCGAAACCTTCAGCATGAGGAACTCTAACCGGCTTGCCTTCCGCCATTAAAATGCAAGGTTCGTAGCTCACCCAAGCGGGATCGAGCAGAATTACCTCGTCCCCCCTATCCACCGTCGCCATTATCGCCTCGAAAATCGCGAACTTGGCACCGGGCGTTACTATGACGTTCTTCTCCTCGGCCGGAATCCCGTTCTCCTTTCGAGCCTTTTCCGCTATAGCTTCCAGCAATTCCGGAATTCCTCTCGTGGGTGTGTAGAAGACCTTTCCCTCGTTCAGTGCCTTTATAGCCTCATCCACTATGTGCTTGGGCGTAACGAAGTCCGGCTCTCCGGCGCTCATGTTGATTACAGGCTTACCTTGCTTCGCGAGCTCCTTGGCGATCGCTGAAATCCTAAGCGTTGCGGACGGCTTGATGTTTTCGAGTCTTTTGGGCATGTTAAATTCGGATGGATCCGTATATGAATAAAAACCTTATCCTTTAATTAAATATAATATTGAAATATATTGTAAAATTATTTTTTCTTCTTAGACTCGTATTCCCTCAACCTCCTGACCATCTTAACCGCGGCCTCTACAGCCCTTTTTGCGTAGTCCACCCTCTCCTGAGCGGCAAGCCTTCCCATTCCCGGCCCGGATATTCCGAGGGTAACGGGCTTGTTGAACTCCAAACTTAAATCCATTATCTTCCTCGCGGCATGTTGAGCTACGACTTCGTCGTGCTCCGTCTCTCCTTCTATGACGCACCCTATTGTAACTACGGCATCGACGTCTCCTTTTTCGAGGATCTTCTTAACCGCCAGCGGAACGTCGAAAGCTCCGGGCACTCTGATTACTTCTGTGATCTCCGCTCCTAAGAATTCCGCGTGCTCCTTCGCTAAAATCTCCATCATGTATGTTATATCCCTGTTGAACTCCGCAACGACCATTCCGAGCTTTATCTTTTCCATAATCGCAGATTCAAAATAGAGTATATTGATTTTTCGAAAATCAGATTGCAGGAACCCTCTTCTTCAAAGCCGGAGGACGGGGTTTCATCAAAATCCTGCTACCGCACTTCGTGCACTGAATGAGATTTCTCTCCAAATCGACATCAACTTCCGCCCCGCAAACGAGGCAGATGTAGGTGCCCAATTCGGACACCCCCTTACCTTCCTATCTGCTCCAAGATCTTCGTTGCAACTGCCGGAACGTAACAGCCTCCGGCGAACTTGTAACCGCACGCCTTGCACTCCCATATTCCAGTTCCCACCCTTTTGACGGCCTTCTTTCCACACTTCCTGCAGACGTATTTCTGCCTCTGCAGTTCCTCGATCTTGACGATCATCCTCCTGACTCTCAGCCCGTATCTCGGTCCGAATCTTCCCGCCATCTTGACTTTTTTAGTTCTCGCCATACTGCAAATCCCCTCAAAGGAGAATTTAATACTTTCGTAAGCGTTTTAAATTAGATCGAGATCGTGAAGGATATGTTTCCTCTCATGTGTAAAGCCAACAGAGAAAATCGGACGATCGACATAGTGAAGAGGAGGGGTGTCATAACCGCCGACAGAGTCCACCTAAAGAAGTATCCGATGGACAATCCCGTCACGATATTCAACGCTTCTATCATGGTCGAAGAGGACGAGCTAATAGTCTACGGAAGAATTGTAATGGGATACTTCACATACGCGAGTGCGATCGCGGAGTTCAGAGTTCCGATAAAGGATATCTTCAACAACCTCTTTACGTGCCACTACACGGCGGAGATAATCCTATACCCGGACAACAGGTTCGACCTATGGGGTGTCGAAGATCCGAGGGCCTACGAGATAGATGGAAAATGGCTAATAACCTACTGCGGAAGAACGGTCTACTACTTCGATCCATCCATCAGGGTGGAGAGAACCCTTCCGGTCACGGCCGTTCTCGACAAAGATGGATGGAGAAAGCTGTGCGTTTTCAGAATGCCTGAAAGTTTGAGGAACTTCGTGATAAGCGATAAGAACGCGTTTCTCATCAAGACAAAAAGAGGATACAAACTACTTCACAGGCTTCACATGAGAGATGAGAAGTTTTACCTGACTATAAGCGACGTTCCCGAAGATGTTCTGAACCTGAAGGAGTTCTGCGATGTTATCGTCGAAAACACAGCCCTCGTGATGGAGCACGCTAAGTTCGAGGACAAGATAGGATGGGGAACACCACCCATAAAGGTAGATGGAGAATACTTACTCCTCCTACACGGAGTGGATTCTGAAACGAAGGCCTACAAGGTCTTCGCCATCTTGATGAACGATGAGGGAATGGTAACCGCCGTTACACCCCACTACATAATGGAGCCGAAGGAATGCTACGAGATATACGGAGACAGACCCTTCACAGTATTCCCGTGCGGAGCCCAGTTGCTGGACGACAGCGTGATAATATCATACGGAGCGGCCGATTCGGCGATAGGCATTGGGGAAATCGATCTTTCCGAAATAATGTCCATACTCGATTCTAACAGGATCGAATGCTACGGGGAATGAGACCCTGCATCATCATGCAATCGACGATTACCAGAGCTACCATAGATTCGAGCACCGGAATGGCACGGGGAACTATGCAGGGGTCGTGCCTTCCCCTAACTACGATCGTCTCCTCCTCCATCCTTCTGTAGTTAACCGTCCTCTGAGGTTTCGAAATCGAGGGCGTCGGCTTTATCGCCACCCTTACTACTATATCCTCCCCGTTCGAAATTCCTCCCAAAATACCTCCGGCGTTGTTCGAGGCGAATCTGATTTTTCCATCCTTTATAACGATCGGATCGTTGTTCTCGCTCCCCCTCATCTTAGCCACCTTAAATCCCGCCCCTATTTCCACCCCCTTAACGGCCGGAACGCTCATGAGCGCGAAAGCAAGATATGCGTCGAGCTTTAGGAAAACCGGCTCTCCCAAGCCCGAAGGTGGATTTTCGACGACGATCTCCGCCACACCTCCGACGCTGTCCCCCTCCGTCTTAGCCTTGAGAATAGCCTCCTCCATTAGCTTCGCCTTCTCCTCATCCGGACACCTAACGGGATTTCTTTCCGCCCTCTCAATTATCTCGTCCGAACTCATTCCAGAGACATCGCAACTTATCCCGGCGATTTCCTTGGTGTAGCCGAACACCCTAACTCCGAATTCGCTCAATATCTTCTTGGCTATTGCTCCGGCCATTACCCTTCCCACAGTCTCCCTCGCGGAGGCCCTTCCTCCCCCCCTCCAATCCCTTACCCCGAACTTGGCCCAGTATGTAAAGTCCGCATGCCCCGGTCTGAATAGATCCTTAATCTCCTCATACGGCTTGGAATTGACGTCAACGTTTTCGACCATCATGCATATCGGCGTTCCCAAAGTCTTGCCTTCGAAGACGCCCGAAAGTATTATCACCCTGTCCTTCTCCTTCCTCGGAGAAGAAAGTCTCCCTCCGGGTTTTCTCCTATCCAACTCCTTCTGAATGTCCTCCTCGCTCAACTCCAATCCTGCCGGACATCCGTCCACGACGCATCCTACCGCTTTTCCGTGGCTCTCCCCCCAAGTGGTGACTCTGAAGAGATGGCCAAAGGTGTTTCCGATCATCATCGGAAGTAGCTCTAAAACATTTTTAAGCTTGCCGTAAAGGTAGGAAGGTGAACGTTGAGGAGAAAGTGGGAATAACAACATACGTTACGAAGACGGAGGGAATAGACGGGGACGTGAAGGTATCCCTCGAAGACTTCTATGTGGAAGAAATAGCCAAGCTGAAGATTGGAGAGGAGGGGAGATTCACGATAATAAGGGTCAAAAAGGTGAACTGGGACACGATGAACTTCGTAAGGGCTTTGGCGAACGCTTTGAGGATAAGCCAGAAGAGAATCCATTATGCGGGAACTAAGGATAAGAAGGCTGTAACCGTCCAACACTTCGCCATAAGCAGTTTAAGCGATGAAAAGATCGAGAGGTTGAAGAGTTTGAGAATAAAGGATGCGGAAATAGAGGTTCTGGGTAAATCGAATAGGGACATTCAGTTGGGGGATCTGATAGGAAACAAGTTCAGAGTTGTCGTCAGGAACGCAAAAAACGGGGACAGAATTAGAAGGATCGAGGAGGAGTTGAGAGAGAAGGGGACGCCGAACTTCTTCGGCTTGCAGAGGTTCGGCTCCATCAGATTCATAACTCACGAAGTCGGTCTGCACATACTCAAGAGGGATTACGAAACAGCGTTCTGGACTTACGTCGCAAAGCCCTTCGAGGGAGAAAACGAGGAGGTGAGAAGGATCAGGGAAATTCTGTGGGAAACGAGGGACGCTAAGTTCGGGCTGAGGGAGTTGCCGAAATACCTTAGATACGAGAGAAATCTACTGCAAAAGCTTAGAGAGGGTAAGAGCGAAAGAGAGGCACTGCTCTCTCTTCCGAAAAATCTCAAGATGATGTTCGTTCATGCGTATCAGTCCTACGTTTTCAACAGGGTTCTTTCCGCGAGGATAGAGGAGTTCGGGAATTTGAAGGATGTGGAGAAGGGGGACTGGGTGGATTTCGTGGAATTCGAGAACGGTTACTACCGCTTTGCGGAAGATTTCGTTAAAGTCGGAGATCACAACTTCAAGAGGGTGAAGTTTCTTGTGGAGAAGAGGAGAGCCTCCCTCGCGATTCCTCTGCCGGGTTACGAAACGAAGCTCGGCGATGACTGGACTTCGGAAAAGATCAGAGAGTTCTTGGAGGCGGACGGAATAAGCCTCGAAGATTTTAAGCACGAGTTCGATGAGTTCTCTTCGAAAGGAAGCTTCAGGGTGGCGGACATTCTGATAGAACACACGAATCTAAACTTCGAAGCTGGAGATACTATTGTGTTCGAATTCTTTTTGCCTAAGGGTTGCTACGCCACGATATTCTTAAGGGAGTTCGTTAAAAAGCCTTTGAGCTAACGACAACGATTTTATAATTTTCGTTAAAATCACAATATGGACGGAATTTCGAGGAGATCGAGTTGGATTGCAATTCTTTTCACCATCATGCTTATTCTGACCTACTCCGCATCCTACATATACACCGAATACCTCTGGTTCGAATCCCTCGGATACGGAAATCTGTTTTTGTCCATGCTCATGTATAGGCTGAAGCTGTTCGCTTTGATCTTTTCGATTTCTCTTTCAATTCTGACGCTCAACGCTTTTATGATAAGGAGGACAATAAACGAGTTCTTAGGCGAGTCCGTTAGGTATTACCATATCCTTGACATGTTCGTATCCATCGCGATCGCCTATGCCTTTTCGGAAAGATGGATCGATTTGGTTTATTTCGAAAACAGCGTTGAATTCGGATTGAAAGATCCGATATTCGGTATGGACGTTTCATTTTACGTTTTCAAGCTACCCTTCATAAAGCTACTCCTAACGGCGGTATCGGTAACGCTGATATTCTGCGCGATCTTTGCGGTATCTTACTACGCTTACTTCTTCAGATGGGTGAAAAGCTTCGACGAATTCAAGGAGATATTCCCTCAGGCAGGCTACACTCACGTGGCAATTCTATCCGCAACAGTCTTCATCCTCATATCCGCCTATCTTTACGTCGCGAGGTTCGACCTCCTCACCTCCCAGCACGGAGTCGTTTCCGGAGCCGGCTGGACGGAAGTCAACGTTTTAATGCCCCTAATGCTTCTGCTTTCGGTAATCTCCTTAATATTCGCCGGAATCGTATTGCATTTTGGAAGAACGAGCTTTGAGAGGTTGGCTACGATATTCGTCGCTCTCGGCGTAATAGCGGTTTTCTGCTTGGGATTCGTTCCTTTCACGATCCAGAAGGTGAAAGTGGAACCGAACGAGTTGAAAATGGAATGGAAGTTCATAGGATACAGCCTAAACTACACGAGGTTCGCATACGGCCTTTCGGACGTTAAGAGGGTAAGATACAACGTCTCTTGGAATCTGACGCTCGAAAAAATAGAGAGAGCGAAGGGGACGATCGAAAACATAAGGCTCTGGGATCACAGGCCGTTGAAGGATGTTTACAAGCAACTTCAGCAGATCAGGCCTTACTACGTCATTCACGATGTCGATGTGGATAGGTATCACATAGGGGGAAGATACGTCCAAGTCATGATCTCCGCAAGAGAACTTTCGACCGAATTACTGCCGAACGTCGCGAAAACTTGGGTAAACGTCCACCTCATATACACCCACGGATACGGCGTGGTAGCCTCTCCGGTGAACGCGATATCCAAGGAGGGTCTGCCGGAGTTCATAGTCGAGGACATTCCTCCTAAGGGTGAGATAGAGATAAAACAGCCCCGGATATACTTCGGAGAGATCACGAACGACTACGTGATAGTCAACACGAAGCAGAAGGAGTTCGACTACCCGCTGGGGGAGAAAAACGTCTTTACCGAATACGAAGGAAAGGCCGGAGTTAGGCTCAGCGGAATAAACAGACTACTATTCGCCATGAGGTTCGGAGACTTCAACATAGTTCTGAGCAGATACGTAACTCCGGAAAGCAGAATACTCATCCACAGAAACATAATGGATAGGGTTAAGACCATAGCTCCTTTCCTCAAGTTCGACGACGATCCTTATATTGCGGTGATAAACGGAAGGCTCTTCTGGATAATAGACGCATACACCACTCTCAACGACTTCCCATATTCGGCAGTTTACTCGACGAAGTTCGGAAACATAAACTACATCAGAAATCCCGTAAAGGTCTTCGTGGACGCTTACAACGGGACTGTCGAGTTCTACATCGTTCAGAAGGAGCCGGTAATCGAGACTCTCGCAAAGGCATTTCCGATATTCAGGGAGAATATGAGCGAAGCTAAGAGGGAGCACGTTAGATATCCTATAAACCTCTTCGAGATTCAGGCGGAGGTTTATGCAGTGTATCATATGGAGAGTGTCGAGACCTTCTATAACAGAGAGGACGTTTGGGATATTCCTCAGGAACTCTTCGAAGGGGTCAGGATCAAGATGGAACCCTACTACGTAATTCTTAGTTTAAACGAAAGGCCGGAATTCGTTTTAATGCTACCGTTCACTCCGAAGGGAAGGGAAAACATGATAGCTTGGATGTGCGCGAGGTGCGACGGAAGGCATTACGGAGAGCTTCTGCTTTACGAGTTCCCGAAGGGTAAGCTAATATACGGGCCGATGCAGATAGAGGCGAGGATAGACCAGAATCCCGAAATTTCGAAGCTCTTCACGCTCTGGGGTCAGATGGGATCCAGAGTAATAAGGGGCAACCTCCTCGTGATTCCGATAGAGGGATCGATAATTTACGTCGAGCCGGTATATTTGAAGGCGGAGGAGGCCCACATTCCCGAGCTTAGAGGCGTTATAGTCGCATACAACGATTACCTCGTCATGAAGCCTACGCTGAAGGAGGCCCTTAGCGAGATATTCGGAAAGGAGAAGAGGGTGGTGAAAACGAAATCCTTGAAGGACATCGTGAGGGAATGCCTAAAAACTTACGAAAGGGCTATGGAAAGCGTTAAGTCCGGAAACTGGAGCGAGTTCGGAAGGATGCTCGAAAAACTCGGTCGGTTGCTCGAAGCGCTGAACGAGAGTGTCGGGAGATGAGGCTGGCGGTCATATTCGGAATAACCCTCGTGGGGATCATAGGAGTTTCCATACTCTCTCCGGCCTTTCCCGAGATAAAGAGAGGTCTGGGGATTTCCGATTTCGAAGTTGCGATGATCGTGACCGCTTTCACCTTACCGGGAATTTTCTTGGCTCCGGTTGTGGGAATTTTGGCCGATAGATTCGGGAGGAAGAAGGTGGTGGTTCCCTGCCTATTTCTGTTCGGAATCGCCGGAAGCTGTTGCGCGTTCGTTGATTACAGATCGATGCTCTTTCTTAGGTTTCTGCAGGGAATAGGCGGATCGGCCCTTACCTCTCTGGCGGCGACGCTCATAGGGGACATATACGAGGGGGTGGAGAGGGCGAAGGTTTTGGGATACAACGCCGGCGTTTTAAGCTTGGGATTAGCGGGATTTCCTTTTCTGGGAGGAATTTTGGCCGATCTGAACTGGAGACTGCCGTTTTTAATGTTTGCGATCGCAATTCCCGTTGGAATTATGGCGCTGAAAATCGATTACCCCGACGTCCCGAAGAACGACACGTTGGCGGGATATTTTTTGGAAAGCCTGAAACTTCTTAGGAGTAGGGAGGTTTTGCTCGGATTTCTGTCAGGATGCGCGGTGTTCGTTATTACTTACGGATCCGTAACCATATATCTATCATTTCTGCTCGAAGAGAGGTTCGGGTTAACACCGGGACAGAGGGGAATGATAATAGCTATGACTTTCGTTTTCGTAGCGATAATAGCATCGAACTTGGGCAGGTTCGTCGAAAGGTTGGGAGAAACGGCTACGGTTTCTATAGGTTTCCTCAGCTATTCTCTATCGTTGGCGATGGTTCCCCTTTCTCCGAACGTTCTATTCGTAGCTCTGGCGATGCTCGTCTTCGGATTCGGGCACGGAACGGTCCTTCCGGCTCTTCAGAATTTGGTCGTATCCATCGCTCCTACGAAGAACAGAGCTATGGTCACTTCCGCATACGGGTCCATGATTCGAATAGGGCAAACCATCGGCCCGATTTTTGCATCCGAAATAGCTTTGCTCTCAATAGATTCCGTATTCTTCGCATCATCCCTCATAGCTCTAACCTTGGCTTTGGTGTGGGGGTGTGGGTATGTTCGTGGTGTTCAGGTGTAGGAGATGCGGGCGTTTCCTTTACGCTAAAGTCGGAGTGAAGCATAGAACGTGCGTCTGCGGGTTCAAAAACGATTTGAGGAAGGTGAGGATTGTAGCGAGGGCCGAAGACGAAAGGATTGCGGGGGAGATCGTCAGGAAGTTGCAGGGAGAGGGAACGGAATTCAGGAGCTTAGCCCCATAGGGAATCGACCTCCCTTATCGGCTTTCCGGCCTTCGTCGGAGGGGCGAGGTAGTCTATGAACTTTCCAATAGGAATTCCGTAAACCTTGAAAGTTACCCTTATTGGAGAGAGTATCGCATCCTCTTCAGCGAAGTTTATCTTGGAAACGTAGGCGGTCTGTTTGTTGAGCAGGATCGTTATCTCGTTGTCCGTTCTCCCTCTGAATAGTTCGGATCTCGCGGTATCCAGAATTCTCTGAATTCTGAGCAACTCCCTGAACTTCCTCAAATCCCAAGCCCTCGCCTTAAGCCTTCCCTCCGAAATCTCCACGTCAGCATCTGGAAAAATGTTTCTTACCGCCTGAATTACCTTGTCGACGTCCTCGGTTGGATGGATGACGGTCTCTATCTCTATCTCGACCCTTTTGCAGAGTTGCTCCAAAACCGCTCTAACCTTCTCCTTGAACTCCTCAAGTCCCCCAACGTTCTCTATCGTTATGTTGGCCATTCTCATAGCCTCGCCCATGTTCCAAGAAAGCTCCCTCTCGTCCCTCGCCTTGAGCTCTTCGATCGTCCTTACATCATCGCTCCTCTTCCTCTTCAAAGCCCTCTGAAACCTGATTTCGAGCGGAGCTTCGATGTTTATCAGAACGAAATCCTCCCCAAACTCCTTCTTGAACCTTTCCACTTCGGCGATCCCCCTTATACCGTCCACAACCACAACTCCCGTATCCTTTCCCTTCTCCCTTATTATAGGAATGCACCTCTTGGCTATGGCGTCCATCCCCTCCTTCTTCCTCAACTCCTCGGCTATTCTCCCCAAGTTCTCGTCCGTCTGCGGGACTCCCCTCTTCTTAGCCTCCTCCCTAACCACATCTCCCATGCATACCACGGGAATCCCCATCTCCTTAGCTACGTTGGCGGCGGTGCTCTTACCGCTCAACGGCAAACCCACGAACGCTATTACCCTCATGTTCATACGTAAACCGAAAGGGTATTTTTTTGTTGGCATAACCTATCAACATGAAGTTCGCATACAGACTGCTCCACCCGAAGGTCGCTTTTCTGCTCGTTACGAAGCACGAAGAAAGGACGAACATCATGACATTAGCTTGGCACACTCCCGTGGAATACGACGTCTTGGCGATAGCGATAGATAGGGAGAATTACAGCTACGAGCTTCTTTCGAAGTCGAAGGAGTTCACGCTCAACGTTTTGCCCATCAACAGGCTCGACGTGATCTGGAAAGCTGGAACCATGAGCGGGAGGGACGTGGACAAGATTTCGGAACTCAACATTAAGCTCGAAAGGGGCGTAAAAATCGAAACCCCGCACATAGAGGATGCTATCGCGTTTTTGGAATGCGCGGTGAGGGACGAGTTGAAGCTTAAAGAGCACTCGCTGATAGTTGCTAAGATAGTTTACGCTTGGGCTGACGGGAGATACTTCGAGGAGACTTGGAAGGAGGGTTGCGGGGTTCCGATGCACGTTGGAAAGAGGTACTTCACCACGAATTTGAAGCACTATGAGGTGTAAGGGGATGGGTGTGAAGGATAAAATTCTCGCAAAGTTCAGGTGTCCGAAGTGCGGGAGCACGAGGGGAAGGGTAAAGAAGCTCGCCATGACCGGTGCGGGGCTGTTCGACAGGTGGATGGACTGGCAGAGGAACAAATACTACTTCGTCTCGTGCACGAACTGCGGATACACGGAAGTTTACGATGCGGAGGTGCTGGATGGGAGGGATGACATATCCGACCTTCTCGACCTGATCTTCGGTAGGTGATCAGAGGATCATGCTTAAGAATTTTCTCGTCCTCTCGTGTTTCGGATTCGTGAATATCTCCTCGGGCGTCCCCTCCTCCACTATCTTCCCCTTGTCCATGAATATCACCCTGTCCCCCACCTCCCTCGCGAAACCCATCTCGTGGGTGACGACGATCATCGTCATTCCGTCCCTCGCGAGTTGCCTCATGACGTCCAAAACCTCCTTAACAAGTTCCGGATCGAGAGCGGACGTGACTTCGTCGAACAGCATGACTTCCGGATTCATGGCCAAAGCCCTCGCTATCGCCACTCTCTGCTGCTGACCACCGGAAAGCTGGTGGGGATAGTGGCTAGCCTTGTCCTCAAGCCCCACCTTCTTCAAAAACCTCATCGCAATCCTTTCCGCCTCCTCCTTCGGAATCTTCTTCACTACCCTAAGCGGTAGCGTTATGTTCTCTAAAGCGGTTAAATGTGAAAAGAGGTTGAACTGCTGGAACACGATGCCTATCCTCTGCCTTATCTTGTTTATGTCCACCTTGGGATCGGTTATTTCCACCCCGTCCAGAATGACCTTGCCCTTCGTAGGCTCCTCCAGCCTGTTTATGCACCTCAGCAGAGTGGACTTACCACTGCCGGAAGGGCCGATTATTACGACTACCTCTCCCCTATCCACTTCCATGTTTATCCCTTTGAGCACGTGGAGGTTTCCGAACTTCTTGTGTAGGTCTATTATCTCAAGCAGACTCATGGCCGCCTATCCTCCTCTGAGCGTAATCCACGAGCCTACTTAAAGGTAACGTCATCATGAGGTAGAAGAGGGCGACTCCTAACAGGGGAGTCCATGCGTTGAAAGTAACCGCGTATATCTGCATGCCCACCCTCGTAAGTTCGGCTATCGCTATGACTGAAAGTAGCGACGAGTCCTTTATCAAAGCTATGAACTCGTTACCCAAAGCTGGGAGTATGTTCCTGAAAGCCTGCGGGAGAACGACGTATCTCATAGCCTGAACGTATGTCATTCCCAAGGATCTCGCCGCCTCCATCTGCCCCTTCGGGACGCTCTGAATTCCCGCCCTTATGATTTCCGCTATGTAAGCCCCGCTGTTTATGCTTAGGGCGAGGACTCCGGATATGTCGGGAGGGAGGGTGATTCCGGCCTGAGGAAGTCCGTAGTAAACTATCATTATCTGGACGAGCAAAGGCGTTCCTCTTATGACTTCGACGTATGCCATTGATATCGCGTTGAGCACGGGATTTTTGACTATCCTGAATATTCCGAAGACCGTCCCTATTACGAGGCCAAAGAGCGTCGAGAGTATGGAGAACTTTAGAGTAACCAGAGCTCCGTAGGCCAAGTCAGGTAGTATCTTTAAAAATAGATGGGGATCGAACTGGCCTATCGCCATGCTACTTCATTAGCAACGTCATGTTCGGCTTGGTTCCGAACCACTTCTCGTATATCTTCTCGTATGTTCCGTCCTCCATAACTTCCTTCAGAGCCTTGTTTATCGCCTTCAAAAGGCCGGGGTTGTCCTTAGCGACGGCTATTCCGTAGAGCTCGTGGGTCAGCCTTTCGTTTATCACCTTGTAGTCTTCAGGACACTTCTTCGCCATCCACATCGCTATTCCGTTGTCTATTATTACGGCATCCAGCCTGCCCTCCTTCAGATCCATGAGTGCATCGGGAGTTGTCTTGTATCTCCTAAGCTTGAAGTGGATTCCCTCCTTCAGCAACTTTTCAGCAAAGAACTCTCCGGTCGTTCCAAGCTGGACTCCCACGACTTTTCCTTCCAGATCTTTAACCCCGTGAATCCTATTATCGTTCGCCCTGACCACTATGACTTGGCTCGCGACGAAGTAGGGTATGCTGAAGTTGACCTGCTTCGCTCTCTTGGGCGTTATTGTCATCGCACTGCATATGCAGTCGTATTTGTGGGCTATCAGCCCGGGTATTATCCCCTCCCAAGCGACGTTCTTGAACTCCACCTTCAACCCCATCCTCTCCGCTATCGCCTTCATCAGATCCACGTCGAATCCCTCGAACTTCTTGGTCGTCTCGTTGATGAACTCGAACGGTGGATAGGTTGCGTCCATTCCTACCGTAAGCACACCCGGCTTTACGAGTTTCATCTCTTGAGTCTTCTTTTCCTGAGAACAGCCGATCAGAATTAGACCCAAAACCAGCGCGATCAACCACACCCTCCTCAGCGTAAGGCATCATTGAATCCCGTCCGAAATAAAAATGATACGGTTAAATGCAGTTCTGCCCACTTACCTGCATGGAGATAGAGGTAGCGGGAAGAAAGTTCAGAGCGGACGTAAGGTGGGCCGAAGACTTGAAACCCGTTTTAGCGTTTCCTGAAGAACTAAAGGAGAATTTTCCGGCATATTACATGTTCAGAGATCTCTACTACAGCAAGTCCGATCGTGAAAGGATTTTGGAGCACAGGCTGAGATTTGACCTTACCGTGATCCCCCCGGCTAAGATAGGGAAGGAGTTCATAAAGACGTTCGGACACTACCATCCGATGGCGGAGGGAAACCTGAGCTACGCAGAGATATACGAAATCTTGGAAGGCGAAGCGATATACCTACTCCAGAAGGTCGAAAAGGGGAAAGTCGTGGATGTGTTGGCAGTTGAAGCTAAGAAGGGCGACAAGGTGATAATACCTCCGAACTACGGGCACGTTACGATCAACCCGTCCAACAAGGAACTCAGAATGACTAATTGGGTGTGCAGAGATTTCAAATCGGACTACGAGCCTTACGAGAGACTAAGGGGAGCATGCTACTACTACACCGAGGATGGGTGGATTAAGAACGAAAAATACGGCGAAGTTCCGGAAATAAGGTTCGTGAGACCCAAAATACCAAAGGAGCTTGGACTGAGGAAGAGTGAGGAAATGTACAAGCTCGTAAAGGATTTAAGCAAGCTCGAATTTCTGATAAAACCCTCCAAGCATCTCAACATCTTTGAGAATGCGTTTGAGGAGGTTTAGAAGGGAGTAAACCTTAAATAACGATTCGGTGGGTTCGGAGTGGATGAAACTGATACCTAAGAAGGTCTTCTTCACTTCGGGAGTCGGAAGTCACGAGGACGAGCTCGTTTCGTTCGAGTTAGCCCTCAGAGATGCTGGAATCGAGAAGTTCAACTTAGTGTATGTTAGCAGTATCTTCCCTCCGGGATGCGAGATCGTTGAAAGAGAGGAGGGGCTGAAGCAACTAAGTCCGGGGCAGATAGTATTCTGCGTTATGGCCAAGATGTCGAGCAACGAGGCGGGAAGGACTATATACGCGAGCATAGGTGTTGCTATACCCAAAGATGAAAATCTAAACGGCTACCTGACGGAATACTACGGATACTGCGATGAAAGGGAAGATGTGGGAAGGTATGCCGAGGAGAAGGCCGAATACATGCTCAAAACAGCATTCGGTATAGATCCCGCCAAGAAGTTCAACGTTACGAGGAAGGCCAAGGTTGAGGATGGCAAGTTTACCACCGTCGTAGCGACTGCAGTCTTTATCCTGTAACCTCTTTCGTGACCTTCTCTATTTTCATCCTCGATATATATCTCATTCCCGGAAGGAGGGATAGAAGCACCGTTGCTATTATGATCGCGGTCGTTAACGCATACGTCTGGGGATAGATTACGAAGGGCATTTTGAATATCTCCCCCTCGTAAGTCGTTTCGAAAAACTTTAGAACGCCCAATACCATCGGAAATCCGAGCAAGATTCCGAAGAATCCCAAGATGAACGTTTCTATTAGTATGGACTCGCCTATCTCCCTAACAGTATATCCGAGCATTCTTAACGTTGCGATCTCCCGTCTTCTCTCCATTATATTTATAGTAACCGTGTTGAATATCATCGCAGATGCGAGGGTAACACCGAAGAGAACGGAAAACGCGAAGAACTCGTTCATCATACTCATCATTTCTTCTACGTCCTTCCTAACATCCTTTATCGAAGTGACCCTCCCGAATCTCTTAAGCTCGTTCTCGTTTCCTCCCTTAACTATCACGTAGTTCGGCTTGAACCCCATCCTTTCGAGTTGATCGATGTTCGCGTAGCACGCTGGAAAGAGAGGTTGGGGAAAGATGTCGTAAACTTCGAACCTAACGACTCCTACCTTCGTGAAAGCCTTTATGACTTCCCCCTTCGAAACTCCAAGCTTCTTTGCCAAGTATTCGGGCAGAATTATCCCCTTAGGTGGAGGAAAATGCCTTCTACCCTTTAAATCGTATATGTTGTATAGATCCTGAACGGGTAACCCTATGAGCGTCGACTCCTCGGTGATACCGTTCCTTTCGAACACTATCCATGTTTCAACTATTGGATACGCCTCTTTGACATCGTTCAACGCCCTTATACCCTTAACATTCGAGCACTCGACTTTGAAGTCGTATCCGTTTATCTTGTCGAACTGGACATGCATCATCTCGTTTACGGAGTCTATTAACGCAAGAGACGTCCCAACAAGCACCACACCCATCGCTAATCCCAAAACCGTGTAGACCGTTCTCTTGGGATTTCTGAGAACGTTCTTTATAGCCATCCGCGTCATTATTGAGAACCTCTCGAATTTAACTCCAATAGTTCTCTCCACGGCAATTCCCTTCATTGCGACCGCTGGCTCGACTTCCGCCACGGACTTGACAGTGAAGGATCCGGCGATAATGGGGGCAAGCATTCCTATCGAAACCGAAACTAATGTAACGTTCGGATAGATCTTCGAAACGTAGTATGGGAGGTTAAGAACATCCACGTAGGACGAAGTCATCGCGGATGATATCCAGTAACCAGCAAATATTCCCGCAACAGTTCCCACCACCCCTATTAGGACGGGATACGTTAGATAGTGAAGGATGACGTCCGTCTTTGAATACCCGATAGCTCTCAAAACCGCTATCACGTTCATCTGACCCATGACCACTCTCGAAAGCATTACGTAAGTTGCCAAGGCGGCTATGATTATTAGCATGCTCGGGAACATCAGAGCGGTGTGTTCGAACCCTTTCAGATCCATTCTCAGAAGCTTGTATCCCGGCTGGTCTTTCTTCTTATACGCTTTTTTGATACCGTAAGGCTTGAATATGTTCTCGACTTTACTCATTACTTCGTCAACGTCCGAATAAACTTTGACATGAACCTCCGTTACCTTTCCCTTCAACCCCGTTATCTTCTCCATTACATTGTAGGGAACGAACAGGACTCCTGATCTCTTCGACATATCCCATATCAGGACGTATTCCGGACTGCACGCAGTTCCGGAAACTCTTAGAGTGTAAGTTCTGTTTCCAACCCTTAAGTTCAGCTTCTCTCCAATGCTGATACCGTATCTGTCCGAAAACTTCTTCAAAATCAAAGCTTCGTTGCCTTTGGGATACACTCCCTCGACTATGTAAATCGAGTTGACTTTGGAGTTCTCCCTCGGAATCGAAACGAGCTTGACCATAATTTCCTTACCTCCGACCTCTACCGTTCCGTATGCGGTTATCCTACCGACTACCGCCTCCACTCCGTGTATCCTTCTGATTTTTTCGAGGAGTCTTTTCGGGGCGGGATTTACGAAGAGTCCGAAGTCTTCGAAGTTCGTTTCGGAATAAAATTTCTCATAAGTCGCCTTTATGTTGAGATAGGAAGAATACAGCCCGGTAAAGAGCGAAACTCCTAAGAAGACCAAAAACGTTACCGCCAGAAACTGCCACTTCTGCGCCCTCAAATCCCTAAAATTCTTGAGGACGAGCGTTCTCATTACCAGCTCAACTCCTCGGGATCTATAGGGTTGGAGTTTATCTCCACTCCGAACACCCTCCCGTCTCTGAAGTGAATGATTTTATCCGCTATCCTCGATATAGCGGTGTTGTGCGTGACAATCAAAAAGGTCGTTCCCATCTTCTCGTTTATTTCCTTCATAACTTTCAGAACTTTTTTTCCCGTTTCGAAGTCCAAGTTTCCCGTTGGTTCATCTCCTAAAATTATATCTGGTCTTTTTACCAGAGCTCTCGCGATGGCAACTCTCTGCTGTTCACCTCCGCTCATTTCGAACGGAAAGTGGTTGGCCCTGTGTTTCAGTCCTACCATCTCCAGAACTTCGTCCACATCCATCGGATCATCCACGAGCTCCGCGGCGAGTTGAACGTTCTCCTTCGCAGTCAAAGTCGGAACGAGGTTGAAGAATTGAAATACAAATCCTACGTGATTTCTACGAAAATCCGTCAATCCCTTTTCATCGAACGACGATATCTCCAGATCCTTGAAGAAGACCCTTCCCCTCGTCGGTCGGTCTATGCCACCCGCTATGTTGAGCATCGTTGTCTTTCCACTTCCCGAAGGACCGAGAACGACCACAAACTCCCCTTCCCCAACCTCCAAACTGACATCTCTAAGAGCGACCACATCCACCCTTCCCATCCTGTATACCTTCCAGACCCCTTCGAATCGAAGCATCGCTACCTCCTTCTCAACCATACTGCTATTCCAACCAAAGCCAACAGCACCACCGCTATTAGGGGAACGTAATTTTCCGAGGGAAAGACGTATACCGTAAAGTTTTGGGTGATCTCGTGCTCTTTAAACATCGGATCGAGGTAGGTTATTATCGCGGTTACCTCGTACTTCCCCTCCTTCAAAGCTTTCAAGTCGAAAGACGATGTGGCGGAGTCTCCAGATTCTATGGTTCCCAAAAAGTATGTATCCTTACCCACCAAACCTTCGGGAAGTTTCAGGTGAACTCTCACAGCTCTCGCCTTTACCTTCCCGCAGTTCTCCACCGCCAGATTTAACGTGAAAACGTCTCCCGCATTCACCTTCCTCGGAATGGTGTAAACCCCAGCTATATCCAAGTGGATCGGATCGTATGGAAACACGTATAGCTCGAGCGTCGAGTTGAATATTCCACCACTACACTTAATATCTACCGGTATGCGCAGGTTTCCGGTTACGTTTCCCGTTTTTAGCTCGAATTCGGTCGAAACGACTTTTCCTCTTTTTATGTCTCCTAAGAATGCCAAATTTTCACCCTCGACGCTTTTCGGAAGTTCCAGCAATACGCTGACGTTTTTCGCATCGTCCTTGCCTACGTTCTCAACTATTATGCTAAGAGTGAAGTTGGAGTCGGGATGTATTATGGCCGGGTTTGTGCTGGCCTTAGACACGATGAGTTTCGGACTTCCAACTATGGAAACGCTGAACGGCAGTTCGAAAGAGTACGTCCTATCGAATTCGTCCGAACACTCCACTTCAAGCTTGACTCGTCTTTCTCCAACGGATGCGTCACTTTCGGCGAAAACTGTGAATGTCAAGTTCTTTTTCTCTCCCTTCCTCCATGATTCGAAGAACTTCTTCGCATCCTTGCACGTCATTCCCTTAAAATTCACGATGATGTTTTTCGCGTTCCCCCCTTCGTTCACCAATATGAGGGTGATACTCCCACTTTCTCCCGGTTCTATCTTTCCGAAAACGTTTAAAATCTCGAATTTCGGTTTTTCCGTCACTACGATCTCCTTACGACACGTTACGTATCCGCTTTCGGGAGTTCCGTTAACAACTTCAACGTAGTTTAGCCTCACGTTCACATCGTATATTCCCGCCCTCTCTACGGTTGCCTTGAAGTCTAAGGACGTTTCTCCCGTAAAGTCTCCTATGCTCATAGCTTCGTTAATCAATCCTGAGATGTAGAGGTTAGCGTTATGTATGGGATTTTGGGAG
Organism: Archaeoglobaceae archaeon; assembly: GCA_026986375.1. Classification (GTDB taxonomy): domain Archaea; phylum Halobacteriota; class Archaeoglobi; order Archaeoglobales; family Archaeoglobaceae; genus WAKM01. Next base: position 35,127 of record JALSOQ010000026.1, read on the forward strand.
CTAATATCTACCCTAACGACGAATTCGCCGACTGTGGGGTTTTCGGGAACGGTTTTAACGGAAACACTAACTGCATTGACGCAATTAATTGCGAGAATCAGAAGGACTATTGTTGCAATCCATCTCATCCTCCTTCAACCCCCTCAAAGCTTTCAAAACGAATTTCTCGAACTTGTCGTAGTCCACATCTATATACATAGAATACATGGCAATTCCGTCGAGCAGTGCGTGAAGAAATATGGCCACATCTTTCGAATTTTCGAATCCTTCCTTTTCAAGCAACTCAGAAACCCTTTTGAAAGACTTTTTTGTTAATTCTCTTATGAATCCCGGGTCGTTTTTGCTCAGGTTGTCTATTAACGCGTAGGTCATCCTTGCCAGACCGGGAACGCGCTTCATAGCTTCGAATCTCTTCCTTATCGCCTCTTCGAGCCTTTCTTCACCCCAAGGTGTGAACCTGCGTATGGCGTAAATTAAAAGTTCTTTTTCGAGCTCTTTCTTGTTCTTGAAGTGATAAAATACTGTGCTTTTAGAAATTCCTGCTTCTTCGGCGACTTCACTTACTGTGGCCTTCGGATTTCTTAGATACACTCTTAAAGCATGCTCGAGCAACTCTTCCTTTCTCATATACCGACTAGTCAGTCAAAATATAAAGCATTTTTGGGGCGGACTAAGTGTTCGAAAAATATTTGAAAAATTATTTCAAATTTTCGACTATGGTGAAGGCCATAATTCTGTGCTGTAACAACATTAGAGATAGGTTCTGCATAGGGTGTGAAAGGTGTTTGACTGCCGCAAGAGAGAGGAAGGGAAATTTCGAGAAGTTCGACAGCGTAGAAATCGTCGGAATAGTTAGCTGTGGCGGATGTCCGGGATACGTGGTTCCGAGGCTAAAGCTTTTTAACAAATGGATAGAGGGATTCGACGAATACGATGTGGTGTTCATAGGGAACTGCATGAAGGCGGCGATAAACTTGGGCGGTTGCCCGCTCGACTTGGACAAGGTCGTCGAAAACGTTAAAAAGGTTACGGGTAAGGAGGTAGTGGTAGGGACCCATCCATGGTAGACCTGAAGGCGAAGAGAAAGGATATTCTGAAGGCTTGGCTAAACCATTTTTTGGACAGGTATCCAATAAAGCCACCTTTCGAAATTACCGACTTCTTTGAAGAATGTCTATCCGGAATTTTAGACAAGCTGATCGAATTCTACGACGGCGGAAGTTTGAAGGGAGTTGAGGAACACTTGGATAATCTGGCGAGATATCTGGCAAGCGATCCTAAGCTCTCCGCCGGAGGGAGTATGGCATCCGTATTTTACCTAAAAAAAATTCTTCTCGATTTATTCCCTAAAATGAGTAAGGAGGAATTCATTAAGATAAACGAGGCGGTGGACATTCTGATATGCAAGGCGTTCGACCACTTCATGTCTTCTAGAGAAAAGCTGATCGAGCTCAAGTATAGGGAGAGAGAAAACAGACTCAGAATGGAGATGAAGGCCTATGAGTTCTGCATGAAGAAGTGTCCATACGTTCAGAAAGCGAGAGAGTTGGGTATAGATCCGTGGGATCTGCCAATGGAGGAAATAGACAGACTGTTAGCCGAAAAAAGATCCAAAGAGAAATAGGATGTATACAGTCCCGAGAGTTAGGCTCGCGAGTTTATACATTACCTTTGCGTTTTCTTTACTCGGAGATCTGGCGAACCTTATTGCACGGCACAGGAAGTATCCTGTCACTATCAGGGATACAGCCAGATAGACTGGATCCAAATCCGCTATCACGTAGACGGTCGGAATGAGGAACATCATAAGAATAGTGCTGAAGACTATCGCCCAAGATGCCTTTTCCATTCCCACCACAAGCGGGAACATCGGTATTTTTGCCCTTCTGTAGTCCTCCTCGTAGTGCATCGATATATACCATATATGGGCAGGAATCCAAAGCAGAACTATGGTCGCGAGTATCAGCCCGCCCAAAACGTCCCCTCCCCTCACTGCAACCCATCCGGCCAAGGCGGGCATAGCTCCCGCGAAACCACCTAAGATTATCGAATACGGGCTTCTCCTCTTAAGCAGTATGGAGTAAACTACTATGTCGAAGAACAAACCCAAGAATAGGACGATCGGTAGATAGATGTTAACTGAGAATCCCAAGAGAAATCCGGCCAAGAAAAGCGCCGAACCGTACACCGCGCAAATCTTGAGACTGAGTCTTCCAGACGGAAGAGGTCTGTCCTTAGTTCTGCCCATTAACGCGTCTATGTCGCAGTCTATACACATATTCAAGGCGGTCGTTCCGGCTATGGCAAGAGAAGTAGCCAAGCATGTGATTGCAAAGCGATCCAAGTCCAACGTTTTACCCGATGCGACGAGATATGAAACCACACAGGTTACCATCAGCAACAAAGTCTGCTTGGGCTTTGTGACTTCCACAAACGCTTTCGGATCGGACACGGGAGAATGTTGGTCGGAAGATAGATCAAACTTTCGATCATATCCTCCTACCCTTCACCCTGTTCATGTCGAACTTCGCCTTCTCGCTGACATGCATCACCGCAAGGGTTCCGGCCATTACGGGATCGCTAACTACGAGATCCGAAACCTTAGGAACGGAGCCGAACATGTTGAGCGAGATCACCGGAATGCCCTGCTTTCTAAGTTTCTTGACCTCTTCCGCTATCCTTCCTCCCATCAGACCACCGGCCAAAACCAAAACCTCCGCCCGGTGCAACCTCGCAACGGCCCTTACAGCTTCGGCCAACTCCTCCTCACCTACTATGGGCATGGTATCCACGCTTATCCTCTCCCCCCTGAGGTTGTGCCTGTCCGCCTCGCTTATGGCACCCAAAGCAACTTGAGAAACCAAAGCTCCCCCTCCGAATATCAGAACCCTCTTGCCGAAAACCTTCTCGAAAGGCTTTTCCTCCTCAGCTTCTATAACCGTTTCGAGCTTTCTCACGTCTTCGAGCATTGCCTCAAAATCTCCTCCTTCGATTTCCAAGTATATTAGGGCGTTTCCGGCGTTTTCGCCGTGCTTTATTATGAAACTCTGGGAGTATGTTATGTTCCCTCCGTGCTTCGCTATTATCGTAGTTACATCCCTGAGCACACCTATTTCATTCTTTGCTATTATTTGAATCGCCCTAAGCATGTCCTCTCTACTTTGACCTTTCAGAATTTTAATATTACCTTCCTCCAAACTAACAATATGGAAGTGGAGGACACGTTCTGCGAAGCTTTCGACGGAATATACGTCAGACTAATAGTTACGGCCAAGCATCGCTGGCTTTTGGAAAAGGCGGTTTACGGTGCTACAGCCCTACCTTCGACGGTTTTCGGAGAATCCGAGGCTGGTGTGGAGAGGTGGCTCAGTCCAAGAGAAACCCCAGACGGAAGGATCGGGGCGATAATCCAGATATGGGTTCCTAAGACGAAGAAGTTCATGGACGTTCTGATGAGGGAGACGGGCAAAAGAATAAGGCAGGGGATATTGGTAGTTCCGACCACCCGGGTTTTCAACGCTTGCGAGAGCGATAGCAAGATCGATGCGGAAACAAACGTCGGGAGGTGCGGAGACGGATACGAATGGGAGGAGGAGAGGTGGGGTAGGAGGATGATCATAGTGCCTATAATGTTCGGAGAATTCGCGATCGAGAGGTTTTTAGGCTACGCCGAAGGTGTTGCCGGAGGAAACGTGTGGTTCTTCTGCGACAGCGAGGAATCAGCGTTGGAGGTTGGGGAGAGGGCGGTCGAGGCTTTGAAAGATGTAGAGGGAGTCATCACACCTTTCGACATATGCTCCGCTGGTTCGAAGCCGGAAACGAAGTTTCCGGAAATAGGCCCGACTACGAACCATCCGTTCTGTCCGAGCCTGAAGGGGAAGATTCCGGATTCTAAGGTGCCCGAAGGGGTTAAGGCGATTCCGGAGATAGTTATCAACGGCGTGAGCTTGGAAGCTGTAAAGAAGGCGATGGCGATCTGCATAAAGGTCGGAAGCGAAGTGGACGGAGTTCTGAAGATCTCGGCAGGCAACTACGGAGGTAGGTTGGGTAAATACAGGATTCCCCTGAAAGAGCTTGTGGACATGGATTAAGAATACATGGGCAAGAAGTAATTTCCAAGGAAATTTACACGGTCGCTGAAGATTACGAAAGGGTTGGAGAAAAGTCGATCCGTTTAATCGTGTCTCTACGTATACCCCTAACCTACCAAAGTCAAGCGTTAGTGCGTGTGAAAAACATTTAGCCTACTCCTTTTTTGAATCCGAGCTCGCTAAGGCTTTGATTTTAGCGAATAGGGGGATATACCCCGCCTCCATCATGCGGCCGCCGGGATTTGAACCCGGGCAACGGGCTCGGGAGGCCCGCGTCCTGCCAGGCTAGACTACGACCGCTCGAAGTGATTAGAGAAAACCTAAATATATCGCTTTCGGTCGAAAGGTTATGGACTTTTCGGAGGGAAAGTTCATCCTCGAATTCTATTCTGAGAGATGCGCAGCCTGCAAAGTCGTTGGGGAGATCGTAGAAAAGCTGATTGAAAGACACGAGGACGTAAGGCTCGTAAAGATCGACGTTCGCAAGAATAGGGATCTCGCCAAAAAGTTCGGAGTGATCTCTCTGCCCGTTCTGGTATTCGTCAAGGACGGTGTAGAGGTCGATAGGATTAAAGGTTTGAAGACCGAAAGAGAGATAGAAGAATTCATAGAGAGGAACGGGTGATTCCATGTTCTTCACGGACTGGGAGGGCCCTTGGGTTCTGACCGATTTCGCTTACGAGGTCGCGATAGCCTTCTTCAACAACCACGAGTTCTTCGAAAGGCTCAGTCAATACGACGATTACTTGGTTCTGGTCGAAAAGAGGAAAGATTACGACGCGGGAGATACACTGAGACTTCTCGCACCTTTTTTAGTAGCTTTGGGAATAGATTCGAAAGATCTGCTTGATTTGGCGGAGAACGTTCTATCATATACGCCGGATGCGGAAGAATCCATTGGCAGACTCCTAAAAAAGGGTTTCGAGCCTGTCGTGATCTCCACCGCATACGAGCAGTTCTTGGAAGTTTCAGCAAAACCGCTGGGGATAAAAAAGATCCACTGCACCCGTTTCAATCCGGAAAAATATAGCCTGCCTAAAGATCTCAGGGAGTTCATACTCGAATCCGTCGAGATAATAGCATCCCTGCCGGAGATAGAGATCGACGGAAGTTCGGAAGAATCGGTGAGGTGGCTGAACGAGTTCTTCTGGAAAAAGCTCGCAAAAAGCGAAGCTGGAAGGATTCTGGAGGAAGTTAAGGCCGTGGGCGGTGGGAGGAAGCTTGAGGTCGTAAGGAGTTACGGTGTTGAATCTCCTCTGGTGATAGGGGACAGCATATCCGATTACGCGATGCTTTCTTGGGCGAAGGAAAGGGGATTGGCGGTATCCTTCAACGGAAACGAGTTCGCGGTTAGAAACTCCAACTTGGCCATAATTAGCGACACAACATTTTCTGAAGCTTACGTCGTCGAGGCTTACCTGAGGGAGGGGATTGAGGGAGTTAAAAAATTAGTGGAATCCGATTCGGTCGTAAATGCCGAATTTTATTGGATCGACGAATCGAACGTCGAATACGTCATCGAAAAATCGAAGAGCATGAGGAGAAGGCTGAGGGGTTTGGCCGGATCCTTAAGCTAATTTTTTATTCAGGAACTCGTTAAGTTTTCCCATGATCCTCGAAAAGATCGAACCACTCACTCCGGGACAGAAGGAGATAGTCGAGGCTTTGAATGACGATTACGACATCGTAGGTATATTCGGACCTACCGGAACTGGCAAGTCCCTCTTCAGCTTAGCTTACGGTATAGACGACGTTTTGGAAGGAAATCACAGGAGGTTCATAGTGGTAAAGCCGATAATAGACGTCGTGACCGGAGAAGAGCTCACGATGGCTGAGGCGGGCGAGGAGTTCCTCAGGCTGGCGAAGGAATACGTCAGAGACGTCATAGGGGAGTTCGTTGAGTGGAACAAAATTGAGGAGCTCATGGAAGGGGGAAGGCTCGTGTTCGTCGATTCCCACTACCTGAAGGGAAGAACTTTCGACGATGCGGTGATCTTCCTCGATGAAGTTCAGGCTCTTAAGCCGGAGAGCCTCATAGAAGTTCTGGTGAGGGTCGGGAGGAACAGCAGGCTGATAGTTGCCGGAGATCCGGTTTTCCAGTCTTTGAGAGCGGTTGAGAACGACCCCGCAACGCTGATAAGAGACGTTCTGGTCAGCGAAGAGAACACCAAGGTCATAGATTTGGGAGTTAAGGACATAGTCAGAGAGGGGGCGAAGAGGGGACTGAGGTTGCTCATAGAATACAGGATGAGGTCGAGGAAGCTCAGCGAGGAAGAGGAGGAAATACTGGAGATAGCCAAGGTTCATTCTCCGGATGCCGACATAATAACCGTCGTGGAGTTCACGGAGGAGAAGGAGAAGTTCGAAATAAGGTCGGAGCACACTCCGGACGTGCTCATAATAGTGAAGCAGGGACACTTCGGAAGATTAGTCGGGAAGGGAGGAGAGAGGATAAACGCGATAGAGGAGGAGACAGAAAAGAAGATAAGGGGCGTAGAACTGAACTTGGACTTCAAAGAGCTCATAAGAGCTATTCATCCGGTTTCTTGGATATGGAAGCACATAGAGGATGTAGATTTCATCGGTCCGACGCTCGCGGTTAAGGTTAACGAGAGCGCTTTCGGAGCTTTCGTGGGGCAGAAAGGAAACCACGTTAGATTCGTGGACGCGGTTTTAAGAAAGCTGATGGGTGTGGGCGTTAAGGCGATAGAGGTGAAGGGGAAGAGGAGGAGGTAATTCGACGATAGTTGAATGAAATTTTTTATATCTTCTAAGTTGCCGTTCGGTATGAGAGACGTGGCGGTGCTGGGAGTGGGACAGACCAAGTTCGGCAAGCATCCCGATAAAACCCTGCCCGAACTATTCGCGGAAGCATTCTTCGAGGCTTTCGATTCCTCCAACATAGAGCTTAGGGAAATAGAGGCGATATACTTCGGAAACTTCGTAGGGGAGATTACCGACGGAGCGGCAAACTTAGGCGGTTTCATAGCTGACGAGATAGGTCTGGCTGGAATTCCGGCTTACAGGTTCGAAGGGGCTTGCGCCTCCTCATCGGTGGCGTTTAGGGAGGCATATCTGGCGGTAAAGCACGGGATATACGACTGCGTTTTGGTGGGAGGTGCGGAGAAGCTTTACTCGGCGGGAACGCCGATAGGAACGAGGGCACTGGCTACGGCTTTAGACTCCGCATACGAGGTGAATTCCGGCCTAACCTTCCCCGGAGTTTTCGCGTTGATAGCGAGGTTGTATGCCAAAGCTTACGACATCCCGCTCGAAAAGCTGAGGGAGAAGATAGCGCACGTTTCGATTAAGAACCACAAATACGGGGCGAAGAATCCCAAAGCTCAGTTCTACGACAAGCTTGGAAATTTGAAGGTCGAGGACGTTCTTAATTCCAAAATGATATGCTCACCTCTGACGTTGTTGGACTGCTGTCCGATGACCGACGGAGCTTCCGCGGTTATAATAGCTCATGCGGATTTTGCGGAGGAAAGGGTGGACGAGCCGATATACGTCAGGGGGACGGGGCAAGCGTCTGCCGGAAGTTTGTTCAGGCAGAAGTGGGACATCGTAAAGGCTTTGCCGAGGAAGAAATCGGCGGAAATGGCTTACAGAGAAGCTGGAATAACGCCGAAAGATGTGGATGTCGCTTTCGTCCACGACTGCTTCACCATTGCGGAAGTGATAGCGAGCGAAGCTTTAGGGTTCTTCGAATACGGTAAAGGGGCGGATGCTGTGGAGGAGGGACTAACTTGGATAGACGGAGACATTCCGATAAACCCCGACGGAGGTTTAATAGGAAAGGGACATCCCGTAGGAGCAACGGGAACAGCCCAGATCTATTCAGCCGTAAAGCTCCTCAGAGGAGAGTTGGATTTCGTTAAAGTCGATGCGGAGATAGCCTTAACTGACACCCTCGGCGGGGATTTCGGGACTCTCGTGAACGTAATTTTGAGCGTCCACAGGAGGTGATCGGATGTTTAAGGAGTTCTTCTCCGAGCTTTTGGAAGGGAATCTCATCGGAGCCAAGTGCAAAGAATGCGAAAAGATACTCTGCCCTCCGAAATCCGCATGCGACTGCGGGAGCAGGATTTTGGAGAAAATAAAGCTTTCGGGAAAGGGGAAGATCGTGAGCTACACCGTAACCTACGTCGCTCCGATCGGTTACGATAAAGAGGTTCCATACGTCGTCGCGATGGTCGAGCTCGACGAAGGGCCTTGGATTGTCGGAAGGCTGGAAGTGGACGCGGAGAGAGCCGAGAAGGAGGACTTGATCGGGAAGAGAGTAGAGGTTTACGGGAAGGAGTTCCCGACGGAGCAGTTCTATCCAGACAAGCAGAGGAGGGTTGTTCCGATGTTCAGAATAATCGAATGATTTCAAAATAATAAAAATAAACTATAAAATTAAAATTATTTTAAATTTTAAGGTAACGAAGTTCTACTCTATAACTTCCGCAAAAGCGAACTTCCTCAAAACTTTCGTTATCCTCACTTTCACAACGTCGTTCAGATTCGTTCCCGGAACGAATACGACGTATCCTCTTATCTTCGCTATTCCGTCTCCTCCACTTCCCAAAGCTTCTATTCTAACTTCCCTAACGTCTCCAACATTTACGGGTGGTTTTCTATCCAAATTCGGCACCTCCAAGTCGATTTCCCAAGTTGATCCTTAAATTATATAAATCTTTTGTCGCTAAAATCTATCGATTCGATAATTTTATTAACTTCCGTTCAGATGATACCGCATGAGATATTACGGAGCCTCGTTTATTTTCGCCGTCGGTGTTGGTCTTTTAGTTCTGGGTCTCTTTCTGATTCTGTTCTTTCAGCTTCATTACGGTTCCGAACCTTTCAAAGTGAAAGTTACCTTCACGATAATCGGTATCGCGGTTCCTATAATGGTTTACGGCTTAAGCCAGATGTTGAGCAAGAAGAAGGGTTCCATGATCATAGCGACGTGCGGATTCGCCTTATCGGTGTTCGCAGTCTTGCTGTTCGACTACTACTATCCTCGGGACTGGTTCTACCCCAACGTAACTTACGTGGCAATAATCTACGCTTCGGGACTGATAACGCTGTTCGGCAGTTCTTTTGCGGATGCGGTGGAGAGGATAATAGAGAGTTCGAGCAGGACGATAATGAAGATAATCCACCACGAGGCGAAGGAGGAGCAGAAGAAGAAGGTGGAAGAGCTTCCACCCTTGGATGCGAAGTTCGCTTTCCCCACTAAGGCTGAAGGGCCGAGCATAGAGGTGAAGGACATTCAGATGCCTCCGGATTTAAAGCCGGGAAAGGTTTTCGAGAGACCGAGGGTGGGTAAGATCGTAAGGGTCAAGGACGAAGTGGGTAAGGATGCGGAAAGTCTCGTTAGGGTTAGGAAGGGTGAGTTGAAGGTTAAGAAGTCGGATTCCGACATTTTGGACGTTACAAAAGCTTTAAAGTCTATGGAGGAAAAGATGGGGAAGGAGGATAAGAAAAAGGTTTTTGGGGGTTGATGTATGGCGAAGGGACTCGATGTCGGAACTATGAATATAGTCTGCGCGGAGATGGAAGGAGAAAATGTCGTATTCGTCCAGCAGAGGAACGCGTTCTTGGAGCTCGACTACAACGACATAACGAAGATGATGCTCGACAACGCGAACGTCCAGTATGTGATAAAGGGGGACAAGATATACGTTTTGGGAGACGACGCGATGAAGTTCGCGACCGTCTTCAGAAAGAGCACGAGAAGGCCGATGAAGACCGGAATTCTCAGCCCGGAGGAAAAGGAGGCTGTTCCGATAATAAAGCTCATCGTTGAGAAGGTCTTGGGTGAGCCGAACTACGAGAACGAGATAGTCTGCATATCCTCTCCGGCAAATCCGATCGATTCCGACATAGAGACGACCTACCACAGAAAGACGATGGAAGCTCTCGTCAGAAAGCTGGGATACAGTCCCTTCACGATCGATGAGGGTCTCGCTATTGTGTATTCCGAACTGGCGGACAACAGCTTCACCGGAATAGGAATCAGCTTCGGAGCGGGAATGACGAACGTCACCGCCGCTTACTTCGCCGCACCGATCGTTTCCTTCAGCATAGCGAGGGGTGGGGATTGGATAGACGAGAACGTCGCGAAGGCCACGGGAACTCCGAAGGAGCAGGTCTGTGCGATAAAGGAGAACAACTTCGAACTGAAGTATGAGGTCGAACTGGGTAGCGTCGAAGGAGCTCTCGCGATATACTACGATTACCTCATCACATACGTCGTGGAAAACCTCAAGAGAAAGCTGACCGAGGTCACACCCCCGCAGGTGGACTTTCCGATAGTGCTCGCCGGAGGAACCTCAAAGCCGAGAGGATTCAAGAGGGTTTTCGAGGAGAAGATATCCCAAGTCGGGTTGCCCGTGGACGTCTCTCAGATAAGGATGGCGAGGGATCCGCTCTTCAGCGTTGCGAGAGGCTGTCTTATAGCGGCGAAAACCAAGGAAGAATAGTTTTTTATAATTCTTTATCTATTTTGTGGGTGACAGCATAAGGGATATTAATAACCTACTCTAACGATATAGCGTGAACAGGTATAAGAGGAACAGCGAACAGCCGAGGGTTGGAGAAGTTAGGTATCTCGTGTTGAGACCCTTGGGATATCCCCTCAAGGCGAGCTATCACGAGTATCCGGTAGTGGACAATCCGAGGGTCTTCGAGAAATACGCGAAGGATCAGTGGAAGGGAGAATACGTTTCGAAGGGGAAGCTTTTGTTCGACTACAGGATGTTCCCCGACTTCGCGTTCGAAGTGGTAAGTGCGGAGCCCGACGGAATAATCACCGACTCCACTATAATACTGGTGGAAAATCCTTCGAGAGTGATAGAGACGGAGATCGTGAAGGACGTAAGGCTCAGCGATGTGGTAGGGCAGGAGGATGCCAAGAGGAAGGTCAAGGTCATCTTGGAATACCTCAGGAATCCTGAGAAGTTCGGAAAGTGGGCTCCGAAGAACGTCCTCTTCTACGGCCCACCGGGAACGGGGAAGACGATGATGGCGAAGGCGCTGGCGAACGAGGCGGATGTTCCGTTCCTTTCGGTTAAGTCCACCAAGCTCATAGGAGAGCACGTGGGAGACGGGGCGAGGAGGATCCACGAGCTATACGAAAAGGCGAGGCAGGTTGCCCCTTGCGTGGTTTTCCTCGACGAGTTCGATTCAATAGCTCTGGACAGGAGCTATCAGGATTTGAGAGGGGACGTCAGCGAGGTCGTCAACGCTCTGCTCACGGAGTTGGACGGAATTCAAAAGAACGAGGGGATATGCACGATAGCGGCAACGAACAGGATAGAGATGCTCGACCCTTCGATTAGAAGCAGGTTCGAGGAGGAGATTGAGTTCAAGCTTCCGAACTACGAGGAAAGACTGCAGATTCTGAAGAACAACCTAAGAGACTTCCCGCTAAAGGTTAGGGCGAACTTGGACGTCGTGGCGAAGAACACGGAAGGTTTTTCCGGAAGGGACTTGGTCGAGAAGGTGATAAAGTCCGCTCTGCACAAGGCGATTGCAGAGGGGAAGGAAGTAATAGAGACGGACGATTTTATGAACGTCGTGGAGAGAATTAAAACTCCCTCGAAGCAACCGCCGAAGCACATGTTCTTATGAAAATCAAATCTCATACTGGATACCGGGAGGACTTACAAAATATTTTAAAAAATTCGAACTTCGTCGCCTAAGATTAGTTTCACAACGGATGTTCTTACATGATTTGGGGAATTCGAAGTTGTCGAAATTGGAACGAAAGGGTCCATACGATTTTGGAACGATCAGTCGACATCCCTGTCATCATCCTCCGTCAGACCCGATGGGTTTCATCACCGTCGGAATTACTCCACGATAGAATAAAAGTGTTGTGTCAGTCCCGCGCACGTCATCATTGAATCAGTCCGGGTCGACATCATCATCCGAAACGTTTTAGTCTCGGAGGTGTATTCAATTTGGCGGATGATGACGTCCGGCCCTTCCGATTAGTGAGGAAACGTTTTAGGTCTGACGCCGATGACGAACTTGCCCTTCTCTGAGCGGTGATGAAAACCCAGGGCACTCCGAGGCGAAAGATTTTAAATTCCCGCCGTTCTACCGATTAAAGCCCGATGAAGAAAAAACAGTTCTGACAAATGATGAATTTGCCGATTACCGAGGGCCATTTGAACGTCCGATCGGTGCAAAAATAATTGAAGGTGTAATAAAATGGTTTAGCCGAACAGAGCTCCAAGCCCTTCCAGAGCCTCCTCTTCTGCCTTCTCTTCCTCCTCTTCCTTCTTTTCCTCTTCCTCCTTCTTCTCCTCTCCCGCTGCAGCTTCCGCGGTAGCGGCTGCCGGAGCGGGTGCGGCCACCGCAGGAATTGCCGCCTTCGAAATCGCCTCGTCTATGTCGATTCCTTCCAGAGCCGCGACGAGCGCTTTGACCCTCGCCTCGTCCACTTCCACACCTGCCGCTTCGAGCACCGCCTTAACGTTCTCCTCGTTTATCTCCTTACCCGCAGCGTGCAACAACAACGCCGCATACACATACTCCATACCCATCACCTCCGATTAGCCGAAGAGAGCACCCAAACCTTCCAAAGCCTCTTCCTCTCCACTCTCTTCCTCCTCTTCCTTCTCCTCCTCTTCCTCCTTCTTCTCCTCTACCTTTTCTTCAACCTTGGCCTCGACCTTCAACCCCGAAATCCTACCCTTCAAATCTTCATCCAAAGCCTCATCCGGCAACAAAGATGCCAAAGCGAGCATTTCCGCGTAAGCCTTCGAAAGGATCTCCGGCATTACATCCTTCTCGAATATTCCGGCGTTTATCGCCAAGTTCTTCGCGTCCATCACGGCCTTCATTATGAGTATCTCCGCGGTCTCCTCCGTAACGTATGCGGCGTTTACAGCTAAGTTCAAGGCCTTCTGGAAAGCTTCCGCTATCTGTCCCTTCATCGCCTCCTCATCTATCGCCAGAACGTCCGGAGTGAGAATGACTCCGCTGTCGTATATTGCCCTTACGTCCAAACCTATCTTTATCGGCTTTATGTCCAGCTTCTCCAAAGCCCTCGCAACTTCCGGCCTAACGACCTCTCCAGCTTTGACTACGGTTACAGTCTCTTTTATTACTATCTTTCCCTTCTCTATCGCCGCCGGAAGTCCAGCAGCCTGTAGCTCACCGATTATGGGGCCCGGTGGGAACGGCGTGGGTCCCTTCTCCACCACCACATCCACCGGAGAAACTTGGCCGGGTTTCAATGGGGAAGGGATTTTAGTCTCCTCAAGCATCTTGTAGAGCTTGAAGGGATTTATGTCCGTCGCAACTATCGCCGTCTGATCGTATATGAACTCCTTGAGCTTCTCGAAGTCACCGCCCAAAGCGTCTATCGCCTTCTCAAGTAACGTATTCTTGACGACCTTTATCACCGCCTTACCCCTGAAGTCCCTCCTTATCCTCTGCATCTGATTTGAAGGAACGCCCCTAAAACAGACGATCGCTATTACGGGATAACTCGAAAATATCCTCCTTATCTCCTCAACCGCCTCGACCTTCCACTTGGGAGGAGCTCCCCTTACAGCCGCCATTTCAAATCACCCTCACAGCGGGACCCATAGTTGTCTTAACGTATATGGACTTTATATTCTGGGCGGGGTTCTCATACTTGTTCTCCACCACCTTCAGTATCTCCAAAGCGTTTTCCGCCAGCTTCTCCGGATCCATATTCCTCTTTCCTATGGGTGCGTGGAAAGTCGGCTTGTCCCTCGTTCTTATCTTTACCGACTTCTTGAGCTTGTCTATCATCGGCTTGGGATCCGCCAAAGGTGGGATCGGCTGAGGCATCTTACCCCTCGGCCCGAGTATGGGACCGAGCTTCCTACCTATTTCGGGCATCAGCGTTGCTTCCGCTATGAAGAAGTCCATCTGCTTCGCCAGCTTCTTGGCCTGCCTCTTGTTCTTTGCAAGCTCATCTATGTCCTCCGGTCCCAAAACGATGTCCGCTCCCGCCTCCTTCGCCTTTAAGGCCGTTTCACCTCTCGCGAAAACCCCCACCTTCCTCGGCTTGCCCAGTCCGTGTGGCAACGTTACTATTGCGTCTATTCTATTTTCCGGCCTTCTCATATCGACGTTCTTCAGGTTTACAGCCATCTCTACCGTTTCTAAGAACTTCCTCGGTTTCGCCTTCTGAATCGCCTCGCTTATAGCTTCGACGAGCCTTTCCTTTTCCACGATCACGCAGATCACCCCGTAGTCCCAACGGCCTTCGGCCTCCTACGGACTCCTCCCATGCCTTCGCCAAGATATTTTAAGTTATCGCTGGATGCGGAACACCGCGTTTGAACACCACACTAACCTTTTTATTCGATCAAAACCCTAATTAAGTCTTTATCGTTCACCATTCCTATCAGCCTTTCGTTCTCGTCCAAAACGGGCATGTGATCTACGTCGTGCTTAACCATCAGCTTAGCGCATCTACTCACCGAAGTCTGGGGGTAGACGGAAACCGCATCCTTCATGAAGATCTTTACTGGCTCCTTAGGAAGCTTGACTACGCTTATTTCGAAGTACTTTATCGTGTAATCTCTGATTCCATCCCAAGTCCAAGCGTCGTCGGTATCGCTTGAGGAAGAATACTGGGTTTGCTCCAAAAATTCCTCTATGAGCGTTTCGGTGAGCATGATCTTTTCGTCTATCAAACCCACGAGTTGGGCGTTGGAATCTATGACCGGACATATTTCGGAATTGCTCAGCCTCATAATCTCCCCCACGACGTTTAACGGCGTTTCCTCCCAGACGCATACCATCGAATAACTCATGTAATTCTTAACGGGTTTGTCTATATCCAAGCTCGCGATCAGCTTGATCAGGTCCTTGACAGTAACTATTCCGACGAGCTTTCCATCCCTAACCACGGGAAGTCTGTGGAAGGGGTTGTTCAGAAATATTTCAACGACCTTCTCTACCGGATCGTCCTCATTAACCGTAACCGGATTTGGAGTCATCAACAAAGCCAGCTGATCCTCCTCTATCTTTCTGAGAATGTCCTTCCTCGTCACTATTCCAACTACCTTCCCGTCCTTCAGAACGGGGACAGCTGATATTCCGTGTTTTTTGAACAGTTCGAGAACAAACCTCCTGTTGTTCGGAAGCGTCACGTATATGACGTTTTTTGTCATTATCTCCTTAACCTTCATCGGTATTGGCAAAGATATATACCGATAAATACTTTTTGTCGAAAACTTGGCAAAAAATCCGTTTAGAGATAATTTGAATTTGTATTTAAATAAATTTTAAAGATTATAATGTATATTGGTAGGTCGTAAAAGTTTTCATAAAATATTCATACAAATCCTTAAATATTACCAATACAAACGATGCATTATGAAAGCAGTTATACTTGCGTGCGATAAAATTAGGGACAATACCAGGATCGGATGCTTGAAATGTCTCAAAGCGATATCGGAGAAAAGCGGTAAGTTCGAAGGAATTAAAGGTTTGGAAATCGTCGCTTGGACTAGTTGCGGAGGTTGCCCGGGATTCCCCATCGCAAGACTTAAGCTCATAAGGGAGATGCTCAACGCCGAAAACAGGGACTTCGATACGGTCTTTCTGGCTGGATGTATTCTCATGGCAAACAAGAACTTCTGTCCGATGGATCTCGACGAGCTCGAAAACAAGATTAGAAAGACTTTCGGTGTGGAGGTTATAAGGGGTACACACCCCTAACATTTTTTAGGACATTTTTCGGCGAAAGGACACTCCCCGCAAAGGGGTTTTATCGGCTTACATACGGTCTGCCCGAAACCGACGAAAGGCCTGTTGATCCTGTGCCAAAGATTTTTGGGAACTACCTTCATTAGCTCCTTTTCCGTTTCCTCCGGTCTCTTGGTGTCCACTATTCCCATGCGGTTCGCTATCCTGTGGACGTGGGTGTCCACGGCTATGGCCGGTTTTCCGAAAGCGTTCGCCAGAACTATGTTCGCGACCTTCCTACCCACTCCGGGCAACTTCAGAAGGTCATCGATGTTGTCGGGAACCTTGGAACCGTATTTTTCCACGAGGATTTTAGAGAGCTTCACTATGTTCTTGGCCTTAGTCCTATGAAATCCCACGCCCCTAATCATCTCGGCGAGTTTTTCCTCGCCCATCCTCAAAACGTCTCTCGGTTCACGGACTTCCTTAAACAGCCTCTCGCTGACCTTTATCGTCTGCTCGTCCCTCGTCCTCGTGCTCAAAATCGCGGATATCAGTATTTGGAAGGGATTCCTGTTGCCTTTGAAAGAATAGACCGGCGCATTCCTCTTTTTAGCTTCTCTCTCCATCGATTCGAGCAGTTCCTCCCAGCTTAAATCTGCGATAGCAGTTCCTCGCATGCTTTGATTATCTTCTCGTTCGCCTCCTTTATAGCTTCGAGCGGACTCTTACTTCCGTCAGTCCTAACGAAAAGCTCCGGTTCTCCGGTTAGAGGGTGGGGTATGTGGTATTTCGCTATGACTACGCTCTCATCTTCCAAGAGGTAATGCTGAAGCAGGTTTAGATACGTGTGATCTTCCCCCTTCACGAGCAACTTGACGTAGTTTTCACCCATTTCGAGAACCTTTACCTCCATTGCAACACCTCCCGTAATCTGCGGAGATCTTCCTGCTCTCAACATTCCCGCACTTCGGACATTTAAGCTTATCTCCATCCAAAACGAGGTCGTTTCCGCATTTGCACTTGGCCTTCACGACTCCCAAATCCTCACCCTTAATCGAAAGCTTGAGATCTTCGACTATCTTCGCTTTCACTACGTCTCCAAATCCGACCGCATCCTCCATGTTCTTCAAAAATTCGTCGGTAACGTTCGAAACGTGCAGAACACCTACGAAGCTTTTGGCCAGAGCCCTCTCCTGACCGACCTTCCTTTCGAATCTTATCAAAGCTATCGATCCCCTAACGTCTATCACCCTTCCTATTATCACGTCCCCATTCCTCAACTCCGGAATTTTATTCGCGGGCTCGATTTTAACCCTCTTTCCCTCGAAAACGACCTTTCCCGCTACGCTCGCGTAAAGTTCTCCGTTTTCCTCGTAAACACCTTCTCCAGCTTCGAACTCCTCTATGCACCTTATCCTATCTCCGGGCAGGACGAACATCACAACCTCCTCAGCCTATAGACCTCTACGGCTATCCACTTAAATTCCTTTTCGTGGAAAGAATAGGTTCTCTTGAGCGGGATTTTGAACTTCCAGAGGTGAGTCACTTCGAAACCCCTTTCTTCGCAAACCTTCCTCACGAACCTCTCGCTTCCGGCAGAATGGATCGTGTATATGGTTTCTGCAATCTCCGTCGCCTTGAAGAGGAAGGGTCTGTCCGCGTGCCTTCTCTTTATTCCGAACGGCGGGTTCATTATGACGGTGCACCTACGCTTTACCTCCACACACCTAACGTCGCTCAGAACGAAGTCCACGTTCACACCGATTCTTTCCGCGTTCTTCCTCGCAATCTTAAGGGCATCCAAGTCGATGTCGAAGCCTACAGCCCTTGCACCCAGCAATGCAGATGCTATCGCCAGAATACCCGTCCCGCAACCCAAATCTACTACGAAATCCAAGTCTCCCATCAGCTTAGCCGTAACCACGATTTCGGAAGCTAAAGCTGGAGGAGTGACGTATTGCTCAAGCTCCACCTTCGGATTCCTGAATCCCTCCAACCTCTCCAAGATCATTGACAGTTCCTTTTTCATCTACTCTAATTTTATTTTACTATTAGTATTAAATTCTTTAATATATTCCTTGCAGAAGCAGTATAATGGTTCATTGATATCAATGTATTTATTTTCATTATTTTTATCTAAGTAATTCTTGCAAGCTTTATAAAGTTCATATCTAAGTTGCTTAATCTCCACAATTTCTGGCCGTTTAATGTAATAACGAATACCTTCACGCACCAATTCGCGAATACCTTCAGAGACAGCTAAATTTAACAATTTTAACAATACAGTTAGACCCATGTGTGATATTTTTGGAATTCCATATTTATATACCTTATGATACCTTATGTGTATCTAAAACTTATGTTTTAATTTATATTTATTTATTTCTATAAAATATTTTTATAATTTTATTTAACAACATCGTTCGAGCGGGGAACGTATATGCATCTCGGCTCGGCGGCGAGGTAATCTCCGGTCATCGCGTATGCCCTCGCCCTACTCCCCCCACATATGAACCTGAACTCGCACTTCCCACACTTCCCCTTAAGCCTGTTAGGATCCTTCAGATCCCTGAATATCGGCGAGTCCATGTAGATTTCCTTCAAGCTCCTCTCCCTTACGTTTCCGGCCACTATTGGCAAGAAACCGCTCGGATAGACCTCCCCGATGTGACTTATGAAGAACATCCCCCTACCGTCTGTGATCCCGACCATCCTCCTTATCCCGTCCGCCAAGCTCCTTCCGTGCGCTCCGGCCACTATCTTCTCGTCCTTCCTGTAACCAACCAATCCCAACTTCCTCTTCACCTCTTCGAGCTTCTCCCTAAGCGTGTAGTAAGTCTCGCCCAGCTTCAGATCGTATATGCCTTTGTCCCTCATGTATTCTATCCTCCTGAGGTGGCAGGCTGCGGAGCTCTTGACGTTAAGCGGAGTTTCCCTGCTGACGTCGTATAGCCAGCAGAGGATGTCTTCGAACTCCTGAGAGGACGGCATCATCTCTGCCTTCGCCCTCCCGGTGGGAACGACGAAGAACACGTCCCACAAAACGACCCCCTTCTCTATGCAGATCTTCAGTATGTTCGGTAAGTCGAATATGTTGTGAGTTGTCACGGTGGTGTTTATCTGAGCGGGGATACCCACCTCCTTGGCGTAATCCAAGATCTTAAGACTCGTTTCGAACGTTCCAGTCCTTCCCCTGAAGTGATCGTGAATCTCGGGATTGCTACCGTCCAAGCTTATCGCTATCCTCGCAACGCCCACTTCTTTCAATTTCTCTATCTTCTCCTTGGTGGCGAGTTTCGTCCCGCTGAAAGCTATCGCTATCCTCAAACCCTTAGATATCGCGTAATCGAGTATTTCGAAGAGATCCTTCCTCATCAAAGGATCCCCGCCCGTTACTATAACGAGGGGGTAGGGTTTTCCGAACTCTATTATCTGATCCACCACCCTAAAAGCTTCCTCGGTCGTGAGCTCGTTGGGATGGGGTTTTGTTTGAGCCTTAGCCCTGCAGTGCTTGCAAGCTAACATGCACGCTCTCGTGAGCTCCCAGAAGATTATGAAAGGTCTCTCCATAAGGTTTTGCATGGATGAAGCTCTGGCGGAGATTAAAAAATAGGTTACGCTAAGAACTCGCAACTTATTCCCGGCTCTATCTGAACCACTACGTCCGCTATCTTTCCCCTCTTCACACCTCCCCTAACGACGGTGAAGCTGTTGAAGTAGAGGACCCTCACATCCTCGACATCCTCATCCCTCGCCCCATACCTCTTCGCCTCCCACCTCACCCTCTCCTTAGCCATCTCGACGAACTCCTCGTCCTCCGGGAAGGGCTTACCGAACTTCTCCACGTCTCCGTTGAAAACCGCGACACCCTTCTCCGTATCGAACCTCGCGTAGAGTGTAAGGCTTATCTTCGAAACCGCGACTCCTATCGCGTTTACGGCCTCGCTGTGCTCTGGAACGACGTAACTGACTCTGGCCCTCTTGGCTATCATCGGAATCAGGAACTTCGCAAGGTATCCGGTTCCTACAATCTTATCGCATTCAGTCGCCCTTATGCTTTCAGCCACCATGGACACGTAATCCTCTACTACGCTCTCGGCATCCTCTAAACTTCCGAAAACCTCCCTACCCTTCTCTCTCGAAGCTTTGTAATTTCCGATTTCGAATCCCATGCAGTTCAGAGCGTCCGTTAAAGTGAAGAACTTCCCTCCGAAAGCTATCGGCCTGTCCATTCTCTTATGCCTCAGCTTCCCGTTCTCAACGACGGAATCCCCGCCGAAAGGAATCGAGAACGATTCGACGCACCTTATCAGCGTTTTCATTCCGGCAATTTCCACCTTTTCGACGATCTTAGGTCTTCCGTCTTCGAGCTGAACGAAATCGGTGGTAGTTCCGCCTATATCAACAACGAGCGCGTTCTTCTCTCCAGTCAAAAAGAACGCTCCAACCGCAACGGAAGCGGGGCTGGAGTTGTATAGAAGGGAGGGGTTGTCCAAGGCTATCCCGTATGGAACTATTCCCCCGTCCCCCTTGTAGTAGAAGAAGTCCTTGGAATACCTCCTAACGAGCTTCGTCAGTTCGCAGACCGTCCTCTTTATCTTAGCATTCAGAACGGTGGTGTTTATCCTCAGTGGATAGTTGAGCTCGGGTATGTGAAAGCTCAGCGCCATCCCTTCGTATCCGTAGTAATCCGCAACTATCTTGGCCGTCTTCAGTTCGAGCAAAGGGTTCCTGACGGAAAACTTCGAAGCGATGGCAACGTTGTTGTATCTACTTTTATTCTTCTCCAGAATCTCTCTAATCTCTTCCTCGTCTATGTCCTCCACGACGTCTCCACGATGGTTTACCGCCCCCTTCAGAACGAAACCATAGCTCTCATAATTCAACCCCGGACCGGGAAATAAGAGTGTGAGCGTTGGAAATTCATCGAACCTGCTTATGAGGAGGTTGAGAGGAAGGGAAGTGCTTACGATAAGCCTCTCCTTTTCCAAATCGACTTTTTCACCGATCCTCTTAAGTATCTCTCCAATTCCCAACTCGTTAGGAACCTTAAACGTGATTATCTCCTCACCAACGATGGCTCCGTCCGTGTTGGTTCCGCCTATGTCTATCCCGACGGTCATCGCCTTTTGTTGTGCAGTGTGAATAAAAACGTTAGGCAAGGAAACGCTTAAGTATTTGATAATTATTATAACTATTATGAAGCTTGTCAAATTCATGGCGGTGCCTATCACGATAATGTTGCTTACCCAACCGATAATAGCACCCGACTCTCCACTCTATCCGCTAAAGAAGATCATCGAAGAGCTCGATATCCTGCTAACGTTCGACGACGTTTCTAAGGCAAGTAAGTTACTCAAATACGCGAGGGAAAGGTTAGAGGACGCCGAAATTATGGTGAGGAAAGGTAAATACGATTACGTCAAGGGATTGCTAAAAGACTACAACGACTATATCGAAAGGGTCGTGAGTCTGATCGAATCGGGGAAGAACTCGGAAAAGATAGCCGGAATGCTCATAAACGAAACTTTGTCTGACATCAAGATACTGCTAAAACTCGGATACGAGGATGAAGCTTTAAAAACGATAAAGATGGACGAAAAAGCCGTTAAAATCATCAAAAACGAGAACCCATCGAAAGCCTGCAAACTGAACCTCGAACTCGTCAAAGGCATTCTCGAAGTCTCCAACGGTAGAAAATCGTTACTCGAGGAATGCGACAGAATGATGAAAGAATCGCTCAAGATTAAAAGTAAAAGCAAGGATTTGTTCGAAACGATCAAAGAGATAATAGACGAGGCGACGAACCTGTCCCTAATCGAGAAACCCGAGGATAGAAACGTCACAACGGACATAATCGAAAAAGGTTTGGAGATCTACAAAAAACTCGGAGTCGATAGCTTTATCAGATGATGAAATCCTTCAGATCCCAGAGGAGCTTGGGGTGCTTCTTTATCAGAGCCTTCAGTATCGCCCTTACGCTTATCTCCTCAAGCCTGCATTCGGCAAGCGTGTGCATTATCTTGTTCAGCGTTTCGTCGTCCATTTTAACTAACTTCTGCTGAATCTTTCTCTTTTTGGCCAAATCCTTTCCGAAGTCGTTCTTCCAGCGCTCGTCGTATTTCCTAAGGGTCTTCGCCGAGCAATCCCCTTTCTCTATCGCTTCCGCAGCCGTTACTCCCGCGTAATACCCCGCTTTCATCGCGTTGGCTATTCCTCCGCCGGTTATCGGATCCGCATGCCTCGCAGCATCTCCTACGAGCATGACGTTGTCAGCAACTGCTGTCTCAATCTCCCCCTTCACGGGAACAGCCCCAGCCACTACTTCCACGATTCTTCCTTTCCCGTAATTCCTTTCCACGAACTCGTCCAGAAAATCTTTGGGCGGTTTCTTAGCCAGAGAAGGCATGACTCCCACTCCGACGTTCGCGGAAGAGTTCCCCTTCGGAAAGAGCCAAACGTAACCTCCCGGAGCTATCTTATTTCCGAACCAGAAGTGGCAGTATTCCGGATCGAAGTCTATACCCGTCATTAAATATTGAACGCAACTCTCTATCTCGTCCAACTTCAGTGTGGTGTCTATACCCGCCCACTTCCCAACTCTGCTCTCAACACCGTCGGCACCTATGACTATACTGCACTCGACTTCGAACTCCTCCCCCATCCTCCTGAGCTTTACCTTCACCCCTCCATCCTTCTTCTCCATTCCTACAGCGGAAGTCTTTACCATCACGTCCGCTCCGGCGTTTGCCGCGAGCTTCGCGAGATACCTGTCGAAAACCTTCCTCTCCAAAACGTATCCGACTTCGTTTCCGGCCATCTCCTCCGTTAGTGTTATTTCCGTCCCGTCTGGAGCGTATATCTTCGCTCCCACGACTTCTGCGGCTATGAACTTCTTCTTCGGCTCCACGAACCTCTCCAAATCCTTCTTTCCTATTCCTTCGGCACACCTAACAGGTGCTCCAATTTCCTGCCTCTTCTCAACAAGCAAAACGCTCAATCCCTTTTCCGCACATGTCTTCGCTGCTACGCTCCCCCCCGGCCCGGCTCCTATCACTACCACGTCGTATCTCATGAAACCACCTCTAAGGCGTTCATCGGACAAACCTTAACGCAAATTCCGCAACCGTTGCACTTCTCCTCGTCTATTACGAGAAACGTTTCCACGAGTTCGTTCGCGTTGAACTTGCACACCGCAACGCATGCACCGCAGTATGCGCATCTGTATCTGTTCACCACAACCTTCTTGGCCATGAGAGATCATCGGCGTTCGAACTTTAAGCCCTTTCTATTCTGCAACCCTTGCAGTGGAGTATTTCAAGGTAGGCTATCAGAATCCTCTTGGCCATCTCCACCTTCTCCTCAGGAACCTCCTTCCACTCCAACTTAACGTCCCTCGAAGGAATAGCATTTCTCCCTTTCCCTATGACTTCTCCGGTGTACGTGTCCATAACCGTCGCATCCTTCCAGTCAGTCGCTATCGCAATTGGAGCGTTCAAAACCCTCGCACACGCCAGAGCCAATCTCTCGTATGGAACGAGAGTGGAAGGGGGAGCGCACATTATGACGATAGCGTTCTTCCCCTCCAACCTTATCAGCAGATCCACGGTAGCCTTAGCTATTCCCTCCGGAATTCTGACGTCGAACTCGTAATCCACCAAGATCTCTTCGGGTGAAAAGCCCTTCTCCTCCACTAAAAACCTCTCTACGTTCTGCCTAACCCTCTCCTTCGGCGTATCCCAAAAGGCAAGACCCGTTATGTAATCCCGGACGAACATAAACGTATATCGAAAGAGGACTTTAAGGTTTCTTCGGAACCTCCACTTCCTTCAAAACGTCCTCCACGACCTTCTCGGCCCTAACCCCCTCTATCGCGTATTCTACATCCAAAATTATCCTGTGAGCCAAGGCCTCCTTCGCAACCCTCTTCACGTCATCCGGAATGACGAAGTCCCTCCCGTCCATGCAAGCCAAAGCCCTCGAAAGCTTGAGCAAGGCCAGACCGCCCCTCGGACTCGAACCTATCTCGACCATCTCATGCCTCCTTGTCGCTCTGACTATCTCCGCTATATACCTAAGAATGCTCTCATCCACGTAGATCCTCTCCACCACGTCTTGCATCCTCCTGAACTCCTCAAGGCTAACCACCGGCCTTATGTCGTCGGTGGGATCGTCCTTCATCCATGCCATCCTCCTCCTCAGTATCTCCATCTCATCCTCAACATCCTTCGGATAGCCGGGGCTCATCCTTATCAGAAATCTGTCCAGCTGAGCTTCCGGAAGGGGATAGGTTCCCTCCTGCTCTATCGGGTTCTGGGTGGCTATGACGAAGAACGGCCTTTCGAGTTTGAAAGTCTCGCCTTCAATGGTAACCTGCTTCTCCTCCATAGCCTCAAGAAGTGCCGCCTGAGTTTTTGGAGGACTTCTGTTTATTTCGTCCGCGAGCAGAACGTGCGTAAATATGGGCCCCTTGACGAGCTCGAATCCGCCCCCTCTCCACACCTTAGTCCCGATTATATCCGCTGGTAGAAGGTCGGGGGTGAACTGAACTCTCTTGTAGTCGGCTCCTATAACTTTCGCGAAGGCTTTGGCGAGCAGAGTCTTCCCCAATCCCGGGTAGTCCTCGAAGAGGACGTTTCCGTTGCAGAGGCAGGCGGCGAGCATCTTCTCGACTATATCCCTATCCCCGACGTAAACCTCGCATACCGCGGACACTATCTCATCGCACTTCCTTCCGAACGTCTCAAGATCCAAACTCAACACCCTCCCGTTTCAAATATTTTTCAAGATTTTTTATAACTTCCAATCTTCTCTTTTTGTTTCTCCTCTCTATTAGCCTCCTCTCCCAGCCGAAGGAAAGCTTCGGAACTTTATCATCCTCGTGAGA
Source organism: Archaeoglobaceae archaeon (assembly GCA_026986375.1). Taxonomy (GTDB): domain Archaea; phylum Halobacteriota; class Archaeoglobi; order Archaeoglobales; family Archaeoglobaceae; genus WAKM01. The sequence goes on from JALSOQ010000026.1 coordinate 59,784, forward strand.
TACTATGAACGATATGACCTTTGCAACTTCGTCGAGCTTCCATCCGGAGGAAAGCAGAACGTGGGCGATGACAGCTATTAGGGGAGATTTTATCCCCTTATCGACGAACAACCTCTTAGCCTTCTCCGCGCTCTCTATTATTTCGTCCTTTCTCAGCGTTTCTTTGAACTCGTGAACTTTCACGACCTCACTCTCATCAACGACCATCGACCTTCTCAGAATTGACGAAGCTTTGAAGAATATTCCCGCAACGATGAGCCAGTCCACAAAGTTCTTCAATCCGGGCGTAAGAATTGGACGGACGAATACGTAATAGGCGGAAACTATCAGGGTTGAGGTGACAAGAAAGGATCTAACTTTTCTCAGGAACTCGAATTTCGAGTGGATTGCAGGTAGTATGATGGTTACAGCGAGCAGAGCCATAAGGATCGCAAATATAATGCCAACCTCCTCAGATCCCTTAATGGGCAGTAATGTGATCAATTGGTATCCGAAAAAGGCTGAGAGGATTAGGCCGACTGTGGTTACGACCGGCTGGTATCTGAATGGCAATTCGAATTTGACGAGAGCGAGGGAGAATAGGAATGGAAGGAGGACTGGCTCGATAGGTGCAAGATACAACGCAAAGTATGGAACGTTTGCTGAAATCGCCTTTAAAGCCAAGTAAATCGTCAGAGCGACGACGAAAGGGCGGAAGGATGAGATTATCTTGTGAAACTCCATAAGCTCGTATGCCAAGTAGAGTATGTATGTGGCTATTAGGTATTCGAGACCACTGATGCGATAGAACTGACCGCCAATGAGAGCTATTAGTAGTAGAATCGTCGCGAGAATTACGCCGATCGCACGCACGAAGACACCTCCTTAAAAGCTTCCACGAAATCTTTCCTTTCGAAACCTCTCCTGTTCCCATATTTGTAGAGCTCGAAAATTCTTAGGAGGATTCTGCTGTTGCAGTTCGAAAGTCTCATGATCTCCCTCGGAGTTGCATCTTTCAAATTTAAACCTCTCATCCCCTCAATTCTGCGAACGAAATCGTTGAATATCTCCGCTATAGCCCTACCGTAATCGTCAACTATTCTAATTTTTATTTCCTTAACTTTACCGTCCCTTTCAACCCTCAAAACGTGCTCCCCCACTTCGTCGAACGCAATACAGTTACCATCCACGGGCTTCCCATCCGCGAAGACCCTATATGGTCCTTTGCATATAACTTTAAACCTTATTTTCTCACCTCTCTTCCATATCAAAGGCATTCCCTCTATCTCCGTCTCAACGACGATATTCAACTCCTCCCTTCTCCAGATGAAGTAGGCGATCGGAATAAGGCCCAGAGGTAGAAGGATCCAGAAAGGAAATCCTCTTTCGTAAACCGCTCTTGCGGGAGGGTGAAACTCGTCACCTGGATAGTATATTTCGAACTTCGAGCCCGAAACCTTCACTTCCGCAACGCCGTTTTCGAGCTTGCACGTTTTCCCGTTCACGATCACCTTCCCGCTGAGCCTGTTGCCCAACTCATCCTCAACTATAATCTTAAGAACTCCGTTTTCGTAATCGGCCGAAATTCTAACACCGGCAATCGCCTTCAAAAAAACGAGCTTTCCGTATCCCAACACCTCGAACTCCAGCGGAATTTTTCCCACATTTTTGGGCTCTATCTTGAACCTCACGAAACCCCTTCCATCCGTTCTAAGATAGACGGCCTTTCCAGAATACACCACGCGAACGCTCTGATTTTTCAGAGGTTTTCCGTTGAAAAGAACTGCGAAAACGACTTCGTTCTCCTTCCCAGCCCAAACGGTTGAATTTAGAAGTATGACATCTACCTCCCCCGCCTCCACCCTCTTCCGATATTTAACAGGAAGTACGAATTTCGATCCGGGATAGAAGAGTTCTACATCGTGCTCTCCCTTGGAAAGCCTTAGAAAGACTACAAAGCTCCCGTTAGAATCCGTTCTCACCTCATCGTAAATCCTCCCGTCCACCTTCACGAAAACGATCGCATTGGGTATTCCCGTTCCGTTGTAGTTCAAGAGCTTACCTCTTATCGTAAAGTTCGTGGAAACCCTATCCGGTATCTTCACGTCGAAACGCGGCATCCCCAGAATCTTCACGATCGGATCGCTCCAAGAAGGAAGGTATGTAAAGCTTCCCACATAATGTGCCACTACGTGGTACTTTCCAACCAAATCCGGTGCCTTAACAGATACATTAAAACGTCCGTTTTCGAAACGAACGAGCTTCAGCAGAATACCCTTTTCATCTTTCCTCTTCTTAAGATATATCTCGACGTATCCGCTGACGGGCTTTCCGTCCTTGGTCCTAACCGTCCCCTCAACCGTGAAGTTTTTGCCCACCAAAACGACCTCATCCACCCTTACTATTCTCGTAATCGTGGGAATCCTCTTAGCTGACGGAGTGGGATCGAACTCAACCCATCCCTCCTTAAACCTGACCTCCGCCCAAGCGTGGTATTGGGACGCGAAGACCGTCTGATTCTCCGGGGTAGGCTTTGCGAGATAACCTACGACGAGCCTTGCAGGAAGTCCTATCGCATTGCACATTATTACGAATGCAGACGCGAACTCCTTACACACTCCCCTCTTCTCCTTAAACAGGAACCAGTAAACGGGATCTACGTTAGGAGGTGGAAGTTCGTATGTAGGAGAGTATTCGTAATTCTTCTTCAAAAACCTCTCTATCATTAAGGCTTTTTCGTAATCGTTCCTCGCGTTCTTAGTTATCTCCTCCGCCAGTCTCTTTATCGCCTCGTATTCGGCGGGGTCCATCTCTATTTTTGCGAATCCCTTATCATCGGCCTGTTTCGGATTCATCCCGTGGGCGGTCGAGACGGCGAAGTATGGCCTATCGCACCTTTCTACGATAAAAGTCCCAGTGCTTTTGTTGAACTTCGCGTCGATCGAAACGTAGCACGTGTCCTTGGAAACGGGAATGTGTCCTTCGAACGGAATTATTGGCGTAACCTTATACCTCGTTAAATGAGTGGAGATCGTTATCTCCGGTTTGTCGCTGTAGCTGACGTTGTCTTCCCTCCATACTCCGTTTACGTATGTGGAAGAAGTATACAGCCTCATGTGGTTCGTGTATGCGTTCAGACCTTCGACGAAGTATATGGGAAGCTGGGGAGGATTGCTGAATTTTCTAAGATTGCATTCGTTCGAAATTTTCAGATTCGCTGGAAGGAATTTAGTCTCCTCCCACTTGTGCTTGCCCTCACCCGCGTGTCCCTGAAATGGGCCGGCACCTATAAATCCTTCCAAACCGGTTTTACTGAAGTCGAGAGATGAGATGAAGGAGAGAAGGAACGCGAGACCTAAGATCACGAGTGCAAAGCCAACGATTTTCTTCATGACAAGATGACTTATCGACTATCGAATATCAACTTTGCGCCCCGGAATTCCTGGCCTTCGTAATTACCGTTTCGCAACTCAGTCCCTCTTCCTTAAAAAACGATTTAAGCGATCTCTCCACATCCTTAGCGTTGGAATCGGTTACCACGTAAACTGCCGGACCAGTGGAACTCATTCCTACTGCATATCCCTCAACCGCTTCGAACGCTCTCCATATCAAAGTTCCGTATCTGTCTATCTCCGCCCTCTTAAATCCCAACTTCTGAATTCTCCTTATAGCGTATCCGAATTCGTCCAAATCTTCCTCAGCAATAGCGGGAAGGAGCTTCATTAGAATCACGTGGCAGAGCTCCCTTACCTCATCCAAAGGAATCGGGCAGACTTCCTTAAACAGGTTGACCTCCTTAACGCCGTAAAAACCCCTCAACTCGGGAATTGCAAGAACTACTTTCCAGTCGGGGAAGTCGAGCCTCGCTATTAAGGGTGCGGGTTTCGCCTTACTCGCTGATGAGGGTAAAAACTCTGGTTTTTCCTTTCTCGAATGTCCTCCGTCAACTACGAATCCTCCGAATTCGAAGACCGCAACGCCTATTCCAGAAGTCCCTCCCCTGCCGACTAAGTGAGCGAGCTCCCTAACGCTGAAACCCAAGTCGTAGATGTCGTTGAACGCCTTCGCAACAGCCAAACTTATCTGCGTTCCACTTCCCAATCCTACGTGTGCCTTGTAATCCGACTTGACCTCGATCTCTATTCCTCTTCCGAATCTGCTCGCCAAATAGCTTGCAACCCTTCTGAATCTATCGGCGTTATGGCATCTTCCCTTTACGACCACCTCATCACTCTCTTTGGCGACTATTTCAACGTAGGGATTTTCCAACGCGAATCCGACTCCGCCGTCTATCCTGCCCAAACTCCCGTTCAGATCGATCAGCGTTACGTGGATTCTTGAGGGTGTCCTTATCCTCATCCCATCCAACACCGTCGTGAGTCTTAAATAATTAATCGTTCGCTTTCAGTTCGACGAATTTCACGTAATTCTTCTCCCTTAAATCGACGATTAGAGCTTTTGGAGCTATCACGGGCGTTTCGTATCCCGTTAATAATCTTAAAACCTCGCAAGCTTGAATTGAGCAGGTAAGGGAGTAGCTGAGAGGATCCAACTCGATTTTTGGCAGTTCCACCTCGAAGAACGACACGCCGTCGGGCAAAAACGTTGTTATTATGTTGGGCATGAATGGAACTCCCAAATCGTCAGCTACTTTCGCCGAGGCTTTGAGATGTCTGTGTGCTATTATCAGATCCACCCCCCTCAACTGCCTCCTCATCTCTCCGTAATCTTCGGTGAAGGGATAGGATACGATGTTGGTTTCGTCAACGGGATGAACTACATCGTAGTCGTTGGATTCGAGCTTTCTAAGAGTCACATCCATTCTAACGTCGTTTGGAGTTACGAATTCCCCAATGTATCTTATACAGCCGACACCCATGCGCCATAGGAGTTCCATAATCATTCTGCTGCCGACGACACCTATGCTGAACTTGCCGAGGTATTCCACATCTCGCTGGTCTATGAACTGCCAGAACATCGGTTAGAGTTGGATGAGGGGGATTAAAGTCTAACGAAAAATCAAATTAGGTCGTTCGTCCGATAATCGGTCATGAACGTATTCGATACCCACATCCATTCGGAGGGAAGAAGCGTTGAGGACTTGGAGAGGATGGCAAATGAGGGAATTAGGAAGGCAATTACATGCGCTTTTTATCCGATCGAGCCGAAGTTTCCCGAAACCCTAATAGATCACTTCAGAAAGCTCGCGACTTTCGAGGTGGAGAGGGGAAGATCCGCGGGGATGGAGATTTATCCGGCTATAGGCATCCATCCGAGGTGCATTCCTCCGAAATACGAGAAGGTCATCGAAAGCATGGGTGAGATCGATTGCGTAGCCTTTGGAGAAATCGGACTCGAAACCGCGAACGACTTGGAGTTGGACGTGCTGAGAACGCAGCTGAGGCTCGCAAAGGAACTCGACAAGCCGTGCATAATTCACACGCCCAGGAGGAACAAGGTCGAGGTCACGAAGAAGACCATAGAGATCCTGAAGGATGTTGGTTTTCCGGAAGATTTGGCCATTATCGACCACGCTACGGGGGAAACCGTGGAGATGATACTTAATTCCGGATACCACGCAGGCTTGACCGTTCAGATCGGAAAGCTGAGCGTTGAGGATGTGTATGCGATAGTTTCCGAACATGGATTCGAGAGGTTTGTTTTGAACAGCGACACGGGTTTTGATAGAGCGGACATGTTCGCCACCGCTAAGGCTGTTCGATTCTTGGAGGAAAAGGGGTTTGAAAAGGCTGAAGTAGAAAAGCTGGCCGAAAAGAACGCCGTTAAGTTTTTCAAAGTTTAAATCTATCTCTTGCAAATTTTAACAAAGTTCTTGTAAAATTCTACTCCCTTTTCGGTGTGGTAAACTTCGGGATGCCACTGAACTCCGTAGATGGGTTTCTTCCTGTGCCTCATAGCCTCTATTTCGCATATGTCCGACTCGGCAAGTTTTTTGAAATCTTCGGGCAATTTCTTTACCTCATCCATGTGACTCGCCCAGACCTTGAGCTCCTTCGGAAGTCCCTCGAAAATCTCGTCGTCCTCAACTATCCTAACCTTAACTTCGGCGTATCCCCCCGCCTTGCCCCTTCCGACCTCTCCTCCGAAAACCTTCGCAATAAGCTGATGTCCCAAGCAGATTCCAAGAATGGGAACGTCCAGTTCTTTGACATATAGCTCGCAGTTTCCCGTTCTGTCCAAGGAAGGGCCTCCGCCCAAAATCAACCCATCCACATCCTTCAACTCCTCTACCGGCGTCGTGTTCTCTATTAACTTAGTTTCTACTCCCAAGTCCCTAAGAGTTCTGTGGATTAGGTGGTTGTACTGTCCGTAATTATAGACGACATATATCTTGACCATCGGAGAATTGTTCGAAGTGTAGGTATTTGTAATTGGCGGCTTGCCGACGGGCGTTCATCGGTTGGCGAATGCCCACTCCCGCCGTAACGGCACGTCTATATTCGCACCTAACATTATAAATTTTTCTCATCGACAACCTCCATAATTGGATATCTCAGATCCTCGTCCCATCTCAAAGTAGCTTTGACCGTTTCGTTTCCTACTCTAACCGTAACCTCCGCGAATATCATTTCAGCATCCAAAGAGGTGTATCCGAATTTCGACAGCTTTTCTCCGAGCTTTTTCCTGTCTATTCTTACCTTCGCATCCACGACGAAGGGCTGAAGCTTAACGCAACTCTCCATCGCCTTCTCCAATATTTCTACGTTTTCAAAGCTTACCGGAACTCCGACGAACTGGTGGAATAATGCCCCGAGCTTTATCCCCGCTTCAAAATGCGCCTTGCAGATGGTATCACCCCCGTGAAAACGTAGGCGACGAGCATGAGGAGAAGAACGAAAACGAAAATCTCGCTGAATAAGCATCCTACAACGATTACTCCGCAAACCGCCATGAGAGCCTTATTCCTGACTCTGACGTATTCCAAGTCGCTCACCATCAAGACGGACAGGATCAGAGCCAGGATGTACACGTAGCGAAATCCGAGAGAAATCCAGCACGCGAGGATTAAGGCTGATGCCGTCGTCGGCAGACCCAAGAAATCCTCTCTTGAAAGAACGTTGAACCTCGCGAGCCTTAAAACGCACGAAATCAAATACACGACGCCGAAAAGAAGGTATCCGACGTGGCAGAGAACCAGAGCCGGAAAAACCCCGAAAGAAATGGAATCCGCTAAGGAATCTAAATCCCTGCCCAATTTACTCTTTCCCAATTTATTTGCGGTAAACCCGTCGATTCCGTCCATGAGAGCGGAGAAGTATAAGAATCCGAAATCCACACGACCTTTAATAACGTAAAATATTCCCAAAAATCCCGAAATTGCGTTCAGAATGCTGAAAACATCCGCAACGCTCAACTCCTTAAACAGCCTCATGATTTCACCGCTATCGTCTCTCCGGCCTTAACGACTTCACCAACTCGTTTGACGAACCTGTATCCCTCCGGAATTTCCACTATAACCCTCGAACCGAACCTTATCATACCTATTCTCTGACCCCTCCTCACGAAATCCCCTTCCTTCACGTAGCAGACTATCCTCCTCGCGAAGAATCCCGCAACTTGCGTTACTTTGAAAATTCCGTCCTCGTTCTCTATGTATATCTCGTTCCTCATCGCCTTCTCGCTCCTGAGGAAGGCGGGGGGCTTACTGCCTTTCCTAAGAACAACCTTCCTGACGACACCATCGACCGGAGCTCTGTTTACGTGACAGTCGAAAGGTCTCATGAATATTTCGAGCCTGTTTCCCTCCACGAAATCTATCCTTCCGTCGGCCGGAGAAACCACGCCATCCCCTATTTCCCTCTCAGGATCTCTGAAAAATATGGCGGTAAAGAGAAGCAAAGCTATGAGAAAGGGGAGGGCTATTTTTGATTCAAAGGCGAGGGGGAGTGCCAAAAGCTCCAGAGCTATCAGCTTAATCCCCGTCCTCTCTATCATGACGGAACACCCTCACGAGCTCGTCTTTTAGATCGTATATCAGGTCGGCGAGCTCGGGCAAAATTCTGAACACACCCAAGGATATCAGAACCAACGCCAACGTTGCGAGCACCTTGGATATCACGTTGTGGGCTATGTAAAAACTGTTTTCCCCGAACCATTCGTATCCGTAAGCTGAGAGCACGAAGACGTTTCTAAATAGGTTAAGAACGTATATCACCGGGACGGAAATAAGGAACGCCTTCAACCTCCTACCAAAATCCGCCCTAATTCCCAAAGTCGCTCCCGCAAAGAGTGCCATGCTCTCTATTCCCGTGCACGCCAAAATGAGTTCCACGTGCTTCCCTTTAAAGTATATTTCGTTGAACGCTATTTTTTGGAATTTGAATCCGAGAGCGTTGGCCAACCAGACCGTATGATTTGAAACAGCGGAGATTATCGCCTTCTTCAAAAATGAATCGAGGGCAAAGGGGAAGTAGAAGAGGGAGGCGAGGGCGGAAAAAGAGGTGACGTCGACGAAAACTTCCAGCCTTTTAGTCTTCGTTATCGCGTAACCTATCGCAACGAATAGAACGAACGCGAGAATCATGAGGCACGTGTTGAAGTAGTCGGAAATCGAGAGGTAATAGGGTATCTCGGATAGCCAGACTAATCCGAATGCCGTCCAACCTAAAAAACCGACGATCCTATTCTTCGTTAGGACGAACGCGAGCATGAGGAATACGGAAATTAAAACTATTAGCATGGACTCGGAAACGAATTTTCGATACTTAAACAATTCTCCTGCTCTTGTATTCCAAAAATAGCATCTCCAACCTTTCGACCTTTTTCTTCCTCATCTCTTCGACCTTACTCTCATACACCCTTTCGAAGCTTTCGGAGTTGACCATCGCAACGTCCTCTCCGACCTCTATCTCGACGTCCTCAGCTCCTATCACCGGAACCTCCTTCTCCTCAAAGACAGACTTGGCCAGATGGGACATCTCGTTTCTGACTATTATAGCCTTGATTCCCTTATCGCAGAGGTATTCCGCGGTCATCCTCCCACCGCAACTCGCATCCTCTATGTATATGACGTCCCCCTCGTTTATTCCCAGAGATCTTTCGAGTCTCTCTATCTCCTCCCTCGTGAACTTCTTCAAAACCTTGACACCCTTCCACCCGCTGAACTCCAGAGCTCTGAGCCTCTTCAGAGTTTCGATTCTCCTCTCAAGCTCCTCGATCGTTCTGTCCTTCTCCTTAAGCTCCTTCCTAAGCTCCTTCAGTTCGTGTTCGAGGGTTCTTATGTAGTTCTCCCTCCTAACCCTCTCGTGCTCCTCCCTGGACAGCGACACTATCTTAGCCCTCAGCCTTTCCACTTCCTCCCTCAAACTCTTTATCTCCTTCCTCAGCAACCTGTTCTCCTCCTCAAGCTCCTTAATTATTCTGTCCTTCTTCGCCAAATCTTCTCTCAACGCCCTTACGTCTTCGGACTGAACCACCTGTTCGGAAACCCTATTTACGCTCTCTTCCTTGGATACCAAGTCTTTGAGAGGCATTCCCCTTATGACCTCCGCCTTCACCGCATCGACATCCATTCCCATCGGAATCCTCTTTTCAACGTTTCTCAGCTTGTTCCTGTATGAGTTGTATGCGTCCATCGCTGCAGCTATCGCGTCCCTCTCGTGGTCGTTGAGGAATGTAAATTTCGAAGTCAGGCTCCTCTTCCTCTCGACGCTCATGTCGTCCTTCGGAGTGTGAAGAACCGCATGAAAAGACGCTTTGAGCTTTAAAACGAAGTCGGGAGGATTGCTTTTATCCGTGGCTATAACTACCGGTTTGCCCAGAGATGTTATGTATTCAATCACCTCGGCCGGATTCCAGTTCTTCTTGCTCCTAACACCCAAAACGTTCCCGTTCAGATCCAAAACCGCCACGGCCGTAGTAGTTCCCGGATCCACTCCGACTATGACGTGAGGTTTTTTCAAAGGCACGAACTCTATCCTGTCCTTCTCAACTGCGGAAACCGTAACCTGAACGTCTCTTATTTTGAACGAATTTATCGGAACCTTCTCCTTTGGGGCGTTGACGATCAGAGTCCCCCTCGATATACCTCCGTAAGCTTCCCTAACGTCTTCGACGTATTCCAAGCCCAATTCGTCCAGCTTTTCCTTTATCTCCCTGAAAATCCTCCTGACAGCATCGTGCACCTTTCTTCTGTATTTGTTCTGCCTCCAGCCACCCTTGCCGAGACTCCTGTTCCTCGAAACGACTATGATCGTCTTGTCCATGAAAACGGAAACTTCCTCCCCTATCCCGAGTCTCGCGAGGTATGCGCAGGCCTTGGCTTCGTCCATCGGATTCCTTATGTTTATCTTAAGTCCATACCTCTTCGCCAAACTCGGTAAAGAGCCGGAATTGAATCCCGAAACCTGAACGAGCTTCGTAGTTGGAGGTATCTGCCTCAGAAAGGATACCAACTCCTCCTTCGACTTGAACAGTTCGTAAACGTTATCCACGGATACTATTGAGGGCCTGAACTCCCTGATCATTCTGAAGAGCTTGCTCCTCGTAACTCCGAACTTCTCGATCTCTTTATCGTCGTCGATTATAAATACGGCGTATCTCGGCTTTATCTTACCCTGAAGGGAACCTTTAATTATATCGACTCCGAATACGCAGGTCATTACCCTTTTATGTATTTGAGAACGCTATTGATATCCTTTTCTATGCGATAAGTTTTCTTAAAATAGTTGAGAACGTTTTCGACGTCCCTCCTCAGAATATCCTCAGCCATCCTTATTTCCTCATCGCTCTCCAGTTCGTTCAGATCTATGTGCTGGGGGAAGTCTATGAACCAAACCCCCTCCGGATTCACGAGGATGTTGTATTGGCTCAGATCTCCGTGGATTATGCCCAAAGAGAACATCTCCCTTACCTCCTCTATAATCATCTCCAGAACTTCCTCCGGATTTTCTACCCTCACCCTAAACAACTCCTTAGCGTCTATTAGCTCCATTAGAACTGCGTTTCCCTCCCAGTCGTATGGTTTCGGGACGCTCACGTGTCCGTGCAATCTCTTTAGAGCTTTGAACTCGTTTTTCGCCGACCTTACCATGAGGACGGTGAAGTGCAGGGTTCCGTAATCCCTCTTCTCCTTCACCTTCTTGAAGCTCGAATATCCGACCTTGTGAAATTTAAGAACTGCCTCTCCGAACTTCTCGGAATAGCAGTTGAATATGAGGCTTTCCTTCCCCTCTCCCATCTTCTTTCCGAGCATCGAAACGCTACCCTTCCTAACGAACCTCCAGAGGGAGTAAAGCGATAGGCCTAAGTATGTGAACGCACTCCCCAAGTATTCGGTGTATTTGTTTTCCACCAACCTCTCGTCCTTCAACGACTTGAGAATTGGCTCTATCTTTTCGGGGTTTATGTTGGCGGTTTTAGCTATTACTTCCGCCGGAACGAACTTGTAATCCCACATGTTCTTGAATATCGCGTCGAGGACCCTCCACTTCAGCTTGCTCATACTCTTGAACTTCTCTGCGAAATCCATCGGTAACCTCCTCTACTTCTGTTTAGAAACGTTTCGCAGAATTTCCAACGCCTCCACCTTGCTCAATCCCCTAACGAGAACGGTCTTACTCGTCGACCTCTCTCCCCTCACTATCTCCACCGGCCTCCCGAACAAACCCCTTAAGAATTCTATCAGTTCCGCGTTGGCCTTGCCTCCCTTGGGCGGACTGCTGACCCTAACTTCGATTGCCCTCCTCCACTCGTTGTATCCCACCAATTCCATCCTCTTCGCATTGGGAGTTACGGCCAGCTGTATGGTTACACCTTCTTCAGTTTCCTTCAAAGCTTCATCCATGGCCTATCGCCTACAGAAGTGGATATATCCATTACCAAAATCCTTATATCTCCTAAGGGCTATCGTTTAATGAAGCCCCGTAGGGTAGTGGTCAATCCTGCGGGACTCTGGATCCCGCGACCCCGGTTCGAATCCGGGCGGGGCTATCGGGGGTAATACTCGAACTCCGCGAAGTCCTCATACTTCTCCAAATCCAATTTGCCCCTCCTTCCCTTCAGAATCTTCTCCAAGACGTTTATAGCTCCGATTCTGTTGAGGGGCTGGTTGTTGTTGCCGCACTGGTAGCTGTAGGTGCACTTCGGACAGCCGTCCACCCTCTTGCAGTCGCAGTTCTTCAGGACTTCGTATGCGATTTCGAACGCACGGTCGAGTCTCTTGAAGAGCAACTTGCTCAGACCGCTTCCGCCTATCGTAGCGTCGTAAACGAATATGTCCCCTTCGGGAGTAGAAATTCCGCCCATGAACTGACTTCCTCCACCCGTCAGAGCGTCGCTCGCCTCTATCAGCACGTGCTCCAAGGCGTGGAAGGTTCCGGCGTAGAAGTCGTCGTAGTCCATGTAATCCGGCATGGGAGCGGAGAGAACGAAACCCTTCGTTCGGAAAGTGTAGCTCACAGGAGTATCAAGAGACTTCGTCCTCCTCTTCTCCCTCGAAAAGACGTCCCTTTCGACGTAGCCGTAAACTATTATCGTTATCTCCAGCGAGCAGTATGCGGCGAAATCGTCCCTCCTCATCTCGACTCCGACCACCTTGGGGATTGAAACGTATAGAGGCTCCGTGATTTCGTTTCCGTGCTGGCACTCCAAAAGCTCTGCCTCCTTCCTCTTAAGATCGAGGGATTTAACCACGAACCTCCTTCCGTTGTGGATTATCACGCTACCCGGAAAGAGCTCCTTTATCGCTATGGGAAGGTTCCTCTCCCCTATCACCCTTCCTTTCTCGATCATCTTCACGCTCTCTCCAATTCCACGCATGTTGAAGTTCGCGAAGAACTCGGACGCGTTGGCGAAGGGAAACAGAACCCCTCCAACCTCGACCACGAGTCCCCTCCTCTTGAGCCACTCCAAAACTCCTTCCCACTCCTTCCTAACTTCCGATCGGTCGAGGGGCTTTTCCATTACCATCGAAAGTAACTGAAACTTCATTACTTCATCGTTCAGCTTCTCCACGTATCCGTGCTGTTCGTCCTTAAAATAATCCTCGGGCTTTAGCCTGTAGTAGTTAGCTATTGCATCCTCCTCTCTAAGCAGAAGGATACCTATGCTCTCCTGTCCCTTCCTTCCCGCCCTTCCCACCCTCTGCAAAAACTGCGAATAGCTCACGAGCTCCGAAATGACCACGTCCACGTCCCCTATGTCTATTCCCAATTCGAGCGTCGGGGTTGCGACGACTATCTTTAACCTCCCCTCCCTGAAATCCCTCTCCACCCTCTCCCTAACTTCCTTCGGCAGTCCTCCCTTGTGAATCGCTATGTCGAACCCGTCCCTCTTCAAAATCCAGCCTATCGTTTCAACGACTTTGTAGCTGTTTCCGAATATAAGGATCTTCCTCCCCCTCAAAGCTCTGACGAGATCTCTAACTGCGGAGTATATCGACGGCGTGAATCGCATGATGAAGTGGAGAACCGACTTCCTGTGCTCTCCGTGGACGTGAACGAAGTCTCTCTCGAAAAGCTCCTCCGCAAACTCTTCGGCGTTCGCTATCGTTGCCGAGGCACAGGCTATCTGGAAATCCGAGAATCTTTCGAGTCTCTTTACGAGGTAGTGCATGTTCGTCCCTAAAAGACCTGTATAGATATGGAGCTCGTCTATCGCGACGAAAGTCAAATTTCCGGCGATCTTTCTGAAAGAAGGGGTGTTTCTCAGGTGGTAATCTATCATGTCCGGATTCGTCAGAATTATATCCGCTTCTCCTCTAAAAACGGCCCTCCTCTCCTCCCAACTCGAATCTCCATCAAATCTAACGGCTTTTAGCCCCAAGGATTCGGCGTAGAACTTCAGCTTGAGCTCCTGATCCTTCGCCAGAGCCTTCGTAGGATAGAATATTAACCCCACCCCTCCCCCAACCGCGACCTTTTCGAGCATGGGGACTGCGAAAGCTTCAGTCTTCCCGAATCCGGTAGGGGCGGTAATAACGACGTTTTTTCCCTTTCTGAGCTCTTCTATCGCCCTAAGCTGGAAGGGGTAGAGCCTGAATATCCCCCTCCTCTTCAAAGCTCTTTCGAGGGGTTTGAGGATCTTTGCCTCCTCTATAGGAACGGTCGGATTCGGATCGAACGGTTCGAAAATCTTGTATAGAACTATCTCGTCCTCGCAATCGAAAATGGGCCTGAGATCTTCCCTATCCCCGGCAATCTTGCGGAGTAATTCTAAATTCTTCTCCCTAACCTCCGTCCTTTTACATATGCACTTCCTCTTCAATCTCTTACACTTCGGACAGAAGAGATCATCTACGTTCATCCCTGCGCCCTTCTAAGCCTGTCCATTATCGCTTTACCCAATCCGACTTCGGGAACTGCTTCGGCAATTATTACGTCCACGCCCGCTTTGTCGAGCCTATGTAGCGCCTCGTAAAGGTTCGCAGCAGCCTCCCTCAAGTCCCCGGAGGGAGATAGGACTTCCACGACCTCAAACCCCTGCTTTGGTTCCTTAAAAGCGAGCAACCCGGCCTTAACACCCTTAGGAGGCTTAACCTCGCCGTAAACTATTTTAAGCGGGGTTTTTGGAGAGTAGTGCTTCTTCAACTGTCCCGGAGCCTTGGGTTTTTCGGTCAGAGTTCTGATCTCAACCCTCCCGATTACCTTCTCTATGTCCTCGACGGGAACCCCTCCCAACCTTAGTATCACCGGCCTCTTCTCACTCAAATCTATTATCGTCGATTCCACTCCAACCTCACACTTGCCCCCGTCGATTATGAGGTTTATCTTGTCCCCGAAGTATTCCTCCACGTGCTCCGCCTTGGTCGGGCTGACTCTGCTGAACGGATTGGCGCTCGGAGCGGCTATGGGCCCCGCTTCCTTTATCAGCCTTCTCGCAACCGGGTGGGAGGGCATTCTGACAGCGACCGTATCGAGTCCGGCGGTGACTATCTCCGGAACCCTTTCCGATTTCGGAAGAACCATCGTCAGCGGGCCGGGCCAGAAAGCTTTTGCGAGCTTTTTTGCCCTCTCGTCTATCCTCCTTACGAGCAGTTTCAGTTCGTCGATGCTCTGAATGTGGACTATTAGGGGATCGGAAAGAGGTCGCTTCTTCACTTCGAAGATCCTCGCCACCGCCTTGGGAATGAACGCATGTGCACCTAAGCCGTAAACCGTTTCCGTCGGAAACGCTACGAGTCCCCCTCTTTTTAGTATCTCCGCAGCCTTCCTTATGTTCTCCTCCGTCGCTTCTACTATCATTTCATCATCTCCAGATACCTCTCGTATCCAACCTCTTCGAGCTTCTTCGCCTTTTCCTTCACCTTCCTTTTCATCCCCTCCATATACTCCTTCAGTCTATCCCCCACCTCGGGATACTTTATCGCCAGAATCCTCGCCGCAAGTATCGCAGCGTTTTTCGCGTTGTTTATTCCAACGGTCGCCACCGGAATCCCGGCAGGCATCTGAACTATGGAGAGAAGGGAATCCAGCCCCGACAAAGCCTTCGACTTTACGGGAACGCCTATCACCGGAATTCTCGTTAGAGATGCGATAACACCCGGAAGATGTGCCGCTCCTCCAGCTCCGGCTATTATAACCTCCAATCCCCTCTCCTCAGCACTTTTGGCGTATTCCCAGACGATTTCCGGGGTCCTGTGAGCGGAAGCTATCGTGATCTCGTATGGAATCCCCAACTTTTCGAGCATCTCAGCGGCATCCTTCATAACGGCCAGATCCGAGTCGCTACCCATCACTATTCCGACGAGGGGTTTCATGGGTAAGACTAAGGTTTAAGTGATTTCAAGTTTTTGACGAACCACCTCCAGTTCAACGCCAAGTGAACGACCGCGATCGCGATCAGTATGAATCCCACGTAAGCGTGGTAGTCTATCCAAACCCTCTTCGCAATTCCTAAAATTAATGCGTTTCCGGAACGTCTTCCGTGAGGGGATAAGAAGAGTAGAATTCCCGAAAACGCCTGAAACAATCCAGCAATTAGCAGTCCAAGAGATATTAACCCTCTAAGCCTCGCACCCATGCCGTTAAAATTGCATTCGATTATATAAATTTATAGTTCGAAAATCGCACCGACCGACGCGCTCGATTCAAATAAAGATCAGCCGTGAGAAACGTTAAATACCTTTTTTAGGAATTCGTCACGATGGAAATAGAATTCTACGACAGGGAGAAAGAAATCCAAGAGATAATGCGAATTCTAAGAGCACCTCCCAACTTGATAACCTTCGTTTACGGT
>JALSOQ010000027.1 GCA_026986375.1 Archaeoglobaceae archaeon
CGATTCCTCTGCCGTTCACCGGTGCGTGGAGCGGGACACTCTTGGCATTCATACTCAGGCTAAACAGGGCGAAAGCTCTGGTGTGCATACTCTTAGGAATAATCGTCGCCGGTTTTGTCGTTCTCTCTGCAAGCTTGGGCGTTCTGAGGGTTCTGTCATGAAAGAGGCGAAGCTATACGGAAAGGTTAGGGACAAGGTCGTCTGCCAGCTATGCTGGAGGTTCTGCAAGATAGGGGAGGGGGAAAGGGGGTTCTGCAGGACGAGATTAGTTAGGAAAGGTAAGCTCTACACTCTGACATACGGAAATCTTAGCGCTATTGAAAGCAGGCCGATGGAGATAAAACCCTTCTTCCACTTCAAGCCGGGCAAAACCACCCTGACCTTTTCAACATACTCATGCAACTTGGAGTGTCCTTGGTGTCAGAACTGGCAGATTTCGAAGATAGATCCTCCTTTAGTTTATAGAGAGATTCCTCCGGAAGAACTCGTAAGGAAGGCGGAGATTTTCGGGGACATAGGACTCTGCGCGAGCTTCAACGAACCCACGCTCCTGTTCGAATACCTTCTCGATGCTTTTAAGCTCGCGAAGTCGAAGGGGATGGTCAACACGATGGTTTC
The DNA here is from genome assembly GCA_026986375.1 of Archaeoglobaceae archaeon. Taxonomy (GTDB): domain Archaea; phylum Halobacteriota; class Archaeoglobi; order Archaeoglobales; family Archaeoglobaceae; genus WAKM01. Next base: position 619 of record JALSOQ010000027.1, read on the forward strand.
GAACGGATTCATGACTCCGATGGCTCTGAAGATGCTGAGAGATTCGGGGCTTGATGCGATTAACATCGACGTCAAGGGGAACGAAGAGACTTACGAGAGGTTCTGCGGTGGGAAAGCCAAGTTCGTGTGGAGGATTGCTGAAAAGGCCATTAAGATGGGAATCCACGTGGAAATCGTCAACCTGATAGTAACCGACGTGAACGACGACGAGGAGGTTATCAGGGAAGTAGTCGAAAACCATCTGAAGCACGTCGGAGAAAGAGTTCCGTTGCACTTCACGAGGTATCATCCCGCTTATTTGTTCGGGAATCCACCCACTCCCGTAAGAACGCTCGAAAAGGCCGTGGAGATCGCAAAGAGGATGGGAGTGGAGTTCGTTTACGTAGGGAACGTTCCCGGGCACGAATACGAGAACACGTTCTGTCCGAACTGCGGAGAGTTGCTGATAAGGAGGTTTCACTTCGAAGTGATCGAAAACAAAATAAGGGATGGGAAATGTCCGGAATGCGGTTACGAAATCTTCGGAGTCTTTTGAATCGCCGAAGGCGTAATCTTCTTCAGCTTTCCTTCCTCTATGAGTCTCCTTAGCTCTTCCACGAGTCTGAACTTCTGAACCTTTCCCCTCCCGCTGACCGGCAGTCTGTCCGTCACGTAAACGTATCTCGGAACCTTAGCGCTCGCTATCTTTCCGTAGCAGAAGTCCACTACCTCCACGGGATCGAGCTTAACACCCTCCTTAGGAATTACCGCAGCCGCGACAACTTCACCCAAATCCTCATCCGGAACTCCGACTACAGCGACATCCTGCACCTTCTCGAACTGCCTTATGAAAGTCTCTATCTCAATCGGATAGACGTTGTATCCTCCGACTATGACGAGCTCTTTCTTCCTTCCTTTGAACGTTATGTATCCTCTCTC
>JALSOQ010000028.1 GCA_026986375.1 Archaeoglobaceae archaeon
CAAATTTGGCAATTCTTGAATTTTAGCGTTCAACACTACTTGTGGCGAAATAGATCCTATAATTATTCCAATGCAATATAAAAATATAGGAAAAATATAAAAAGGTTTTTGTCTTATCATTGTTACCGGTGACATTCCCGCGGCTATTAACGGAATAATCAGGGGCGAGAGAATACGTTCTACCAGAAATCAGCGCTTGATCATTTTTTCCTTCACAATTTTCAAAATCTCATCTATCCCCTCCCCCGTAACGCTCGAAAAAGCCGGTAGATCCCTTCTATCGTGCAGATCGGCCTTGCTGTATGCTACTATTATTGGCACGTCGAAGTTCTCCTTTATCTCATCAAGCAAGGCCAGCTGATTTTCGATCGGAAATCCGCAAGTTTCCGTCGGATCTATTATGAACAGTATGCAGTTCGCGAGATGCTTCAAGCATAGAATCGCCCTCTTCTCTATCTCGTTCCTCTTATGTATCGGTCTGTCGAGCAGGCCGGGTGTGTCTATAACTTGCACCTTAACGCCGTCCAATTCCGTGTAACCGACGTATATCCTCTTCGTCGTGAACGGATAACTCGCGATTTCCGGCTTAACCGTCGATATCTTCGCTACGAAACTCGACTTACCGACGTTAGGATAGCCGGCAACCACGAGCGTCGGATCGTCCGTCAGAGCCGGAATCTCCCTAAGCTTGACTTTGAGCTCGTTCAGAAACCTCAACTCAGGATCTATCTGCTCTATTATCGACGCTACCCTTCCATAGGCTCCTTTAAGCACATGCTCCGGATTCTTTCCGGCCTTAACGTCCCTTATGGCCTTCGTGAGGATCTTCTGGGTCATCGAGTTCGCCCAATTGAGTGCGGCGAGAGCCTTCTTTATCCTCCTGATCCCGACGAGAACGTCTATCATCTCCTTGTAAAAATCCGGCAGATTATCGTAACTCGGATGAGCCTTGATTATCTTGCTGAAATAATCCCGAAGGACGTTGGAAACGGTAGAAAGCTTATTTATCGTCTTTTCCCTTTTATTCCTTCCACTAACCTTAGAAGCTCTACCGAAAGCTTTATCGAGCAGTTCTTCCGCAGTCAAGACCGTCGGCAACTTCTTAGCTTCGAACATCGTTACAGCTTTTCGAAGTTGCTTAAAAAGAATTTTCGAATGATCGATAATTATAATTAGTGTTATTTTTATACAATTTATTTTTTTCGATCTGACGGGCAAGAAAAGTATTTATAATTGCCCTCCAAAATTCGAGGTGATGGAATTAGAGCTAACACCTATCCAAAAGGACATACTATACGCGCTTATAACGCTATACAAGAAGAAGGGAGGAGCGCCCGTAAAGGGAGAGGAGATATCAGAACTAATAAACAGAAATCCCGGAACCGTTAGGAATCAAATGCAGGCTTTGAGGGCTTTGGGTCTGGTCGAAGGTGCACCGGGGCCTAAGGGGGGTTATAGGCCGACGGCAAAGGCATACGAACTTCTCGCAATAACCAAGCCGGATGAGGCTGTGAGAGTTCCAGTCGTAGTTAATGGAGTTCCGATGGAGGATTTGAGTGCCGAAGAGATGAACTTTCCATCACTATCCCATCCGGAAGTCTGTCAGGCGAGGGTGAGGATTCTCGGTAACATCAGGAGAATCATGCCGGGAGACGAAGTTGCGATAGGTCCGACACCGGTAAACGAGATGATGGTTTTAGGGAGGGTGACCGGAAGGGACGACACCGAAAACGTCATCGTGATAGACATTCAGAAGATATTCGCCTTACCCAAGGATAAGGTCGAGGAACACATGTCCTCTCCAATAATAACCGTCAACGCCGACGATAGAGTGAAGGATGCGGCTAAGGTTTTGATAGAACACAAGATCCATAGGGCACCCGTGAAGGACGGTGAAAAGTTCATAGGAATATTTTCGCTCGCGAACGCCGTCAAAGCATTCATCGAAGGTAAAGCCAACGACAAGGTTAGAAACCACATCGATCCCAAGCTGATAACCGTAGAGAAGGATACGAAGATAAGAGAGGTCCTAAAGATAATGAGAGACGAAGGTGTGAGGCTGGTCGTTGTTACGGACAGCGGGGAGCCGGTGGGTGTTATAACGGACTACCAGATTCTGACGAGGCTCGCTCCCGAACCAGTCCGCTGAGCTTTTTCAGCAAAATCTTCTTTTCGAAATCTCCCAACCTCGACTGCTCTATTACCGAGCGCATGAACTCTACTACTTCGTCGTAAACCCTTCTGTTCACTGGAAAAGGAACCCCGTCCTTCCCTCCCAAAGCGAAGCAGAACTTCGCCGGATCCTTTTTGTCGTATTCGGTGTCGTATATTAGTTCAGCTATCAAGGCGAGGGCTCTGAGAGTTCCCTTTCCTACTCCTCTAATAAGTAACAGTTCCTCGAACCTTTCCGGCTGAAGTTCGTAGGCTTTCTCCAACGCCTTCCAATCTATTCTCTTGGGAACCGCAAACCCGTCCCTCCACTTCACAAGTGAAAGCAACCTCGAATAATCCCTTTTGAATGTTCCTTCCCTAACGATGTCGAGCATAACCTTCCTCGTCTCTCCACTCCTATCTGACGTAAGGTTGATGACCTCTCTTTCCATCCTTTCGGCCACTATTCCCGAGTATGGATTCTCCACTTCCGGTTTCGTCGTATGAACTTCCCAGTGATACCTCCTCGCCATCCTCAGCTGGACGTTCATCCCCTGCTGAATTACCGTCCAATACCTCTTCGAGAATATTACCGCGTGGTGGTAGATGTCGTATCCGTCCTGCAGAGCGGAGTTGTCGATTTTGGCGGTAAGTCTGCTGACCTCTATGAGCTTTTCAACATCGACATCGAGTTCCTCCGCAAACTTCCTTATCTCCTCCGGGGTCTTCAAAGCGTTCTTACCCTTACCTCCGGCCACTCTTATCTCGAAATCCTCCGTATTCAGAACGGACTTGAGAACGCCGATCAGAACTGTCGTCGAGCCTGAAGAGTTCCAGTCGAAGCCGAGAACGTTCGAGAAAGACTGGAAGAATATCGGATTCGAGATCCTTTCGAAAAACTCCTTCTCCCCGAACTCCTCTATTATCAGAGCTATTATCGGCTTTGCCAGCTTCTTCATTCTGTTCAGCAACCAGTAAGGGGCTTTTCCGTTATGCAGGGGAAGGTATATCGACTTCATACCCTTTTGAACGGAATCAAGTCGGTAACCTTTATCAAGCCCGGTTCGTGCTCTACAACCGCTTTCGCCAGATTCATTAAGACAGCTATGGTTCCCAGATCGCCTTTCGTTCCACTGCTCCTCCATATTACCGCGTTATCTCCTTCTATCCTTATCTCTTCAAACTCTGGAGCGTTCGCGTATGCGTGGAACTCAACTCTTACGACCTCCTCTCCTCCCGAAACAACCCTGCCGAAACCCTTGATACCAATCACCTTGTCCCCCCTAACTACTGCATTCTGCCCCTCCTCAACGCCGTCGACTTTGAAGTTCAAAGCTTTCGCTATCAGAAGGCAGGATTCCGCATATCCGACGTGCCCCGTTCCCTTGAACTCCGAAATCTTCATGCCCAGACCTATTTTTCTCTGGAATTGAGCCCTCCTCCTCAAAGCGTTAACGCTCCTGACGGCGATTATCCTCCTAACTTCTGTGCAGGGAGTGGTGAGGACTACGGGAAGGAGGTCGAGCAAAAATCCGGGGTTTATTCCCGCCCCTAAGACCGTAACCCCATGTTCTCTTGCCATTTCGTCTATCCTCTTCGCGAGCTCCGGATACCTGTATTCCGGATAGGCGAGGGTTTCGCACGTGCTTATAACATTGAATCCCTTCTTTACGCACTTCTCTATCTGATCGTAAACGTAGTCGAGGTGGGAGCCGGTAGCAACGAACGCCAGATCTCCCTCCGCTTTTAGATCTTTCTCTATCCTAAGATCGCTGTCTATTCCGAAATCCTTTAGCTTCTTGCCAACCAAGTAGGGGTTCTTATCTACTACTCCTACGAGCTCGAATCTCTCGGCACACTTCTTCGCCAAAACGCTCCCTATTTCCCCGAATCCGTAAACGACGACCCTCATACGTCCAAACTTCCGTGCTTCTTCACGAACTCCACGAGTCCTCCCTCTTTCAATATCCTTATCATCACTTCCGGTAGGGGCTTGGCTTTCATCTCCATCCCCTTCGTCAGATCCTTAACCACCCCTTTCGCCAGATCGACTTCGAGCTCGTCTCCAGAATCGATTGGATCGGTATCGACTATCAGAACCGGTAAGCCGACGTTTATCGCGTTTCTGTAGAATATCCTCGCGAAGGATTTTGCCAAAACCGCGGAAACTCCCGCAACTTTCAAAGCCAACGGAGCGTGCTCTCTACTGCTCCCCATTCCGAAGTTCTTTCCTGCAACGACGAAGTCGCCCGGCTTGAACTTCTTCATGAAATCCGGATCCGCATCTTCCATAACGTGTTTGGCGAGCTCCTCAATGTTGCTCCTCAGGTGGAAGTATCTTCCGGGGGTTATGTGGTCTGTGGATATGTTGTCCCCGAACTTCCAAGCCCTTCCCTTCAGAATCATCATTCAGCCACCTCTCGTTGGCTTAAAACGTTTCTCATATCAACCTTCCGTATCTGTCGATCTCCCCGTTCTTTATCCTCGTCGAAGATATCGGCTTTCCGTCTTCCGCCAGAACGAAGTCAACCTTTACTATCTTTATCGGCCTCTTTCCCAACTCTTTCCTCCTTTCGTTTATTTTTAAAGCCATTCCGTAAGTTTCCGGAGAAACGACGAGATACTCAAAGTCTATTTCGAGAGTTTTTCCGTATGGATCCTTTATCTCTACTATCTCCGGCTCGAAGCCGTATTTTCTTTTGACGAACTGCCTTAAGTTTTCCGCTCTGATTTTGAAAGGAAGAACTGACCTGAACCTTTTTCTCGCCATCTCGTCGCTCGTAACTCCTATCATGATGTCCTTTCCTCCCAGTTTAATCGCAACGTCTATCAGCTTCTTGTGTCCTTCGTGCAGGGGTTCGAACGTCCCGCCCAAAGCCACCTTGGTCATGATCCCTCCCGTAGGTTCGGTATTATCTCCTTCCCTATTAGCTTTATCGCCTTCGCCTTATCCCTTCCTATCGGACTTCCGACGACGAACTGGGTCACTCCGAGCCTCTTCAACTCCTCGATCCTCTCCACAACATCTTCCGGCGTTCCGGATATCGAAAGGACTTCGACGATCTCGTCGCTTACGGCCTTTTCCAGTTCCTTCCAATTTCCCTTCGCGAAGGCATCGTTTAAAGCTCTCCTAATATTTTCCGTAATTTCCTCATCTATTCCGTGCCTCTCCAAAACTTCTTTAGGACAGCTTGAGACTATGAACGCGACGACCACCTTAGCGTTCTGAATCGCAACGTCTCTATTCGAATCAACGCTGAAAGCGGAGCAAACCGCAACGTCGAAATCGTCCTTTGGTTCGAGGTTGTTCACAGCAAATTCGACGTCTTTGGGATGGGAGGCGTTTATTAAAACTCCGTCCCCTATCCGAGACGCGAGCTTCAACATTTTAGGTCCCTGAGCACCCACGTATATAGGAACGTCGCCCGATTTAAAGGAAAGCTTGGCCTTATCGACTCTGAAGACCTCCCCTTTAAAATCGACCACATCCCCCCTAAGCAAACCCCTTATTATCTCCACGGCCTCCTTTACAGCTTTGGTAGGCACTCTCCTTTCCACCCCAATCCTTTCGAGCGTGAACTTATCCCCCGCACCTATGCCTAAAACCGCCCTTCCACCGCTCATCTCGTTTACCGTCGCTATGGCAGAGGCTATTACCGCCGGATTCACGTGAAAGGGGTTCGTCACACCTGTCCCTATTTTAACCTTCTGCGTCGATTTTGCCAGAGCGGATAGGATAACGAAGGCATTTCTGTTATTGTAGTGGTCGGTAATCCAAACGTAGTCGAATCCGCTGTCTTCGGCGAGCTTGGCGTAGTATTCGATCTCGTAAGCCTTAACGTTGGGTAAGATCTCTATCCCGAACTCCATGCCACGTAGTATCTATAACGATTTTTAAAGATGATTGTTCGGACAAAGGTTTTTGAACACCCGACGAATTCGATCTATGAAGTTCCGATTCATCGATCACACCGCGGATGTAGCGTTCGAGGTTTACGGTTCGAGCTTGAAGGAACTGATAGAAAACGCCACTCTCGCGTTTTACGAGGCCTTCGTCGATCTTTCCAAGCTTAAGGTGGATAGGGAGAAGGAGTTGGAAGTCGAAGCCGATTCTCCGGATTACCTCCTCTTCAACTGGCTTAACGAGCTTCTTTTCATGTTCGAAACCGAATTCTTCGCCGGGAAGGATGTCGAGGTCGAAGTTAAGGAGAACGGGAATTTTAAAGCTGTGGGAAGGATCAAGGGCGGTAGAATTTCGCCCGAAATCGTCAAGACCGAACCCAAGGCGATAACCTTCCACAAGTTCAGGGTTGAGAGGAAAGACGGAATGTGGACTGCTTTCGTGATAGTCGACATTTAGAGTAAAGCTCATAAGTCATCGAAACTATTACGAATTTACGGCTCGAAAGGTGATAGCATGAACATATTTGAGAACATCCTTACTTCTCCCAAGATCTTCAAAAATAGGGACGTTTTGCGCCACACTTACACCCCGGACGATCTTCCGCACAGGGACGAGCAGATCAGAACGTTAGCATCTATCCTCGCTCCCGCTCTGAGGGGGGAAACTCCCTCTAACGTCCTCATTTACGGTAAAACCGGAACGGGGAAAACGGCCACTGTAAAGTTCGTCGGGAGACAGCTTGAGGAGATGAGCAGAAAGCTGAACGTCCGTTGCATGGTTCACTACATAAACTGCGAGCTCATAGACACTCAATACAGAGTCTTAGCTTCTCTGGCCAACGCTTTGGGAAGGCACGTGCCCATGACGGGATGGCCTACTGATCAGGTTTACGAGGAGGTCAAGAAGGCTCTGGACATGAGGGAGCAGACCGTCATAATAGTGCTCGACGAGATAGACAAGCTCGTTAAGAAGGGGGACGAAGCCCTATACAACCTTTCGAGGATAAATTCGGAGCTCGAAAAGGGAAAGGTAAGCATAATCGGGATTTCTAACGACCTAAAGTTCAAGAACTACTTGGATCCCAGAGTTATATCTTCCCTCAGCGAGGAGGAGATAATATTTCCCCCATACAACGCGGAGCAACTCAGGGACATCTTGGAGCAGAGGGCGAAGCTCGCCTTCTATGATGGAGTTTTGGATGAGGAGGTGATTCCCTACTGCGCCGCCTTAGCCGCTCAGGAACATGGAGACGCGAGGAAAGCTTTGGATTTGCTCAGGGTCAGCGGGGAGATCGCGGAAAAGGAAAACGCCGAAAAGGTTACGAAGGAGCACGTCAAGAAGGCGGTAAAGAAGATAGAGAGCGATCACATAGCTGAAGCGGTCAGAACCCTTCCCACCCAGAGCAAGATACTGCTGTTCGGAATGGTTCTGCTGACGGAATCCGGATACAGAAAGTTCACTACCGGAGAGGTCTATGCCGTTTACAAAAGTCTGTGCAGAAGGATAGGAGTGGACGTTCTAACTCAAAGGAGGATAAGCGATCTCATTTCGGAACTCGACATGTTGGGTATAATAAACTCGATAGTGATATCGAAGGGCAGATACGGAAGGACGAGGGAGATAAGGCTCGACGTTCCCATCGAAGACGTGAAGAGGGTGATCCTGGAGGACTGCAGACTCGAAGCTTTGGAGAGAGTCGAAAGGGAATTGAAGAGCCTCGCGTCTTTGAGCGTTTTTGAAGAGGCCTAATATTTCACGATTCGACGTTGTCCACCACCCGAGACTGCAAAATATTTATCATCGATGATCGTGATTATATCATCAAGCAGTTTTTAATTATTTTTCATTATAAGGGTTAATAATTCTGAAAAGTTATAAATAAGAGTTTTTCCAAATTTCTTTTGGTGATCGATATGACATCTCTGATTTCACAAAGGAATCTTAATCCTTATGAATTCACGGATAAGTTGGGTGAAAAGATAGTAATCAGGCTTTACGATCATCACGATAGGGACAAACTCATAGAAATGTATGAGAGGTTCGATCCGGATGATAGGTGCTTGGGTCTTCCTCCGATCACCAAGGAGTGCATAAAGAGGTGGGTGGACTACCTAATCGAGAACGGATACAACGTAGTTGCGGAACATAACGGAAGGATAGTCGGCCATGTTGCGCTGGTTCCCCTCGGAAACGGAGATGCGGAACTCGACATATTCGTCCTGAGGCAGTATCAGAACAGGGGAATCGGGAGCGAACTGATGAGGTATGCGATAGAGCTGGGGAGGAGGTTGGGATTCAGGGGGATTTTGGCTGTAACGGAACCATCAAACCTTAGAGCGAAGAACCTCTTCAAGAAGTTCGGATTCAAAACGGTAAGCTCGGACTTCGACGAATGTCACATGTATCTCAGCCTAACATCGCCTTCTTCAAGAACCAAACTTCAAGCTTTAAGCACTTCGTAGCCTCACACTCTTTCTCAAGACAGCCAAAGCACGGAGGTAGCCCGGTTATTTCTTCCATTCTTTCCATTATAGCCTTAAGGCTGAGCTCTTCCTCCTTTTCCTCCTCCACCTCCGCGTCCGCTGGAACTATCTTGAACGTCTTAACGCCATCGACTACGACTTCCACCCTCTTGATTAACCCTTCCTTCTCCAACTTCCTCAGAATACGGGAACACTTACTGCTATCTATGTTAAGCTCCTTCCACAAATCCTTTTGGAGAATTTCCCCTCTTTCCTTTAAAATCTGTAAAATCTCTTCTCTCGTGTCCATCAGCAATCTCCTTCAAATTTTTTATTCTTCGTAGGGCTGGATTATCATGATGTTGTTCCCCCTAAGCACTATCGTGCCTAAATTCCTCACCTTCTCACCGTTCTTGTATTCCATCGCGTTGCTAAGATGGAGGTTCATGTAGTCGTCCACGCCCTCAAGCCTTCCAACTAAATCGCTCTCCTCTCCCTTCATCTCGACCCTTATGACCTTACCGACCAGCGACTTAACCATCTGGTTCGGTAGCATCCCCTATCACCTCTAAAACCTTTGGTATCGAAAATACTTTAGGGTTACGGTTTCCTGCAGAATTTTTGAGTAACAAAAACCGTATATATATCTTTCTCTCTCCACCGGCTATGGCAATCCTTGTCACGGGAGGAGCGGGATTCATAGGGAGTCACGTGGTGGATAAGCTGATCGACGAGGGGGAGGATGTAATAGTCGTCGATAACCTAAGTTCGGGCAGGAGGGAGTTCGTCAACGAGAACGCGATTTTCTACGAGGTTGATTTGACCGAAGGGGATAAGTTGCTCGATGTGTTCAGATCTCACGACGTGGAAGAGGTTTGGCACATAGCCGCAAATCCGGACGTCAGGATTGGCAGTGAGAATCCCGATGAAATATACAGAAACAACGTTCTCGCGACATACAAGTTGCTTGAGGTCATGAGGAAAACCGGAGTTGGGAGAATCGTGTTCACTTCCACTTCAACCGTTTACGGCGAAGCCAAGGTTATCCCAACTCCGGAGGACTACCCGACGATACCCATATCGATATACGGAGCTTCGAAGGTTGCATGCGAAGCTCTGATAGCCTCATACTGCCACACTTTCGACATGAAGGCTTGGATATACAGATTTGCGAACGTGATTGGAAAGCGTAGTAACCATGGAGTGATATACGACTTCATAATGAAGCTCATGAAGAATCCGAACGAACTCGTCATTTTGGGGGATGGGGAGCAGAACAAATCCTACATCTACATATCCGACTGTGTGGATGCGATGTTCTTCGGACTTAAGGCGGATGAGGACGTGAACATATTCAACATCGGAAGTGAGGATCAGATCAAGGTTAAGAGAATTGCCGAAATAGTCTGCGAGGAGATGGGTTTGAATCCGGTTTTCAAGTTCACCGGCGGTAGAAGGGGATGGAAGGGAGACGTGCCGGTGATGTTGCTTTCGATCGAAAGGCTCAAGGCTTTGGGCTGGAAACCGAAGTTCAATTCGGAGCAGGCGGTTAGAAAAGCCGTTAAGGATCTTCTCGAAGAATTAGGATACGATCGCCCTTCCTGAATGATCCCTTCGTTCTAACGACGATAACGTCATCCTTAACATCTTCAACTACGCCTTCTTCGAATTTCAACGCCTTTTCGATTACCCTCTCCGCTCTCTCGAACATCTCTATTAGCTCCATTCCGAGTCGGGTCAGTTTCGTTTTCCCTCCTTCCCTTCCCCCCCTCTCCCTCTCGACGACATTTTCACCCAAAACCCTTTCCATCTCGTTCAGATAGTTCCAGACGAAACGATACGACATCCCCAACGCCTTGGAAGCTTTCGATATGGATCCGTGCTCCTTTATTGCCTTTAGAATCTCCACTCCACCCTTTCCGATCACCCTCCTTCCTTCCTTCTCGAACCATAGCTTCCACTTCAACTCCATAGCCTCGCGAACCTCCTCAGACTAACTTCCACGTGTTCACCCTTAGGCCTTTCGTTCGACAGAGCGTAAAATCTTATCCCGTCGATTTCGAGCGTTACGTGGTAGAAATGCCTCGTCCGACGGCAGTCCACGATCTTGGCTCCGACACCCGAACCGAACTCGACGTCTGTGGGTCTAAACGCTATCTTCCCCTCCAATCCGAACACTTCCCCCTTCGTTACGTTGTATCCCAAAAACCTCGCAACTTCATCGCACTTGGGCTTTTCGAAAACCTCCTCCGTCCTTCCGATCTGTAAAATACTACCTTCCATCATCACTCCCACCCTATCCCCAACCATCGCGGCCTCCTCCAAGTCGTGCGTAACCGACAGGAACGTCGTGTCGAGGTTGGACCTAATCTCCTTCAGCTGTTCGATGAGCTTCGCCTTAAACTCCGGATCTATGGACGAAAAGGGTTCGTCCATGAGCAAGACCTTCGGATTCACAGCCAAAGCCCTCGCAATCGCAACCCTCTGTTGCTGTCCTATGCTTAGCTCTTTGGGGTATTTATCCAAAAGATCCCCTACACCCAACAGTTCAGCCACCTCCTTGACTACTCTCCTTCTCTCCTTTTTGTCCAGACCTCTCAATCCGAACGATATGTTTTCCTCCACGCTCATGTGAGGAAACAACGCCAGATTCTGGGGTATGTATCCTACTTTTCTTTTTTCCGGCGGAACGTTGGTTATGTCCGTTCCTTCTAAAACCACCCTTCCCGAGTCCGGTCTGATTATTCCGGCGACTATCTTAAGCAGAGTCGTTTTTCCAGCCCCGTTAGGGCCGAGCAAAACGAACCACTCCTTTCCAATCTTCAAACTTACGTCAAGCCTGAAATTCCCCAGAACCTTCACCGCCCTGACTTCGAGCATGTCAGACACCTCAGGGCAACGAACAGACCGAGGCAGATCGCCATGAGCAGAACTGCTACGGGCATCGCCCTCTTTAACCCGAAGTCGTTGAAGTAGTCGAGGATGAGCACTGGTGCAGTTTTCGGATAGTATGCCACGATGAGGATAGCTCCGACCTCGCTTATCGCCCTCGCCCACGTCATTATCGCCCCGCTCGCTATGCTTTTTAAGGCGAGAGGAAGGCTTACCGTGAAGAAAACCCTGTGCCGGGAAGCACCCAACGTTCTCGCCACGTTTTCTATCTCCTCGTCTATCGCCAGAAATCCGTCCCTTGCGGAGTTTACCGTGAAGGGAGCGGATACAAAGAGCATCGCGGATATTATTCCCAAGTAGTTGTCGAGTATCGCCTTTGAAAACGTTAGCAGGAGCATTATTCCGACGACGGTGTGGGGAATTACGATCGGAACGTCCACAAGCGCCTGAACGAATCCCTTTCCCGGAAAGTCCATCCTCGCCAGAACGTAGCCGAGGGGAACCCCGAACACGAGAGCTATCAGCGTGGTGGCGGTTGCCGTTAGGAGGGAATTCGTTATCGATTCGATAACGAGGGGATCTTTTATAGCGGAGAGGAGAGATGCCGGATCTTTAAGCTGTTCGACGAAGGTTAAAACGATTGGAAACGTTAAAAAGAAGAGGAGGACGAATCCGAGAACCGCGAACGCTCTCATCCCCCGCACCTCACGATGTCCCTTATCTCCTCCGGCACGTTACCGAAGGCTAAGGGCGGGCTTATAAATCTCTGGTGGCATCTCTCGAAAACGTCTCCGTGGGTCAGAACGAATCTCAGGAATTCCAAAGCCAGCCTTTCGTGTGGAGCGTTCTTTGGAACCGTGATACCGTAAACTATCGGCTTTGCCACTATAGTTTTTCCAGTCGAGCCTATTCGGACCTTCACCTTCGAATAGAAATCCTTGAGCCCGAAGTCGCCCAAGTTTATCTCTTTTGGAAGTTCGACGTATCTTAGGTGGTGTTGCTCCGCGACGCTCCTGTATATGAATATGTAGTCCACCGCCCCGCTTTCCAAAACACCGAGCAGATCCGTCTCCTTAGGCCTAACTACTATTTTTTCTCCTACTTCGAGCCTCTCTGGAACGATTATCGTCCCGTTTTCGACTTTCAAGTTCGTTCTCTTCAGCAGTTCCTCGAATACCGGCCTTCCGTAGTAGTAATCCGCCAGCTTCATGACCATCAGAGCCCTGTAACCGCACGGATCCATGTTCGGATTCGAAAATCCGAACCTGACGTCCTTTCTTGCGAGAACTTCGAACCAGTTACTCGAATTTATCTCGTCGGCGTATTTGCTCTCGTTAGTGAAGGCTATTACCATCTCGTTGCTCGCGAACAGAACGTAGAAGTCCGCATACTTCGGAACCATCAGCTGGGGTATTAGGCTGTAATCCGCAACAGCAACTACGTCTGCTCTTCTTCCTAAATCAACGACCTTCCTTACGGCCATAACGCTACCGCTCGCCTCGTCCTGAAAATCCACCCCCTTCGCTTTCGAAAACTCCTTCTCTAATATCTCGAAAGGAACGCTCAGAGAGCCTGCGTGAAAGACTATGAGTTTCTTTTCGGCGGTGCAACAGCCCAGAATTACCGACGGCAACAGAAGAACAACGATCATGCATATCGGTTTCGCCCTCATCGCTATCACTCCATCGTTATGCACGATTATTCATAACGATATAAGCGTTTCGATGCAAAGCGTTTTATTCAGCCCATACCATGCCGGAGATATGGTTACGAAGGAGGACGTCATCCACGTTGCGAATTTGGCCAAGATAGAGCTCAGAGATGATGAAGTTGAAAAGTTCAGGGAGGAGTTCGAGAAGATTTTGGAATACTTCGACGTTCTCGACGAGGTCCCCGAGGATGTGGAGCCGACGTATCAGGTTCACGATTTAAGCAACGTTTTTAGAGAGGACGTTCCCGGAGAATCTCTGCCGAGGGAATTGGTTTTGATGAACGCCAAGCATGTGGAGGACGGTTACTTCAAAGGGCCTAAGATAATGGAGGGTTGACATGATAACGGTTAAGGAGTGGAAGGAAAGGCTCGAATCCGAATCCTGCTACGATCTCATTTCGGAGCTATTCGACAGAATAGAGAGGAGCAAACTGAACGCTTTCATAACCCTAAACAAGGATGAAGCTTTGAGGCTTGCGGAGGAGTTCGATAGGGGTAAGCTTAAAGGGAAGTTGGCCGGAATTCCCGTAGCAGTCAAAGACAACATATCCACCAAGGGGTTGAGAACGACCTGTGCTTCGAAAATGCTTCACGACTACGTTCCTCCCTTCGACGCTCACGTGGTGGAGAGGTTGAGGCAGGAGGGGGCGATAATAATAGGAAAGACTAACATGGACGAGTTTGCGATGGGAACGACGACGGAAACCTCGTTCTTCGGAGTTGTGAGAAATCCGTTCGACTTGGAGAGGGTTGCTGGGGGAAGCAGTGGGGGAAGTGGTGCGTGCCTGGGTGGGGAGGAATCGGTTTTAGCTTTAGGGAGCGATACCGGAGGTAGCATAAGGTGTCCTGCGTCGTTCTGCGGGGTCGTCGGGTTAAAACCTACATACGGTCTGGTTTCGAGATACGGACTCATACCTTACGCGAACTCCTTGGAGCAGATAGGTCCGATGGCGTGCTGTGTGGAAGATTGCGCCCTACTTTTGGAAGTCATAGCCGGAAGGGATTGGAGGGATTCGACGAACGCTGGAAGGGAGTTCGAATTCAGACCGGTAGATAGGAAGTTCAGGGTCGGAGTGATAAGGGAGATGGGCGGGAATGACGATGTTATGGGAAAGTTCGAGGAGGTCGTTAACGATATTGTAAGGCCGAACTTCGAAGTGGTGGAGGTTTCAATGCCATCCTTCATGTTCGCGTTGCCCGCTTATTACATCATAGCGATGAGCGAAGCGTCCTCCAACTTGGCGAGATACGACGGAGTCAGATACGGATACGCCCTGGAAAAGCTCGACACTTGGACGAGATACTTCTCAAAGGTTAGAGCGGAGGGATTCGGGGAGGAGGTTAAGAGGAGGATAATGTTAGGAACTTACGCTCTATCAGCGGGTTACTACGGAAAATACTACCTCAAAGCTTTGAAGGCGAGGACGCTCGTTAAGAGGGACTTCGAAAGGGCTTTGAAGGACTGCGACGTCCTGATAGCTCCGACGATGCCGGCTTTGCCGTTCAGAATAGGTGAGCTGGCGGATCCCCTTACCATGTATAAGATGGACGTCAATACCGTCCCCATCAATTTGGCCGGAGTTCCAGCTTTATCCATACCCATAGGCTTCGTCAAGGGGTTGCCTGTCGGGATGCAGATAATCGGCAGGTTCTTCGAGGAGAACACTATTTTCAGCTTCGCTTTGAAGATCGAGGAGGCGTTGAGGGATGAAGTTCAACGCAAAGGAGTGGCTTGAGAGGGTCGAAAGGGATTTCGAAGAAGCTTGGCTTTCGAGTAGAGAGGTTTTGGAGGAGAGGCCCATAAACAAACGCTACCCTCTGATCGGTTACCCCTACGGAGAGGAGCATCCCCTGTTCAGGACGATATTCGAGCTTAGAAGGGCATACCTCAATCTGGGGTTTAAGGAGGTAGTAAATCCGATAATAGTCGAAGACGTGCACGTTAGGAAGCAGTTCGGAAAGGAGGCTTTGGCGGTTCTCGACAGGTGCTTCTACTTGGCCACTTTGCCGAGGCCGGACGTGGGGCTTTCGAAGGAGAAGATAGAGAAGATCGAAAGAATAGTTGGAAGGAGAATGGGCGAGGAGGAGATAAGGAATTTGAAGGATGTATTTCATTCCTTCAAGAAGGGGAAGATAGACGGAGACGACTTAAGCTACGAGGTCGCGAAGGCTTTGAACGTGGACGACGCAACCGCTTTGAGAATTTTGGACGACGTTTTTCCGGAGTTCAAAGAGCTTAAACCCGTTCCTACCAACCTAACCCTGAGAAGTCACATGACGACGGGGTGGTTCATAACTCTAAGCGAGCTTGCGGACAAACTCCCCCTTCCCATAAGACTCTTCAGCATAGACCGATGCTTCAGGAGGGAGCAGGGTGAGGACGCTACGAGGCTCTACTCTTACTTCTCCGCGAGCTGTGTTGTGGTGGATGAAGACGTAAGCGTGGATGATGGAAAAGCGATCGCGGAAGCTCTGCTGAGGCAGTTCGGGTTCGTCAGGTTCAAGTTCAGGCCGGACGAGAAGAGGAGCAAATACTACATTCCCGGAACCCAGACCGAAGTCTTCGCTTTTCATCCCAAACTCGTAGGGAGCAACACGAAATACAGCGACGGATGGATTGAGATCGCCACCTTTGGAATATACTCCCCCACGGCCCTATCACAATACGGAATAGAGTATCCCGTCCTCAACTTGGGCTTAGGTGTGGAGAGGCTCGCGATGGTTCTCTACGGCCACTCCGACGTTAGAGAGATGGTCTATCCTCAGTTCCACGGAAAAATAGAGCTCAGCGACTTCGACATAGCGAGGGCTCTGAAAATCAGGGATGTTCCGAAGACCGCGGTCGGCATGAAGATCGCGAACGCGATAATTGAGACGGCGGATAGATACGCGAACGAACGAAGTCCCTGCGAGTTCTTGGCTTGGAAGGGAGAGCTTTACGGAAGAAACGTGGAGGTTTACGTTGTGGAAAGGGAGGAGGGGACTAAGCTCTGCGGTCCGGCTTACGCTAACGAAATCGTAGTTTACGGAGGGAGCGTTTACGGAATTCCGAGGAACGAAAAGTGGAAGGATTTCTTCGAAAACGGAGTCTCTACTGGCATAAGGTACATCGACTCCTTCGCCTACTTTGCCGCGAGTTCGATAGAGAGGGGAGTGGCGGAGGGAAGGGATGTCGAGGTTAGGGTTAGAGTCGTGGAAGGTCTGGGAGACGTTAACCTCGAACTTCAAGAGAACGTCAGGAGGTTCATTGCCTCGAAAGGAGGGAAGATAGACGTTCGAGGACCGATGTTCGTTACCGTAGTAGCTAAAATCATTCAACGGTAACGCTCTTCGCGAGATGCCTCGGCTTATCAATTTCACATCCTCTCTTTTTCGCCGTATAGTATGCCAACAACTGCAGAACTACTGAGTATGTTATCGGAGCGAATATCGGATTGGTCGAGGGAACTCTTATCACGTAATCTACGAACTTCTCCACTTCCTCATCCCTCTCATCCGCAACAGCTATAACCGGCGAATCCCTCGCCTTAACCTCCTTCACGTTGCTCAGCATGACATCGTAAGTGTCGTCCATTATCACGCAGGCTATAACAGGCATTTCCTTGCCGAGTAAAGCGAAAGGCCCATGCTTAAGCTCTCCTGCGGGATAACCTTCGGCGTGGATGTAAGATATTTCTTTCATCTTCAAAGCCCCTTCCAAAGCAATCGGGTAACCCAATCCCCTGCCGATATAAATCATGTTATCGTAATTTGCAATATCTTCCGCTATCTTTCTTATCTCCTCCTCGTTGTCCAATATCTTTTCGACCTTCGCCGGCAGAATCCTAAGCTCCGTGATTAAATCCTCGATCTCGCTCCTTGGGATTGTAGAAAGTCTTAAAGCGATGACGTATAGCACGATCAGCTGGGCTATGAAGGTTTTAGTTGCGCATACGCTTATCTCCGGACCGGCTCTCGTGTAAAGGATGTAGTCAGCTATTCTCGTAACGCTACTGCCCAAAACGTTCGTTATCGCCAAAGTTTTGGCTCCAATTCTCTTAGCCTTTCTGAGAGCTTCCAATGTGTCGGCAGTTTCACCGCTCTGAGTTATGCCGATTACGAGCGATCTTGAAAAGGGAACGTCGTGGTAGTTGAATTCAGAAGCGTATTCGACTCTAACTGGAATGCCCGTCAGCTTCTCTATAACGTATTTGCCAACGAGGGACGCGTGGTAGGAAGTCCCACAGGCCACGAAGACTATTTCGGAAATTCCGGCGGCGAAGCTAACATCCAAAGTTATCTCTTCGCCCACGTATTCCATCAGTGTGTCCTCGATAACCCTCGGAATCTCGTGTATCTCCTTCAGCATAAAGTGCTCGTAACCACCCCTTTCCGCATCCTCCAAGCTCCAAGGAACCGTCTCTACTTTTCTTTCGACTTTAACACCGTTGTTGATTATTTCGTATCCGTCCTTAGTTATTATCACGGTGTCTCCGTCCTCCAAATAGATCACCCTGTTCGTGTATTCCAACACCGCCGGAACATCCGAAGCCAAGAAGAACTCCCCATCCCCTACTCCCAATATGAGGGGACTCTTGTATCTGCAACCTATCAGCTTGTCTTCGTTCTTGCTCAAAGCTACGAAAGCGTATGAACCTTCCAACTCCTTTATCGCTTCCATTACCGCCTTTTCGAAACTGAGCCCCTTTTTGCAATACTTTTCGATTAGATGGGGAATTACTTCGGTATCCGTCTCAGACTTAAACTCGTGCCCTTCTCTTTCGAGCTTCTCCCTCAGCTTTTGAAAGTTCGAAATTATCCCGTTGTGTACCACCGCTATTTCATCGTTGCAATCGGTGTGGGGATGAGCGTTTACTTCCGAAGGTTTCCCGTGCGTCGCCCATCGAGTATGCCCCAGGCTTATTTTCCCCTCTCCAAGCTCGAAATCCTTTACTTCTCCGATAGCTCCAACCTTCTTGTAAATCTTAAGCTCGTTTCCGCTTTTGACGGCTATCCCCCAAGAATCGTATCCCCTATACTCAAGTCTCTTCAAAGCTGAAATCGCTACCTTATCCGCCCTCCTAAATCCGAAGTAACCGACTATCCCGCACATACCGACACCTACACGACGACGGAGTTGTCCGGAATAAGGCCTCTAACGGTCTTAAGAGAAGCGACGGTCACGTCGTTTCCTATTATTGTTCCGGCCTCAGCTACGACGTTAGCCCCTATTCTACAGCGCTCACCCACGAATACACCAGCTTTAACCTTTCTGTATTCCTCTCCAACCTTTACCTCGGCAAAATCGCTCAAAGCGGTGAACTTAGGCCCTATGACGCAACCGCCGTCGATGACGGAATCTTTGATGTAAGAATTCGGAGCTATTACAACGTTATCTCCTATCACGCTGTTTTCTACGTAGCAGAAAGCTCCGATCTTTACGTTGTCGCCAATGGATGTGGATGGCATTATTACTGCATTCGGCCCTATTTCGCAGTTATCTCCGATGACGACCGGCCCTTTTATGTAAACGTTCCCTCTTATAATCGTGTTCTCTCCTATCGATACGTCTCCTATTATTTCGGCGTTTTCCACCTTTCCCGCCACTATCTTGCCCGAAAACCTCATAGCGAAGTCGTTCACCTTCAATATATCCCAAGGATAAACTATGTCCGCCCAAACGTTCGCTTCAACGCATTCGAACTCGTAGCCTTCATCTATCATAGAGTTTATGACCGAAATCAAGTCCGTCATCTCTCCTATCTTATCGAAGATTTCGGAAGTGAAGCGGTAAACACCCGTGTTTATCAGATTGCTCACCGGCTCCTTCGGCTTTTCGATTATTTTTTCCAGCTTTCCGTCCGACACTACAAGAACTCCGTATTTCGAAGGCTCTTCCGCAATCTTATACGCCAAAGTCCAAGGCCTATCCATTCTCTCTATCGTTTTAGAGTCCACTATGTTGTCTCCCGCCAAAACCAGAAACTCGTCATCTCTGATTAGCTTTTCAGCCTGCTTTAAAGCGTGAGCCGTTCCCAACTGCTGTTGCTGGACGGCGTATTCGATATTCACATTCCACCTACTCCCGTCTCCGAAGTAGTTCATTATTCTATTCTTCTTGTATCCAACGACCATCACTATGTCGAGTATTCCCGCTTCTCTCAAGGCTTCAACGACGAACTCCAAAATCGGCTTGTTGGCGACCTTAATCATAACCTTAGGCTTGTTCGCCGTAAAAGGTCTCAACCTCTGCCCTTCTCCCGCTGCCAAAATCACAGCCTGCATACTACCACCTACAAAACCCTAATTCTCGGAGAATACAGCTTTTCAACTTTTTCAAATTTTTCTTTGTTTACGAGGTGGATGTTGATCCTGTAATCGTCTGTAAGTGCTTTAACAACCTTGGAATACCATTCGAAGTCGATCTTTTCTGGAATTTTGTCGGACACTATCAGTATGTCCAGATCGGAAGATAGCTTGTGCGTTCCTCTGGCAAAGCTACCGACCACATAAACCTCACAGTCCTCAAACATCTCCTTGGCCTTCTCGGCTATTTCCTTCGCAATCTCAAGAGCCCTGTCGAAGAACTCCCTGTTCCTTTCGAGGAGGTCGTAATATTCCTCAATCATGACAACAACTTCCATTCAAAACACCCTCGAATACGGCTCTATGTAGCCTTCGACCTTTGCCGAAGGGGCTATTAAGACATCGTTTCCTATCATCGTTCCGACGTTTATAGAGACGTTTATCCCCGTCTTAACGTTATCTCCTATTATCGCCCCGAACTTCCTCCTTCCAGTCGGAACCTTTCTCCCTTTAACCGTGGCGTATATTTCCTTGCCATCCAATCTAAGGTTCGCTATCTTCGTTCCGGCTCCCAAGTTGCAGTTCTCTCCTATGACGGAATCTCCGACGTAATTTAGGTGTGGGACGTTCGTGTTCGACATTATTATCGAGTTCTTTATCTCTACACAAGCTCCGATGTGACAGTTATCGCCTATGGATGTGTAAGGCCTTATGAAGCAGTTCGGGCCTATTACGCAGTTCTTACCGATTACCACCGGCCCGATTATGTATGAGCCCGATCTGATTACGGTTCCTTCTCCTATAACCACATTACCTTTTATATGAGCTCCCTCTTCGATTTCTCCTTCGATTATCGATTCGTTGATATTTTTGAGCATGAATTCGTTAGCCTTCAGCAGATCCCAAGGATACCCTACATCTATCCATGTCTTAAGCTCTACAGCTTTGAATTCTATACCATAATTGATGGCAAGCTGTATAGTATCCGTAATCTCGTATTCTCCCCTCTTCGAAAGCGGAGTCCTCTCCAAAAACTCGATTATGTCCGAATTAAATTTGTAAACTCCGGCATTTATCAGATCGGACGGAGGCTTTTCGGGTTTTTCTACAATTTTTCTAATTCTCCCGTTTTCGACTTCGACTATCCCAAAGTCTTGAGGATTTTCAACTCTGAAAATTCCTATCGCCATTCCATCGGCCTCTATCAGCTTCTTTAAGTCCTCATGGCTTACTATGTTGTCTCCGTTGAGCATTAGGAATTCATCATCGAGCAGATGAACTGCGGATTTTAGAGCATCCGCAGTCCCCAACTGTTTCCTCTGGCTGACGTATTCTATGCTAACTCCGAAATTGCCTCCATCTTTAAAGTAGTTGCGGATCACATCATCCTTGTAACCTACCACGAGCACGACATCTCTAACCCCCACCTTCGAAAGCTCCGAAATCAGATGCTCCAAAATCGGTTTGTTTGCAATGGGTAGCATCACCTTCGGCCTCGTGTAGGTGAGGGGACGCATCCTCATTCCTTCCCCAGCAGCCAGGATTACCGCCTTCATGCCGAACACCTAAATCTCGTTTTGAAATTCCCTAAAACCCTTCGCCAAAATGTATTGGATGTCGTTGAACGTCTTCTCTATTCCGCTCCTTATGTCATATTTCGGCTCGAACCCCAAAGATTTTATCTTGCTGACGTCGTATGCGAACGTTCTTTCCTTCGATTCTCTTGCCCTTTCGTAGGTTATTCTGACTTCGATTCCTTTCCTCTTAGCTATCTCGGCTACTATATTCGCTATTTCCTTTACACTTGCCGTATAACCGCTTCCAGCGTTGAATACTTCACCCTTGGCCTTCGGAGTGATAACGAGCTTATATATTTCAACGGCATCGTCTATATGGATGAAGTCCCTCCTCTGCTCCCCGGTTCCGTAGATCGTTAGGGGTTCGTTTCTCAAGGCTCTAAGGATGAAGTTCGTAACGACCGTCCTCCACTTCGGATACGTTCCAACTCCGTATATGTTCGTAAACCTCAATATGACGGTTCCCAAGCCGTAGTTGTTGTGATAGCCCCTGCAAAGCATCTCGCAACTCGCCTTCATAGCTCCGTAGTTGTTCAGCGGATTAAGGGGTGTATCTTCCCTCGCCAAATTCCCGTTTACGTCTCCGTAAACAGCGGCACTCGAAGGATAGATGAAGTATTCGACGTCGTTTTTGACGCTGTTTTCGAGCATGTTTAGAGTCCCTTCGACGTTAACTTTGAAAGCGAGCATCGGATTTCTGTTGCACTGAACGACTCCGGAGATTGCGGCCAAATGATAGACTATTTCGGTATCTTTGAGCAGATCCTTAACGAACTCTCTATCGCATATATCTCCGTGTAACAGTTTAACCCTGCCGTTTCTTTTTATAAGCTCGTAATTGTCTTTCTTTCCGACCAAGAAGTTGTCGAAGCCGATTATCTCGTAATCCGCAAATCTCTCATCTTCCAAAAGCTTGTTTATCAGATAGCTTCCTACGTATCCGGCAGCTCCGGTTACGACGATCTTCATTTTACCACCTTCTTGGGGATAAAAAAGTCCTTATAAGCCAGAATTCTGTCCCTATACTCTTGCAACCTCTCTACGACCTCAACGAGCGTATCCTTCATCTTAGGATGCTTCGGCTTACCCAATATCTTCATGAACTTAGTGTTGTCGAATCTGTATTCGCTCTCCTCCTTCTCCTTCCTCGGATTCGGAATGAACTTAATCCCCGGGCTTCTACCCAATACTTCCTCAGCTGCTTTGTTTAGCTCCTCAGCCAAATCCTTTATTCTCACATATTCAACTAATTGGTTGTAGACCCTATATTCCCCGTCGTTTCCCTCCTTGACTATGTTAACGAGGCTCTGACAAGCATCTTCTAAGCTTATGAAAGGCTTTATCTGATTTCCGGAGCCATATACCGTCAGCGGATGATCTGCAATTATCATCGCAACCCATCTGTTGAAGAGGGTGCCAAAGTAGAAATCTACGTCGAAACGGGTTGCCAATTTCTCGTCGAGTTTCGTTTCCTCCGTATCCGTTCCGTAAACTATGCTCGTCCTTACGTCTGTGCAAGGCATTCCAGTCTGCATGTTCATAAGCCACATGTTTACCGCATCGAATCCCTTCGTAACGTGGTAGAAGCTCGTTGCTATGTTCGGGAACGGTAAGACGTCTTTGTTTCCGAACTTGTCGATGACTTCCACGAATCCTTCGGGAATGTGCAGATTTGGCGCTCCGTAGATGCCGGTTGTGGTGGTTTCTATAAAATGAGTCTTCGTTAAGCTTTCTTCTCTTAAAGCCCAAAGGAGGTTTAAAGTGCCTAAAACGTTGTTCTTCTGCGTGTAGTATGCTTTGTCCATGTTTATCTGAGAGTATGGGGCGGAAGGTTGGGCCGCAAGATGCAAAACGACATCTGGCTTAAAGACTCTTATGAGCGCTCGGACGAAATCTCTGTCCGTTAAATCCCCGTATATGAAGCTTATGTTTTTGAATCCCAGCTCGTGAGCCTTCTTGATTCTTTCTTCCATCGTAGCAATCGGAATTATGCTGTCCGCTCCAACCTCCTCAACCCATCTCCTCCTTCCGAAGTTGTCGATGCCAATAATCCTTTCCTCGGGAAACTCCTTAGCGAGTTTCAGCATCAAGGGCCAGCCGATGTATCCGTCCGCACCTGTTACCAGTATAGTCATACTATTTTTTTCTTCCTTTTACTCTTATAAAGGTTACTATTCGAATTCTTTGTTGTTACCAATAGTGGTAACAAAAGTATATGAATTTTTCCCAAAATATATAACTTTTGAAGCTTAAAACATACGAGTATGGATGTTGAAAGGCTGTTCGAAGATCTGGGGTTGAGTCCGTATCAGGCTAAGGTTTTGATAGCTTTAATTCAGTGTGGAGAGGCGAAAGCTTCCGATGTAGCTCAACTCAGCGGAGTTCCGAGGGCCAAGGTTTACTCCGTCTTGGATCAGCTCGTGGATATGGGTTTGGCGGACAAGAAGCCGGGAAGACCAGTGAGGTATAGGGCAAAAGCGCCCGAGGAGATTGTCGAAAGACTAAAGTTGAATATAGAATCCGAGTTCAAAAGGAAGCTGACCAAAATCGAGAAAGTAAGAGATGATCTCGTTAGAATTTTGGGTGAGCTTTACAGACCTTCGGAAGTCGAGTCCAAGGAGTTGATAAAGATCGTTAAGGTTGGGGAGCCCTCGGAAAGGGAAACCCGGCTAATGTTTTCGGAAGCCGAAAAGGAGATAGACATAATCTCGAAAGTTTTCGAATACTATCCAAAAGTTAGGGATGAACTCGTTGATGCTACTAAAAGAGGCGTCAAAGTCAGGATTTTACTGCTCGGGAAGGATTTTCTGGATGAGAGAGGTAGAAGGGTTCAAGATGAAATCGTAAATCTTCTCAGAAAGGATTTGAAGAACGTTGAGATTAAGTTCAGCAAGACTACTTTGCCGTTGAGGGGGGCAATAGTCGATCCCAGCTACGATTACACGTCTGGAAAAGCGATATTCGTCGTAGAAGATCCAAGAACACCCTTGTATTTAAGGGATGCTGCTGTAACCGAAAATCCGAGCCTTGTTGCGGGAATGAAGAAATATTTCGACTTGATTTGGAAATATGAATCGAGCGGTTAGGTAACGATTTTTTTAATATAAATTAAGTCGTTTACACTTAATATTTTAAGCGTGAACAGGAGTAGGACATAAATCAACAGCGATATTATCAACAGAATCAAACCCATCCATAGACTCGCTACAGAGAATAATCTGAAAGGTAAAATAAATACTACTCCTGCGAAAAGGACTTTGACGAAATGCTTTGTGTCAAAAAATATTCCGAAGAATTTTTTGGATAGGAACGCCAAAGACAACCAGCTGAAAACGTTAGATACTATAGTTGCAATCGCCGCTCCGACGATTCCCCACTTCAGTATGAAGAAATAGTTAAGAGCGATGTTCATAACCATAGCCACGAGGAGCACGTAAACCGGATACTCCGGCTTTTCCTTTGCGTTAAATATAGCTCCCCAAAATCCCAACGAATTCCTGAGTATCAGAATGGACAGAATGGTCAGAACCGGAACCGCTTTGAGATAATCAACACCGTAAACTAACCTTACCAGCTCTTTACTCAAAGCCATCAGTCCGAAAACGACCGGAACGGAGAGGATGGCCGAATACCTAAAAGCCCTGTCGAAGGCTTTTTTCAAATCCCTGCCTTCCAGCTGGACGAAAATAGGGAACAATACGCTCGGAAAGAAGAGAAGACCCGAAATCGCCGCAACTATGCTATAAGCGGCTCTGTAGAATCCTACGTATTCTGAAGGCATGAACATCCCGATCATCACGGTATCGACGTAGGCGAAAACGACCCAAGTTATCGAGCCGATCGTTAGGTAGCTCGCGAATCTGATCAGCCTTCTCCAATCCACTTCCTTGGCTCTTCCGAACACGCATTTCCCATATTTCTTCAGAAGGTAGCAGATCAGAACGAAGGTCGTAAAAATACCCGCAATTACGTAGCCCAAAATCGCTCCCACAACAGCCCATCCCATCGAAACGAGCAGAACTATTAGGATAAGTCTGAGAGTATGAAAGGAGAAGGATCTTATCAGATTCGCCTTGAAGTCGTTGAACCCGTTGAAGACTGCAGTTAGAAATCCGGAAATGGAGAAGAAAAATACGAATATTGATGTCATCCTGAGAGGTATCGAGATCTCGGGTTTGTGGA
>JALSOQ010000029.1 GCA_026986375.1 Archaeoglobaceae archaeon
CGGAGGAATGAGTGTAGAAGAGGTTGCGAAGGAGTATGGGATTTCGAGGGAGGATGTTTTGGCAGCGATAGAATATGCTGCGAAGATTATAGCTAGAGAGGAGATAAAGGAATATGCGTAAATTGAGGTTTCTCTTGGATGCAGATATGCCGCGATCGAGTGCTGAGGTGATCAGAAGCTTCGGTTACGATGTCGAAGATGTGAGAGATATTGGATTGGGATCTGCGAAAGACAAAGAGATAATAGAATACGCTCTAAAGAACAATCGAATTATAGTGACGAGAGATACCGATTTTGGTGAAGTGCTTAGATATCCGAAACATCCAGGAGCTATAATCTTCAGACTTCCATACATTTTCACTGTGAAGGAGATAAATGAGAAAATAAAAGAATTTTTTAGCTCTGTTAGTGAGAACGAACTCAGAAATGCAATAATAATAGTTGAACTCCCAAGATACAGAAGAAGAAGCTTAGATTAATGTGTCCATAAGTTCTTACCTAACAGCACTCTTAATTACTTCCAACCTGTTAGGTAAGAAATTCTTTAAAATTCGAGCAGTGAATATTATCCTTCAACTACGCTTAGTTAAGCTTATTTCTCAAGGTATTTTGTTCAATTAAGTTAAAAGTTAAAATCAGACTAATAGTAGGATTGAAAGAATATCATCTTAAGCATCATGAAAGTCATCATGTTAAAATCAGACTAATATATATAATATCAAAAAATTTATAAATCAAAATAGTTTTTTAGAACTTTTCTGATCGCCCTTCTGAGCGTTTCGGATGCCGTGGATTTGGAAATTCCGAACTCCTCAGCTATATAGCTCAGCTTTATTTTCTTGGGACTGTCGAAGAACCCTCTTTCGAGCGCGAATTTGAGCATTTCGTGCTCGTTGAAAGTGAGTTCGTCCTTTTCCGAGAAGACCTCCTTTCCGATTAGCTCGAATTCCACCGTGTCGGACAACCTCCTAAACGCGTCCTCCCCGCAGACCAAGTTCCAAACTATGCAGTCGCTTATTTCGGCCGAAGATACGATAACTCCGGAATCGAGAATTCTTTTGGCCAGAGGACATCTGTGCTCGTCTATCGCTATAGTAGTCCTTCCGTTTGGCGTTTTCACGCTCGCGAGCGCCTTTATCCCTTTTTCCCCCCTACACAGATTCCTTATTCTCAAAACCGCTCCGGGAAACTTCTTCGCTATGCAGTAGTTAGGAATATCCGTCTTTATCCTCACTCTGAGCATGCCGAAAATACGATGCATGTATTTTTATAATTTCGAACTTGTTCGCGCAAAAGTCGATATACTTCGAAAACTGATGATACCTCATGGCGATAAGGCAGAGAGACGGAAGTTACGCGGTGGTTTTGGACGTTGCCGTTACCACTCCTAAGGATCTGAAGAGAATAGCGGAAGCTCTGGAGAAGCACGGTGTCAAACTGATAAAGTTCAGCGAGTCGCAGAGGATGGTGGTAGTGGGAGTAGATCCCGAAAGGTTGGAAGAGCTTTGCAGAGATGCAGGAGTGGGAATAGCCTCGGCCGTTGGAAGCGTCGTGAGAAGCGTTAAGTTCTGCCCCGGCAAAACCCTATGCACCCTCGGGCTACAGGATACGATAAGCTTGGCTGAAAAGCTGAAGGAGCTCGAAGGTAGAAAGCTACCGTCGAAGATGAAGATCGCCATCTCCGGATGCCCGAACTCGTGCACCGAACCCGCTCTAAGAGATATAGGACTGATGGGAACGAAGGACGGGTTTACCGTATTCGTCGGAGGCTCTGCGGGGAGAAAGCCGAGGATAGGATGGAAGCTCGCCGAAAATGTGAGTCCGGATGAGGCCTTAAGTTTGGTTGAAAAAATAATCGAATTCTACGAAAAGAATGCGAAAAAAGGACAGAGGTTGGGAGACTTCATAGAGTCAATAGGATTCGATGAGTTCAAAAAAATCATACGACAACAACAGTAGGAGAACGGAAAGGATCAGAATCTCCGCGACGCTCGGACACGGCTCCACGATGACGTTCTCCACACCCATAACGCACATCTTTAACCCCCCACCAAAAACTTCACGAACTTCTCAACCGCATCCCCATTCTTAATGACTAAAATGTATATTCTCATCTCGTAATTCCTTATGGGAATCAGCCTGAAATTTCCCTTAACCGTATCGTTCCACACTATGGTAGCATCCGCCTTCCCCATCGCCACATCCTCGAAAATCCTCTTCGGTGAGTTGTAAATAACGTGTGCTCTTATTCTATAAGCTTTTAGAATCTTAATGCCTATGCATCTTCCTGGAACGTGCTCTCCAATTAGAACGACGGTTTTCCCGTTCAGATCTTCTATTGACTTTATCGTGCTGTTGGGTCTTACCACTACCACCGGAACCCTCACCTTGTATGGCAGAACCTTAACCGCGTTTACGTTTAACGTTATGTTGAAAAGCGGGAACTCCTTCGGAGCTATGACGACATCGTATTTTCCGAAATCCTTCATGTTCGTATAGCTCGTAAAAGTCAAATTGACTTTAATTCCGTAACTTTTTGAAAATTCCTCAGCCTTGGTGAGCAGATCTGCCTTTAGACCCTTTCCTGCCAGAACATGGATAGTATGATGCTGAACGCAACCTAATAGAATCAGAACCAATACTACCGCCAGCCACCTCATATCTCGTCCGCCCTTATTATTCCGTCGTGCCCCGTAATTATGTTCTTTCCGAGCTTCAAAATTCTGTTCAAACTGCTCTTAGCCGCTATCTCATCAACGCACTTCTCAGGTCTACCCTTTTCGAGCGCCTCTCTGTTCGGAATAGCATCTCCCACTATCACGTATTTTTCATGTATAACCGACACGCTTCCCCAAGTGTGGCCGGGAGTGTTGATAATGTAGATCTCGTCGTCCGCAAGTTCCCTAACAGGAGTAAACTTGAACTCATTGGAATACAGCAAACAGCCCCTACACTTTTCGACGTATTCGTGCGGAGATGCATATACCGTAGCGTTCGGAAATATGGAGTTGTTTCCCGTGTGACCGGAATGAAGGTGCGTGTTGATTATCACGTCTATGTCCTTGGCATCGAATCCGTTTTCTTCGAGCTTTAAAATTAGCAAGTCCCTCATGCTCGCGGAGGATGTGTCCACGAGAATGTTGTGGCTGGTCGTCTCTATTAGAACGACGGAAGATCCTTTTTTCCCGTCCAGCAACAGCCTGAGCATGAACGGAGATCACATTAAACATATATAATGTTTGTGTATAAAAATTCTTAACTTTTAGGAACGTCCAACGATACGGATCCTACCGGTTGAATATTTTTTAAGAAGTGAAAGCCAGGGCCCGGATTCGAACCGGGGTCAGGGGATCTGCAGTCCCCCGCATAGCCCCTCTGCCACCCTGGCCCGAGAATACTTCAACTATCGAGTATATAAGGATTGTGGATTCGAAACGCATATATTTATCCGATGCTTATGATGATTATAGTAATCTTAAAACATTTATTATAATGGATACGTATGCCACTGTATGAGACTGAATTTTTCAAGCAATAAATTTTTTTAGTGCTCCATCGTCAATCGATTAACATACGGGTGATAGACATGCACAAGGAGGAGATCGTGCTTCTGCACTTGGCGTTATTTCAGGTAAAGAGATTCTTGGAAAACGCTGGCGTTGCTAACGGACATTTCAGGGAATACGACGAGTTGGGTGTCCATCCCGTCCACATCCACAAGAGCAAAGCGGATCATAAAAAAGCTATAATGCTGTTGTGTAAAGGAATTTCCGAAATATTTAAAGAGAGTCCACCCGAGGAGATTTTGAAGAATCCCAAGATTCAGGAGTTACTTCAGTCTATTGCTCCCTGAGGTTCAGCACCATTAGGTAAGCGTCCTCCCCATCGTTGTAGTAGTTCGGGATGACATCGATAATTTCAAATCCATTTTTTTTATACAACCTCTGAGCGACTTCGTTCGAGACTCTCACTTCGAGCAGTATCCTATCCCTACCCCTCTGCTTGCACCTATCTATGGCTGTTTTCAGGAGTTTAGAACCTATACCTCTCCCCCTGAACTCCCTCTTAACGGCGAAGGATATTATTTTGACGTCCCTTCCGTAATCGAGCAGAGCGATGTATCCAACTACTTTCCCACCTATGTCGGCAACTATTAGGTCGCTCCCGAAAGTTATGTATACGTATGCGTCGTAAACAGGATTTCTGTTCGAAAAGGCCTCTGCATCTATCTCGACGATGTCCTTGAAATCCTTTGCCTCGTAATCCCTTATTACCACCTGCAACACAAAACGTATTTCATCTCCCAATATTTAAGTCGTTATGCTCTGCGAGGCGATAGTGGAGTTCATAGCCAAAAACTATTCTGGGAAGGTCGTGGAGATAGGAATAGGACGTTACCACTGCGTTGCTAAAAGGTTGGCGGAAATTGGATTCGAAGTCGTCGCGACCGATTTAAAAGAATTGGATGTTCCGAAAGGGGTGAAGTTCTACGTCGACGATGTCACGAATCCCGACCTCAACATATACAGAGGGGCGAGACTCGTATACTCCCTCCGCCCCCCTCCCGAACTGCACGACAGTATTTTGCTTGTGGCTAAGAAGGTCGGTGCGGACTGTATGATACGCCCTTTCGGAAACGAATTCGTCAACTACGGAAAGCTCGTGAACTATAAGGGAGAAAGGTTCTACGTCTGGCGGGTGTAGTAGTTGTATATCGCGGTTATCAGTCCAGCGATCATGGGTGCGAGAAAGAATCCCGCCACACCACCAACCACGGCTCCGCCGATAAAAGCGAGCATCAGGACGAGAGGGTGTATCTTCGAAGTGTATCCCACAAAATAAGGCCTAACTATGAGTTCGGGTATGACGTATAGGAAAATCACTCCCAAGGCCAAAAACCATATCGCGGTCGTAACGCTCTTTGTGGCCAAGTAGAACGCAACTGGCAGTATAACCATCCACTCCGCGAATATCGGAATCAATGCCGCCAAGAACATCAGTCCAGAGAAGAGGGGTGTAAGAGGAACGTTGAAGAGGAGGAAGTATGGTATGCTCGCGAAACCTATTAACATCGCCACGACGAAGTTTCCGAACCAAAGACCCAAAAATGTCTCGTCGATCTCTCTCACGAATTTTCTGAACTCATCTCTCCTGTCTTCAGGAATAATCCTTATCGTATTTTCTATGAAGTTCTCTCCATCGACTAATGCGTAATAACAAACTATTGCAGATATTACGAAGTTCATTATGAACATGACGAACTTCCTCGTAACATCGAAGGCTGAGAGCTCGAACTTGCTTTTGATCAACTCTATCAGGCTCGGAATGAACTCCATTATCTTCCTTATGTATTCCTCCTTAACCCCTGCACTCTTCAGCATTCCGACGATGTTCGACTCCATCTCCTTTTGGTGAGCGAGGAGGTATATCGCCTGATTAATTCCCTGAAACAGACCGTAGAACATCAGAAAGAATATTGGAACTATTATTATTAGAGTGGCGATAACAGACGCAAAAGTCCTTCCCAACTTAACCTCCAGCCTCTTCTTTATCGGTTTTGCCACATATGAAAACACGATTCCCATCACTATTCCGTCCAAAAGGGGGAGAAAGAAGTAGAAGGCAAGAGCCAGTATCGTGATTATACCTACCAGTAGAATGATCGCCCACTTAGCGTCGTCCTTCAAGCCTCTACCTCCTAAGAAAACCGAAAATCCCCTTCTTTTTCTCCTTTTTCTCTACTTCTATCCCCGCAATCTTCTTTGCGAGCTCTCTTATAGCCTTGGATGCGGGGCATTCGGGCGATCTGAGAACGACGGGTTGGCCGAAGGAAACGGACTTCTTGACTTCTGGGTCTTCTGGTATTACAGCGAGTATTTCACCTCCGAGAACCCTTTCAATCTCCTTCCTGTCCATTTCGAAACCGCTCTTAGTCCATCTATTGATAACAATCCCCAAGAGTTTTGTTTTCAATTTCTCCGCAACGATCTTCGTCTTCAACGCGTCGGTAACTGAAGAAATGTCTGGATTTACTACGAGCATGAGCTCCTCGGCGGATTCCAGTCCTACCAGAGAAATCCTGCTAAGTCCGGAGGGGCAGTCTAAAAATACGAACTCCGTCTTGTCGAGAAGTTGAGCAACCACGTCTTTTATCAGATCGGGATCGGCCGACTTCAACCTGTCGAAGCTCAGTCCCGCGGGGATAACCTTAACACCTCCCGGCCCGGTGTAGATTGCATCCTCAACCTTAGCCTCTCCCGCCAGAACGTCCTGCAACGTAGTCGGCATACCCTCCATCCCCAGCACTATCTCCAAATTGGCCATCGCTAAGTCTATGTCGATTAAAATAACATCTTTACCCATTTCAGCGAGGCAGACTCCCAAATTGGCCGTAATTACGGTTTTTCCTGTTCCACCCTTGCCAGAAGCGACCGCGATGACTCTCGTCATTGTTACTCTGCCTTAAAGAAACGATTATATTTAAATCTTGATGATTTCCACCCGTGAGACTCAGAGACGTCTTGGTTAGAATGCTTAGGAGTAGAGGTGTGGACAGCATTTCCACGAATATAGAAAGAATCTTGGAAAGCGAAGACGTTCTTCAAATGATGGCCGTATGGATCGCAAACGGCAAAGCTTCGGTGTGTGAGGGACACAGAGGTGTGGCCTTCGACTTGAGTGGAAGAAGGATAGAGAGGGCAAAGACTTTCGTCGGTAAATGTGAAAATCCAATATTGAACAGAGATGACCTTTTGAAAGAGGTTGAAAAGGAGTTTTTTCCGTACATCGTCATAGACTGCTCGTTCTACGACAAGCTGATAGAGAAGGAAAAGAGGAAGCTCAGGTTTCAGATATTCCAAACTTTGGGACTCGTCAGGAAGTTCATGTGGGACGAAAGGTTAATCGTAACCGCTTTGGACTGCGGAGTTGGGGTTTACTATCCGTCAACCGCCCAATTCGTTAAGGAAAAGGGTTTGAGCAATGTCGTTCTCCTCGACCCCTTCGGTGAGGAGGTTTTCAACGGACAGAAGGCGGACTGCTACATCATAGGAGGAATAGTGGATAAGGTGGGTAATAAGAGGGGATGGACGTCTAAAATAGGTGAGATGCTTAGGAGGGAAGGTGTAGAGTTCAAGTCCGTTAGAATTTTGCTTAGGGGGGACATTATAGGAGTTCCAGACAGGCTCAATACGATAGCCGAAATCGTGCTGAGAGTCGTTTTGGATGGAGAGGATGTAGAATCCGCAATTAGAAACGTTCAGAGCAGGTTGGTCGCGAGGTGGAGGCTGAGGAAGGAGTTGCCGAAGCTCACCGTCAGGGTAGATGTAAACGGGAGACCCTTCAGAATAGTGCGAAAATCGGAGTTCGATAAATTCGATTGGCTGAACTTGGAGAGATCCGATTTTTACGAGGTGTGCTCGGAGTTGGGATACATCGTTCTGGACGATTCGACTTTCGAGGAAATAGTTAAAAACGCCGAATGGGACGAAAAAAAGAGGAGGTTCGTTTTGAATGTTTAGGATCATACCCGCCGTCGACTTGAAAGATGGGAAGGTCGTCAGGCTGAAGCAGGGTAGAGAAGAGGAGGTTACGATCGAAATTGACGATCCCGTAAGAGTGGCGAGGATGTGGGTCGAGAGAGGTGCGAGGGTTCTGCACGTGATAGATCTGAGCGGAGCCTTCGGAGGAGGGCTGAGGCACGAGGACATAATAATGGAGATTCGGAAGAAAGTGAGGGCGGAGATGCAGGTGGGAGGAGGAATAAGGAGCGTCGAAATTGCAGAGAGATTGCTTGAAAATGGAATAGATAGGGTGATACTCGGGACTCTCGCAGTCAAAAACGTTGAAGCTGTTAAGGAGTTGGCGGAGAAATATCCGGGAAGGATCATGGTGGCCGTGGATTCGAAAGGGGGTAAGGTGGTAGTGGAGGGATGGAGGAAGAGGACGGAGCTTAATCCCGTAGAGATCGCGAAGTTATACGAGAATTACGACATTTCCCTCCTTTACACCAACGTGGATGTGGAGGGGTTGGTTTCGGGAATCGTTCTTGAAAGCGTTAGGGAGGTCGTCGAAAGAACCGAGTTACCGGTTTACGTTGCGGGAGGAATTTCGAGCAGGGAAGATGTTGTTAGAATAAAGGAGTGCGGAGCCGTAGGAGTTGTTATAGGATCCGCCCTCTACTTGGGTAAGCTCAGACTCGAAGATCTGCTCGATCTGGAGGAATGATCATGAAGGTTAGGAGGAAGGCGATAGTTAGGAGGAAGACGGGTGAAGTGGACATAACCGTCGTTGTAGACTTAGACGGTGGTAGTTGTGATGTGAACACGGGCATACCATTCTTCGACCACATGCTCAAAACGTTCGCGAATTATTCGTCGGTAGGAATGAAAGTCCACGCGAGAGGTGACGACGTCCACCATACGATCGAGGATACCGCCATAGCCATGGGTGAAGCTATAAGAAGGGCGTTGGGTGATAAGAGGGGAATAGCGAGGTTCGGAGATGCAATAGTCCCTATGGACGACGCCTTGGCCGTTTGCGCGGTGGATGTAAGTGGAAGGGGTTACTTCGAATTCGAAGGGAAAGTGGAAGATTCGGGAATAAAGTTCGAGGATTTCGTCCACTTCTTCGACACCCTGTGCAGAAACGCCGGATTAAACGTTCACGTTTCCGTTAAGGGGTTCAACTCCCACCACATGATGGAAGCCTGCTTCAAATCGTTCGGACTGGCGTTCGGAAAGGCGATTAAAATAGTTGGAAAGAGTGTCAGAAGTTTGAAGGGACAGTTGGATTAGATGTAGTTGAACAAGAGCCTGAGATATCCTATATACGGAATTCTGAACTTCGCAACTCCTATTATCCATTGTTCTCTTACGGGAAGGATTCTCATTCCGTCTATCATTGCGAGCTGATCAGGGATGGGATTGTGATCGCCTTGGGTTATGTATCCCGAACACGGAGCCACCACGTCCGAAAGAATTAGCTTTCCCGTTTTGTGATCGAGGATGGGTATTCTGTCCCCCTTGTTCACCCAGGCTATCACCCTGTGGATTATGGGTGTGAACCTCCTGTCGCCGTTGGGATAGTAAACTATAACATCTCCGTAATCCCCAAAGCTCTTGTAGTGCAGTTTCTTTCCCTCCTCCCAAGTCACTATGCTCGTCCTGCTCGGGCTGACAAGTATGATCACATCGCCTATGTGCATATGGGGCTCCATGCTTCCAGACTGAACCGCGACCATAAAAGGCCAAGTTCCCGTTATAGCTATTCCCAAACCTACTATGACCACAACGATCAAAACCGTCGACAAAACGTCTTTGATTAACGCTCTGAAGTCCATGAAGGGCAGATCGATGAGGGTGATTAAAACGTTGTCGCCAACCGAAACCGTTAAGGGGATCGTGGTTCGTTATCGATTATGCTCGATGACAGGCTAATAGTTACAAAATTCGCCATGCACGGTTACAACGTCCATCCTTCCGCAGTAGAACTTCTCAAAAAAAGTGTAGATCTCCGCAAAATAGATTCCGTAATTTCTCACATATGCAAGACCGTTAACAGCTTCATAATAACACCCGAGGACGTCCTCTCCGTTCTCGAGAGGATGAAGGAAATCGAGAAAAAGGTCGAAAAAAGACCTGAAAAACCAAAGTTGGAAAAAGAGAGGAGAGGGATAGTAGTAAGGGACATAACCGGAAGATCTTCCTGCGAGGGGAGCATAGAGGATTTCATATGCTACTTTAACTCGAGGTTCGAAAAGCTCTCGAAGATACTTAGGAAGAGGATAAGGCCCACTCCTATCTCGATGCTCGAAAGGCTGGGTGGAGAGCAGGTTGAGATAGTAGGAATGGTCAACGGCGTTAGGGAATACAAGGACTACGCGATAATCGAACTCGAAGACAAGACGGGAGTAGTTAACGTAATAGCGATGGATAAGCTGAGAGATCAGGCGCTGGAGTTGCTCGGAGATGAGGTGATAGGCGTAATTGGTGTCGTAAGAGGAAAAAGCGTCGTGGCCGACAGGATAATATTTCCCGATATCCCCATCAAAGAGTCTAAGAAGTTGGACTTTGCCGTCGTTTTCACTTCCGACACCCACTTCGGAAGTAAGGAGTTTTTGGAGGACGAGTGGAAAAAATTCGTCAGCTGGCTTAAGTGTGAAGTTAGGGACGAATTGGCGGACAAGGTTAGGTATGTCGTTATAGCAGGCGACATAGTGGACGGTGTAGGAGTTTATCCTGAGCAGGAGAAGGATTTGAAGATTACCGACATCTACGAACAATATGAATTCGCCGCAGAGCAGTTGGACGAGATTCCAAAGGATATAAAGGTAATTCTATCCGTGGGAAACCACGACGCCATAAGGCAAGCAGAGCCTCAGCCAGCTTTACCCAAGGAATACAGAGAACTCTTCTCGAAAAACGTGATCCACGTCGGAAATCCCGCTTACGTAGATCTGGGCGGTCTTAAAGTTCTGATATATCACGGCAGGAGTTTAGATGATGTGATAACCAAGATTCCGAGGCTGAGTTATGAAAGACCTCACGAGGCTATGATAGAGCTACTGAAGAGGAGGCACCTCTCTCCCAGATACGGTGAAAGGTCACCCATAGCTCCAGAAAGGGAAGACTGGCTCGTTATAGATGATGTTCCGGATGTCCTCCATTGCGGACACGTCCACACATACGGCGTCGGAGTTTACAGAGGGGTATACCTCATAAATTCGAGCACTTGGCAGTCCCAGACCGAATTTCAGAAGAAGGTGAACCTGAATCCTATGCCGGGAATAGTCGCCGTCTACTACAACGGCAAGATATACAGGCTGAACTTCTGCAGAAGCTCTTAAATATTCCCGATCGAAGCGATGATCATGAAGGTCGTGGCGATTCAGCACGTCCCGCACGAGCCTATGGGATACATAGAGGAAATTCTTAAGGAGAAGGGCGTTGAATACGAATACGTGAGGGTTTACGAAGGGGAAAAGCCCGATCTGAGAGGAGCGACGCACGTCGTAATAATGGGCGGGCCTATGGGTGTTTACGAGGAGGACAGGTATCCTTTCCTTAAGGAGGAGAAGGAGTTCATAAGGAGGGCTTTCGAGAAAAACGTTCCAATATTAGGAGTATGCTTAGGAGCTCAGTTAATAGCGAGCGCCTTGGGTTGTAACGTCTATCCCTACAAGAAGGAGTTGGGATGGTTTACGGTGGAGAAGGTCGAAAACGATTTCATCGTAGAAGATCTACCAGAAAAGCTCGTCGTTTTTCAGTGGCACGGAGACACGTTCGATTTGCCCGATGGAGCCAAGCTTCTCTACGCCGGGGATTTAGTTAGAAATCAGGCGTTCAGAATCGGAAACGCAGTGGGGCTTCAGTTCCACTTGGAGGTAACCCCGGAAATAGTCAGGGATTGGGTGGAAAGGGAAGACCTTGGTGAGGAGGAGAAGGAGAAAATTTTGGCTGGCATAGATGAACACCTCGAAGAGATGCTCGAAAACTGCAGAAAATTGGTGAACGCGTTTTTAAGACTTGAGCCTAATCCTTAGCTTCGCTAGATCTTCTTTTACTTCCGCATCTATTCCTATCCCCCCGAACACTTCCTCAAGGAAAATCCTTACGAAATCCCTCGTTATCTCGTTGCCCAAAATCAGAGTCCACTCGTTCTTACCTATTCTGTTGACTCTGAAGAAGTTGCATGCTTCGAGTCTTTCGAGGATCTCCTCCGCACTCTTTCCCCTAAATTCCTCGGCGTGAGCCTTCGCTATGTCTCTGTGCAACCTCCAGAACTCCTCTTTATCTGGATGAGTCTCTATGAATCTGAGGAATGCTATCCAGTGGTCTATGTCGAGTATCACATGTTCACCTTCCGATAACATTTCGACGTATATCATAACCTTCCTGCTCTCATACCTTTCGAGCTCTCCGTAAACGGAATAGAACCTCAAAACCCTCCTTATGAGCTCGCTTTGAGAGACCTTCAACTCGTCCCTAAGCCTGTTGAATATCTCATAGGTTTCCTCATCCAAAGCAACCGTAACCCTAATCGGCCTCTTCATAAAATCACCCGAACATGCTAACGAGTTTTTCGGCCTCGGGGAAAATCCTTAAGGCGTTTTCGATCGTCTTCTCTATGTAGCTCTCGATGTTCCTCGAAATCCTGCCGTGCCCGGGGAGTAGTAGGTTTATCTTCATCGTCCTCAGCCTTCTCAACGAGTTGAAGTATTCAGCCAAACTCCCGGACTTGAAAATCGTCGATAGCGTTCCGCTCGCGAAGAGGGAATCTCCGGAAAAAAGAATCCTCTTTCTCGGTTCGTATAAACAGATACAGCCGGAAGTGTGCCCGGGGGTATAGATCACCTTGAGAAACCAACTGCCGAGATCTATCACGTCGGTATTGTTCAGCCACACGTGGACCCTATAGCCGGTGAGCTTTTGCCCGTGTGCCCTGCACATCGTAACCTCCTCGTCTCCGTAAATTATCTTAACAGCCGCCATTCTGTGAGCCATTACAGTGGCGTGGTTTTGGAGGTGGAGGTTGCCTCCGATGTGGTCGAAGTGCTCGTGGGTGTTTATCACGTAATCCAGTTCCTCCGGCTTCACTCCTATTTCCCTGAGCTCGCTTTCGAGCGTTTGGTAGTCCTTGGCGGTTCCAGAATCTATGAGCGCGTTTCTGTCAGCCGTGATAAGGTAGCAGTGACTCGAAAGCCTTCCGAGCTTTATCTGGTATAGATCCTCCAGAATCCTCCGATACGTAGAATCACCTCCGAAAATAAAAAAATTAGAGGGCCTTTTCGCCCCTCTCGCCGGTTCTTATCCTCACGGCATCCTCCACCGGTATTATGAATATCTTTCCGTCTCCGACGTTTCCAGTTCTGGCAAAGTTCGATATTATCTCCACGATGTCTTCGACTTCCTCATCCTTGACTACGAGCTCTATCTTCACCTTCGGCAGGAGGTCGAGCTCCATGGTTCTACCCTTGAACTGCAACGTTATACCCTTCTGCCTACCCCTTCCCCTCACTTCTGTAACCGTCATTCCGTAGTATCCCTTCGATTCGAGCGCGTTCTTTACGTCTCCAAGCTTTTCAGCCCTTATTATAGCCTCTATCTTCTTCATCTAATCACCTCACTCCTTTATCTTAAACGGAATTTCAGCTTCGGTGCTCGCGGAGTATACGAAGTTCGGATACGCAATCGTGGCGTGCTCCGTGATGTCCAGTCCGAGCATCTCCTCCTCTGGGCTGACTCTGATGCCAATGGTCTTCTTCAGTATCCAGAACAGTATGAATCCCGTTCCGAACGCCCATGCGAAGTTGACTATCGCCGAGATCACCTGACACACGAAGAATCCCGGATTACCGTAGAGCAATCCCGTTACGAGCGGCGGTTGAGTCGTATATACTCCGTATGTTCCGTCCGCAAACAGCCCCAACGCTATGAGCCCCCAAGTTCCGCAGAATCCGTGAACGGGAACCGCACCAACCGCAT
This sequence comes from Archaeoglobaceae archaeon, assembly GCA_026986375.1. Classification (GTDB taxonomy): domain Archaea; phylum Halobacteriota; class Archaeoglobi; order Archaeoglobales; family Archaeoglobaceae; genus WAKM01. The sequence goes on from JALSOQ010000029.1 coordinate 13,485, forward strand.
CGTCTATTCCGTGCTTCTCGAGGAACCAGTATCCGTAGCATACTATGAATCCGGCCACGATTCCTATCACCACCGCCGCCCAGGGAGCAACCCATGCACAAGGAGCGGTAATTGCGACTAACCCACCCAAAACACCGTTGCAAGTAAGACCTACGTCTGGCTTACCGTTCTTTATCCATGTTATGAACATGGCCGTCGCTCCGGCAGCAGCTGCGGCCAGATTAGTGTTCGCGGCGATTATCGATATTCTGAGCTGATCAGCCGCGAGCGTCGAACCGGGGTTGAACCCGAACCATCCGAACCACAGGATGAACGTTCCCAAGACAGCCAGAGCTATGTTGTGCCCGAGTATTGGACGTGGATTACCCTCCTCGTCATATCTTCCTATTCTCGGCCCGAGCAGAATACATGCCGCTAAGGCTATGTATCCACCTATGGCGTGAACGACTCCACTACCAGCGAAGTCCAAGGCTCCGTATCCGTGTCCAAGCTTGACCATGAAGTCGCTACTGCTAAGCCATCCTCCTCCCCAGAGCCAGTGACCGTATATGGGGTATATCAGAGCGGAAACTACGAAGCTGTAGATGACGTAAACTGAAAACTTCGGTCTCTCCGCTATCGCTCCACTGACTATCGTAGCTGCGGTGGCGCAGAATACGAGTTCGAAGAACCAGAGACATATTGTGGAAACGTCGTATGCCTTGCCCGTAAGGAACCAGCCGGTAGTTCCGAGCAATCCGTGCCAGTCCTTACCCATCATCAGAGCGAATCCGAATGCGAAGAATGCCAAGCTACCTATTACGTAGTCTATCAAGTTCTTCATGACGACGTTCGCACAGTTCTTCGCCCTCGTGAATCCCGTTTCGACCATAGCAAATCCTGCCTGCATGAACATCACTAAGAATCCGCAGATCAAAGTCCAAGTGAAGTTCACCGGAGCTCTCGGATTTTCCTTTAGAGTCTTAGCACCGTTCGCGTCTCCTATCCATCCGCTCGGTATGGCGAGGACTGGAGTCGATAGAGCCATGAAGAGGAGTGTCGCGACTATCAACAGTCCGACCGCTCTCTTCCATCGCACCATCCCATCACCCATCTCAGAAAGCGGAAGTATTTTTAAAAAAATTTTTAATATTTCTGCATAATATCTGATAATTCTTCACAATTTTTGTGAGATCATCGCAAAAACTTTTAAATCCTCATCGCATTTTTTGAGGCATGAAAAATCCCATCAGAGTTACGGTCGCTTTGGATGAGGAGACATACGAGATCTTCAACAGGCTTAAGGAGAATTTTAAGAATTCCCAGAGCGAGTTGGTGAGGAGGGCTCTTAAGTTCTACAACGATTATAGGATGTTCGAGAACTACGACTGGAACAAGATAAAGACGTATGTGGAGATGCTTTCGGAAGGTGAACATGTGATACTCGACATAGACCACTGGATAGCATTCCTCAGATTCATAGAAACTCATCCGGATAAAGAGGAGTTCTGGAAGATTCATAGAGATGTCGCGAGAGCTCATGCGGAGGAATTCAAGGGGAGAGACGCTAAATACGTCCTCGAAAGGCTCGAAGCCTGCAACTTCTTCAGGATAAACGCGAAGAACGGGGAGTGGACTCTGGTTCTGAACCACGAATCGACCAAGAAGTTCATAAAGGATTTCCTTGAAGAAGTTTTCAAGAACATGGGACTTAACGTCGAGATAAAGGAGGATCTGATGAAGCTTAGGCTGAAGTTCAACAACCCTCCACCCTGATAGCATCGTTTGGACAGATTTCGACGCAGTAGCAACAGACCATACATTCGTTCGGATTTGCCACTATCACCGTTCCCTCCAGAAACTCGAAGACACCCTTCGGGCAGTTCCTGACGCATTCCCCGCACGAGTCGCACCTATCGTAGTCTATCAGGATCATGGCATCTTTAGGGAGGGTGGGTTGAAATCGATATCGATGGAATAATAAGGAGAAGGTTAGAGGAGTTCAAAAGGCTAGGGAGATACGGAACGGTAACTTTCGACTTCAGCCCCTTTCTAACTTTGAAACTAAAAGCGACGATAAAAACGGAGCTCGCTTTCTGCATATCCACGGCAAACTCCTCCGCTCTGGCTGGAATAAGATTCCAGAAGTCCCTCGAATCTCTTGACGTCTCTAAGCTGACTCCCAAAGACTTCGAAGCACTAATGAGATCCGCCGGAGTGAGGTTCGCCAAGAGGAAGGCGGAATACGTGTTTGAAGCTCTAAAAAACTTCGATTCTGTTGAGATGGCTTTGAAGCTGAAGAGCGCTGATGCGAGGAGGATTTTGGTTAAAAACGTGAAGGGGTTGGGATACAAGGAGGCGAGCCACTTCTTGAGGAACTTGGGGAGGAGGGACGTTGCGATAATAGACAGGCACGTGTTGAGGTGGCTCGGGGAGGAGAAGGTTACGCCCAAAAACTACGAAAGGCTTGAGAGGAGGTTGAAAAAAATAGCCGAAGGTATGGGAGTAGATCTCGCGGAGCTCGACCTCAGGATTTGGTTCGAGATGACCGGAAGGGTTCTGAAATGAGGTAAATTAGAATCGAAGAAGCTATAAGAAGTGGTATCAGGAAAGCCCAAGTGAACGCTTCCAAGCCAGAAGTCAGAGGGTTCTGAGCGGATAGATTTACTATTCCGAGCATTTCCTTAGGAAGAGCGGATACGTCCGCTATCGCGTAGGGATACTGACTCACCGCATTTAGTAACTCTCCGAGAGCTACGCCCATGAAAGCGCATACGGTTGCGAGGATCGAGCCCCTCCCCGTCCTTACAAACGTCGCAAGCGCGAGGAACTGTAAAGCCACCACGACCATCTTGGCGTAGAATAAGGGACTTCTCACTGCGTTTTCGAACTTGTAAGGAATTGCGATGAGCGTTTCCGCGTAAACCATTCCCGCAACGCAAGTTAAAGCCAGCGTGACCATGGCTAATTTGGCGAACTCCCTTCTCAGGCTCGAAAGAACGGTGAATATCAGAGTTAGCGAAGCGAGTATCGACTTAGGATAGAGTGCGAGGAAGGTCGGATTTGTTAGTGCCTTTAGAACGTCCAAGTGAGGTTTCGGCTGGAGTTCGAGGCCGAGCGGGGTGTTTAGGAATCCGAAGACGGCCCTAAAGCCGAGAGGTATGAGGACGGCAGTTACCGCCATCGTCATTCCGACGTAGAAATGGGTTTCGGGCGTGAACTTATCCCATCCATACCAGTAGAGGACTATAGAGAGGAAGTGCAGGACTATGAGGAGTATAGAGATCGCGAAGGGAACGAAAGCTATGTTTCCGACGAATCCTATGAGGGAGGGATAAAAAGCCAACAGGAATACTGTGAAGGCCGTTCCGAACACTCCGGCGAGTCCGTATGTGGAGGCGTAGAACCTCATTAGACTTTTAGAGAGTTCGACCTCCCCCCTCCTTTTTAGTATTGGAATCGTCACGGAAAGTCCTATGGCCAAGTTCACGAGGACGATGTGGAGAACGAGGGCTATGAGAACGAATGTCAGCATTCCTCACACCTCCACAGGAATCTGTAAACTCCGTAGATCAGAACCGAAAGGACGGCAACGAAATATACGGATACGATTACCTCGACGTATGGAGGCGGTGGGTTTATAGTGTGTGCGGTCTTTACGTCCATAACTCCGTATATCGTCCAAGGTTTCCTTCCTATCTCCCTTACCGCCCATCCCAAGAAGCTGACCACCTGGGCGACCACCGGGAACACGAGCAAATAACTACCGAACACCTCCCTCTTCTTCACGAACGTGAGATAGGCTAAAATTACGGTTGACAGACCGAGCAAAACGGCGAGAGTTATTTTGGCGTAGTATAGCCAGTGGATTAAGGTGGGAGGTCTCAGCCACTTCGGTATCTCATCGTATCCGATCGCATCAACTCCCGCAAGAGTCGTCTCTATTTTCTCCACTATCGGCGGAGATCCGTATAGGATTGCGGAAAACTTCTCCTTGTTCCACTCCGCAACCGCAACGCCCATTTCGTGCCCGCTCACCATACCTTGAAAGGCTAAAGATACGAGGGAAAAGAGAAGGGCGTATTTGAACCCCAACTTCGCGACATCCCTTCCCCTTCTACGCGCGGAATAGCCGTAGAATGCCATTGCGGTGAATGCGGAAACTACCAGCCCAGATCCGATCGCGTGGAGAACGGATGGAATGAAAACGGGGGATTTGAACGTTATCGTCGTTACTCCTTCGTGCCTCACGGTTTCTCTCATTATCGAGTCGAGAATCGACATAACGGAAACGTTCGCGAGGCTCTCGTCCGTGACGAAACGCCAGAGGATGCTCTGATGCAAAGTTTTACCGCTTATAGCGTCGGAAACTACTGCCCTTACTATCTCGCTCGGCATCGCCACTATAACTCCGCCGTCGTATTTTCCTAAGACGTCCATTCCTGCGGCCTTCAAAGAAGTGACGTTCAGAACTGCGACTATACCGTTGGGAACGTATAAGATGAGTTTGGGAAAGTGATCAGCGTAACTCCCGAGCAAAATTCCCGTAGGGGCTTGCATGTATGCGTTCACGCTCATTATCATCGTTGCGGAAAACCAAGCTCCTATTATGGCCAAAATTCCGACGAGGACGTGAACCTTCTCCGGAAGTTTATCCCAAGCGTAGTAGAACATGTAAACGAAAACGACCTCCATCATGAAAGCGAAGATTTCGGCGTAAAGCGGGAAGAATATGTATTTACCGGCCAACTCGGTGAGGTTCGGCCATAGGAGGATCAATCCGAATTCCGCGGCTGTTCCCATCGCCGCTCCTACGGCGAAGACCATTACGAAACCTTTGGCGAGAGTTTTCGCTATCCTCAACCACCTCTCGTCCCTCGTCTTCAGCCACAAGATTTCCGCGATAACCGCCATCAGCGGGAGTCCCAAGACGAGCTGGAGGATTATCCAGTGAACCTCTATGCCCACCATCGACAGAACCCTGTCTCCGAACGCCGGATAGCTCGCCCAGTCCAACGGCATCACCTTTGAAAAAAAATAGATTTAAAAAGTAAAATCGATTTTGCGTAGTTACATATGTATGTTCTTGCTTTCGACGTGCTTCTCTATTGCATCAGCGGCTTTCTCCGCATTACACTCCACGAGCAACTTCCCTCCGGTAAGCTTCGGAAGTTCTTCGGTCAACACCCTCGTTACCACCTTAGAACCACTCACGAACGGATCGGGGCAAACGTGCAGTAGGAATCCACTCGCGAGCGCGAACGCTCCGTCGCCCAAAGCCTGTTCTTCGAGCCACTGTGGAGCGGAAACCGCCACCGGTAAGTCCGGAAGATCGACACCCATTTTTTCGGCTACACACTCTGCGATCGTCACTATCCTCGCGACGTTCATGCATATTCCGAAGTCCCAAACCGGTGGAACCTTCATCTCCGAACAGAGCTCCTTCAACCCCTCTCCGGCGTAGTTCAATCCCTCCTCGCTCATGAATCCCAATCCCTGCAGTGCGTAAGCGGTGCACCCCGCGGTCCAGACGAGGATGTCCCTTCTCAGCAACTCCTTGGTCAGATCCCTTATGAGGACGTCGTGTCCTCCGCTCACGAGGTTCGAACATCCGACGACGGCGGCGATTCCCTTCACCTTTCTCTCCGAAACGAATTCGAGCAACTTCTCGGCGTTTTCCAAGACGAATCTCTCCGAAAATCCAACAAAAGCCCTTCTAACAGAACCAACTTTTTCTCCCCTCTTTCTCCGTTTGAATGCCTCTATCGCCCTAACTATGACTTCCCTCGCGACCTCTCTCGCCCTTTCCGGACTCCAGCTTACGAGCTCCGCCCCCTCTATCAAAGCGACATCGTCTATCGCGACGAGCTTCGCTCCCTCTCCCTTGGCTATCTCCGTTAACCCCGGAAACGTGCAGTTGAACTCCGAAACCACCGCATCGATTAACCCGCTCGCGAGGAGGGGTTCGGTTCCGAAGTTGTTCGCGCATTGTCCGAGGAAACAACCTATCGGCAACCTGCTTTGAAGATCCTGACCCACGCAAGTGGCTCCGACGACGTTTATCCCCTCAGCCCCGGCATCTCTCGCCAACCTCTGCATCTCCTCCTCCATCGCGACCTCTATAACAGCATGTTGCAACGCACTCTGATGGCCAGTGGTCATTATATTGACAGCGTTCGGATTTATCGCACCCACTCCGGTTTCCACTTCTTTGAAGACCGGAGAGCCCAAGAGGATGTCGTTCATCCAGACGTTCATCCTGAGAGCAACGTAACCCATCACGAGACCCAGCCTCAGGACGTGGAGTAGCATGTCGTGGACGTTGGCGTTCAAGTTCGTCGAAGACTTCACGATCGCATCGACTATCTCCGCCTTCGCACCTCCTGGAACTATTCCGAGCCTCTCGTAAACTTCGAGCCTCCTCTTCGGGGAAAGCTTAAGGACGATCTCGCTCCTCTCCCACCTCGGCCTGTATATGTCCTTCAAAACGAACTCGGCGAGTTTTTCTGCGTCGCTCTCTATTCCCAGCTTACCGCAGACCTCCTCAAGAAGTTCGGAATCCTTAACGTTCGACTTCATCAGAGCTCTCGCGGTGTTCTCGCACACGTGGACATAGCACGCGACTCCCGCGGAAACGTGCCTCAGAAGGTTTTTGGCGACGATCTGATCCGCATTTAATCCGCAGACACCGTATGGATGCTTTTCGGTTATTCTGCACGGCCCCTCGGAGCAGACGTTACAACACAGCCCCTTCTTCCCTATCTCGCATATCGACGCCTTCTCCCTCCTCGTGTGGGGGACTTCGTATCCCTTCTTCTTCGCTATCTCCACCAACTCCTTGACGTCCGGGTTCGCAATCTCCATGGGACCACCTCTTGTTCGATTTACATCTAACAGATTTTAAACTTTTCGATTTTGTTCGATAAATTTCGAACCGAAATGCTTATGTTTAACGAGTTTGAACATTTGGAGATGAAGGAGAAGATACTCGAACTGCTTTCCCATAGGGAGATGACCGTAACGGAACTCGCGAACGCCTTGGGAATTTCCAAAGCTACGGTTTCGCATCACTTGGAGAGACTGAAGAAGGAGGGACTCGTGAAGGTTTCGAGGGAGGAAAGGGTCAAGAACTTCATAAGGAGGTTCTACACCATCGCTATTCCGAACGGAAACGTCGGAAAGCTCATAGTCGATCTAATAAAGGATTCGGCCGAAAGGAGGGATGGAAAGGAGATGTTCAGGAACACCGTTAGGTTGCTGGGTTACTGCATGCTCAGGGTTTCTCCCCACCTATTCAAGAGGCTCGGTTACGAGGTCGGGTATTCACTGAGTTTTGAGGGGGCCAACTTGGAAGACCTCGCGGAGCTTTGGGAAAACCTCGGCATGGGGAAGACGAGTTGCACGAATAGGGAGCTCGTTGTGGAAGACTGCTATTTCTGTAGCAGACTGCCCAAAATAGGGGAAACTTACTGCAAGTTCGACGAAGGACTGATATCGGGATTTATGGCGAAATCTACCGGGAAAGTTTTCGATGTTAAGGAGGTGAAGTGTTGGGGATTGGGTGACGAGCTATGCGAGTTCAGGCTGAACCCATCCATTCATCGTATCTCTCCCTAACGCTCTTCGCCATGTAAACTACATCTGGAAAGTATCTGTCCAAATCCTCCTCGCTCAAACCTAACCTCTTCGCGAGGTTCCTGAACTCTTCGAGCTTTTCCATGAACTTAACGTATGCGTCCAAGAACAGTGACAGCTTTCTCGCGGATATCGCCTTCTCGAAGTAAACCCTGAGCTCCTGATACTTCGGATCGAGCTCCATATACACCAGCGCGTTCATGGTATTACTTCCGACAATTCAAATAAAAATTTTTTGGTCGAAAACTATTGAAAATAGACAAAAATAATTAAGATAAAAAATTACATTCGAAAATCGTGGATATTCGATTTCAGACCCAGTCGATTCCCTTCTCCCTGCACACCCTCCTTATCTCCTCCATTATCTCCTCCGGCACCTTGAACTTCGTTTTCAGTTCGTCCAAGCTCTTTATGTCCACCGGCCTTCTGAAAGCGGCTAAGAATTCACCCTTCATGAATCTGGCCACGAGTATCGGAATACCCTTTACGTTCGTAACCTGAACGAGCAGATCCCCCTCCTTCGGCTTTATGTCCTCCCCCAAGTGGAATGTTACGTATGCGAAGTTTCCGTTTTCGGCTATCCTCCCGAGTCTGTCGTAAAACCTGACTCTCACTATCTTCATAACCTCCACCTCACTGTTGCTTCTGATCCCAAGGTATGCGCGTGTCGAGTATAGTGTTCACAATCTCGTCGAACAACCTCAAACTGCCCATGTAACCTACTATCGGCCACCTGAAGTATCCCACCCTATCGTATATCGGAAATCCAACCCTAACGAGCCCTACTCCCAACTCCTCAGCAAGCTTGGCTCCACCCCTCGGATGTCCGATTAACAGATCGACACCCTTCTCCTTAACCGACTTCTCGAAGTCCCAGAGGTCGGAGAACTGAACTTCGAAGCTAACGTCGAACTCCTTGGCTATCTTCTCCATCTCCTGTCTGTAAACCTTCGAAGGCGTCTGGGTGTTTACAACTACAGGCCTGAGCCCCATTTCACAGCAGAACCTCGTTATGGCTATGACGAAGTCGGGATCTCCAAATATACCAACTCTCACATCTTTGGTGTAGTGGACGGTATCGACTATCGCATCTATCAGCCTTCCCCTTTCATCCAAAAGCCTGTCGGGAATTTCCAAGCCCGTAACCTTCGCCAAATTGATTATGAAGTCGTCCGTGTTCTTTATGCCTATGGGCAGTCCGAAGTAAGCTTCCACTCCGAACCTGTTCTTCAAA
>JALSOQ010000030.1 GCA_026986375.1 Archaeoglobaceae archaeon
TCTTAATGAACTCTTCTAAAATCCATACCTGTCTATCTTTGTCTATTTGCAAATTGACATTCAAAGCCTCTCTTATTGGATCTTCTATGAGTATGCTCGCTTGGAGTTTTGAAATTCCTATATATTCAACAGCTTTTAATTTTTGATTTTCAATACCACCGATTTCTATGAGATACATATTTTCTAAAGAGAATTTTGCCTTGTTTTCAACAAGTTCATCTAAGATTGATGACCACGTTATATAAAATAGTTTCTTAAAATTATCTTTTACCTTTTCTTTTTTTATTTTAAATCTTTTATTAATATTGTAGCAAATTTTTAAATTATTTATATAGAACATTATATTTCTACCCACTATAAACTGAAAAGCATTTGAGAACGACAGTAGTAATACGTACACGGGTATACTCAGCTTTAAACTGTGTTCTATTTCATTTACCGTTAGTGGTTGAGTATACCCAATATTTGGAAACTCTGTAGGAGAATATAAAAAGGGATTTATTGTTGAATCTGGATAAATTTCATAAGATAATCCTTCTTTAGCTTTCTTTTTACTAATTTTTAAAGCAAAATCTAACAATTGATCAAATTCTTCTCTTAATAAATAATATAAATATACAAACGAGCTAAATAAGTCTTTCTTGGGATTATACAAAAAGAAATTCCTATGATCCGCTGGAGGATTTAATTCAAAATTAATAATCAAGTTAGAAATCAGTTTTTCAACATTATTAAATCGATTATTAGCATCATCTAAAATTCTTCGAATATTACTATCTAATTTTTCTTGAAACTTTCTTTTTTCTTTTTCCAACGATTTTAGTTTTCTTTCAATTTCTTCGTTTTTCTCATGTATTTGTTCCTCAATCTTTAAAATATCAGCATTCAACTTCGAAATTTTCTTTTTTACTTTATTCAAGTTAGATCTCTCCGCATTTTTAAGCTTACGGAGTTCATCTTCTTTCTTTCTCTTTTTCTCTTTTAAATTGGATATTTCCTTTCCAATATTTGTAATTTCTTTAAATGTTCCTCTAATTCTAGAATGGTAAAATAAATAGGCAAACGGAAAGTATCCGTAATAAACAAGCTCTGGATTTTCTTTAATTTTTTTCTGTAACTCATCCAAATCCCAGCCATAAACCTCCTTCATCAGATTGACGAATCCCAAAATTCCAGCATCGATAAACCAGTTACCAGTGAACCTTAACTCATGAGATCCACTACCACCTAAGTTGGAGTTACCAACATCTTTCTCAAAGAATTCATCGAGTGTCGCAATTTTACTCATACTACCTTCACCATCCCGAAACCCATACTGTTTCTCTCTCCAAACCCGGCCTTATACCCTATCTCCAACAACTCCCTACTTCCTTTAGCGTCGAAGACCATCTCAACGCAACGGTGGAAGGTGTTCTTTATCCTTATCCTCTTAGGCTTGACCTTCAGAGGCTTTACCTCCAATTCGGAGTTCGAAGGTTCACTTCCATAAAGAACTTTGAACTTCTTTATAAGATTTTTCCTTAAATTTTCGTAGAACTTCGGATCGTTGGGATACAAATCTAAGGTTTTCCCATCCCTGACAGTTGTAACGCTTATGGGTGATAGCGTAATAAACCTCCCCTTACTCCCTATTTTTGGCTCTCTTATAATTCTAATTTCCGAAACTACGAATTTTGCTCCTCCGATTTTTATTTCGGGATCTTTCAGCAGACCTTCTATGAACGCTTTAGCTACATCTTTTCTCGGCGTCGAGAAGTAGAGGTTAACGAAATCGGATTTCAAAACGATCTTGTCTCCCGATATTCTGAATTCCCTGTTCGGAACCATTAACCTGCTAAACGTCCAAAGCTTTATTCCCGGTTTGTGCAGTTCTAAAGAAAGATCTGGATCCGATCTCTGAATACATCTGTAAATCATGCTCGCAACGTGGTAGGAGTAGTTCAGATCCAAAACGGAACTCGAAACTCTAAGCTCGATCCGAATTCGCATTCAGCTTCAATACGTTCTTTTCATTTAAAACTCTTTTGGCAGTTCAATTCCCCTGAAAACCGGCCCCTCGACGCAAACCCTCGCTCCGTTCTCCAAAACGCACGAACCGCACAGTCCTATACCGCACCTCATGTAGTTTTCGAGCGAGAACTCCGCCTTATCCAAAACGTTCTTAGCCTTAAAGAGCTCGAAAAGGCCTCTCAGCATGGGCTTCGGTCCGCAACAGTATATCCTCTCGAACTTCGAAAGATCGATACTTTTAACGAGCTCCACGACGTTTCCTCTAAAACCTTCCGACCCGTCGTCCGTCGCGAATATGGCGTTTTCGAATTCATCGACCCATATCAGATCCTTAGCCGTTCTCGCTCCGAACACCACCAAGACCTCCGCTCCTCTGTCGATTAGGTAGTCGTGCAAAAATTTCAGAGGAGCTATCCCTATTCCTCCCGCAACTATCAATGCCTTATCCGAAGGAGTGAAGGGTCTGCCGAACGGTCCCCTCAATCCTATCAGATCCTTAGGTTTCGAATTCACGAGAGCTTCCGTGGTCTCACCTACCGCCTTCACCGTAACGGAGTTCGGCGAGGATAGACTTAGGGGAATCTCCTCGTATCCGAAAACGTTTACCATCAGAAACTGTCCCGGGAAAGATGGAATTTTCCGCTCGAACTTTATCGTCGCGACTCTTTCGTTGTGCCTTATTACATCATCAATCCTAACGCAGAACATCGCAATCGATACTCCAAAACGTTTTTAACTTTTTGCCGGCTCAATCCGATTATGATTCAAGCCGTTTACGCTGATCTCTGTCAGGTTTGCGGTAACGACTTCACGGTCGAAGAGGCTTTGAAAGCCTTCTGCGAAAAGAAGAGGATGAAGATGTGTAGGTATAAGTTCGATAAGATCGTAGAGGAGTTCTTGGAGTTCTTCAAGAAGATAGTAGGCGAGCCCCGTTCGATTCAACGTTTCTGGGCGAAGAGGATTTTGAGGGGAGAGAGCTTCGCGGCCGTAGCCCCTACGGGAATAGGAAAAACGACTTTCGGATCGGCAGTAGCTCTTTTCTTGGCTTTGAGGGGAAAGAGGAGTTACATAATCCTTCCGACGACGCTTTTAGTAAAGCAGGTTACGGAAGATCTCGCGAAGTTCTGCGAAAAGGCGGGAATTAAAGCTGGACTGAACGATGAGGGTGACGTTAGGATAGCGTACTACCATGGGGGACTTAAGAAGGAGGAGAAAGAGAAGTTTTTCGAAATTTTGAATGATAGGAGGTTCGACGTCCTCGTAACGACTACGCAGTTCCTTTCGAGGAACTTCTCATCGCTCAAGGGAACGACGTTCGACTTCATATTCGTCGACGACGTCGATTCCGTCTTGAAAGCTTCTAAGAACGTCGACAGAATCCTCCAGCTTTTGGGATTCTACTACGATGCGAAGGAGAGGAAGTGGAAGGGAAAGGCGAAGGGCTGTCTGATGGTTTCCACGGCAACGGCAAAGAAGGGACAGAAGGTTCAGCTGTTCAGGGAACTGCTAAACTTCGACGTCGGAACTTCGACTCATGCGGTGAGAAACATAGAGGATGTGGCGATAAACAGCGAGGACATAGATCTGTTGTGCGAGATAATGAGGAAGATGGGGACAGGAGGGCTGATATACGCGAGGACTTCGGAGGAAGCTGAAAGTCTATACGAGATCCTTAAGGAGAGGGGATTCAAGGTAGGAATCGTCACGGCTGGGAAGAAGAAGGACTACGAACTGTTCGAAAAGGGGGAGATAGATCACCTCGTCGGAACCGCCTATTACTACGGAACTTTGGTGAGAGGGTTGGATTTACCCGAAAGAATAAGGTTCGCGGTTTTCTTTGGAGCTCCCGTTTTCAGAGTGAAGCTTGAAGACATAGACACGGCAAGCGTGGGAATAATCAGAACCCTCGCCCTTATCTTCAGAACGCACGAGGATGTAAAGAAGTTCGTTCCTTACCTCTCCGTTCTGGATAAGAGGGAGGATCTTCTTAAGGAGCTTAGGGAAGTCCTGAAGAGGTTGCTCGAAGAGGGAAAGGTGGAGGAGAGGGACATAGTCGTTAGGAAGGGAGAGATAATATTTCCGGACGTTAGAACTTATATCCAAGGTTCTGGAAGAACTTCGAGGCTGTTTGCGGGAGGCATCACGAAGGGGGCATCTTTCCTTTTCGAGAAGGACGAAGAAATTCTGAAGGCGTTCGTTCAGAGGGCGAGCTACTACGACATCGAATTCAAGAGCTTGGATGAGGTGGATTTCGAAAAACTCATCAAGGAGATAAACGAGACGAGGGAGAGGTTTAGGAGGAAGGCGGAATTCGACGCGATAAAGCCGGCCCTCTTCATAGTAGAAAGCCCGACCAAGGCGAGGCAGATCTCAAGGTTCTTCGGACAGCCGAGCGTAAAGGTGTTCACGGATGAGAAGGGTGAAATTGAGCTCGTGGCTTACGAAGTTCCCACTGCGGAGCACGTTTTGCTCGTAACAGCATGCATAGGGCACGTGACGGATCTGATAACCAACAGGGGATTCCACGGCGTTTTGGTGAACGGCAGATTCGTTCCCATTTACGCATCTATAAAGCGTTGCAGGGATTGCAACTACCAGTGGACTGAGGAGAGGGAGGAGTGTCCTAAGTGCGGGAGCAAGAACGTTGACGATTCTAAGAGGAGGATCAACGCACTGAGGAAGTTAGCACACGATGCTGAGATGATAATAGTAGGGACGGATCCCGATTCCGAAGGGGAGAAGATCGCTTGGGATCTGAAGAACCTTTTGGCCGGATGTGGGGAGATAAGGAGGGCGGAATTCCACGAGGTAACGAGGAGAGCCGTAAGTGAGGCTCTGAAGAATTTGAGAGACATAGACGAGAACTTAGTTAAGGCTCAGATAGTGAGAAGGATAGAGGATCGCTGGATAGGTTTCGTTTTAAGCCAGAAGCTCTGGAACGTTTTCGGAGACAGGAATCTGTCAGCCGGAAGAGCGCAGACGCCGGTTTTGGGCTGGGTTATAGAGAGGTTCAACGAATACAAGCAGAAGAAAAAGATAGCCATAATAAGGGATTTGGATCTAACTCTCGAAGTTAATGAGAAAAAGACGGGGAAGACAAAGCTCGAACTCGAAATAGAGCTTCTGGAGGAGAGGGAGGAGGAGAAGAACCCACTACCGCCCTACACTACCGACACCATGCTCAGGGATGCTAACGCTATTCTGAAGATTCCCGCAAAGGAGGCCATGAAGCTCGCCCAAGATTTGTTTGAGTCGGGTTTAACGACCTACCATCGAACCGACTCTACGAGGGTGAGCGACGTCGGATTGAGGATAGCCAAGGAGTTTTTGGGCGAAGATTTCGTTCCGAGGGAGTGGTTCATGGAAGGTGCTCACGAGTGCATAAGACCTACGAGGCCGATTCCGAAGGATACTCTTCAGAGGTTGATTCACGAGGGGGTTATCCAAGTGGAGGGGATAACTTGGAGGCACCTCGCCCTATACGATCTAATCTTCAGACGTTTCATGGCGAGCCAGTGCAGACCCTACAGAGTTAGGGTGGCGAGATACCTCATTAGATACGACGGAAGAGAAGTGGAGGAGGAGAGGGTTCTCTCAGCTGAAGGAAAAGCTGTGGAGCTTTACAAGTGGTGCGTTTGGGTTAAGAAGGAGCTACCTACCGGAAGGATAGAAGTTGAGGCGGAGATAAGGACCGTTCCCAAAGCTCCCCTTTTCACCCAGTCGGATATAGTCCAGCTGATGAAGGAGAGGGGCATAGGAAGACCTTCGACCTACGCCACGATCGTGGACAGGTTGTTCATCAGGAACTACGTTATAGAGAAAAACGGAAGGGTCATTCCGACGAAGAGGGGGATAGAGGTTTATAAGTATCTGGCGAGCAATTACGGAAAGTTCGTTTCCGAGGAGAGGACGAGGCTGTTGGAGGAGAAGATGGATTCCATAGAGAGGGGAGAGCTCGATTACTACAAGGCCCTTCAAGAGCTTTACGATGAAATAAGGCAGATCGCTTAGCGGGAAATTAGTTTCGCCCTGACCTTTGCGTATGCCCTTATTATATCTCCCTTCGTGAGTATTCCCAAGAGTTTCGTCTCGTCGTCTCTCGGAACGACCAGAAGTCTTCCTATGTTGTGGTTGACTATTTTAGCCAAAGCGGATCTTAAATTCTCGTCTGGGTAGGCTACTATCAGCTTCTTCGTCATAACATCCCTAACTCTAACCCTTCCCCTCTCCTCAACCGGAACTTTCTCCACATCCTCGAAGGTGATTATTCCCACGAGCTTCCCGTTTTCGATGACGGGATAACCTATGTAACCCGTCCTCTCTATAAGCCTTAGAACGTCCAGAACCGTGTTTTCGGGAGAGACCGTGGTAACCCTCTCCGCCGGAACCATCGCCTCCTCTACCTTCACCTCTTCGAGCAGATCTATCAGCATCTCGCTTCTATGAGCGGGACTTTCAACTCTCGTCGGAACCTGCTTCGTGTATAGGGTGTATTCTCCAGTTACCATGTAAGCGACAACCGACGCGACCATCGTCGCCGGCAGTAGGTTGTAGCTCCCGGTTATCTCTAAAACGAGTATTATAGCGGTCAGCGGCGTCTTAGAAACTCCTGCCAGAAACGCGGCCATTCCTACGAGTGCGTAAGCTTCGGGCTGTATGCTGGGGATGAATTTGTGGAAGAACAGTCCAACCGCTCCGCCTAAAAAGCTACCGATGACGAGGGATGGAGCGAACAGACCTCCGCTCCCACCACTACCCACAGTTAATGCCGTTGCGAATATCTTGGCGAACGTCAGGAAGAGCAGAAATGCTATCGTAAATTTCGCACAGTCGGAAAGAACCATCTGGCTGAATCCGTATCCCGTCCCAAGTATCTCGTGGACGTAAGCACCCATGATACCTACTATCAAACCGCCGATCGCTGGCTTTACGTGGTCGGGAACCTTCAGCTTTTTGAACAGCTTTTTGGAGTAGTGGTAGCTGAAGATGTAAACGAGCCCCACGATCCCGGCAACGACGCCCAAAACTGCATACGTCACAAATTCAAAAGGAGAGGTGATGTTGAGAGGGGGAACGTTGAATATCCTGATCTGCCCGAACGGAACTCCGGCTATCTCAGAAAGGATAGTTTCGAGGACTGTGTATGCGACTATCGAAGAAGTTATAGCCGGAATCAGGGCTTCTATTTCGTAATCCCTCTTGTAGAGGACTTCTATGCCGAAGAATGCTCCGCCCATCGGAGCCAAGAAGACGCTTCCTATTCCTCCCGCCATCCCGCTTACGAGTAAAATCCTCCTGTCCTTGTCGGACAGCTTAAGCAGATTTGCTACCGTGGATCCTATTCCTCCGCCTATCTGCGTTATCGGTCCCTCCCTTCCCGCACTCCCACCGCTTCCTATCGTTATTGCGGAAATAACGGTCTTTATCAGAGGCACCCTCGCCCTAACGAAGCCCCTAAACCTGTGAAACGCCTCTATGACGTGCCCCGTTCCTCCCCCGGCGGTTTCCGGGGCCAAGGTGTATGCGACTATTCCGACTATTAACCCTCCAAGAGCAGGAAGAACTGACAGAGGAAGTATTCCGAGGTGGAAGTGTAACCTCAGGACATCTATCTCCCCTCCCGGTTTGGGTAATCTAAAGCTGTCCAATCCCGATAGAAAGAAGTCCGTAAAGAACTGGGTGAGACAGTAGAGTGCGAAGGATGCTAGCCCCGTGATAACCCCAACGATTACCGAAAGTCCCAAAAGTATCGTGAACCTCAGAGGTGGCTTTTTATCACCCATTCCGTTATTGGGTAATGGGTTTGTATTAAAAAACCCTTCTATTTGGCATGATAGTCCTTGTCAGCGCGTGCATGCTGGGTGTGAACTGCAGATATGACGGAGGTAACGTGAGAGATGAGAAGTTAATAACGATTATCGAGAAAGAGAACGTGGTTCCAATTCCCGTATGTCCGGAACAACTCGGAGGACTGCCGACTCCGAGGAAGAAGTGTGAGATAGTCGGAGGAGACGGATTCGACGTTTTGGAAGGTAATGCGAGGGTCGTATCCGAGGACGGTGTGGATCTAACCGAGCACTTCTTGAAAGGAGCAGAAGAGGTGCTGAAAATAGCGAAGATCGTAAAAGCGGATTTGGCCGTTATGAGGGATGGAAGTCCATCATGCGGATGCGGAAGGATATATGACGGATCGTTCAGCGGAAAAAAGGTGGAAGGATACGGGGTTACTTCGGCTTTACTGATCCGGAACGGGTTTAGGGTCGTAAGCGTCGAAGATTTAAATTTTCAACTTTAAATCGGCGCCAGCTTCGGGAAGCAAACGGTTTTATAACTTGAGGAGAACTGCGGGGAGGTGATGCTCATGGAGGAAGTCAGCAAGATCATCACTCTATGCGGTAGGGACTGGGCGAAGATAGGTGTCGAGTTCATATTTTTGGGAGGTAAGCAGGAGTGCGAGAGTTGCAGACTCAAGAACATCTGTTTGAGGCTTAGGGAAGGAGCGAAATACAAGATCGTCGGGCTCAGAGATGGGGAGGTTCACGAATGTCCCCTGCACGATGAGGGTGTTGTGGCGGTTGAGGTGGTCGAACTGCCGATAGTCGCACTGATAGATTCGAAGATGGCGGTGGAAGGGGCGAAGATAAGGTTCGAAGGAAAGAGGTGCAACGTCCTCGACTGCGAGATGTTCAACCTCTGCAACCCCGTAGAGCTTAAGGACGGAGATTCTGTTGTGGTTGAAAAGGTGATAGGAGACGCTCCGGCCGAATGCAAGAGGGGGTTCAGTTTGAAGGTCGTGGAGCTCAGGAGGGAGGAATAAATTTTTATTTTTCTGGACAAAATACCTCTATGGCCATCGGCTTCGTTCTGATAAAGGTTTTTCCGACGAAGGAGAGGGAGGTTTACGAAAAGCTCGCCGAGCTCGATGAAGTTGAGGAGCTCTACCCTCTCTTCGGAGAATACGATTTGATTGCCAAGATAGTAGTTAGGGACTTCGAACACTTAAGCGAGGTGGTTCTGAAGAAGATCAGGACGATCGACGGCGTCGTCGAAACCAAGACATTAACCGGTGCGGTATGGAAATAACGAGGCTTTTCCTTATCAAGAAGTTCGGAGAGTATTACGCCAACGCAGATCTATACATTCCTAAAGATTTGGAGAAGAGAGAATTTGCGTTCGTCCCGCTCGAACAGTTTCCCGACTTCGTAATGCACAGGCATATGGCTTTCTCTTCGGATCACGAGTTGAAAACTTATTTGAGATCGAACGTTCCTGCTCACGCTTATTATTCGACGGCTTACTACTCAAATCCTTCAGCGGAGATGGAGGAGAAGGGTTGGATGGGAGCGGATCTGATATTCGACATAGACGCGGATCATCTCCCTAAAAGATCGCTGAAAGCTGCGAAGATCGAGGTTCTGAAGCTCGTAAAGATCCTTGAGGAAGACTTTGGCGTGGATGAGAGGTGTGTCGAGATCGTGTTTTCGGGAAGAAGAGGTTATCACGTCCACATATACGACGAGAGGT
This sequence comes from Archaeoglobaceae archaeon, assembly GCA_026986375.1. Lineage (GTDB taxonomy): Archaea > Halobacteriota > Archaeoglobi > Archaeoglobales > Archaeoglobaceae > WAKM01. The sequence continues at coordinate 9,535 of JALSOQ010000030.1, forward strand.
TTAGGAGTTTGGGTTCCGCCGAGAGGAGGGAGATAGTCGATTATCTAACGCTTAACAGCTTGAAAAATCCAGAAAGCAGGCAGATGAAGAGAATAGCCAGGTGTATAGCCAAATACGTAGAGAACGCCATTAAGGACGGAAGGATTGAAAGGATGCTCGAAAAAGAAAACGAAGCTATGAAAACAATTCTGAAAACCAACCTGAAGGTTATAGCGGAGGGAGATTTCTCCTTACTACCAAAGGAGGTTTTCGACAGAGCTTACAACCTCTGCCTTTCGAGACTCGCTGTTCACGTAGATCCTCCGGTTACCGCAGACATAAAGAGGCTAATAAGGCTCCCCAACTCTTTACACGGAAAGACAGGGCTTAAGGTTACTCCGATCCCTTTGGACGAGTTCGAGGATTTCGATCCTTTGAGGGACGCAGTCGTTTTCGGTGATGAGATGGTGAAGGTAAGGATTTTGAAGAGGGTGAGGGTAAGGTTGAAGGGAGAGGAGTTCCGACTTACGCCGGGGAAGGGTAAGGTTCCGGAATATCTTGCGGTATTCCTGATTTGCAGGGGTGTAGCGCTTTATGGACATTGACGAACTTCTGACGATCCTCGAAAAGTCGAAGGATAGATTGCACAAGATCGACGAAGACCTATACGACAGAATCAAGGATAGGATAGAGGAGCTTGAGGAGAGGAAGAAGGATGCGAGTAGCGAGGAGGAGATCGCGAGGATTGAGGACGAGATAAGGACTCTCAAGAGGATAATGAAGATGATCTTCGTTTCGAGAACGAAAAAGATAATAAAGATGGCCTGGGCGAAGGTCTGCGATGGGGAAGTCGAGGAGCTGGACAGCATGACGTCGGCGGAGAGAAGTCTGTTCGAGAAGCTCGTGGAAGTTTTGGAGAACTTCAAGAAACTTATTTTGGAGAGGGTTAGGAAGGAAAAGAGGGAGGAGAAGTTCGTTCTCGTTAGGATAAAGAAGGACGTTCCCGAGTTCGTCGGCATCGACGGAAAGACATATAAGCTGAAGAGGGAGGATATCGTGTTGTTACCCGAACTCAACGCTAAAGCTTTAATAAAAGATGGTGCGGCAGAAGAGATCGAGGTGAGAAGATGAAGTATCCGAAGAAGGTTAGGACGTTCTGTCCGTTCTGCGGAAGGCACACGATCCACGAAGTGGAGAAGGTAGGTAGGGGTAAGCAGAGCTCTCTCAAGTGGATCAACAGGCAGAAGAAGAGGAGAGGGAAAGTGGGGAACTTGGGTAAGTTCAGCAAAGTCCCCGGTGGTGACAAGCCGACGAAGAGGGTCAACATAAGGTTCAGGTGCACTGAATGTAAGAAGGCTCACTGCAGGCCGACTTGGAGGGTGAAGAGGTTCGAGTTGGTCGAGAGGTGAGGTGATCAGCCATGGAGGAGAGGATGCCGAAGAGCAAGTTTCTCAAGGTGAAGTGCCCCGACTGTGAGAACGTTCAGATAATATTCGACCACCCCTCCACGGTCGTGAAGTGTCTCGTGTGCGGAAGGACGTTGGCGGAGCCGACGGGAGGAAAGGGCAACATAAAGGCGGAAGTTTTGGAAGTTTACGGCTGATTTTTTATCTTCATGACGAAACGGATTTATAATCTTTTGGGCTAAAGTATATATTCTTCTTCGATTAAAATTATAACATGGCAAAGTTCTACGAATTGGGCGAACTCGAAAGCAGAGCACCCAAACTGTTCGGAATACCCACCGGGACGAAGTTGGACGAGATGTTTTACAAGATCGAGGAGGAGGACGGAAAGTTCGTTAAGAAACCGTTGGGTGGCATTCCTCACTTGGCGGTTTTGAACGTAACCGGAGTTCCCGATACCGGTAAGAGCGTTTTGGCTGAGCAGTTCGCTGTCACTCAGGCTAATTTAGGTTACAGGGTTCTGTTCGTAACGGTTGAGAGTCCCGCTAACTTCCTCTACACCGCTTTGAAGCACAAGGCTCAGGCTTTGGGAGCGGATTTCGAGAAAGTGGAGAAGAACGTCGTAGTGATAGATGCGTCGGAAAACGACGAGTTGAGGGAGAATCCTAAGGCTCTGATAGATACGATGGCTTACGCGATAAAGGAGAAGAGGGTTACGAACACGATAATAGACAGCATAACCGGTTTATACGAGCACAAGGAAGTGATGGCGAGGCAGATAGTCAGGCAGTTCTTCAACTTCCTTAAGAAGTTCAGGCAGACGGCCATACTCGTTTCGCAGAAGAGATCCGCTCAGGCGAGCGAGAGCGCTGAAGCTGCTGGTGGTTTGGCCGTCGCCCACATAGTGGACGGGACGATAGTTCTGGATAAGAAGCTGATAGAGACGAGGTGGGACGTTAACTTATACGGTCTTCCCATCGGTAGCGTTATCAGGACGATAAGAATAGACGGTTGCAGGCTCTGCGGGCACGATTCGAGGACTTGGGTTTTCGAAATCACGGAATTGGGGACTATAAACATTATCTGTCCTCTCAGCGAGTTCATAAAGAGGAGGGGAAGGGTGGAGGAGTAAGGAGGTGATGTGAATGGAGGTTATAGCAAAACCGAAGGGTGGGGATATAGATAAGATGGCGGAGAAGGTGTTCTTCGAGAGCATAAGGATTTTGGGCGGTTTGAGGAAGCTGATAGAATACAGAAACCTAACGTGGCTCCCGAGCTTGGCCGAAGCCGCTTACGTGATAGTTCTGAAGAACGAGGCGTTCAAGACATACAAGGAGATAGCTAAAGAGCTCGGAATTACGGAACAGACTGCGAAGAACATAGCCACCGCGGATGAGGAGGAGGTCAAGAAGTATATCGAGGGTGAGCTTGAGGAAAGACCGAAGGAGCACATAGCCGGAGGAATAGCGAAACTCGCATACAGAAAGCTGAAGGAGGAGGGGAAGCTTGAGGAGGACGAAGTGGAGATAAAGCACGATGAAATAGAGGTCTTGGGAATAGACTGGGCGGTCCACGTGCTGACGAGGATAAAGGGACTCGACTTTCCGGTTGAGAAGGATCGGCTGATGGAGAGGCTCAAGGGATTGGTAATAAAGGGCAAGAAGGCGGAGGAAATACTTGAGAAGCTCGAATATCCGATAAAGAGCCCGGCAGAGCTACTGCACAATATAAAGGTTCACCTCGAAGAATAATTTTTTAAAAATTATATATTTTTGTTATACTATCTTCCACCCGCTCCGCCACCTCCGAATCCTCCTCCCGCTCCGAATCCCCCTCCACCTCCTCCGGAACTTCTCGCCACCGCAGTTCTGACACCGTGGAAGGAATGCAGTCCGTAGAACGTCGTAACTTCCGGAATGCTCACGTTCAAGGCCTTCATCGCCTTAACTACTTTCTCTCCAACTCCCAAGGCCGTTCCGTAAACGAGCCAGTCCTTCCATATCGCAACATCCTCGGGGGCGTATTTCTTTATCATCGCCATATCCGACAGAAACCTCCTGAACGCATCCCACTCAAGCTTCTCCTTGTAGCTCTCTCCCTTCCACCTTCCGAACAACTGAGACGGCGTTAAAGCGCAAACGAGGGATTGTCCGAACAGTGTGGCCGACAAAACGAGTAGTGCTGATATATCGGAATACGTTCCATCCAGCATGGCTCCGATTCCGACGCAGACTATTACCACGAGAACTGAGATCGCCGAAATTATTGTGAATATTGTTTTTCCCTTGTTTTCGACGAACTCTCCTGATATTCTCGAATCTGAATGGTTCATCACGGAGTCGAGCCAGCTTGATACAACGCTCGGATTTTTCCTCGCAAGCTCCTTCAACCTCTTCGTATCGAAAACTCCATTTTCCGAAAACCTCTTTATGAATGCTAAAACGAGCTTCTCGTATTCGTCCCCGTTCTCCTTCAGCACTCTTATCCTCAACTCCTTCGATTTCCTGATGGTTCCATCCTCGTATGTTTCTATCTCCAAGAATCCCCTCCTCTGCAGGTCCAAAAGCGTCGCGTAGAATCCGTCGGAATCGAACTTGAACGCGTCCCCCTTGAAAACCAAGTTGACCACCCAAGGCTTTCTCTTCTTTGGAACGTAGCTGAGGAATTCCGGAACTACGAACTCCTTTTCTCTCCCGTATCTGTAGTAAACGAAAGCCACGAATGCTGGAAACGCCAGGACGATTGCTGTTATGGTGTATCTTATAACCTTTAGAGTCGTAGATGTCAGGGAATACCAGAAGTTGGCCGATTCCGTTTTTCCGAGGACGTCGTCCGTTCTCGTTACGAATCCTCTTAAAGTGTTGTGCTTGAGAACCATCTCAACTTCGACGAGAGAATCGGAAGGAGATGAGCCTTCCAAAATCCAAACATCTCCCTTCCTCATCACCTTGCAGTCGAAGTGGGGGTAGAGCCTGATCACATCTCCATTCGGATCGACTATCTCTATTCTTACGCGATCGTATGGAACGTGCCTATCGGCCAGCTTGAGATTAACGTGATCGAATCTGCCGTCTGTCATGATGGGAGGAAAAATTCTGAAATCGTATTCCGCCCTGTAATCCCCAACTTCGAATTTCGGCAACCTTATTATCCCGACCTCGTTCCTTTCCGCGAGCTCTTCGGCGAGAACCTTCGCGTTACCGTCACCCCAAACCTTCACCTTTCCGAGGTAATCCTTCGCGTAGGGAACCCCATCCCCCTTAACTTTTAAGAGCTCAACGTGGGGCTTGTCGATCCATCCGAAAGACATAGGAACTTCCCAGTTTCTGTAAAGCATTCTGAACTTCGACTCGTGAACGTGGTAAACGTATTCTTCCTGAAGGGTTATGCTTCCGTTCAGAACTATCTTAGCGTCGTAATCTACGGTGAGAGGGCCGTTCCATCCGATCGAAAGGGAAAACAGAACCCCTCCTATTCCTATGGCGGAAACCAAAACGAGAACTACCGCCAACTGCTTCAACTCGCTCACACGCTCCACCTCAGCTCTGGTCTTCTTTCCACCTCTTCGAACTCGAGGTATGGCATCTTCCTGAACCCGAAGATCGCCGCAACTATGTTCGAAGGAACGGTGTCTATCTTAGTGTTGAACTCCTGAACTATGTTGTTGTAGGTGTATCTGTGCCTCGCTATCTCGTCCTCAACCTCCTTCACGGCATCCATCAGCTTCTGAACGGTCTGGGACGTCTTCAAATCCGGATAATTCTCCACCGCAACGAGGATGTTTCCGAGAATTCTCCTCGACTCTCTGTCTATCTTCTGAACGTCTTCGGCGGAAGTCACCTTCAGAACTTCAGTCCTCATCTTCGTTATGTTTTCGAGTGTTTCCCTCTCGAATCTGGCGTAGCTCTGGACGGATTCGAGCAATTCGGCGAGCATGTCCAATCTCTTCTTCAAGGCAACCTTTATCTGACCCAACGTAGCTTCGGCACCGTTTTTAAGCTGTTGAAATCTATTGTATATCGAAACGACCATGAGAACGAAGGCTACTACCACTATCAGAAATCCGGCTAAGAGGAGGATGAGTCCTAAATCCATGCCCGATTTTGGACGAAGTTATTAAAAAAATTATTGTTGTTTTTCGGATCTAAATTTTGACATAACTTCTCCGTATATCCTCCCCTGCAACCCGTGGAACCTCGAAAATCCTTCGGCATACTTCTGGTCTATCGCCGTAGTATCGAAAGACGTCAGTTCCGGCTTGTAGAGGGAGAACTCCGAGTATCTGGCAACCGGAGTGACCGAACCTTTGAATAGCTTGACCTTTACCCAGCCGGTAACCCTCTCCTGCGTTTTATCTATGAAAGCGTTTAGAGCATCGAAGAGGGGGTCGTTCGTCAGTCCGTAGTAAACCAGCTCGGCCCACTCCTCTTCAACGAATCTCTTAAACTTCAGCTCCCTCCTGCTCAAAACGAGCTTTTCCAAATCCCTGTGTGCAGTGATTAGGATCGTAGCGGCCGGATGCTCGTAGCACTCTCTCGACTTAAGGCCGAGAACCCTGTCCTCGATCATATCCGTTCTACCGATGCCGTGCCTACCTCCGATCTCGTTGAGCGTTCTTATCAACTCGAACCCGTCCATCCTCTCATCGTTCAACGCCACCGGAACACCTCTTTCAAATTCGATCTTTACGATCTCCGGCTCGTCAGGTGCTTTAGCGGGATCGGTAGTCCACTCCCATATTTCTTCCTGAGGTATAAACGTTGGATCTTCCAGATTTCCACCTTCCACACTCCTGCTCCATAGATTTTCGTCTATGCTGTAAGGTTTTTCCTTCGTGACCGGAACCTCTATTCCGTGCTTCTTTGCATATTCTATCTCCCACTCCCTCGTTAAGTTCAGCTCCCTCATCGGTGCTATAACTCTGAAACCGTGCTGGTAGAACACGTTTTCGAATCTAAGTTGATCGTTTCCCTTTCCTGTGCATCCGTGGGCTATAGCATCCGCGTTTTCCTTCTTCGCTATTTCGACGACCTTCTCCGCTATTATCGGCCTCGCCAATGCTGTTCCCAAGACGTAACCCTCGTATTCGCCGTTCGCCTTTATGAGCTGGAAAAGGGCATTGACGTATTCCTTTTTTGCATCCACCGTGTAGTGCTTGTCCGCATACTTCCTTCCCCTCTCCTCAGCTTTCCTTATTTCCTCCTCCGGCTGTCCTATGTCCACCGTAACCGTAATAACCTCGTCGAAACCGTATCTCTCCTTCAGCAGAGGAATACAGACTGTAGTATCCAGACCGCCGGAATAAGATAGAACGACCTTACACATAACCGTCCTAACCTCGATGAACTTTTATCTCTTTCGAACGAGGTGGTAGAACAAATCCCTACGACGTATGACCTTATCCAAAACATCACCTCTACTGTTTCCAGAAGCTAAAATGGAGACTACCGGTTCGCCTCTCCCTACAACATCCCCAACGTTTGGAATGTCGGCGAAGAAACCATTTCCCGTCAAATCAGCATTGATCCTTAAGGCTCTTTCCGAAAAAAGAATCGCCCTGCATGCGAACCTTTTGGGCTTTGGAACTTCGGGAACCTTTCCTTCACAAGCTTTAACGTGCAATTCGAATAAGTTTAGATCAAGACTCCACTCCACGGAATCCAGAGATCCCTGAAACCTCGGATTCATCTCCAGAACGTAAGGTTTATCGGATAGAACGAAATCCACTCCAACCGATCCAATCACGTCAAATAGCTCGATCACATCTAAAGCAGTTTCGATCAACATCCTTCTGACTTCGGAATTCAGCTTGAGAGGAGTAACGTTTCCGCAGTAAACGAAACCTTCGGTGTTCATCTCCTTCCATCCGGATAAAATTTCGTTCACTGAAACCGGCACGGCATTCCTCCCGTCTGTGAGTAGAGACACGGAACAGGGGATGCCCTCAACGAACCTCTGGCTTATGTATCCTTCAGGAACGCTCGAATCTATTCTAACTCCCAGACCTCCTCCCCCTCTTATGGGTTTTATCACGAACGGAGGGTCTGGGTCGAGTTCAGGAAAAGAGATTCCAGCATTTTCGAGCTTTCTATAAAACTTCAACTTATCGACGATTTTTTCGGCAACTTTCGGATCTACACCCAAAACTTCCGACTTCACCTTCAAGTCCTCGCATCCAGAAGTCAGAACTACTTTTGCGTTGAACTTTTCCGCTATTTCATCTACAAACCTTGCGTCGAACTCTTTTACCTTCCAGACTTCCGCGTAGAGCTTCAAGTCCGCATCCGCAAACTTGGTTACAGCAAAAACTTTCCATCCAGCTTTTTTCGCGGATTCCGCCACGTTCCTGACGTTATGTCCTACCACCACTACCCTCATCTTTCAGGTATTCATATGCGGAATACGCGGCGATCGCTCCATCCCCGCACGCGGTAATCGCCTGCTTCAGAGGATTGTCGCAACAGTCCCCAGCCGCGAAAACACCCTCCACGTTCGTCCTCTGCTTTTTGTCCACTTTTATGTATCCGTAGGAGTTCATCTCAACGCCGAGCTTGGAGGCTATTTCGGTTTGAGGCTGAATACCTACGGCTATGAAAACACCCTCCACCTCCAAAACCTTCCTCTCACCCGTTTTTATATTTCTTACGACGATCCTTTCCACCCTACTTTCCCCCTCTATTCTCTCCACAACCGTATTCCACAGAACGGGTATTCCCTTATCGAACAACTGTTTTTGCAGTAATTCGTCTGCTCTAAATTTGTCTCTCCTGTGGATCACTACAACGTCGCAACCCAAATCTTTAAGGTATATGGCATCTGCCAAGGCTGTGTTTCCACCTCCGATTACCGCAACTCTCTTCCCTTTGAAGAAGAAGCCGTCGCAAACGGCGCAGTAGCTGACACCTCTACCAACGAACTTCTTCTCCCCCTCCACACCCAGTTCCCTGTGCTTTCCTCCGGTCGCTATTATTATCGTCCTTGCCTTATATTCACCGGAATCCGTCTTCACGAAGAAATAACCGTCCCCTTTTCTGACGTCCTCTACCCTCTCCACTTTATGCTCCGCTCCGAACTTCGAAGCTTGTTCCTTCATTTTCATTATCAAATCCAACCCGCTTCCTTCGTAACCGGGGAAGTTTTCTATGAAGGGGACTATCGCAAGCTGGGATATTTGGGTGGGATCTTCGAAAACTACAGTCTTCAACCCGTATCTCGCGGAATAAATCGCGGCAGTAAGACCTGCGGGGCCGGCACCTATTATCGCGACATCGAACTCCATAGAGGGCGAGAGTCATTAAGCGAAATATATTTTACTAAAAATCACGACGGATCGAAATGAAAAGTGTTTTGACGATAGCCGGTCTGGATCCGAGCGGAGGCGCGGGAATTTTGGCGGACGTCAGGACGATAAGGGCTTTGGGTTTCCATCCCTCCTCCGTCGTTACTGTTATAACTTTCCAGAACACATGCGAGATATTCGGGGTTGAGGTGGTCGATGCCGATTCGATTCGTAGGCAGATCTCGGCGGTCTTGAACGACTTGGATTTGGCCGGGATAAAGATAGGACTCGTCTGCTCGGAGGAATCGGCAAGAGCAATAGCGGATTCGATTTCGGATTTGGAAGTTCCAAAGGTTCTGGATCCTGTTCTGAAGGCTACGGTGGGATTCGAATTCTCGAATGTTAGGGTTTACGAGGTGTTAGCTGAGATCTGCGACGTCGTAACTCCGAACGCATACGAAGCTTCCGCGATGTCCGGGATAGAGGTTGGGGATTTGGATTCCGCTCTGAAGGCTTGCAGAATCATCCGAAATAAGTTCGGTTGCAACGTCGTGGTTACGGGAGGGAGTTTGGGCGGTAGGGACTTGATACACGATGGAACGGTAATCGAGCACGGGATGATTAGGGGAGAGGTGCACGGAACGGGATGCGTTTACAGCACCGCCTTAACCTGTTACCTCGCGAAGGGATTAGAGTTGAGAGAAGCTTGTAAGAGGGCGAGGGAATTCGTTCATAAGGCTGTTTTGAATTCCGTCGAAGTTGGGAGATGTTTGAGGGTTGTAAACGTTTGAGAGAAAAATCTTAAATATACTTTGCCGGAAGAGCCTAAAAATGTATGAAGTTCGACGTCGTAATCGTCGGAGCAGGTCCAGGCGGGCTTTTCGCCGCTTACAAGCTCGTCGGAAAGATGGACGTTGCGATTTTCGAACTCGGTAGGGACATCGATAAAAGGAAGTGTCCGAGCGACCTTTCCGAGAGTTTCTGCACGAAATGCAAGCCCTGCAATATAACATTCGGAGTGGGAGGGGCTGGAGGGCTTTCCGACGGAAAGCTGAACTACGCGATTCCCGAATACCCGTCGAGCTACACCGTTGGAGGGGATCTGATAGATCTGGTCGATGCCGAATACCTCCTCAAGAAGATGGAGGAAGTCGATAGGATATTTTTGGAGCACGGAGCACCGAACGAGGTTTACGGAACCGATAAGGAAAAGATAGAGGAGTTCATGAGGAGGGCGAATGCTGCGGGAATAGAGTTCGTTCCGCTGAAGCAGAGGCACGTCGGAAGTGATGAGCTTCCCAAAGTGATAGGGAGCATAGAGAGGTATTTGAAGGAGAACGGCGTCAAAATTTTCACCGAAACGACGGTCGTGGACATAAATCCGAAGGAGAAGAAGATCACGTTGCATGACGGAAGGCAGGTCGAATACGAGTATCTGATTCTGGGCGTTGGGAGGGGGGGTTCCGAGTGGCTCGAAAGGTGGGTGAAGCAATACGGAATAGAGGTGAGCGAGAACGCGAAGGCGATAGACGTAGGAGTTAGAGTGGAGGTTCCGGCTTCGATAATGGACGAGATAACATCTGTTATATACGATCCTAAGCTCAGGATAGTTACCAAGAGGCACGACGATTACGTTAGAACCTTCTGCACGTGCCCGAGGGGATGGGTGATAAGGGAAGATTACGGAGACTTCTGCTTGGTGAACGGACACAGCAAAGCCAAGGAGAAGACGAACAACACGAACTTCGCCCTCTTAGGGCATTACGAGTTTACGGAGCCGTTCGAATATCCGAACGATTGGGGGAGGGATCTCGCCAGAATTACTACTAAACTTGGGGGAGGAAATCCGATAGTTCAGAGGCTTAAGGATCTTCGCTTGGGTAGGAGGAGCACGGAGAGGAGGATAAAGAATAACCGCCTCGTCCAGCCGACGTTGAAGACGGCGATTCCCGGAGACATAAGCCTTGCTTATCCGGGTAGGGTTGTGGACGACATACTCGACGCCTTGGAAGCTTTGGACAAGGTGATTCCCGGAGTTGCGGACGACTCCACGCTTCTCTACGCTCCGGAGATAAAGTTCTACTCTCTGAAGCTCAAGGTAAGTCCGGAGATGGAAACCAGCATCCCGAACGTTTACGCGATAGGAGACGGGGCGGGGATAAGCAGGGGAATAGTAGGAGCGGCAGTAACCGGGCTCATAGCGGCGGAGAGCATACTTAGGAAGGAGAAAAGGGCATGAACGTCCTCGTCTCCGTGCACGACAAGACCGGTTTGGTAGAGTTTTTTAGGAAACTGCCGAACTTAAGGATATACGCAACTGAGGGGACTGCGAAGTTTTTAGAGAAGAACGGTATAGATGTTAGGAGGCTTTCAGAGATAACGGGGCTTGTTGAGAGTAGGAATTTGAAGACTTTGCATCCTGAAGTCTTTCGGAGGATATATTCGGGGTTCTTCGATGTGGTCGTGGTTAACCTTTACGAGAACGAAATAGACGTTGGAGGATCGGCGATTCTGAAAGCGGCTGTTAAAAACTATGAGCGTGTTCTTCCAGTTTCGAATCCGAAAAGATACGACGAAGTTGCCGAAAGAATTAGGATGAATCGAGTCGATGAAGATTTCAGGTTGAAGCTTGTTATAGAAGCGTTGGAGCACGTGATCGAGCACGACAGGAGAGCGTTAGAAAAGCTGAGAAGGAAAACTAAAAATATCCAAAAGACGTAAATTCTAACAAATTCTTCCGAAGGTGATAAAATGGTCAGAAGAGCCAAGCTCGTAAACGATATCGTCGAACTCGTTCCGATCCTTCAGCTGTTTTCCACCGACACATACAGAAACGTTTACGAAACGTTGCTTACGGAATGGCTGACGTTCAAAGAACTTAAGGATAGATTCGGGGAAGGAGCGGAGGAGGCCCTCAAAATTCTGAAACACGCGGGGATGCTCGAAGCGAAATGGAGGATGCCGTCCGATCCGGCCGGAAAACCGGAGAAGGAATATCACGTCAGCTACACACACATAAGCGCGAACTTCTACGCATCTCTCAAGGATCTGAACAAGATACTCGAAGTCGTATTCATGCCGGACGACGAGTTCGAGGAGATAGTGCAGAGGATAGTTAACGAGGTGAAGGCGGGAAGGATGTCCGTTCAGCACATAAGCAAGAGCTTGGGACTGGATCCGATAACGATTAGGGCGGTGGCGAAGAAGTCGCTAAAGCTTAACCTCAAGGGGCAGATAGTCGAACTCGCCAAGGAAGAGGAGCTATGACGATAAGGGAAATCCTGAACAAGTTCAAGTGGCATCCCGATTACGACTTCGAGAAGGTCGTCATCGTCTATATAGATCGTCCGAAGGGTTTTTCCGAGCTTAGAGGGGACGAGATAGAGGAGATCGGGCACAAGTTCCTATACCTCTACTCCGGAGTTGCGATTCCTATGCACAGGATCGTTGAGATAAGATACGGGGATAGGGTGATCTGGAGGAAGGGAAATGTCGGTCGTGAGGAGCAGGCTTAAAAGGGGCATGGATCCTCTTGCGTTGGAGTTCTCCTCCTCCCTCGATTCGGACAGGAAGATATTCCACTACGACATCCTCGTGGACATCGCCCACGTTTTGGGACTGCTAAAGTGCGGGATTATAAACGAGAAAGACGCCGGAGCGATAATTGAAGCTCTGCTCGAAATAAGGGAGGAGGGGTTCGAAACCCTTCCGAAAGACTGCGAGGACGTTCACGAGGCGATAGAGAAAGAGGTTACGAAGAGGACTCCGGCCGGAAAGAAGATGCATACGGCGAGGAGCAGGAACGACGAAGTCGCCACTTGCTTGAGAATGTTCGCGAGGGACAAGCTTATCTCGCTCGCCTTCTCACTGCTCGACTTGAGGAGGGTTCTGCTGAGAATAGCCGAAGAGAACACAGACACGATAATGCCCGGTTTTACCCACCTCCAATACGCCCAGCCCACCCTTTTGGCACACCACATGCTCGCATACCACGACATGATAACGAGGGACTTCGAGAGGGTTCTGAACGCGTTCGCGAGAGCTAACCTATCACCCTTAGGCTCCGCGGCTTTTGCTGGCACATCTTTCGAGATCGACAGAGAATACACCGCAGAACTTTTGGGTTTCGACGGAATCGTTGAGAACTGTTGCGATGCGGTTGCTAGCAGGGACTTTTTGATAGAATCTGTGTTCGTATCCGCCTCTTCGATACTGACGATCAGCAGAATCGCGGAGGAGATAATTCTGTGGAGTTCCGAGTTCGGATTCGTTGAGTTGCCAGACGAGTATTCTTCCTCATCTTCGATAATGCCCCAGAAGAAGAATCCGGACATAGCGGAGTTGATAAGGGCAAAGGCCGGAAGGATTTTGGGGAATCTGGCCGGAGCCATGGCGATATACAAGGCCATGCCTCTCACATACAACAGGGACTTTCAGGAGATGAACGTCCTTCTGTTCGAATCCCTCGAAACTGCAGATTTAGCCGTTACGCTGATCGCGAGGATGCTCGAAAAAACCGAATTCAAAAAGGACGTCATGCTCGAAAAGGCGTTGAGAGGTTTCTCGAACGCAACGGATGTGGCGGATTCTCTCGTAAGAAAAGGAATCCCTTTCAGAGATGCCCACAGAATAGTTGGGAGAGTTGTGGCGGAGGGGAAGGATCTTTCCGCCGAAAATTTGAGGAAAGTTGTGGAGGAGTTCGGGTATTCCGTGGAAATCGGGGAACTGAAAATTGACGCTAAATCCATAGTCGAAAGCAGGAGGGTTCTGGGTGGAACATCGAAATCCGAAATTTCGAGGATGATTGAGAAGAGATCGGAATCGCTCGAAAGGGATGCGGAAATGTTGAACGAAATAGCCGACAGTATAGCCGAAAGGATTGAGAGACTTTACGAGAACGCTCTGAAAGTCCTGACGAACCTCCGAACGTCCGAAGTGAGGTAATCCAAAACCGTTCCCTTAGCTTTCTTTATTTCGAGCCAATCTACTATGTTTACGAATTTCCCTTCGGCAAGTCCGTCGGCGATTATCGCCGCTCCTTCGGCGGATTGCTTTCCGAACCCGAAACCCTCAAGCTTTACGGCCTTAATCCCGCTGAAATCTACGAAATCTTTCAGGAAGATGTCGAAGAACCTTCCCGAAACCACGACTTCGTAATCTTTCAGAGAAACACCCACCGCCCGGATACCTTTCACTACGAACTCGCACATCCACTCGACCGCAAAATCCGGAAGATCTTCCATTCTCTCCACTTCGATTCCTTTCTCCTTCAACAGACTCCTTATCCCTCCGCAGAATAGCATCGACTTCGGAAAATCACCGAGGAGGTAGGCGAGCTCCCCGTCCAGAGCACCCAGAGAAGAAAAGGACGGAAATCCGGTCGTTCCCCCTATTCCGTCCACGATCTTTCCACCCTTGACCGCTACGAAGGCGTTGAACCCGTATCCAGCCTCTACCAAAACGAAGTTCTGCCTTTCGAACGGAATTCCTTCCTTGCTAAACTGATACATCGCCAGAGCTACCGAACAGAGCTTGTCGGAGGTTCCCATATCTATTCGGTTCAGCTTTCTGTGCTCCGGCACGGTGGGAAGGTGGATTATTCCGGGAATCGTCCAAGTCCTCCCCCCCAAATCGCTTTTCCTTATAATGTCTATGATCCTCCTTACACCCATGAGGGTTTCGTCGAAGTTGAGCGTCATCAGGGCTACATCCCTATCGTCGAGCTCGCTGAACCTCTTAACTGGCAATCCGTATCCTGATAGTCCCGCTATAATCTCCGCATCGACCTCTTCGAGAACCTTCAAAACTATTTTCGGATTTTTTCTCACTTCGGAAGTCGGAAACGTCCTCCTATCCAAAGGTCTATCCCCTTCCATCGCAACTATTTCGAAAGACGATGTTCCCGCATCTATCCCTACTACTGCCATAGGTTACCTTCGAGTATGTGCCTTATTCTGTCGGTGGTCGATTTCATGTGCCTGTAAAACCAAACGACGTAGCTTCTGTTTTCTTCTATCGGCTCCGAAAATTCCGCGTTTACTCCCATCCTCCTCACGTGCTCTTTAAAGAGTTCGAAGACCTCCAAGTCGTAGAACCTCAGCCTCATCCTGTCGCAAACCTTTTTTCCCTCCCTCACTTCCCTTATGCTCTCCACCATTGCTTTGAGAATAGCTTCTCCCAATCTCGTGCATCTCCTCTTGAATTCTTCTTCATCGTCCAGTTCGAAAGCCTGAAAACCTTCCCTTATTATCCTCGAAAACATGAAGTCCTTGCCGTATTCCCCAAAGAACCTGAAGGCAAAGCTTAGATCGGAGCAGTTCGACTCGCTCGTCGTGTATTTTATAGGTTGCCTTTTCATGTTCGGATCCTTTATCACTATTCCTTCCCTCCCCTTCCTTCCTAACTCCCTTATCACATCTTTCGCAACTTCGTGCGCCTCGGAAACGTGAACTTCCGCCAATATTGGTGCTAACTTGAATCCGTATTCATCGGCGAGTTTTTCCTTCTCCCTTATCGGCAGAGCCTCGTTAGTTCTCCTATCCCTAACGTCGAAAACGTAGAAGTCTATTTCTTTAATCCCGTAAACATCCTTCGGAACGAAGGGCGATTCTTCCCCGACAGCTTCGCAACATAGCATCAGGTTCGGGTGATCTTTGAAGAAGTCGGGATTTATCAGCATTCGAGCCTTTTCCGTAGTGTAGGGGCATATGTATCCTCCCCTCGTTATCGCGTATAGGTTTTCTCCGAACATCACGATTCTAACGTTGTATCCGTTCATCTTCTCCTCGAAAACCACTTCTCCCCTGAAGTGTTTCTTTATCGTCGGGTAAAGCGTTAACGCCCTCCTTATCTTCGGATATCCCCTAACTATTTGAACTCCATCGACCGTTTTCGCTATCAGAGTTCCCTCCTCGTATTCTCCGAACTTCCTGTCGAGCTTGAACGCGTCGATTACGTCCGAAAAAAACGGATGCCTTATGAAAGCCTGCTTTAGTATGTTCTTCTCCTCTAATCTCCTGGCCGCTACTGGCGAGAGCCCCAAAGCTTCGGCAACGAACTTCATGCTTTGGAGTAGAGGAAGTTCATCAAATCCCTTTCCGTTATTATGCCTTCGAGCCTTCCATCCTCCACGATCAGCGCGACTCCTACTCCTTCAGCCACCATCCTTCTAACGACATCCGAAATCCTGTCGATCGGTCTGAACGTGATCGGTTCTCTGTGCAACCCCTCTTTTGAGAGCATTAAGGTGAGGGGTTTCTGCAAAGCGTCTCTCACATCACCGGTCTCTATGACTTTGAACGCCTCCTTGGTGAAATACCTCAGAATTTCCCTCGCGGTTATCAAACCGAGCATAATCCCGTCCTTTATCACCGGCAACCTCCTGATCTTCTTAGATATCATTATTTTCATCGCCTCCTCTATCGTCGTTTCGGGATTCGCTGTTATGACGCCCGTTGTCATGTAATCTCTCACGTATCCGTCCAACTTCTTCTGATTCGCCAGATACTTCAGCATGTCCTTTTCCGTTATTATCCCTACCACTCTGTCTTCCTCGTCCACTATCGGGCAACCTCCGACCCTCTTTTCGAGCATCAACTCTAAGGCATCCTGCCAAGACGCGTCGCAGTCCACGGCAACGACATCTCTCACCATAATCTCGTCCACGCATTCGTTGACCGCAGCCGAGAGGTTTCCGTTGAACCTTTCGACCACTATTTTGTGCTTCTCTCCTCCTCCGAAGAAGTTCACCAAGTCCGTAGCTGAAATTATCCCTTCGAGCCTCTTCGTTCCCGCATCCGCTATGGGCATCCTCCTGAAGTTGCAGTTCACCATCGTCTTCAGAGCGTTCATTATCGTTGAGCGGGGAGGGATGGTTTTCACGTCCTTGGTCGCTAAATCCATAACGCTACCGAACTTCATCAATACCCCTCTCTACAGTCCTCACACAACTTCAAGCCGTCGACATCCACCAACTTTTCGGTAAACCTTCCACACTTCTCACACTTACCCCCGATCTCCTCCGATTCGACGTGTGGATTATCCAAAAGACTTGCGAATTCTCCCAAATCTATCGCGACGCTTAGAACGTCGCTGTCCGTTATAATCCCGATAAGATTCCCGCCGTCATCGACGACGGGCAACCTCCTGATCCCCCTCTTCTTCATGATGTCCGTCGCCTCTCTGAGTGAGGTCGTGGGCTTTACCGTTATCAGTGGGGTGCTCATTATCTCTTCAAGCCTAACCTTCGCGGGCACCTTGTTCCTCGCCACGACCTTCTTGAGGATGTCCCTCTCGGTGACTATTCCGATCGGTTTACCGTTTTCCACGATTATTATGCTACCGACACCGCATTCTATCATTTTCCTCGATGCGTTGAGGAGAGATTCGTCCTTTCTCGCTGTGCAGACGTCCCTCGTCATCACTTCCTTCACTGGAATGTCCGATTGCATAAGCATCACCTTTTAAAAGTTTCTGCTTAGTTTTTAAAGCTTTTTGCAAGTTCATCCTCCGGCGATGGGAGGGAAGATCGCAATCCTATCACCGTCCTTGAGCTCTATCTTTTCGATATCCTTGACGTTCCTACCGTTTATCGTGATTATTCTGTCATCTCTAATCTCACCCTTTTCGTTAAAAACCTCGTAATAGAAATCCTCACCCAAAATCTTGGACGCGTTTGCTATTGCGGATTCGAAATCCTCGCATTCCACCTCTATCTCCTTTACACCGAACTTCTCCCTGAGAGTTGCGAACAGCGCTATCTTTACCCTCATCCCCAACGTTTCGAGCAACGGTTTTATAAAACATTCCCCCAACTTCGCCCATGGATCTCCTCATGATTCCTGGGCCGGTCCAGTTGCACGAGCGAATTATTAGGGCGATGGCGAGGCAGATGATCGGGCACAGAACCAAGGACTTCTCCGAAATACTTGAATACTGCACAGAAATGCTGAAGAAATGCTTCGGAACAAAGCACGACGTCTTCATAATTTCGGGATCCGGAACTGCTGGGATGGAAGCGGCCGTAGCTTCTTTCTCGAAAGTTAGGCGGATTACGTGCATAGACAACGGGAAGTTCGGAGATAGATTTGTCAGAATTGCTCAGCGTTATACCGAAGTGGACGCTCTCAGATTCGAATGGGGGACGTCCATAGACCTCGATGCAGTCGAGATGTCTCTTGCTGAAGGATCAGAAGCCGTAGCGTTCGTCCACAACGAAACTTCCACTGGCATTCTGAATCCGGCAAAGGAGATAGCCAAGATAGCTAAGAAATACGACGCACTCGTTATAATGGACGGAATTACGAGCGTCGGCGGAGATGAAGTGAAGATGGACGAGTGGGGGATCGATGTTGCGATCGTAGGCTCTCAGAAGTGTCTCGGCGCTCCTCCGGGACTTTGTGCGGTTGCCGTAAACGAGAGGGCTTGGGAGTTTTACAACGAGAGGTGTCCGTTCTATTTAGACCTGATGGCATACAGGAAGAAGGCGAAGGATCTTCAGACACCATACACTCCAGCAATTCCCCTGTTCTTCGCACTGCATGAAGCTCTTAAAATAATAGAGGAGGAAGGGCTTGAGAACAGGATAAGGAGGCACAGAACTATGGCGAAAGCCGTGAGGGAGTGGGCGAAGGCGTTGGGATTGGAGCTCTTCCCAAAGCTTAACGAATACAGCGCTTATTCTAATACCGTCACCGCTATAAAGATGCCCAACGGGATTACGGACAGGGAACTGAGAGGAGGGCTCAGGGAGGAATACGGAATACTCGTGTCCGGAGGGCAGGAGCATTTGAAAGGGAAGATATTCAGAATAGGGACGATGGGCAACGTCGGGAGGAGGGAGGTGATTGCTACTCTCGCCGGGTTGGAGGACGTTATGAGGAGGAAGGATGTCATAGAAGGCTCCGCTTTAGACGTTGCGATGGAAGTTCTGGCGAGCAAAACGCAGAAATAAGGTCGGGACTAATTAGGGATCATGAGGGTAGGAATAGCGGATACGACTTTCGCACGAATAGACATGGGTAAGATTGCAATAGACGAGCTTAGAAAGATCTGTTCGATCCCATACGTGAGATACACCGTCCCGGGAATAAAGGATCTGCCCGTTGCTGCCAAAAAGCTGATAGAGGAGAAGGGGTGCGAAATAGTTATCGCCTTAGGAATGCCCGGGCCTAAGCCGATAGACAAGCAGTGCGCCCACGAAGCTTCAATGGGACTCATACTCGCCCAACTCATGACGAACAAGCACATAATAGAGGTTTTCGTTCACGAAGATGAGGCTAAGGATGAGAGGGAGCTTTGGGAGATAACCGAAAATCGAGTGAGAGAGCACGTGAGGAACGCCGTGGACTTACTGCTAAATCCGAAGAGGTTGCAGAAGCTGGCAGGAACCGGGCAGAGGCAGGGATTTCCGGATGTTGGACCGTTATTGAGATGATTTTTCCAACTTGGACAGGTCTATCGTGTGGGTCTCCTTTACAACGTTTAAAACGAGCATAGTGTAAGTCCTCTTTACGTGCTCAAGACTCGCTATCCTCTTTATGAAGTCGTTGAGCTCTCCCCTGCTCCTGAACCTTGCAACCGCTATAACGTCGAACTCTCCCGTTACGTCGTAAACTGCGGTCACGTTTGGCTCTTTTGCGAGCAACTCCTCAAGCTCTATTAAATGTCCACCTTCGGCGCTTATCCCTATTATTGCGGTGAGATCGAATCCCAGCTTCGAGTAGTCCACGACGGGGATGAACTTCTCTATAACCCCCATCCTCTTAAGCTTGTTTATTCTGTTGTAAACCGTCCCCTCAGCAACCCCCAGCTTTTCGGCGATCTCCCTAAGACTCTTCCTTGCATCCTCCTGAAGTTCGATGAGTATCTTGATGTCGAGGGAGTCGAGCTTTTCGGGCATTGGATTGAGGTTCGTTGCAACATTTTTAAATTTTGCCATCGAATTTTAAAGATTCGCTCAACCATTTTCGTTCGAACGTAAAGGATCGACATCCAATCTGATCGCTGTTCTCTTTTTCCCCGACTTAACCTCCAAGAAGGTCGAATTGCCAGCATAGGTCAAATCGGATAGGACGTATGGAGGGCCGTTCAATCGGAACGTTTTTACTATTCCCTTACCCACAACATCCCCGAAAACGACCACTCCCCTCTCAACGGCTGAAGGTCTCCACGTGAATTCGTGATGACCTCCATCGGTTTCGAGCAGAGTTTCGGGCACCTTCAGGCGTAAACCGTCGTTGACCCTCAGAATTCTGACTTTGGTCTTACCTTCGCATAAGATCTCACCGGACAGAACGTCCCCGCCTTCAAGAGTCAGTTTAATCCAATCCTCCTCTATACAACTCGTTTGAGGCGTAACTTTCAACCTGAGATCGCATATCGGTGCCAAGTGTATCTGTCTCGGAAAAATTATTCCACCCTTTCCCAACCTGACGCATCTGACGTAACAAACGCCCTCGTAGTTTTTGTCCAAGAATCCGCCGTAAAAGGGCTCGATTTCGACGTTCAAAACTCCGTCTATTTCAAAACTTTCCTCCCTCTCGAAGTGGTATATGCTACCGTTGATTGCCGGAGTCGGGCCGATCATAGTTTTGTCCAGATAGTAGTTCCTCAACCTTCTGCCGAAGTAGAGGATCCCAACTTCTCCCCTCTTCTCTTTCGTGAAGGCTTTGAGCTCGTTGGAATAGTAGCTGACGTTCCAAACTTCGGGCTTTTTAAACATGCCAATTGGGTTCTCTCCCGGAGAAATATAAAGGTTAGCTCAAATCTCCGCACGAACAGAAAACCTCGTTTATTATCGAAAGAACGTCATCGAATCCCTCCCCCTTCAAAGCGGAGATCTTTATCGTTCTGTATCTTACCGTAGTTTCTTCGACGAAGTCGACGAGCTTTTCCATCAACTCCGCCAAGACTCCCCCTTCTCTGAGCTTTGCCCTCACCTCCGAAAGCGTTAGGTTGAAGTCAACGACGTCGCACTTGTTGAAGACCGTAACGGTCGGAATTCCCGTTCTCAGAGCTATCACTGCGTTCTGGGCTAAGATGGAAACGTAATTTTCGGGGCTCATCGCTATCTCCGAATCTACCACGAACAGAGCTACGGTTGTGTCGTGTTCGGCAATCCTCCTTGCAACTTCCATTCCGGCTTTGAGGTAGAGGAAGAGCTCCATCTGGCCGGGTGTGTCGTATAGAACGTAATCTCCTTTCAACAGCAGATCTTCTACGTGCTCCAAAGCGAGCTCCATCGACTTTATAAGAGCTCCGTTTATTCCCAGACCGTATTCTTTCATCACCTCCTCAGTCTTAACAAAGTTTCTGACGTCCGCTTGGGCCTCGTATATGGGATCCGAAGCCGGATCCAAATTCACCGCTTTGGCGTCGTAGTCGCTGAGGTAGTCCAAAAACGATTTTACGAAAGTGCTCTTCCCGCTTCCGGCCGGACCTATCACGAGGACGTTCATAGGTAAACGTAAGTCGCGTCGAGTATTCCGTCCAACTCCACCATCTTCCTCAAAACTTCATCGCTCGGAGGATCGTCCACGAGGAGGAGCATCAGCTGAATTCCTCCCCTCCCTCCGTATCTTCCCACTATCATTCCAGCGATGTTTATGTTGTGCTTGCCGAAGAGCGTTCCCACCCTTCCTATTACTCCGGGCTTGTCCTCGTGCAGGGATATTATGTAATGCCCCCTCGGAACGAAATCCACCTTATACTTGTCTATCATAAGAACTCGGGGCTCGTCGCCGAAGCACGTTCCGGCCAGATATATCCCCTTGCCGTCTTCCACGCTGACCTCTATCAGGCTTTCGTAGTGCTCCACATCTTCCGTCTTAGCCTCCTCCACGACTATACCTCTATCCCTCGCTATGGGCAAGGCTGAAACCAAGTTGACGCTCTCTCCGAGTATGTAACTCAATATGCCCTTGAGCAAAGCCCTCGTAACGAATTCTGTATTCTTTTCTGCAATCTTACCCCTGTATGTCACCTTAACCTGCCTGAACTGCCCCTTTAGCCTCGCGACCGCCATCTTACCCATCTTTTCGGCGAGTTCCATGAAGGGGAGTAGGTATTGGTAGTCCTCCGGCCCCACCTTGGGCAAGTTGACGGCATTCTTCACCGGCAAACCCTTCGCGAAGTTTATGAACTCCTCCGCTATTATCATTCCGACGCTGAGCTGAGCTTCCTTGGTCGAAGCTCCTATGTGCGGTGTAGTGACGACGTTGTCCAACTTGAGCAGGGGATTGTCCGGATCCGGAGGTTCCTTCTCGTAAACGTCCAACCCAGCTCCGGCCACCTTCCCCTTAACTATCGCATCATACAAAGCCTTCTCGTTTACTATTCCTCCCCTTGCGGCGTTTATTATTATGACTCCTTTCTTCATCATCTCGAATTCCTCGTAGGAGATCAGGTTTTCGGTCTCTTTCGTTTTCGGAACGTGGATCGTTATTATGTCCGAATTTTTAAGAAGTTCCTCGAAGCTGACGAGCTTAGCTCCGACGTCCTTGGCTCTCTCCTCGCTGACGTATGGATCGTATGCGAGTATGTTGACGTCGAAAGCCCTCAGCCTTTTTGCAACTTCGTAACCTATCCTTCCGAGCCCTATTATTCCTACGGTCTTTCCTCTAAGCTCGGTTCCTATGAACTTCTTCCTCTCCCATCTTCCCTCCTTTACGCTCCTATCCGCCTGAGGGATCTTCCTCGCCACAGCCAAAATCAGACCTATCGTCAGTTCGGCTGCGGAAATAGTGTTCCCACCGGGAGCGTTCACGACTATTATCCCTTTCTCTGTTGCGGTCTTAAGATCTATGTTGTCAACTCCAACTCCAGCCCTTCCTATGATTTTGAGCCTCCTTCCCGCCTCTATCACCTCTTTGGTAACTTTGGTCCTGCTCCTGACGATCAAACCGTCGTATTCGGGAATGATCTTGATAAGCTCCTCATGGCTTATATCCGGCTTTACGTCAACTTCCAAGCCTTCCTTTCTCATAAGAGCTATGGCGTCCTCCGAAATCGGATCCGCTACGAGCACTCTCATTTGAAAAGGGCTAAGAATGTCTGATTATAAATGTTTGGATTCGGAAACCAGTATGCCGACTATTTCGTATATCCTCCTCTTCGGAACCCTATCCTTTGCCTTCTCTATGAAATCCTTCAGCCTACCAATTTCTATAACGGGAACGCTCGGATTTATCAGATCCACCCTGCAGTTTTCGTTCGTAAGAACTACGACGCCGTGAACGAACTGGTCGCATCCGTGCCTTCTAAGGAAGTCCCTCAGAGCCAAAGCGTTCCTCTTCGCCTGCCTGCTGAAGCTTCTCACCCTCCTTATCCTCCCGTTCTTGACCTTAAACCACTCCTCTCCCTCGCAGACGAAATGACCTCTTATGTTCTTCGTCTCTATCGCGAAAACTCCCGTAGGCCCTATAACGACGTGATCTATGTTCCCCGCTCCTTTAGGCAACCTGACGTTGTTTATCACGACGTATGAATCGCTGAGAGTCTTCAGAACTCTTTCCACCTCCATTTCCCCCTCCACACCCTTCCTGTATTTGACGAACTTTCCATACGTCTTGTAAAGCCTGTGACTCGTTAAAGCCAGCGCTCCGGCAACTATAGGTACGGACTGGGGAAATAGCAACGCTACAGCGATTCCGATCGGATATAGCAGAGATAGAGCGAGCAACTTGCTCCTGTGCATCCTTGCAAGCTTGGACAGGTGGTCGTTCTGTCCTATGATCTTCGCCATGCCAATTTCAATGGTAACCTTCACGGATATTTATACCTTCCATCCCCTAACGGAAATCCTTCTCCCCATTGCCCTGTTTATCACAACTCTGAAGAAGGCGGTTATGCATATCATCGTCCAGAGCGGAGAATAGAGGAAGTAGTAAATCGGTAGTAGTTTAAAGTCTATTTCGTAGTCGAAAACCTTCGATAGCGTCGAAATCGTTATGAACCATATCAGGAAGGATGCAAGCGCTGATAGTAGGTTTTTTATCGTATGAACTTCGAAGACCGTGAGCATCGCGATGGAAAGGAGTTTGGGGGAGATGAAAACCATTAACGGGATTAATAGATAGAGTAATTTTATTATCAAATCGTCCGGGAGTATGAACTCGAAGAACATGCCTACGAGGGCTGGATAGAAAAGGAAGAGATATGGTATCCAGAGCCTCGGCCTCCTTACGATCTTAAAAAAGTTTTCTATTAAAACATCCGCTCCACCCAAGCTCCACCTCTCCCTCTGAGCGAACCACTCCTTCAAGCTCGAAGGCGCCTTCGTTACAGCCTTACCACCCACACCCACCTTAAAACCTCTCAATCCCAATCTCACTCCTAAGTCGGTGTCCTCATTAATCTTTCCCCTGAAACCCCCTATTTCCTCTAAGACTTTCTTCTTTACCATTAAAGCCGCTCCGTTCAGGCTGAGGCAGGAGTTGAACTTCTCCGCTATTTTTGACGTGAGAAACATTACAAAGTAGTCTATTCCGACGAGCCTTTCCAGAATGGAGCTTCCCAACACCTCCTTTCTAATTTCTATGGCATCTTTTCCGTTCGTTTCTGCAAGTTCGACTATTTTAGTATCCGAATCTAAAAATAGGACGGTTTCACCGCTTACGAGTTTTAACGCGTCGTTGAGAGCCTTCCACTTTCCCCTCCTAACATCGCTGACGCTCGCCTTTACGCAGTATCTATCGATCGACCTTCTTAGGTTCTCATCCGGTTCATCTACGGCTAAAACTACCTCGTATCCGTTTTTGAGTAGAAATTTTATGTTATCTTCAACGAATTCCCCGTTTCTGTATGCTACTATTACGGCGGATTTCATGACACCTTCAATATGAATTCCCTTATCTCCTTCGAACTCATGTTGTGCGGGATTATGTATATCATGTAGTTGTCCTTGCACCAGAAGTAGTGGGTTTCGTTCCTTCCCGGAGGTCTTACGTAGTATACATTCATATCGTCAACCTTCATAGTCTTTACGTCCTTCCACCCGTATTCGATCATGGATTTTGCCATCCTATCCGTCTCCTCCTTCGCCACGCTCGAGTTGGGATACACCGTTACCCATACCGTAACGAACTTCGAAGAGTTGGGACTGATATAGTGCATCATGGCTATGTCCTTGACGAACCTGATCTTTCCAATGTGCATCATTTGAACGAACTTCAGAGCGGGCTCACCTTTAAGGCAGACTATCTTCACCATTCCCATTACCTCGTTCGGTGTAACGTTCGTAGCGTTCAGAATTGAGTGGTGTTGCTGTGCGCATCCCAGCAGAACTACTGCTATAAGAACTACCGCAAATCTCTTCATCGCTTTAACTGAAATAAAATAGTTAATAATCGTTATGAATCAGGAACGAATTTAGTTCCGTAGTATATTATTCCACTTTCTCCCTCCTCCCCGTATTTCCTGAACACAGCCCTCACCCTCATTCCCACTCTAACCTCTTCCGGCTTGCAGACGAGTTGCGAAGTGATGATCGGCCCCTCGTCGAGCTGAATCAATGCGACGACGTAAGGTTTCATCATCTTGAAGTTCTCCGGAGCGTCGTGGACTATAGAATAGCTGATAACCTTCCCCTTTCCGCTCAGCTGAACCTCCTTAATCTTGCTCTTCCTCCTGCACTTCGGACAGAGGTTGCGGGGCGGGTAGTAGTATGTCCTGCAGTTCTCGCAGTAGGTTCCGACGAGGTTGTATCTATACCTTATCTTCCTCCAAAACCTCGGAAGCATGCCATCACCTCTCGAAGATCGTAACGACGGCAGTCGCTCCAGTCCCTCCTATGTTTAGAGCTAAACCCTTCTCAGCATCAACCTGCCTCTTCCCCGCATCTCCCCTAAGCTGTAGAACTATCTCCACCGCCTGCCTTATTCCCGTGGCGCCTATCGCATGTCCGCAAGCCTTGAGACCTCCGGAAGGATTTACGGGAATTTCTCCGTTGAGCTCCGTAACACCTTCCCTGATAAGCTCGGCACCCTTCCCCTTCTCCGTAAAACCGAGATCCTCGTAAGCGATTATTTCCGCTATGGTGAATGAGTCGTGGACTTCCGCAACATCCACGTCCTTCGGCTCTATTCCGGCGTGCTTGTAAGCTTGCCTCGAAGCATGAACTACGGCATCCATCGTCGTTACGTCCCTCCTGCTGTGCAGTGCAAGGTAATCGCTCGCCTGACAGCATGCGGATATATAGACGGGCGTATCCGTGTATTCCCTCGCAACCTCCTCGCTCGCGAGTATAACCACCGCGGCTCCATCCGAAATAGGAGCGCAGTCGAAGAGTCTGAGAGGTTCTGCGACGTAAGGAGAATTCAAAGCGACTTCGAGCGAAATCTCCCTTCTGAATTGAGCTTTCGGATTGTTGACGGCATTTCTATGGTTTTTAACGCTAACCCTCGCAAGATCCTCCTCCGTTGTTCCGAACCTATCCATGTGCATCCTCGCCATCATAGCGAACAAGGCCGGCAGATTCGCCCCACAGAATACCTCCCACTCCCTGTCGGCTGCAGAAGAGAGGATGTCCATCGCGGTCTCCGCTCCGACGTCCGTAACCTTCTCCGCCCCGGCCGCTATAACGACATCGTGAACCCCGGACGCGACTGCCATGTAGGCCATTCTCAATGCCAGTCCTCCGCTCGCGTCTCCAGCTTCCACCCTCGTTGCGGGGATGTGTAGCTCAGCCAACCCGGCGTAATCCGCTATCAACGCCGCTACATGTTCCTGTGCCAGATATCTCCCACCGCTCATGTTTCCGATATACATAGCCTCTATCTCCTTTCCCTCCAGTCCCGCATCTTCCAAAGCTTCGATTCCTGCGGATATGACTATGTCCCTGAAGTTCATGTCCCAGAGCTCCCCGAACTTCGAGCATCCGACTCCTATAACCGCAACCCTTCTCATGATATCACCCGAACCTTATCTTCCTCCTAAGCTTGACGTAAAGCCCGTAATCGATGTGTTCTCCTTCCATAACCTTATCCCAAACCCTCGGCGTTCTATCGAAGTTCTCTATCTCGTCCGTAACGATCAGAGAAAAAGCGTCGCTCCCCGCTCCCGAACCGAAGGAAACCAGGAGAATCCTATCACCCGGCTTGGCTTCATCCAAAACGGCACAAAGCCCTATCAGAGATGATCCGGAGTAAGTGTTCCCTATGTGCGAAACGACCAAACCGGGTTTTATCTGCTCCATGCCGAATCCGAGCATCTTCGCAACTCTAACCGGAAACTTTCCGTTTGGCTGATGAAAAACGGCGTAACTGAAATCGGAAGGCTTAAGACCGAGTTTCTCCATCAAACCGTTAGCTGCGGACGTTATATGTCTGAAGTAGGCGGGAACTCCGGTGAATCTTCCGCCGTGGCTCGGATAAGGTTGCCCCTCCCTCCTCCAGAAGTCCGGAGTATCGGAGGTGAAAGAGTAAGTTCCCTCCACTTCCGCTATAACACCATCCCTTCCTATTAATAACGCCGCTCCTCCTGCTCCGGCAGAATACTCCAAAGCGTCTCCCGGTCTGCTCTGGCTCGTGTCAGCTCCTATGGCGAGTCCGTATTCTATCATTCCCGCCTTCACCAACCCCATGCACATCTGCATTCCGGCCGTTCCCGCCTTGCACGCGAACTCTAAGTCGGCTGCGAAGTATTCGTTTCCTATCCCCAGAGCTTCACCAACTATCGTTGCGGTCGGTTTTACCGCGTAGGGATGAGATTCGCTTCCAACGTAAACCGCCCCTATCCTCTTAGGATCTATCTTTGCCCTCCTCACAGCCTCCCTCGCAGCCTCGACGGCTATGGTTGCGGTATCTTCGTCCAAATCCGGAACGGACTTCTGCAATATTCCCAAACCGTTTTTTATCGTCTCAGCGTTGTCTCCCCATATTCTCGCGATCTCCTCAACCCTTATCCTGTATTTAGGGACATACGTTCCGTATGAAACTATACCCACCATGCGACCACCTCACAAACTCCTAAGGGCCTTTATCATGTCGTCGAGCGGCATCTGAGTAGCTATGAGGGGTATCCTTTCTATCTCCGCAATCTTTATCGCGATCTCATCCACGTTCTCCGCATCTATACCGTGCAAAACTACGACGGCAGGCTTGAGGTTCGCGACCCTCACGGCAACCATCGGAGACCTACCGGTCGAAACTTTCGTGAATATCAAAGCTCTTTCCGTCGTAAACCCGTAGAGTCTGTAGAAATCGTAGGCGTTCAGCGAGAGAATGGCCTTTATGCTATCGACGATCGTATATCCGCTGACGAATTTGTCGAAGTCGGTGAGCATTTCTCCATCTATCGCCCTCACGAACTTCCTAACATCGATGATCTCACCGAACTCCCTCATGTCGAGTATTACGTCCAGTTTAAATCCAGTCAAGAGGTCCTTGTATTTCGACACGGTTCTATATCCCCTTTCCTTGTCTATCTCGAGCATAGCCTCTATTATTCTTCTTACAAAACTTACTCCTGGAGACTTTCTCCTGTCGCTCTCGTAATCGCTTATGACGGAAGGAGAAACTCCGAGCTTTTGAGCCAACTCCTTTTGCGAAATTTCGAATATCTGTCTCCACTTCTTTATCGTTTTACCCGGGGCGTCCGAGAAGACGATATCTCCGGATATCTTGTCGGCGAGCGCCTTGATGAGAGTATCCATGAAATTCGAACTTCGACGCAATTTATAAATTTATCGAATGTCAATTCGATTATCGACGTATTAAATCGAGATAAAAAAATGAATTTTATTCACAGACGTCTACACTTATAGCGCCGTTCGGGCAAGTTTCAACGCAGGAGCAACATTCCTGGCAATCTTCAGGCCTGGCGGGATGGGATTTTCCGTCCTCACCGATTTCGAAGACCTCCCCCGGGCAAACACCTACGCATTCACCACAACCGTCGCACTTGTCCGGATCAACCTTGATTTCAGCCATAACCACACCCCCAACAGCGTATAATGTCGAAGTATTTAAACCTTTTCAATTAAAAATGTAAAAAATTATTCCGCGGCACCCATTTCCGATCTCTTCTTCTCCATTTCTTCAAGTTTTTCCGGCGTCGTAACGTAAGTTGTCGAACCGGAAGACCAATACGTAGCCTTTCCTTCGTTTATCAACTCCTGCACGATCTTGTCGAGCTCCCTCTTCTTAACTCTTAGAACCTTCGCCAGATCCCTAACCTGCCAAGGCTTCTTTGCAAGATACTCCAAAACCTTCTGTTTCAGTTCCTCCACATTTACCTCTTCCGCCATTTTAGGTCACCAATATAAAAATTGGGGAAAGGTGTATATACGCTTTACCATCTGAACGCGGCGGAAGTTCTGTAGGATGCGTAGATGTATGGTGTCCTCCTGTAGTCGTCTATCAGTTTCTCGGTGAAGTCCAAGCCCGTCAGTTCGAAGAACTTCTCCCAGCCGATCCTGTGAATCCACTCCGCAATTCTTTCGTATTTCTCCGCATGCGTGGCCCAAGTTTCGAGGATCTTCTTTACCGTCTGAACTACCTCAGGCCACCTCGGCGGGTTGTTTGGAAGCCATGGAACTACTACTTTCGACAGCTGTGGCGGATATCTCGCATCCGAAACCTTTCCAGCTACGAGTATAGCCACACCGTCGTTCTCTGGGTCGAATATCGGCATACCCGGACACATCGTGTAACAGTTACCGCAGTACATGCACTTGTCCTTGTCCAATACGACCGTCTTCCTCTTCATGTCCGGCTTTAGAGCACCGGTAGGACATGCCGCTACTGTTGAAGGAATCTCACAAGTTCTCCTAACGGCATCGTCGTCGATTTTAGGCACCTTCCTGTGAACTCCTACCATAGATATGTCCGAAGCGTGAACGGCACCGCACATGTTCGCGCAGCATGCCAACGAAATCCTGCACTGTGCCGGAAGCTTGTAATCTACGAAGTAGTCGTATAGCTCGTCCATTACAGACTTTACTATACCGGAAGCGTCGGTAGCGGGGGTGTGGCAGTGAACCCAACCCTGTGTGTGGATGATGTTAGATAGGCAGTATCTGGCGTTCGTAGTATCCCTCGTTCCACCACACGGGAATCCCAACTTCTCCTGGACCTCTTGAATGAGAGGCTCGATCTTGTCAGGATCCGTTAGGAAGAATTCAACGTTGTGCCTGCTCGTGAACCTCAAGTAACCGTCGGAGTATTTGTCTGCAATGTCGCAGATGTCCCTGATAGTGTATATACTGAGCAATCTCGGAGATCCGAACCTTACGACGTATAGGACATCTCCAGACTCCGCAACCCTTTTAATAACACCCGGCCTTACTGCCTCGTGATACTTCCACTTTCCGTAGTTCTTCTTGATTATCGGGTGCATCATTATCTCGTAGTGCGGTGGGCCGAAATCGGTTTTAGGCTGAACGGTCTCTTCCGGTTCCTTCTCAACTTCCTGCGCTACCACACAAAACACCTCCCATCACGGGTTCAACTCCCTCCAGAATATGAACGGGTTGTTTCTCGGAGCGTAAACCATCCTAACATCCGCCTTCTGCCCGATCACCTTTAGGAATTCGTCCATTCCCTTCCTCCAGATGAGCTCTCCGACTCTCTCTCTGAACTTACCTTCCTCGTCCCACCACTCCCAGATCGCTTCCAAGATTTCACAGCACTTCTCTATCAACTCGTTCTCCGGAATGAACGGCACCGCGACCCATCCAATTATAGCTCCATCCACGAACGGCGCCTTACCGCCGATGAGTATCGTAGCTCCTCTCTCCTTACCCGGCTTCAAGGCTTTCGGCATCACGTTTATGCAGTGCATGCACCTTATGCAGTTCTTGTTGTCTATCTTGAGCTCCTTACCGTCCCAGCTTATTGCCTTAGTCGGGCACTTCTTTACCACGTGCTCCTCGATGTCGATTACTTTGGCGTATTCCCTGACTGCCTCCTGATCGATCTGGATTTCGTCCTTCCATGTTCCTATTATCGCGAAGTCTGCCCTCGCCTTCGAAGCTATACAGTCGTTCGGACATCCGGCGCACTTTATTTTGAACTTGTATGGCCACATCGGCCTGTGCAATTCGTTCTGATACCTCATCGTGAACTCGTAGCAAGCCTTCAGCGTGTCGTAGCACGCGAACTCACAGAGCGAGGGGCCCATGCAGCATGAAGGAGTTCTCAAGTCTGAACCCGAACCACCGATGTCGAACGGTGCTGGAGAACCGTAGAATTTGTCGAGGTATGCCAAGGCGTTCGCCATCGGCTGCAAGTGCTCGGTCCTCGTTCCGAGCAGGATTATATCTCCAGTGGAACCGTGGAAGTTCGTCAAACCGGAACCCCACTTCTCCCAAGCGTCGCAGAGTGCTCTCAAAGCCTTCGTCGTGTAGAACCAGCCAGCGGGCATGTTAACTCTAATCGTGTGGAAGTGCCAGACTTCCGGAACTTTGTCCTCCAAGTCACAGTATCTACCTATAACTCCTCCACCGTATCCTATAACGGAAACGATACCACCGTGCTTCCAGTGCGTTCTCTTCTCCTTATAAGCGAGTTCGAGAACCTTCAGCAGACCCTTAGCGGAGCCGGGCAACTTTATCTTTTTACCAGCTTTCATCGCCTTTTCCTGCTCTATTGCGGCCCTCTTGATTTCCTTTACAAAGGACGGCCATGGACCTTTCTCCAATTCGTCGAGCAAAGGAGTTTCGGGCAATTCAACACCATCTACTACTGGCATTCATTCACCTCCCCTAAAATCTCCGTTGTATTCTATTTATCCGCGTCCATATTTAAGATTTTCGAATTCTACTTTGATAAAATTATTCTTATTTGAAATTCAAAAAACGAAAACGTTTTAGTGATTTTCTGATATTTGCCGGATAAAGGTGATCCAATGGTAGGGAAAGTATACATCGTCGGTGCGGGACCGGGGGATCCAGATCTACTCACTTTAAAGGCTTTGAGAGCGATAGAGAAAGCTGACGTCGTATTATACGACAGACTCGTCGGAGACGAAATTATTGAGATGCTCAAGAGGATGGGAAAGGAACTCATATATGTAGGTAAGAACAGCGACGAGAGAGGTGGAAGAAGGCAGGAGGAGATAAACGAGTTAATGCTAAAACTCGCAAAAGAAGGAAAAATAGTCGTTCGGCTTAAGGGAGGAGATCCTTTTGTTTTTGGAAGGGGAGGAGTCGAGGCTGAATACTTGGCCGAGCATGGTATCCCGTTCGAAGTGATACCGGGAGTTAGCTCCATAAACTCCGTTCCGGCTTCAGCTGGCATCCCTCTTACTCATCCATCCCTCTCTTCATCGATACTTGTTGTGACTGGCAAGGATGGCGTGGAGAGGTGGTGCGAATCGATTTTGAACGGAACTTTAGTGATTCTTATGGGAAGAAATAATATAAAAGAAATTTGTAATAGATTAATCAAAGCTGGGAGAAGTCCGAATACCCCGATTGCGGTCATAGAGAACGGAACTTTAAAAAATCAGAGAGTATTTTTCGGCACGCTGAAAAATATAGCCGATATCATTGAAAAGGAGGATTTGAAGGGGCCCACGCTAATAGTCGTTGGAGATGTCGTTAACGTTGCCAAAAAAATAAACTCGGTCAATCCCAAAATCGTCTCGTCCTTATAAATCTCTTTTCTGCTTCGAGCAACTCCGCAAAGAATTCATCTTCGTTCCTGAAAGGTTTTGAAAGTATCTTTGCCGCAGTCTCAGCTCCTACACCGAACGTATTCAAAGCGTAAACTGCTCTTTTGCCGTAGGTCATGACCAAATTCGCTATTCTAAACAGCTCCTTCCTACCGAATTCTTCAAGCTTTCTTCTCGCGTTTACGCATGCGACGAGCTTAGATCCGCATTTGATGCATTCCAAGCTTTCGATGAGTTTAACCTTCATCTTCATCGTACATCCACAATTTAGGCAGTGGAGAATGCAATCCTCCTCTTCGATTCTCTTCTTAAAGATCCTAAGAATAGCTTTCGTCGGTTTAGATGGGGTCAGAAGGTCTGTAAGCTGATTTCTCGATATGTTTGAGATAGGGCTTAGCTCGGAATAGACCGAAATTTGAATCTCTCCGTTTCTGATTTTTCCGATCACTTCCTTAGTTTTTTGGACGTCCAACTTCTCGAAGAAGATCTCCCTGATTGCTTCTCTGTAAATCGGCGTTTCTTTAAGCTTTGGAACGAGCTTTCTTAAATTTATCTTTGTTGTGTCGATTGATTTGCTTAAATAACCGAATTTCCTCGCACAATGAACGATCTTCCACTGCATGAGCTTTGTTTCAATTAGTGCTCTTTCAGCCAGATACTCCACAGCTTCTGGCTCTATCGATTTGAGAATCTCCGCAACCTCTTCAGCTTTGGCTGGCGTGAGCTTGATTCTGTATGGATCCACTTCAACTCCAACACTACTTCCTTTTCTTGCAGATAAAAGCAAGGCTAAAATTCTTGCAAGGGTTTCGTTCACCCTGTGCCCGAAACAGCAGTTTACGACCACCAGACCTTCGCCTTCGACCGTAATTCTGCTATCTGTCGGAACGACAAATCCCTTCGATATCTGCTCCCTTATAATCGAAATTACCTCTCTGCAAGCCTCTTCGTTAGTGTTGAACGTTTCCTTCAGAATCTCGATTATCTCGCCCTCTTTGATCCCGGAAACTATCATTCCGGCTATCCATCCTCTGACCTTTCCAACCCCTTGGGCAACTTCGAACGGAACCGGTATCTCCTCGCCAACCCATGAAGGAATCACTCCCTCCTCCTCAACCGGCTCGACCTTAACGACATCGTTTATGGCTACGATTCTCCAAAGCTCTCCTCTCATTGCGAAGACGTTGCCTTCGAACGAAGAGACAAAGCTTTCATCCAGATAGCCTATTGTTCTTCCTGAGGTTATGTCGATGACCTTGAACCTTCTCTCGTCGGGAATCATCGATACGTTATCGTAGAAGTATCTTCTCGTCTTTCTCGTTGGCTTTATGATCTCACCATCGAAGGCGATTACCCTATCATCGGCCAAAAACCTGCAGATTTCAAGAAAATCTTCAAACTTTAGATTTCTAAATGGATAAGCTCTTGATATTATTTCATAACATTTCTTGGCATCTATCTGTCCGTATTCCAGAGCCATGGCGCATATCTGATTTGCTAAAACGTCCAAGCTTAATTCGTGCAATCTCGTCTTCTCGATCTCTTCCTCTTCGGCTCTCTTAACTATAACCCATGATTCGAGGATGTCGTCGAAGTTTTCTGCAATTATATAACCTTTGGAGATTCTATCCGCCTTATGTCCACTTCTCCCAACCCTCTGAATCAATCTAACAACTTCCCTCGGGCTGTTGAATTGAATAACTACGTCTACATGCCCAATGTCTATTCCGAGCTCCATCGACGAAGTGCAGATCAAAGCCTTGAGTTCGCCTTTGCTGAACTTCTCCTCAGCTTCGATCCTCGCCGTTCTTGAGAGGGATCCGTGATGAACTTCGACATCCAAAATCTCTTTGAGCTTCAAGCCTAAGGCTTCGGCGGTTTGCCTCGTATTTACGAATATAAGGACCGATTTATGCGATTCGACTATCTCCCTTATCGCTTCAAGTTCTTTGGCAAATTCTTCATTGATCCCAAGCCTTTCCGCCAAATCGGTCTCTTTTTCTGGCTTTATAACGTAGAACTCATATAACTTCCTACCCTTCCACACCAAAACTTCCGAAATTCCGAAGAATCTCGCAACATCCTCTGCATTCTTAACGGTAGCAGATAATCCGACGATCTGGAAATTGGTAAGCTCCCTGAGCCTCTCCAAAGCAACTGTCAACTGCACTCCCCTTTCGGATTCCGCAAGCTCGTGGACTTCATCTACAACGACAAACCTAACGTTTTTCAACGACTCTCTGAGCCTCTTGCCCAAAAACAAAATTTGAAAGGTTTCCGGCGTTGTGATAAGAATTTGAGGTGGATTGATGGACTGTTTTCTTCTTTCAACTTCGGCAGTATCTCCGTGCCTAACAGATATGCTAAATCCCAATTTCTTTGCGAGCAAATGGAATCTTCTGAGCAAATCTCTGTTTAAGGCTCTGAGAGGTGTTATGTAGATCAGCGTGATCCCATCGGATTTAATTTTTAACATTTTATTTAGAATTGGGATAATAGCACATTCTGTCTTACCACTTCCAGTGGGAGCTACTATCAGTAAATTCCTACCTTCAGCTACCTTGGGAATCGCAACCTTCTGAAGCTCGTTGAGTTTTTTAATTCCGATATCCCTGAGGGCTTCAACGAGTTTCTGCATTCCATTCGATTTGGACAGATGGATATTTAAGGCTTAAATCGAACTCCCTTCATGCATCTAAAGCTTGAAAACGTCAGTTCAGGCTATGTCAAAGAGGTAATAAGGGAGATAAACTTTGAAGCTCATTATGGAGAGTTTATTGGAATAGTTGGGCCGAACGGAAGTGGAAAAACGACTCTGATAAGAACGATCGCCAAACTCTTAAAGCCCAAAGGGGGGGCAATATATCTGAACGGAGAAAATATTGCGAAGATAAAAATTAAAGACCTCGCCAAGGTCATCGCGGTAGTCCCTCAAAATTTTCAGGTTGATTTCAATTTTAACGTTGAAGATGTCGTTCTTATGGGAAGAACCCCTCACTTGGGCAGATTCGAGCTTGAGGGTGAGAGAGATTTCGAGATAGCGTTTAAAGCTATGAGGATGGTCGGTTGCGGACATTTGGTTGGGCGAAGTGTGAATGAGATAAGCGGTGGGGAGTTGCAGAAGGTTATCATCGCCAGAGCTTTGGCTCAGGAACCGAAGGTTCTACTTTTGGACGAGCCGACGGCTCATCTGGATATAAACCATCAAATCGAAATTATGAACATGCTTAGGAAGCTTGCAGAAGGTGGTATTTTGGTTATAGCCGTAATTCACGATATCAATTTGGCGTTGCAGTTCTGCTCGAAGCTGATTTTGATGAAGGACGGCAGAATCGTTACTTTCGGTAAGCCCGAAGAGATCGTGGAGCATATCAAGGAAATTTTTGGAATCGATGTCATAGTCAGGAGGCATCCGATTACCGGCAAGTTCTACGTTTTACCTGTTAAGCTTGAGAAAATTGGAAAGGCTAAGGTTCACGTTATATGTGGAGGTGGTAGCGGAGCCAAGCTGATGCTAAGTCTTGAAAGAGCTTCTGCCGGAGTTTTAAACGTCCTCGATACCGACTGGGAAATAGCAAACGGCTTGGGATTTGAAATCGTTAGTGAGGCTCCTTTCTCTCCGATAACCGAAGAATCTCATGAGAAAAATCTTAGGCTGATCGATAAAGCCGATAGAGTAATATTGGCGGATGTCCCGTTCGGTTACGGAAATTTAAAGAATTTGGAAGCTGCTTTATACGCATCGGAACTTGGTAAGTTGATCGTGATTGAGAAAACTCCGATTGAGAGGAGGGATTTCACGAACGGCAGGGCCACTGAGCTATACAGAAAGCTCAAAGCCAAATTCGTAAAGAATGAAGAAGAGGCTATATCATCTCTGTGAAAGCTTTTTGGCCGAAGAAATCATCGCATCGACAATTCCGAAATCTATACGATGCTCCATCAACTTGAGCAATCCTTCTATTGTCGTTCCCGCCGGAGTTGTTACCCTCTCTATTACAGCTTCCGGCTCCTCCAAATCCAACAGCTCCGAAGCTCCCTTGAAAAGTCCCGACGTGAGTTTCCTCGCCAGATCCTTGCTCAAACCAAGCTTTAAGCCGGCGTAAACGAAGGACTGAAAGATCTTAGCCATGAAAGCTATCGCACTCGAATACGCCGTGATCGCATCCAACAAGCCTTCGTCTTCGACCTTGATGACATCTCCCAAGCATTCGAACATGAGTTCGAGCTCGAACTCCTCTTCAGGAGCCAAATCCTTCGTATAGTAAGCGGTTACCGAGCTTCCGACTTCGGCCGATATGTTCGTCATAGCCCTTACGACCTTACAGCCGACGATCTCCTTAATCTCGTCGATCTTAACTCCGGCAACGAAGCTGACCAAAATCTTACCATTTAAATTATCTTTCAATTCAGATAAAACGTTGAAAACGTCCTTCGGCTTTACAACAACGAAAACAACATCGGAATCATCGACGGCACGAACGTTATCGGAACAAACCTCGCAACCGACATCTTCCAAAAACCTTATCCTTTCGACATTCCTCCTCGTCACAACAACTTTATACCTCTTGGCCAAAGTCTTCGCGAGAGCACAACCTAAGTTACCACCTCCCACTATCGCTACATCCATGGCCGGATTTAATCATCACTGTTTTTGATCCTTGCGACGATCTCGGAGTTGAGTATCGAATTTAGGAACATCTTGTAAAACTCGACGAACCCCTCTCCGCTTCCGACAATAGCTATGGTCTGTCCGTTTTTGAAGAATATTGCGACGACTTTTCCGTCGACTAATATCATTCCGTGCTTCGATTTGGTTCTGAATTTGGCGGTGTATGCTTTTTGGACGTTTTTCAAATCTTCAACATTGGTGGCGCATGCCGTAACTTTCGCCTTACACTCGTTTATTATCGACAGTATTTCTTCCGGAATGAACGACGCGACTATCGTAACCTCCTTCGCATTAGATATAAGCTCGGCTATCTTTTCGATCGCGACGTTACCCCTATATATCTTCACTTCCTCGGTCTTCTCTGCTTCTATTACCGGAAGCTTTTCTCTGAGAAATCTGATGTTCTCCTCCACCTTCTTAGAGAAAATTTTCATTAAATCTTCAGAGTTAAGGGCTTTGAACTTCATAGGCTTTCCGTATGCCTCCACAAGTCCCTTGGCCATCAGAGACTTTATGACGTCGTAAACCGAAGTCCTTGGAACTCCGCTAAACTCGGCTATCTCCTTTGCCGTAAGCTCACCCTTCGCTATCAAAGCGAGCAAAACCTTTGCTTCGTATTCAGATAGGCCGAAAGTTTTGAGAGCCTCAACGAGTTTATTCATCGAGAATCGTTAGCACGTAAAATATTTATAACATTATTTGTAGCAATAACTACGACAATAGGGGGTATAATCGTGAAAAGGCTAATTTTAACGTTAATTTTAATTGTAATATTAACGAGGGTCGCGAACGGGCTATACATCAAAGAGAAACCGAGCGTAACCGTTTCGATAGCCGGAACTAATCACCTCCATAGAGGAACGAACGTCCTAACGCTGATAGCGTTCAATCCCGCAAAGCAGGAGAGGATAATATACGATAACCCGGAGCAGGCGGCGTTCTTCAAGGGTAGGGAGAGTCTGCTTTTTACGGCATACAACGTCTCCTTCGAGTTGGAGGGAAACGAGTTCATAGAGGTCAAGACGCCCGTTCAAAGGATTCCTGCGATGCCCCCTATGAAGCCGTTTCAGCTGAAGTTCGTCTTGAAGGTCAAGGATTCCGCCAAAGCCGGGAGATACGAGCTAAAGCTGAAGGTCAGATACGACATAATAAACGACGTCGACGTGGATTTCAGCGTTCAGTCCTATCCCAAGCAGACTGTATATAATTTAAGCGGAAACGCGAGCCAGATTGGAACGGTGACGAATTACGAGGTAGAGCAATTCCTGAACGAGCTCGACATAGATTATTACCACAAGAAGATAGAGATTCCGATAGTCGTTTTCGTGGATAAGGAGGACGTAAAGCTCGAAGTTGTGAAAGTGAGTGCCGAAAACTTCATCGCCAAGGGTAAGGGTTTGCTAACGGTTGAGGTCAAAAACGTAGGCGAGAAAGTTGGGAGGAACGCATATCTCGTTCTAATAACCCCTAAGGGATTCTCGGTGGTTTCTCAGATTAAACCCAACGCCGTGCCTCCGGCGACTATGCCCATGCCGGCTATGCCCATGACGACTCCTACGATGATTCCACCTACGATGCCTTCCGCG
This sequence comes from Archaeoglobaceae archaeon, assembly GCA_026986375.1. Classification (GTDB taxonomy): domain Archaea; phylum Halobacteriota; class Archaeoglobi; order Archaeoglobales; family Archaeoglobaceae; genus WAKM01. The sequence continues at coordinate 48,070 of JALSOQ010000030.1, forward strand.
ACGCCTTCCGTCGGAGCGGTGCTTTCGTCCGCTACGGTATTCGTCGGAGATCTAAAACCGGGCCAAATAGTGAAGGCTACTTTTCCCGTGAAGATAGATGTGGACGACGGAGGAAACTACACGTTCGAGATTAAGGCGGTTTACTTGGACGAATACGGTAACGTCGTAGAATCTAAGCCCGTCCCATTCGGAGTTTACGTAGCTCCTCCGCCGAAGGTTGAAATAAGAGGTGTGGAGAGCAGGGTTTACGTTGGGAGTAGCGGAGATGTCGTCGTAAGGCTTACGATAAACGAGCCCCTCAAGGAGGCGAGCGCGATTTTGAGAGTTAACCTACCCCTCTCAACGCTGAGCTCGGAATACTACCTCGGCAATGTCGTTCCGGGCAAGGAATACGTTGCGATCTTCAAGGTCGAAGCTCTGAAGGACACCGTGGCTGTAGTTTATCCCGCGACGTTGGTGATCAAATACAAGTCGCTCAACGAGTGGACGGAAACCGATCCGGTGAGGATAGGGATCAAGGTCAATCCGAAGATCCGCTTCGAGGTCATAGGAGTCCCTAAGATAGCTCAGGGTGAGGAGAAGATTGTAACGGTCAAAATAAAGAACTTGGGCAACTTTACGGTCAGAGAAGCTACGGCGAGGATAACGATAGTCGATCCCTTCACTTCTACGGACGACACCGCATACATAGGAACTTTAAGGCCGGGTGAATCCAAGAACATAAGCTTCAAGCTTAAGGTGGACAGAGACGCCACTCCAAAGCTCTACGGACTCAACTTGGAGGTGAAATACAAGGATCCGGAGGGAGATTGGGCGATAAGCGAGCCTACGAAGATGGTGATAGAGGTAACACCGGCTAAACCTAACTACGCTCTGTTTGGAGGAATTTTGGGCATAATCGTGCTGACGGCCATAGGCTACCTACTTAGGAGGAAGTGAGGTGATAGTTAGAATAGTTCGAAGGTATCCTTTCCTCGTAATAGGATTGACCCTCTCAATCCTCATTTTTGCCCTCTACTCAGCCCAGCACGTCGTTTACGAATACAGCATGGACACCTTCTTCAGCAAAAACGACGTGATATACAGCCAGTATAAGCTCTTCACGAAGGACTTCAGAGTGGGATCGGAGAACGTCTTCATCCTCGTCAAATCTGATGACGTAACGAAGAGAGATGTTTTGGAATACATGCTGAGGTTAGGAAACGAGCTCGAAAAGTTGAAGTACGTCGAAAACGTCGTGTCTCCGGCATCTATCCTCGTTTCTATCTACGGCAAAATTCCCGAAAATCCGATAGTCGTCGAGAAAACTTTGAGCAAGTTCCACGATCTAATTCCAACGAACACCCTCGCCCTAATTTCCGTAACTATTTCCGCGACGACTTCCGAGCAGAGAAACGAGTTGGCGAAGCAGATAGAGAGGGTTGTGGAGTTCACTCCTAGGCCAGTGGGTGTTGAGGTTTCCGTCACGGGCTCCCCCGTTTTGGGATACCAGATAATGAAATCCGTTCAGGAGAGTGTCAGGATAACCACCACCGCTTCCGCGATACTGATGGTTGTGATACTCTTCTTAGTATTCAGCGGAGTAGTTAGGAGGAAGGCATTCGCCCTCGTCCCTCTGCTAATTTCCATAATGTCCGTAATATTCGTTTACGGAGCTATGCCGATTTTGGGAATTCCGATGACGGAAGTTACGAACGGGTTCATGCCGATTCTAATCGGTTTGGCGATAGAATACGCGGCACAACTTCAGAGTAGGTTCGAGGAGGAGAGAAAGGAGGGAAGGGGGACGGACGAGTCCATAGAGATAGCCATAAGATCGACGGGACTCGCGATAGCCCTCGCAATGCTTACAACGGTAATCGGATTTCTTTCGATGCTCTTCTCAGGCGTTCCAGCCTTGGGATGGTTCGGAATTCTTTCTGCGTTGGGTTTGGTCGTGGCCTTCGTTTTAACCTTGACGTTCCTCCCGTCCTTCCTGAAGGTCACGGACAAGGATGTGAAGGTGGAGAGGAGGGAGGAGGGTATAGGAGCTTTGGAAATCGCCCTGAGCTTTTTGGCGAGGATTACGGCCAAGAGATACAGAACCATATTGATAGCCACGGTGCTGATAATCGTCTTCGGCTTCTACAGTTCCACTCAGATAAAGCTCGAAACGAACCCGAGAAACTACGTTCCCCAAGACCTTCCGGCTATAACCTCCTTTAAGGAGCTCGAAAGGGTCGTGGGCGGACAGCACTACTACGTAATAATATTGGACACGGACGGAATAAATCTTGAAGCCGTTAAGAAGGCGGACGAGCTCGGAAGATACATAGCTCAGAGGGAAAGCTACGTCGACAACTACGAATCCTTGGCGAAAGAGATCGTAAACATATACGGCAGGATGCCCGAAAACGAGGTGGAATTCGAGCTCATGTTCGAAAACCTCCCCTCATACGTCAAGGACAAATACGTTTCCGGGAACGAGCTCGCGATATACCTCGCCACTCACGTCAAGTCGTTCGACGAGGAGGAGAAGTTATACGAATCCATTCAGAAGGACGTCAGGTTCTTCGGATGGCACAGCTTCTACGTTTCCGGCTATACTCCTCTTTTGATGGAGATGGGAAGACTGATGCTCCACGGGCAGAGCAGGATGACGATCGCCGCATACGTGTTCATAGTCGTTCTGATGTTCTTCGTTTACAGATCTCTGACCAAATCCATAGTTCCCCTCGTCTCGATAACCACCGTAATAGCCATAGTGAACGCGTTCATGTTCGTGTTCGGCATAAAGCAGACGATGCTCAGCACGACAATGAATTCGATGGTGCTGGGACTGGGAATAGACTTCTCGATACACGTCCTTGAGAGGTATTTGGAGGAGAGGAGGAACTACGATCCGATGACCGCAGTCATTAGGACTGTGGAAAGGACGGGAAAGGCCATAACAACTTCCGCATTAACGATGGCTGGAGGATTCGGAGCCCTTTTGATATCTCCGTTCCCGTTGATGCAGGATTTCGGAGTTCTCTCCCTTATCGCCATACTCTTCAGCCTCCTCGCGAGCCTTACCGTGGTTCCGGCCTTTTTGATGATAACGGAAAGATTCAAGAGATAACTTCGAAAGGAATGTCTTCCTCCAAAAGTCTTCTCAGCAGATCGTCAACCAAACTTTCCGTGCAGACCGCCACGACCTTGCAACCATGGTGGACAGCCTCGACGCATACCTCTTTGGCCCCGAAGAAAACCGGAGTGATTCCCGCTTTTTTACAGGCCACAAGCGCTTCGACTCCAAGAGATACCACCAAATCGGTGTTTTTGGTAACTTCCTTCAAACGTTTCAGATTAACGGCCCTACTTCCTCCCTCGCAAACGTCTGGAACCTTGAAGACAGATACCTTCTTCTTTTCAGGTGGTTTGAACTCTTTGGGCTTTATCAAGACCTCCTCCCCGTCTCTGGCAGACGTAAGTGCTACCGAGTTAGAATTCTCACTTTTCCTGCAGTATACGAGCCCCCTTTCGAACCAGAACTCGACCTCTTCCCCCTTCTCGACATCTCCGACCGCTATCGCTATCACCGAGCTCGAATAAATCTTCCTCAGTATGTGTTCCGAAAATAGATGGAGGTCGAATATGTTCCTGATGAGCCAGCTTAATCCCTTCTCAGTAACCTCGTAGTATCCCTTCTGCAACTGCCTGACGTATCCTTCTGCTATCAGATCTTTGAAATGCTCCGAAATCGCTTGAGGAGTCAGTCCTAATTTTTCTGCTATCTCCCTTTGATTTGATTTACTCGTTACGAGCTCCGCCAACACGAGCAGTTTTACCGTATCTCTTCTGCTTAACAAAACCTTCATACCCAACCCCGCGTGCGGTTATGTAGTCGATACTTCTCTTTTCACCCAAATAAATCTGCACGGCCTCTTCCACGAGCTTTCTCATCATAAAACTTGGCTTTCCCAAAACGACGTTAGGACACGTAGAAACGTCGACATAAACGTAGAAAACCTCCCCTTCATATTCGAACTCCGCCAACTCATCTCCCTTCCTTCGAACGTTGAACGGGTAGAGCTTGCATGCGGTCGGCTTGAGCTCTCCTTGGAGGACACACAGATTCCCGTGCTGAAACGGACATATTCCTCCGATCTTCCTGATGTAAAACTTTCCCGCCCTTTCCTCAACGAAGCCCGTCCCTCTAAGCTTTAGATATTCGTAAAACCTGAGCGGAACTCTGTATTCCCTACAACACCTCCCGCACGCAACGCAGTGCCAGGAGTGAACCTTCCTCCAAGGGACGAGCATGTTTCGTAATATACTCAACTGCTTAAGCGTTTATCGCTAAAACACCTCGTCGAATTCCACGTATTCGTCTGGCAAATCTTCGAACTGTCCCGCCTGATCCAAAACCTTCTCTTCGATGTATATTGGACATCCCAGCCTAACTGCTATAGCTATGCTATCGCTCGGCCTTGCATCCACTTCGATCTCGTGATCGTTCTGCTTGAGGACGATCCTCGCGTAAAAAGTGTTGTCTATTAGGTCGTCTATTACGATCTTTTCGACCTTAGCGTTAAGCTTACCGAGTATGTCAACGAGTAAATCGTGGGTCATGGGTCTCGGAGGAACCTGATTTCTTAACGCGGAGTGAATGGCCATTGCCTCCGCAATTCCTATGTAAATGGGAAGAAATCTTCCGTCCTCAGCCCTGAGAACTACGACGGGCGAAAGTCCGAACACGCTCGGAGCGGCAAATACACCGAATACCTCGGCTATCAACTCCATTAATCGATTCGTAACACTGAACGTATTAATACTTTGCCGTCACTATATAATGAGCAGAGAGAACACCACGGCAAATATTCCAGTCAGAAATATTCCGTCGAACGTGCCGGCACCACCTATGCTTACGACTCCGCTTCCTATCTTTTCTATGTCCTTGAGGTGAAGGATGTCAGCACCGAACAGAGCCGAAAGGACACCGGAAGAGAAAGCCATTTTGGGCAGAAGCAGGAGGGGTAGGTGGAAGGCGGAAACGACCAAGTAGCTCGCGAGAGCGGAAATGAGGGGAGGGACGAACATAGGCACGACTATACCCAACCCCGGAACTGGTTTGGCGTAGAAGTATATGACGGCCGAACAAAAGGCGAAAGTTATCAGCCAAGGAACTACCGGAAGTTCCGTTAAAAGCTTTAGGGCGAGAATCGAAGGCAGAACACAACCTCCCAAGTTCACGGCGACGACTATTCTCCTCTGCTCCGTTACGGTGTAATATATGAATCCGAAGAGGGAGTAGCTCCTTACTACCACATCGCCCTCCTTTTCGTATATAGGGATGTTTATAAAACTACCTAATATTATTAGGGTGAAAACCGTCAGCGCGCTCAGGTAATCCAATCCGAAAACGATTTGAAAGATCTTCGGAGTGGTCAGAACGAACAAAACTACGAAGAACGGAAGGAGAACGAACAGGAAGAAGAACGGGAGAAGAAGGGGAGGAAAAACGAACCTTCTCATCTGATCTTCCTCTTGTCTATCACGATGTAATCGCTTATCGCCTTCACGCTCTCGAAAGGAATGACGTAAAGTCCGTCCTCCATTTTAAGCCCGGGGATCTCCCTCACAGGTTTTACGAGCAAGCTTATCAGCGTTCCGCTTTTCAGATCGACCATGATGTTGTAGAGTTGTCCTACAACGGTTCCGTCCGACAGCGTAACCGTCTTCTTAGCCAAAGACCTTGCTGTTATCATGACAATCACCAACGGAGAACTTTACAGAAAAATATTTAAATTTAGCCATATCCTACGAAAGTCTTCGCCGAAACCTTCGCCCTCTCCCTCTTCGCCTTCTCCTCGAACCTCTCGTAGAAGCTGAGTAAGGTTTCGTTCACGCTCGGCTTTATCTTCTTCAAAGCTTCGAGGAAGTGCCTCATCTCCACCTTCTCCGCGTCTATGTTCTCCCTCAAAGCGAGCATTACCGCCTCCCTGCAAACGGCCTCGATGTCCGCTCCTACGTAGCCTTCCGTAAGCTCCGCAAGTTCCTCCAGATCGACGTCATCGGCCAAGGGCATGTTCCTCGTGTGTATCTTGAATATCGCCAGCCTGCTCTTCTTGTCCGGAGGTCTGACGTAAACGAGTCTGTCGAACCTTCCCGGCCTGAGCAAAGCCGGATCCAATATGTCGGGTCTGTTAGTTGCTCCTATCACTATCACACCTTCGAGCTCCTCCAGTCCGTCCATCTCGGTCAGAAGCTGGTTGACCACTCTCTCTACGGCCCTATTTCCTTCGTCCAGCCCTCTCATCTGAGCTATCGCGTCTATCTCGTCGAAGAAGATTATGCAAGGAGCCACCTGCCTCGCCTTCTTGAAGATCTTCCTTATCGCCCTTTCACTCTCTCCCAACCACTTGTTCAGAAGCTCGGGCCCCTTGACGCTTATGAAGTTCGCGTTAGCTTCATTCGCAACGGCTTTGGCTATCAGAGTCTTTCCAGTTCCGGGCGGGCCGTATAAAAGCACGCCCTTAGGAGGTTTGATCCCGAACTTCTTGAACTTCTCCGGATACTTCAAAGGCCACTCAACGGCCTCTATGACCTCCCTCTTAACGTCTTCGAGCCCGCCGACGTCGTCCCAAGTTACCTTCGGAACCTCCACTAAGACTTCCCTCATCGCAGAAGGCTCTATCTCCTTCAGAGCTTCCTTGAAGTCGTCCATCGTAACCTTTATGGACTCTAAAACCTCTATCGGAATCTCGTCAGCGTTCAGATCTATCTTCGGCAGATACCTCCTCAATGCCTTCATCGCGGCCTCCTTGCAGAGCGCTTCGATGTCCGCTCCAACGAATCCGTGGGTCTGATCGGCTAAATACTTCAGCATAGCCTTTATTATCTCCCTTTCGAGCTCCGGTATTATCTCGGCCGGCAGAATCCTGTGAACGATCTCCTTTACTTCCTCCTTCTTCTCAGCATCCTTCACCTCATCGAAAGCCATCTCAAGCTTCTCCAATATCTCCTCGTTCCCATCCTCGCTATAATTCCTGTGGAGGGACCTCAAAGCCTCCAAAACGAATTCCCTGTCGTATTCCGGCTCCAAAGGCATGTTCCTCGTGTGAATCTGGAGGATCTCGAACCTTCCCTCCCTATCCGGCACTCCGATCTCTATCTCCCTGTCGAACCTTCCCGGTCTCCTCAATGCCGGATCTATGGCATCTATCCTGTTCGTAGCTCCTATGACTATAACCTGCCCCCTCTCCTCCAATCCGTCCATCAACGCCAAAAGCTGGGCAACGACCCTCCTCTCCACCTCTCCCGTAACCTCGTCTCTCCTCGGAGCTATGGCATCTATTTCGTCGATGAATATTATCGAAGGTGCGTTCTCCTTCGCCTCCTCGAAAATCTCCCTCAGCCTCTGCTCCGACTCACCGTAGAACTTGCTCATTATCTCCGGCCCGTTTATCGTGAAGAAAGAGGCGCCTATCTCGTTCGCAACGGCTTTAGCTATGAGAGTCTTTCCAGTGCCCGGTGGACCGTATAAAAGCACGCCCTTGGGGGGATCTATTCCCAAACGCTGGAAGAGTTCGGGATACTTCAGCGGAAGCTCTATTATCTCCCTTACCTTCTGCAACTCCTCCTTCAGCCCTCCTATGTCCTCGTAAGTAACTCCGGCCTTCCCGAACCTCTCGAACCCCTTGGCCGGGCGATCTCTGTATATCACCTTGGTCGTCTCGTCTATTATCACCGGCCCCTTTGGCTCGGTCTTAACCGCGACGAAAACCAATGCCTGATTCTGGTTGAACCTTCCGAATCCGGCCAAAGCCGGTGCGCTTACGAGTGGGACCAAATCTCCTTCAACGAGAGGTCTCTTAAGAAGCTGGTGCTTGAGATACTCCCCGATATCCATTCCGTAAATCCTGAAGTCCATCTTGCGGAGAGGGGCCAATATTACGACCTTAGCCGGCTGGTAGTCCGCCCTCCTTACCTTCACTATATCTCCCACACCAACTCCGGCGTTTTCCCTTATGAATCGGTCTATCCTTATTATGTTCTTTCCCCAATCCCTCTTCGGAGCCCTCCAGACTTTCGCGACGGTCTTTCTCCTTCCTTCTATCTCTATTATGTCTCCCGGCGATATTCTGAGCTTTAGCATCGCGTCCGGATCGAGTCTCGCTATGCCCCTCCCCGAATCGCTGGGATAAGCCTGATTCACTTTGAGCGTTAGTTCCATGCCCATCACCTACATATCTTAAAACCAATCAAGACTATAAAAAGCCTTATGGTGAAGCTGATCGTGTTCGATATAGAGAGAGTGTCGTTCGACGATTTTCTATCCGCGCTGATCGAAATATCGCCCAACGGTTACGAAGGGTTGGAGAGTAAAGAAAGGGCCAGAAGGATCTTGGAGGATTTTAAGAGGATGGGTTACGAGCTCTTCGTAACCCCCATTCCAATGCCTCTGGACAATTCCGCTTTAAAGCTCTTGGAGAATTCCGGGATTGAGGTCAGGCCGGAGAAGTCGGAGGTGTCCGCGGAGGTAATCTCGATTCTGAGGGATTTCTGCAGAACGATTAAAGAGCCTTTCAGAATTTTGGAAATTAGAGAATACGGAGGTTTTAGGATAATATTCGGTGAGTTTTTCGAATCGGACGAGGTGATCGTTTTAGAGACGAATTTAGATGACGTGAGCGGGGAGATAATCGCGAACGCTTTGAGAAAGCTTGAAGAGATTAGCTTGGACGTTTCAGCCGTTCACTGCATTGGAAAGAAGGGTAGGCCGGCCGTTACGATTCGAGCGTTGTGCAAGATGGAGGATGTGGAGGGGGTTGCGAAGGTAATGATGGAGGAAACGGGGAGCTTGGGTGTCAGGCTCATACCGGTCAGGAGGATCGTGGAGGGGAGGAGAATAGAGATTCGAGATGTCGAGGTGTTCGGGAGGAAGTATAGGGTGAGGGTAAAATTTTCGTCGTCCTCAATCCTAAAGCCGGAATTCGAAGACGTGAGGAGGATTTCGGAAGAATTGGGATTGCCGACGATTGCGGTTTATAAGGAAATACTTAGAAAACTCTAATTACCGACCCGGAAAGGAGAGGACGATGAAACTTCCCACGGGCAGCAAGTGTCTCGACTCCCTGCTCGACGGAGGAATAGAGACCGGAACGATCACCCAGATATACGGGGCGAGCGGGACGGGTAAGACATCCATATGTCTGATGCTCTCATACAACACCGCCAAATCGGGATACAAGGTCGCATACGTAGATACCGAGGGATTATCGCCGGAGAGGGTTTCCCAGATATTCGAAGACAAAGACGTTCTCAAGAACGTTTTCGTTTACGACGTAATCGATTTCAAACAGCAGAGTTCCGCCATAAAGGAACTTGCAAGGCTCTGCAAGGACGAAGAGGTAAAGCTGATAGTCGTGGATTCCTTCACTTTCCTATACAGGAGCGAGCTCGAAGATGTCGAGAGGCAGATAAAGGTCAAGAGAGAGCTTATAGCCCAGCTGACCTTTCTTTTGGGACTCGCGAGGAAGTTCGATCTTGCAGTAGTAATAACCAATCAGGTCTTTGCCGATGTGAAAACCGGGGAGGAAAGGCCTTTGGGCGGACCGAGCATCGATCACATATCCAAAGTCATAATCGGACTGGAGAGGTTGAACAAGCACAGGAAGGCTGTTCTCGTAAAGCATCGCTCCAAGCCCGAGGGGATGAGTTGCACGTTTATGATTACGAATAGGGGTATAGAACCTTGATCGAAATTTCTAAATATTCAACTATCAACATTATATTATGAAAGAATTGATAGAAGGGATATATTATTTAAAGAAGGGTGCAATGCTAAATTTGGTAGCCATAGGCTTGATGTTTATTTCACTGCTATATATGGGTTTGACTGTGGGGTTCGTAAATCCGGAGGATCCGAACGCTTTTCTCTTGGCATTGAGTGCCATGGGTTCCTTGATTTTTGCGATCGTGGTCAGTGTAATCCTCTCGATAATCGGATTCATCATATACTTCAAAGCGACCGGACACCTGAAAAATTATAATAGGGAGCTCGGAATAGGAAGGACCGGAATGGTTCTGCAGATAGTCGGAATAGCTTTGATATTCCTTCCATTACTGTTTCTGACCTTGGCCATCGCCACGAAATCGGAAGGATTGGTGGCGGTTGCTGTCGGCTTCATTCTCCTTGCATTCGCCGGTGTGGTGATGATCATAGTAGGGGCGGTGTTCTTCGGTATCATGCTTCTCAGACTGGGCGACGTGGATTCTGGATTCAAGACGGCCGGGATAATATACTTGGTCGGAATGGTGTTAAGTTTCGTTTTGGGGGTGATAGGTCAAATTTTGGGAATAATTTCGACGTATCTAATATACTCAAGCTCCAAGAGGTTCTTGGAGGCGAAAGTTTAAATGAAAGCTAAATATAAAACTGAACTATGACAGAATGGATACCGATGGAGGTAAAAATGTGCTTTGATCACTTTTGGAATAGGCTACCAAAAACTGTAAAGCGTAAGGAGGATTTGGCTTTTGAAGTTTTTAGGGCGGTAATGAGCCGCAATTTAAGGTTAAAATACGAATTCGATGACGATACCGTGGCCAAACTGATAGATTGCGGTCTGATTTTAGATAAATACTCTAAGGACATGATAAAACATCTCGTGGAAATCGCTGAGGATAGGATAAGCAAGGCAAACGAGCTTGAAAGGAAGGTTCTGGCGTTCTTTCTGAATTTAAAGCCTGAATATTGGTATGATTCCGGTGAATTTTGCACTTTGGGCACCTTTCAACGACTAACTGTGATATTCGACAGGATGTTCGATGAATGCTTGTTAGCCGAGGAGCATTTGACGGTGGGGCACAGTAATCTGGTATTCTGGGAGCTCGGAGATATTATGGTTAAACTTGGAATCGGCTACTGGATTCCTTACATTTCGAGCAGCTATCACGTTTATTTGGATTTCGTGATTCCTAAATTTTTATTCGATGTTCTTAAGCGAAGAGCTGAAGCACTGCCTAAAATCGACGGATTTGATGAGTGATTTCAGAAATTTCGAGTAAAATCTCCAATGGCGATTTGATGCCCGAATTGCACACCATATACCTATCAAAGCACGGAGATATCAAACCAAAGAAGTTCGTATTGCCGAGAATCAGAGAACCGAGATGTGAACTCGATTTAATCTATCTCATAGGCAGATACTGGGATGTGATAAGGGAGAGAACGGGTCTGGAGGAAATAGTGTTTGTTGATAAGCATTGGGATGCTGAAGGGATATATAGGGGAAGAAAGGTCAGAATTGAAGTAAAGCTTGATGCCAAGGACTTCGATAAGGATCCAACCAAAATAGATCTCCTAATTTGCTGGAAACTTACTCCAAGCGGTTCAATTCTTAAGCAACTGCCCCTGTATGGAAGAAATGATTTGTGGATCCATAAGTATAATTTAAAGGAGAATGAAAAGGATTGTCTTAGAAATTTGTTAAAAAGAGGAAAAACCAATTTGGTTGAAGACTTAATTAAGGAGATATTCAGATGTGTTGGTATCGAAATTATAGTGCTAAGCGAAATTTTGAAGTGATATTATTTATAGCCTTAGCCGTAACCCTTCATCATGAGAACGATATTTTGGGATGATGGGGCTGTCAAGCTGATAGACCAGACACTTCTGCCGGACGAATTTAAGATCATAACATGCAAGAATGTTGAGGAGTTGGCAGATGCTATAAAGAGGCTTGCGGTGAGGGGCGCTCCGGCTTTAGAAGCCGCTGGAGGTTATGGAATAGCTTTGGCATGCTTCGAGAGAGACTTTAAAGATGTTGAGGAGATGAAGGAACACTTAAAGAGGAGGGCAGAACTCTTAGCCTCAACCCGCCCAACTGCGGTAAATCTGTTTTACGGAATCGAAAGGGTGCTGAAGAAGGCTCTGAGCGGGAGTGATGTCGAAGAGGTGAGAAAGCTGGCGCTCGAGGAGGCTGAAAGGATTGCCAAAGAGGACATCCAGAGGAACAAGCTCATAGGTAAACACGGGGCGAAACTTTTAGAGGACGGAGATACCGTGCTCACATACTGCAACACCGGGAGACTCGCTACGGTTGACTGGGGAACCGCTTTGGGAGTTATAAGGAGTGCCGTCGAAGAGGGAAAGAGAATTAAGGTGATAGCGTGCGAAACCCGTCCTCTTAATCAGGGATCAAGGCTTACATGCTGGGAGCTCATGCGGGATGGAATAGATGTGACGCTCATAGCCGATAATATGGTCGGAATAGTCATGCAGAGGGGGATGGTGGATAAGGTTATCGTAGGAGCGGATAGGATCGTGAGGGATGCGGTATTCAACAAGATCGGGACTTACACGGTTGCCATAGTTGCGAAGGAGCATCGTATTCCTTTCTACGTCGCCGCCCCGCTCACTACCTTCGACTGGGAAAGGACAATGAACGAAGTCGTGATAGAGGAGAGAAGCAAGGACGAACTAATATATTGTAACATAAAGTGTAGGAGGAGTCTGATAGCTCCGAAGGATGTGAAGGTGTTCAATCCCGCCTTCGACGCAACACCACTTAAGTATGTTACGGCTCTGATCACCGAAAAGGGGGTAATCTACCCGCCATACGAGGAGAACGTTCCAAAGGTTTTGAAACAGTAAGGCTAAGATTTTCTCAATTCGTTCAGCCTGTAGAACTCCTTAATTTCTTCATCCGACGGATTCAGCGATAAAAATTTCTCGACAACTTCTGAACTAACCTTAACTTTTGGTTCTTTTCTTTCAACAAACTTGTATTCCACTCTCTGGGCATCGAACGCTGATACTATCTCCTTCAACCTCTTCAGCCCGGGACAGCCTATTCCCTGATCCAAATCCATGCCCAACGGGAAAATCCTGCAACTTCTCGGCCTTATCGGATGAATCGTGCATCTGTTATCTTTAAAAAACGGACAGGATAGCTTTACCGGATGTTTAGCCTTAACCTTCCCGCTCAACTCTTCCATCAGTGCATCCAAATTCACATGCTTCGAGATCTCCTCAATATTTTCCATGTAGAGCTTCCCTTCTACCGGATCGAAAACTACCTTGCTCAAAATCCTGCAACACTTTCCGCATTGCTGGCAGACGAACGGAATCCTGACGATTTCGCCGTTCTTAAGCTTTAGCTCGGCGAAGATCATCTTTTCTTTCTGATCTCTTCGATAGCCTCCAAAGCGGAATCCTTTACCTCTTCACTCTCGTCCTTCGCGAGCTCCTCCAAGAACTCGATGTCGCTCTCGTCTCCGATGCTACCGAGAAGCATGGCTACATCCTCCCTTATTCTGAAATCCTCGTGCTTAAGGAGTTTTCTAATCACGTCCTTTGCAATCTCTACGACTTTAGGATTCTCCTTCGCTATCTGCTCGATCACGACCATAGCTCCGAATCTGACCAAAAATTCCTCGTGAGCGAGTAGCTCGGCCAGAATTCTTATGTCTTCGGGATTCTTGGCGATGATCTCCTTTATCTCGTCCAACCTTCTCTCGTTCAGAAGGGTTACGAAGTATTCCTTCTTGTAATCGCCTGAAGCTCTCCTCAGCCACTCCAAAAGCTCATCCTTGGAGATGTAACCCGTGAGCTTGATTTCGCCGTTTATTATCGTCGTCGGGGCGGAGGTTATTCCGAACTTTTGCATAAGATCCGGAAACCTGCTCACGTCGATTACGTTCGACTTTATCTTAGGATTGGCTACGGCAAAGCTGTTTACGGTCTCAACGACTTTCGCGCAGTGAGGACAGATGGGCATGACGAAAACCTTTATCTCAGCTTCGAGATCTTTAACTTCCTTCATTTGAACACCGTTCGATAGCGTGATCAAAGTCTTTAGGAAGGGTTCGAGTTCCTCTTTCAGCGGGATTGCGTTGTATATGATGTTTTCCCTATCCCCTTTCTTCAAAATCATCGCCGGCTTATACAGACCTTCCCGATCTTCTACTCTATAAGAAATTTTATCACAAGCCTCAGATAAAATCCTTGCGAAGTCTTCGAAATCCTTCCAGTTTTCGTTCGGGACGACTACTATCTCGATCTCATCTCTGAGATCTTTGCAAATTCTTCCGATCTTCTCGATCTCAGCCTGAGTCAGCATCGGATTAAGTTTCCATCGGGGCAATATATACTTTTCAGTGGCCGTAGAGTTCCTTTCTCCTCGCTTCGAGCAACTCCTCCCTAATCTTTCCGAACTCTGCGGCGGATTTTACCTTAACACCGTGCTCTTCGGCTTTCTTAAAAATCCGATCGATCCTTTCCCTCCACTTCAGATCCCTCGTTAGGTGGTGATCCAAAATTATCTCCCTGACTTTCGTCTTCTCCATCAGCTTGGATACGTTTTCGATCGACCTTTCGAGGAGCTTATTACCGAATATGTAGGGCTGATACGTCATCGGACCGTCCATAAAGACCACGTCCGGCTCGGATTCGACGATGAACGCTATCTGATCCTCCTGCGTAGCCCCTTCGACGTCTGAAGTGTAAACGAAACGCTCCTTTCCGTCGTCTATGCAGACCTCCAAAACGAATCCCAATCTGCTGTCCTTTCCGTGAAATACCGGCTTGGAGAATACGATCTGAACATCCCCTAATTCAAAAACTTTCGAGTCCGCGAACTCGATTTTGGGCGGATTCTTCAATTCTTTAAGCTTCTGGAGGAAATAGGCGGATCTTCCCATCTGACTTCTGTTTATCGCTTGGGTGGGATGTTTGGTCAGCAGAATTTTGCCGGCCAATACCTCCGGCTCGTTCGGGTTGTGGTGGTCGTAGTGGTAGTGCGTGATTATTACGACGTCGGCATTGAGAATTTCTTGCTTGATCTTTTGCCATAGCTCTTCCTTCCTCCTTATCTCTATTTCATGAGGAGGTAAACCGTATCTCTTCGGTCCCAGAGCAACGCTCGGATCTATGATGATTTTTAAGTCTTTAGTCTCAACTACGGTGCACATGCTCCTCGCTCCGAACGAGTCGAATGCTATCGGCTTGATTTTCATAGAATAGAATTACAACTGAGATGTGTCTTAAATTTAGCTTTGAAGGGTTTCAAGCAATTGGCTCTTTACTGCATTTACGAAATTTAATTATGAAACCTTATATCCTTTTTCTTGATATCCCTTAGCTCAAGTTCCACTCTTTCTTTTGAAATATTCTTGCTAAACGATTCGTAATAAAAAATCGCCACTATTAATCCTCTGTATCCCAGCGATCTAATGAGAGTGTAACATACCCTAATCTGTTCTGGTTTTCTCTTTGCATCCCTACTATCAAACTTTCCCGTCGTGCATTCAACTATGCAAACCTTATCCGGAAATATAAATATGCAATCACATCCTCCATCTCTGCCAAAGTGTCTATCTGCACATTTGTCGAATCTAATTTTGAGAATGTAGTTGGATGCTTTGATCACACAGCCGTCTATGTTATTGCCAAACTTAAAGCAATTGTCATCGTTAATTCTATCTTTTAGCGCTTTAATCAGTTTCTCTATTTCTTCCATGAATCTTCCTCCAAACTGCTTCTTCAACGTCAGCGTATTTGTTAGAGAGTTCCATTATAACAGATGAAAATTCCTCTTCTTCGATTCCCTCCTCTGTAACCCTTACCCCCTCAACCGTTCCGTCGAGCTTGAATCTGTATATTTTCAGGGATTCTGGATCTAAGCCTTCTTCTTCTCTATAACCTAACTTCTTCTTTTCCTCTGGA
Organism: Archaeoglobaceae archaeon; assembly: GCA_026986375.1. Lineage (GTDB taxonomy): Archaea > Halobacteriota > Archaeoglobi > Archaeoglobales > Archaeoglobaceae > WAKM01. Next base: position 63,764 of record JALSOQ010000030.1, read on the forward strand.
CTTAGCTTGTTAAGTTTTATCAGGTTATCTAGCTCATCAAGAATTATCGGACTGTGTGTGGTTATCAGAACATCCGCATACTTGCTGAGCATTGCCAAAGCCCTCGTAACTACACTCTGCATATACGGATGGAGATGGGTTTCCGGCTCTTCTAACACTATGAATGCTCTCTCTTCCTCTATAACATATCTCAGATAGGTTACGAGAGGAGCAAGCTCCCTAACGCCAGAATGGGATCTGAGTATTGGTATTGTAAACTCCCCCTTCTTAAAGAACATCTCTGGAAAAACCAAACCCTCGGTTTCCAAGTGTATTTGACCTCCAATCTCTTCTTCCAGAAAATCTGCGATTTTGCTAAGTTTTTCGTTCTTGACTTCTCTGCTGTCCACTATAAGCTCGGATAGCATGTGGGTATCCGGAAGGCTGAGGGGAAATCTTTCCTTCAACCTCGCCTCCCTTAAAGTGTATCTAATGAGGCTCGGAGCAAACCTTAAAAATCCAGATTTGCTGTCGGTAAGAATAAAGCTGGCTCTCGGAGTTAAAAAACCGTCCAAGTATGTGGCCATTATGTGTGGAATCGCCATCATGATAAGATCATAAACTGTGCCAGAGATTTCCCCAATATCCTTTTTTGGGGGAATGAATTTACCATAAATAACTGAATTCTTATACCTCAGAGTGAGTATGTTTCTTTTCTCGTCAAACTCAATCAGATAATCACCCTTCTTGACGAGTTTATCGAAACCCTCGATTTCGACTCCGTCACTATCAATGATTATTTTCACCTTTTTCGACAGATCGTTGCTACAGATTTCAATTTCGCAAGAATCTGCATCCTTATTTATAAGCTCTTTAACGTCACCAACCCTAAAGGTATCTCTTAGATAATCTGCAAGCACCCTTTCGTAAGCTTCTTGAGCTATTTTCATAACTTCGGTTAAAAATTTATATGTAAACTCACAATCTAATTTCACTTCTTCATAAAAACCAAATTTACCACTAATCTTAAAGCAAAGGTCTATGAACTCATACATTGGAAAAACCTTGTCGGCTAAGTAATCCCAATCCGGTTGCATCTTCTGAAGCATCCAGATAAGGTAAGCCAAATACGATTTTCCCGTTCCTCCCGGTCCTATGAAAACCGTGAAGTCGCCCAGAGTTACATCAGCGTGCTTAATCGGTCCAAAGTTTTTAACGGTGAATCTCATAACTCCAATTCGGATATCAAAAATATAAGGTTTTGTGTTAAACCTCAAAGCTCATTAGATCTTCGGCAATTCTGAATTCGATGTCGTTCCTAACGCTCTTCAGTTGCTCGACTATCTTATCCTTCACCTCGTAAGCGTGCGGATACATGTGCGTGAGATATACGACTTTAGCTTTGCAGAACGGAAGGACTTCGGCGAAGTTTTCCGGAGTTGTATGATCCTCCGATTTTCCAGAAGGTAACGACATCTCGTGGATCAAAACGTCGCATTCAACCTCCATAAGCTCTCTGAACGGGCTCGTATCTCCGCTGACGACTATTCTTTTGCCGTCGGATTCTATCACGTAGGCCTGGCTGACTATCGAATGCCTCGTCGGGATCGTTCGAACCTTGAACTCTCCGATTTCGAATTCCCTCTCTTCAGAAACCTTAAACTTCGGTTTTCTCCTCAGATAAGCGTAAGCTTCAAACAGAGAGTCCAAGAACGCTTTAGTTCCGATTGGACCGAATATGAGCAATTCGTTCGCTCCTTTAAGCCATCTTGCCTTCAGCAAGGCTAAAAGGTCGCCGTTGTGATCCAAGTGGTTGTGAGTGAGCAGAACAGCATCGATTTCATCGATTTTATCGTTCAACCTCACAAACGCTCCGACACCTACATCGACCAAGATCTTCGTTTCCTCGCCTTCGATCAGTATGCAACTCTGAGCTTTAGATGTGTCCACGCAAGTTCCCGTGCCCAGAAAGGTGACTTTCATGTGCTTGAATTCATCGACTGGACTATTTACGTTAACGCAAACGATTAAAAACGACATAACGAGCATGAAGCGTGAAGGTTGCAATTTTGAGGCCGAAGGAATATGCGGAGAAAACTTCGGAGAAATTTAAGAGGGAAGGTTTCGATGTTGTGGCCGTCCCCTTCCTCAGAATCGTTCCCAAAGAGGAAGGTATCGCCAAAATAAGTGATCTGAAGGATTTCGACGCCGTGATAGTCACGAGCCAGACTTCGGCGAGAATCTTGATCGAGCACGGATTCAGGCACGATTACGTCATAGCAATCGGGAAAAAGACTGCCGAGATACTGAAATCCGCCGGCATTAATCCTAAAATTCCATCGAAGTTCGATTCCAAAACCCTCTACGAAGAGTTCAAGGACGAATTGAAGGATAAGAGGGTTGCGATCGTCAGAAGTGACAAGGGAGATCCGATTCTGCTGAAGCTACCGAACGTCGAGGAGGTCGTTCTTTACGGAATAGAATTCGAGCACGGAGAAATACAGAAGAGGTTCATCGAGTCGATGGATTTCGATGCCATCGTCTTTTCGAGCAGTATGATGGTCGAGAGCTTCTTCGAGCTTGCAAAAAAGATGAAGATGCTCGATTATGTTCTGGAAAAGCTCAGGGGCAGGATCGTAATTGCGATAGGTCCGCCGACCAAGAAGGTCCTCGAAAACTATGGAGTTAAAGCTTTGATGCCCGATGAGTTCACATTCGAAGGAGTCGTTGAAATTTTGAAAAAGTGCTCCGGCCGGGATTTGAACCCGGGTCACCGGCTCGAAAGGCCGGTATGATTGGCCGGGCTACACCACCGGAGCTCGAAAAGAGGTATAATCGAGTAGGTTTAAAATCCTTTTGGTGCCGAGTCAGTCCTCCTTAAGCCAAGGCATCATCTTCCTTAGCTCTTTTCCGACCTTCTCTATCAAATGCTCGCTCTCCATTTCGAGCAATTTGTTGTAAACGGGTCTTCCGGCCTGATTCTCCAATATCCACTCTCTCGCAAACTCTCCCGTTTGTATCTCCTTCAAGATTTTTCTCATCTCCTCCCTAACGCTCTCATTTATTATCCTCTTCCCCCTCGTGAGTCCTCCATACTTCGCCGTCTCGCTAACGGCGTTCCACATCTTCATCAGTCCTCCCTCGTATATCAGATCGACTATTAGCTTTAGTTCGTGCAGAGCTTCGAAGTAAGCCACTTCGGGCTGATATCCGGCTTCCACGAGGGTTTCGAACGTCGCCTTTATGAGCTCGGTAACTCCACCGCATAGATCCACCTGCTCCCCGAAGAGATCTGTTTCCGTTTCCTCCTTAAAAGTCGTCTCTATCACTCCGGCCCTCGTGCAACCTATCGCCTTCGCATACGCTAAGGCTATCTCTAAGGCCTTTCCGGTGTAGTTCTGATGGACAGCTACAAGCGCCGGAACTCCCTTGCCTTCGACGAACATCCTCCTGACCAAGTGCCCCGGGCTCTTCGGAGCTACCATCGTTACGTCCACCCATTCCGGAGGGACTATCTGGTTGTAGTGGATGTTGAATCCGTGGGCGAACATGAGCATGTTCCCCTCCTCCAAGTTATCCTTTACGAACCTCCTGTAAACTTCGGGCTGAACCATGTCCGGAATCAGGAACATCACGACGTCCGCCTCTTTAACTGCCTCCTCAACCTCTAAAACCTTCAATCCGTCGTTTTCTGCCTTTTTCCAGCTCCTACTCTGTCTGTATAATCCGACTATTACGTTCACGCCGGAATCCTTCAAGTTCAACGCGTGTGCCCTTCCCTGATTTCCGTAACCCAATATAGCGACTGTCTTATCCTCCAAAAACTTAAGATCCGCGTCCGAGTCGTAGTATATCTTCGCCATGCTTCGAGGTGGCACGGCATATTTTATATCTGTTGCTAAATCGAACTATGGCGCTCGTGGAGGACGTGATAGATGTTCTCCTCAAGCATAGAGAAGGGTTGACCGCGAGAGAGATCTGCAACGTTTTGGGGTTAGAGCCGGGCAGGGAGAACGACGTATATTCCGCGATAATGAAGGCCGCCAAAGTCCTGAGGAGGAAGGGACTTGAGCTCGTAATGATACCTCCGCAGTGCAGGAAGTGCGGATTCGTTTTCGAAAAACCGAAGGTTAGCAGGTGTCCGAAGTGCAGGAGCGAGTGGATAGAACCGGCGAGATTTCTGATAAAATAATAAAAAATTTTAGTGGTTGGCTAAGAGAACGTCCAAGAAATCTATAACTCCGTTGTGGTTGTAGTCGAACTCTGGCTTAACGTAGCTGAAGTTGCCCATGTATTCCAAGACCTCCTTAGCTTTCGGCGTTAGCTTGCCCAGAAGTAGCTTCGCCATTAGCTTCGCGGTTTCGACGTGATGGTGGAATCCGTCGAATTCGTAACCGTAAATCATTCTTGGCACCGG